>JAUYGX010000031.1 GCA_030690365.1 Bacteroidales bacterium | reverse complement strand
TCTGTATTTTTTTTATGAAATAACCATCTCAATGCACCATAAAACCTAATAGCGAAAAAATATCTTTGAAAGTTATAATCTCATCTTAAAAAAGAATAATCCAGAAAATGCACCCAAAATTAAATTTTCACACAGCCTGTTAAGTCCGGGGCAATTGAAATTTAATCAGCTTAGCTTTCTTCTGAGGATACTTCCTAAAACTTGGGAATTCTTCCCGGCGTATGTGGTGCTTTCATTTCATCAAGCGCCTTATCCATTTCTTTTAATTCCTGATCAAGGTTGTTCAGCTTGGCCAACACCGGTGGAAATTCTTCCATCAAAATCCGGTAGTTTTCTTTCTGTGTTTCGGTAGGTGACGAAGTAGATTGCCAAGCTGTCCAGGCAATGGCGTCGAAACGGCCATCGAGCGGCATATGCTCCGGAGGTACTTCTTCCCAACTGGCTTTGGCAGGTGTTCCTTCAAAAACAAATTTCAGATCATCCAACTGGTATTTAATTTTTTGTGCCTGATCTTTCAATTCCATGGAAGCTTCATTATTCTGCTGAAGTGCCTGTTGGATAAAAGCTGTTTTCTTCTCCAATTCTTCCCTGAAATCGGTGGCGGCTGCATAAACACGGTACAACTCATTTACCTGATCGTAGAAAGCCACCATTTCCGCCCGGTTGGCAGCAGGCAAAGTAGTGTTGTTCAGAACCACCGCATTAAAATTAACAGCATCAGTAAGCTGTTTCATTTCACCGTCTTTTACCATCGACAGGGTAACCGAATATTCTCCCGGAAGGGCCAGCATCCAGTTTCCACTTTCTATGGTTGGATCGAATTGATCCTTCTTCAAATTCACCGGCGCCAGACTCCCATAACGCAGGTTCCAGTTGGCCCGGTTAATTCCTTTGGAGGCCTTTTTGTACAGTGTACGCACCGTTTGACCTCCTTTATTTTTGATGGTAAAGACCAGATAAGGATCAATTTCGCGTTCCTCAGCTTGCAATTCCTCGCGTGTTGGCTGTGGAATGGGCTTACCGGCTTTAAAGAGTTCTTTTTCCTTTTTCAACCTTTTCGATTTCAACGATTCAGGTAAATCCTTGATACAATAAGTGAAAATGGCTCCAAAATCCGGATTTTCAGCCTTGTAATAAGCCGCACCTGTTCCGTAACGGTCGCCTTCCTGAATATACATCAGGGCATCTTTGACCGGGAAAAACAGGGCTTCACTTTCATCGAGTTTTTCCTGACTGAGTCCGCGCAAAGCTGAATAATCGTCCAGAATATAAAAACCACGGCCAAAAGTAGCTACCACAAGATCCTTTTCCCGTTCCTGTACCGTAATATCGCGCACCGCCACATCCGGCATGCCGCTACCCAGTTTCATCCAGTGATGGCCGCCATCGAGCGTAAAATATACACCCAACTCTGTGCCTGCAAACAGGAGGTAAGCATTTACCGGATCCTGCATAATGCTGTGTACAACCTGTTCGTTGGGCAGATCGTTTGCAATGGAAACCCAGGTTTTTCCCAGATCACTGCTTTTCAGCAGATAGGGTTTAAAATCATCGCTCTTGATGTTGTTGAAAGAGGCAAAGACCACATTTTCATCGAAGTTTGATGGGAAAATATCACTCACATACGTGTATTCGGGTACACCCGGATAGGTTGTGGTTTTGCTCCAGGTTTTACCGTCATCGTTGCTGATGGAAATAACGCCATCATCCGATCCTACAAACAACAGACCTGCTTTTATAGGTGATTCAGCCAGAGCTACAGCCGTTCCCCATTGCGACGAAGAAACATCCTTTGCAACAGCATCGGCAGGCCAGTATTTGCCCATGATGGGGAACTGGTTGCGGTCTTCATTTCGGGTAATATCCTCGCTGATCTCCTGCCACGAATTCCCGCGGTCGTCACTTTTAAACAATTTATTGGCAGCCATGTACAGACGGGTCGGTGCATGGGTACTCATGATAAAAGGAGCATCCCAGTTCCAGCGGTAGGTTAGTTCATCTTTTCCGGGAGTTGGTTGAACCTTAATCTTTTCGCCCGATTTTTTATCGTAACGATAAATATTTCCGTACTGATAGGCCGAATATACAATGTTTGGGTTGTTGGGATCGATGGCTTGCCAGAAACCATCACCACCAAGGGTGACCACCCATTCGTCGCTGGTTACGCCGCCACGACTGGTGTTGCACGATGGGCCACCCATGCTGTTGTTGTCCTGCGTGCCACCATAAACCCAGTAAAAAGGCTCGGTGTTGTCGACATTTACACGATAAAACTGCGTCACCGGCAAGGTGGTTTTAAACAGATAAGTAGCACCGCCATCCCAACTTTCGTAGATGCCACCGTCGCCACCAATAAAGAAATGCTGTGTGTTGTTGGGATCGATCCACAGTGCATGGTCGTCTACATGTCGCTGGTTGTTGCTCAGGGTGGTCCAGTTTTTTCCGCCGTCGGTGGAATACTTTGTATAAGTATCTATCGAATATATTTTATCGGCTTCTTTGGGGTCGGCGTACAACTCGCTGTAATACTGTCCACTGCTGTAATAATCGTTTACCTTTGTGAAAGAACCACCACGATCGGTGGAGCGGAAAACGCCGCCTTTGTTGTTGGAAGCCTCAAACATCACGTATACGTTGTTCGGATTGACCGGCGAAACAGTGATGGCCATCCCGCCCTTGTCCACTTCTGGAATTCCATTGGTAAGCTTCTCCCAGGTTTTACCTGCATCAGTGGATTTATAAAAAGCTGATTCGGGACCTCCGCCAATTTTTCCAAACTGCCTTCTTCGACGCTGTTCAGCTCCGGCATAAAGTACATCCGGGTTACCTGGTTCGAAACAAATGTTTGCTACGCCCGTGTTTTCGCTTACGTATAATACTTTCTCCCAGGTTTTTCCTCCATCGGTGGTTTTAAACACACCGCGTTCTTCTCCGGGACCCCAGGCTGAACCTTCTGCGGCAACATACACCACTTCCGAATTACGTGGATCGATGAGGATATTGCCCACCTGTCGCGATTCCTTGAGCCCCAGGTTTTTCCATGATTTCCCGCCATCGACGGTTTTGTAAACTCCATTTCCATAACCCAAAGCACGTTGGTGGTTGTTTTCGCCTGTACCGGCCCACACTACATTGGTGTTGTTGGGATCCATTGTGATACATCCCATAGAATACACCCCATTATTATCAAATACAGGTTCAAAGGTTATCCCGTTGTTGGTGGTTTTCCAGATATGACCACTGGCTACCGCCACAAAGTATTCGCTAAAATTGTTAGGGTTAACTGCAAAATCTGCGATGCGACCCGAAGCAAAAGCGGGTCCGATACTGCGCCATTTCAAACCACTGAAAGTGGACGCTTTCAGGGTGTCTTTTGCTGATTCTTCTTTGTTTTTCTTTGCACTGGCCGTGCCACTGGCAACCAGAAAAATTAGAACAAGTGCAATGATTTTAGGTATAAAAAGATGTTTCATAAGTTTATTTTGAATGAAGGATAAATTTAAAGGGCTTAAAAGTAGAAAAATAGGAAATACGACTCATACAATATTCCAATTAACCAGAAATTAAGACTTCTCCTGCCAGGGTGAAAACAATCCAGATAGTGAGGGCGATAAATGCCATCAAAAAGAACCAATCCATTCGGTTTAAATTACTCCATCTCCTGTCGTTAGTCGATTTAATCAATTGATCCTTGATAAAATACATGGGAATGATTAAAATGATAGCCGTCAGATTTTTCACCAACTCCCACCATGAGGACCCGGGAAGCCAGTTTAAGTAGCTAATCAATCCCAAAAACATCCACGGAATCAGAATGGTTGTGGTGATCCATTTAGTTCTTTCCTTACTCTGATAGGTGGGTGCATTGCGCAGATAAACAAAATACAAACGCCCGATAATCACGCCAACCATATACATAAAATAGGCGGCCAGTACACCACTCACAAGTAGCACTGAAAAGGAAAAATCCATGGCTTTTGCTACCGCATAGGTGTTTTCACCAAAAATAGCATCATCAATTAAAGATCCGATAGAACCATTTAATCCCCATATGGCCGACCAAAGTAAAAAATACAACCAGGTGGTCGATTTTTGATGGATAAACATCAGCAAAAGAATGGCCAACAATCCCACAAAAAAGGAGGTTAAAGGTTTTGATAAATAGATGGTTACCAGGGCATCAAAAGTCCATTTGGCATCGGCGGCAGGTGTTTGAAAAACGACCCCGTTCAACCCCATTTTGGCCAGGATATCAAAATCGTAGGCAAAATACAGCGAAGAATATCCCGAAATAAAAAACAAAACCACATAAGAAGCCAGTGCTGTTAGCAAAGAAATAACGAAGAGTTGAATGAGCGGAGTTAAACTTACTTTATCGTGTTCTGGTGTCATGAAAGGGTAATATCAGTTTTACATACCTACGTTGATGCTAAGACAAATATAGGTAAATAAGCAAAGGATGTCCCGTTTAATTAAAAATGAATTAAACCGTCTGAATGTAAGGGATAAGTAATACAAATAAATAAAGAGAGGCTATTCATTTAATTCCTCATGATTAAACGAATAGCCTCTCAACCAAATGGTTTTTTTTGACTTTTAGCTATAATGCAAACTACAATTCGGGAGCCTTTTTAAGGTCAGCAGGGATATCACCGGTAAGTGTGCCAAAAAAAGCAGCAATATCAGCTACTTGTTGTGGATCCAATTCTTTGTTCAATTGCAGTTTTCCCATGATTTGAATGGCTTCATTCAGATTGTTTACACCGCCATTGTGGAAATAGGGATAGGTTTTTTCAACATTCCGCAGTCCCGGAACATAAAACATGTCTTTGTCGGCTTCGATTTTGGTTTCGTTGAATTTACCAGCATCGGCTACGGTGGGATGCACATATTGAGTGTAATCACCATACAAACCAAACTTTTGTAACATGGTTCCTCCAAGCAAAGGCCCTGTGTGACAGGCAATACAACCCTGATCGATAAACAGTTTTAGTCCCTGACTTTCCTGGGTGTTCAGGGCCGTTACATCGCCACTCAGATAGCTATCGAACTTTGTAGGAGTGATAAGGGTACGTTCGAAGGCACCAATGGCATTACGCATATTGGCATAGGTGATGGGTGCAGATTCTTCAGGGAAAGCTTCGGCAAACATCTTTTCATACATGGGAACAGACGAAAGCCGGTTAACGACCACTTCTTCAGAGGGCATGCCCATCTCGGCAGGGTTCAACACTGGTCCGCCGGCCTGTTCTTCCACATCTTTGTTGCGGCCATCCCAAAACTGCGCTGTGCGTAAGGCTGCATTAAATGTGGTGGGTGAGTTTCGTGTACCTGAAATTCCGTTGTCGCCGGGAGAAGTGGGCAGGTTGTCCACGCCATAGGTGTTTAAATTATGACACGAGTTGCAGCTTTGATTTCCGTCTTTTGAAAGCCGGTTGTCGAAATACAAGTGTTTCCCCAGTTTTACTTTGGCCTCTGTAATCATGTTGTCGGGATTTTCAGCTGCAGCAGGCAGGGGTTTAAAGAAGATTTGCGCCTGCGCAAGCAGGTCTTTGTCCTGTTGGGTGATGACGGCAGCGTCATTTTCATTTTGCGCTGACTTCTGAGCATTTTGTTGGCAGGCTGTCATCATAACGGCAGCCAGGGCCAGTGAGAATAAGTACTTTTTCATTTTTTGATAATTTCTTCCAAAGTTAACAGAAATTTTTGGAAGAAAGGTTAAGATTGGCTTAAAAAACAAAAGCTAAATTCATGACATATACTTTGTTAAATCAGTGAGACTGTGAAACACGGATGGAAATTCCAGGTTAATCAATTATATAACATTACTATCATAAAAAGTGTTATTTTTGTACAAATATGAAGTTGTAATTCAATATTGTACAAATGTATATTCAAAGAGAAATCGAAAAGGCTATTGTTTCTTTTGCCCGGCAATTTCCGGTAATCGTGGTTACAGGGCCAAGACAGTCAGGCAAAACCACCCTGGTGAGGAATGTTTTTGGTGATAAACCTTACTTTAACCTTGAGTTGCCTGATGTTAGCGACATTATTCAACAGGATCCAAGGTTATTTTTTAATAAGTTAACCAACGGTGCTGTGATTGATGAAATTCAAAGGATGCCTGAACTACTCAGGTATATCCAGGGAATTGTTGATGAAGCCAGGCAGCCGGGGATGTTTATTTTAACCGGGAGCAACCAGTTTATGCTCATGAATCAGGTGACAGAATCGCTGGCTGGTAGGGTTGCACTATTTAAGCTGCTGCCTTTTAGCTTATCGGAAGTGGAAGACAAACTGCCAAGCTCACTAACTGATGATTTGATACTTAATGGCTACTACCCTGCTGTTGTGGCTAATCATTTCGAACCCTACCGCACCTATCAAAACTATTATGAGACCTACCTTGAACGTGATCTGCGAAGTATGATTAATATTAAAAATCTTTCAGATTTCAAAAAGTTTGTCAGGCTTTGTGCCGGAAGGGTTGGTCAGATATTTAATGCTTCTGCCCTTGCTAACGAAACGGGAGTGTCGGTGCATACCATCAAATCGTGGATTTCCATTCTTGAAGCTTCTTATATCATTTTTCTTTTGCAGCCCTGGCACGATAACATCAACAAACGTCTTATAAAATCACCCAAAGTTTACTTTTACGACACAGGCCTTCTTTCGTATATCCTTGGTATTGAGAATATAAACCAATTGTCGCGCGATCCCTTGCGGGGAAATATTTTTGAAAATATGGTGATTGCCGAATTTTATAAAAAAAGGTATAACCAGGGATTGGATGCAAGATATTATTTTTTTCGTGATAACCATGGCAATGAAGTTGATCTGATTATTCCTCATGGCAATGAAATACAGGGAATTGAAATAAAATCTTCGCAAACCTTCAACAAGGAATTCCTGAAAGGCTTACAATATTTAAAAGACATTTATCCTCAAAGAAATATCGATAATATATTGATCTATGACGGAGAAGATATTGGAAACCTTAGAGTTACGGAAATAATTAATTTTAGAAGTATCGCAAAGAAAAATTAACTCGTTTTAGGCATCTGTTTTGCTGCGGCGTTGATCACAGCATAATTAGATTAATTTCAAACCCGGGCATTTTTAATGCAAGACGGATATCGGGTAATCCGGACCGCAAAATAAAATGCTACTTTTGCCCCATGAGTACTGATTTACAAATTACCCCGCTGGCCGCGTGGCTCAACACCGGTGGCAAACCTTTGGTGATCGCAGGTCCATGCAGTGCCGAAAGTGAGTTTCAAGTGATGGAAACGGCCCGGAGAATCGCAGAAATACCACAAGTAACGGTGTTTAGGGCCGGCTTATGGAAACCGAGAACACGTCCGGGCGAATTTAGTGGCGTGGGCGAAAAAGGCCTGCCATGGCTGACCCGTGTGAAAGAGGAAACCCGACTGAAAACAACGGTGGAGGTAGCTGATGCTTCACATGTAGAACAGGCATTAAAGCATGGAGTGGATATCCTTTGGCTCGGGGCACGAACGGTGGCCAATCCATTCTCGGTACAGGCCATTGCCGATGCCTTACGTGGTGTAGACATTCCCGTGATGGTAAAGAACCCCATTTCGCCCGACCTGAAACTATGGCTTGGTGCCATTGAGCGTATCCATGCCATGGGAATCCGCAAGATGATTGCCATCCACCGGGGATTTCATTATTTTGAAAAATCCATCTACCGCAACGCTCCCATGTGGGAAATCCCCATCGAACTCAAACGTCTGGTTCCTGAATTACCCATTCTTGTCGATCCAAGCCATATCTGTGGCCGGCGCGATCTGTTGGAATCCATTGCCCAAAAAGCCCTCGACCTCGAAATGGACGGACTGATCATCGAAAGCCATTTCGATCCCGACAAGGCCCTGACGGATGCGTCCCAGCAAATCACACCAAAGAACCTCCAGGAAATGATCCACAGGTTGGTGATACGCGAAAAGCGTGGTAATATTGACTTTGAAAACAAACTGGAAGAGCTGCGTACCGAAATCGACAAGCTGGATGGTGAGTTGTTGCAAATCCTGGCCAAGCGCATGGAAATCATCGATGAAATCGGTGAGTACAAAAACAAGAACGACATCACCATCCTACAGATGAAACGTTGGGCCGGCATCATCGAAGACCGTCTGGCCATTGGCACTCATTTAGGTCTGGAAGAGACTTTCCTGAAAAACCTCCTCAGCCTGATGCATGAAGAATCCATTAGGCGACAGACGGTGATTTTTAATGGAAAAGTGGGGGGAAGTTAAACCCCCCCGATGGATATCGGGGTTATCGGGAAAAGTTAAAAGTGAGCTAAAGTTGGAAGTGGCACTGAATTTTGATTGGTCATTTTTCTTACAATCCATTGAGCTGCGGCTTTAGCCCGGCTCAACAATCTTACCTCTTCTCGGCCGTTTCCTACCTCCTTGCCTCCATACCTGGCATGTAAATCGGCAGATAATTGTAACGCAGATCAGGACACCTCCATCTATATCTACTCTTGCATCCACATATTGAGGTAAAGCAGAGATGAATACGAAGGTGACTAATGAACTAATTCTGAATTTGTTTTTAGTTTTCAATTTGTTCTTTTAGTACTGTCTTTGTCAGCATTTTAGATTTATTCATTATTAAGTCAAAATGCAATTTAAAATTTTGTCATTGAATTGAAACAAGGTTTTTTAATATGTAAGGTAACGGGCGTATATTCCCAACCGCATCATCATCATCAAAAGTCCTTTCTATCAACTACAACTCTCTCTGCTCACTTCAGTGCAAATATATCATTTGGAAACCTGGTTTGGTGTAAATCACCCTCATAGGGTAAAAACACTCTTTGGTTTATTAATTCATTTCTGGATTAAAAATTATACTTGGCACTCAGTAACACCCGCATATTGGCAGTGGTGCTGGTAGTGGCCGGCACATAATGCACATCATAGTCACTGCCATAATTTGCAGAGGTGTATTCCAGTTCACAAGCAAACTCGAGTTTATTAGAAAAGAAAACCACCCTTGGCGAAATTCGGTACATGGATTCGATGTTATTTCCCAGGCCATAGATCATATTGGAAGCACTCGACATTTCTTCTTTTGTACCCTGATTTTTATGGTATCCGGCAAAAATACCAAACTGTATTTTTTGACCATTCGTATGTATCTCCCCCCAAAGGGTAGTGCCTTTTAAGGGCGTATACGACTGCTTACCGGTGAGGGTATCCTCCACCGACTTAACTGCAAAACCGCTCACGGCAAGCAGGTCAGTAATGTTTTCGCCATAACGACCCTGCAACTTAATGGTAACTGCTTTTAGTTTCAGTCGGGCAAAAGCCATGGCCGTAAGTCCGCCCACTTTTTCGTCGACCTGATATTTTTGAGTCCCGACGACAGAGCTCAACCTGGGGACAATGGTTTTATAGGCCACCCCTGCGCCAACGAGCAAATCAGAGTTCGTTTCCGTATTTTTTAGATTGTAGTGTATTTGGAAATGCAGGTCAGGTACATTTGAATTTCTTAAAAACTCGGAACTTACCATGATGGCTGCATTATTGGCAGGGTCAGGGCCACGAGAGGTAAAATCGCGTTGTGCCAGTGCTGCCACTATCAATTGAAGTCCTCCGAAATGTTGGGTTATTCTGATCTGAGGATTGCGGGCAAAAGATTGAAAAGGAGTCCCTGTGTTGAAAGAAACGGTTCCCGGAAAGCAACCGGTAACAAACAGTGGATTCCAATTTTGGCCGGTAAGCAGTTCGGTACTCTTCCAGTTGAGTTTGATAAAGGCAAGTCTGAGCCTGAATAAATTGATGTTGTCGTTGGCCTGACCAAAAAAATCGGCCTCTATTACAGCCAAAATCTTCGCACCAAAAGCGTCGGGACCTGTTGCCGCTACATTCAACCTTGACTGAATTGCAAGAAAATTGAAATTAGATTTTGCATTGATATCATGGCCATTTACATCCATTGATTCAGCGGTTGGCCACAGCAAAAAATGACCCTCCCGGG
Organism: Bacteroidales bacterium; assembly: GCA_030690365.1. Classification (GTDB taxonomy): domain Bacteria; phylum Bacteroidota; class Bacteroidia; order Bacteroidales; family F082; genus UBA6244. The sequence goes on along the minus strand of JAUYGX010000031.1, from coordinate 22,339 downwards.
CTGCAACCGTTTCTCTTGAGTCGAAATAGAAATCATTTTTTACAAATCCGGATAATTTAACAGAAAAATTTTTTTCCGTTTCCTGTGCATGGATGTTAATACCACCAAGAAACAGTAAAGCCGGTAAAATAAGCAGCGATTTATTCATGTGTTTTTTCATTATTTTGTTTTCAATATTATTTTCGTGTTGAAGGAAACATTTTTTGTATGAAATTTCTTTCACGTATGGGTTTGTTAAACAAGATATTGAGGTTGTTTTCTGCAGTGAGGTTTTTATCCCAAAGATGGATGGCTTTTTTATAACATTTAGCCGCTGATTCATAATCGAGGCGGTGGCGAAAAACTATCCCAAGATTGGTGTAGCTCACCGACAGTCGCCGAAGCGTCTCCGATTTGGCCGTTACAATTTCTTTGATTCTTCTCTTAAAAAAGCGCGACTGTTGTTCTTTACTATACATTCCCAAACCTGTATAAAAATCAGCAGAAGCAATTTGATTAATCTCTTCAGGCGATTTATCCTGGTATATGGATAACCAGTCTTCATAGATTTGGATGCTTTTTCTGGCAGCGATTTCCGACAAAATAACCAATGAGTCTTTCATTTGCTTACTCATGCGCGTTGAATCTGTGAACAATGCAACAGTCAGGTAAGTTGCGGCCCGATTGTTATATAAAACGCCCACCTCATAGGAATTCCGGTAGTGATCGAATGAATTGTAAATGACCTCGATTTCGTCCATTAACAAGTAAATGGAATCAATAGCATTGCGCTGAGCCAGTTCGTTGTAGCCCTCATATAAGGTACGTGCGTTTACAATTCGGGGATCCACAGATTCGTTTATATTTTTATAAACAAAGTGTGCGATAAGCAGTGTAAACAATACCAGAGCGCTAATAATGATAACGAGCGCTCTGGTTGACTTATTTTTAAATAGCATCATTAGGTATGTACTCTTTCGATCAGGAATTTTCTTATTTCGATTGGCGTTTCAGGGGTCATATTCGACACCACAATATTGACAACGAGGGCAAGAGGAGCTCCTAACCAGGCAAAATACCAGGCTCCCAGCCAATAGCTGATAAAGTCATGTGCAGGTAATGCGATACCATATTTTTCAGCAATAAAGTAAGTGAGGGCAATTACCGACACCAGACCTCCTGTAATTAATCCGGCAATAGCTCCCTGTTTGTTTGAACCACTCCACCAAATCCCGAGCAAAAACAAGGGAAAAATGGTGCATCCGGCCAACGAAAATGCGACAGCCACCAACTGCCCTATTAAAGCCAATTTAAGTAAGGCGATTACGCCAACAATTATTGCCATCAGAATAGTAGCCAGACGAGCAAAAAGCAACTGCCTCGAAGGGGTAGCCTGAGGATTAATTACCTTCACATAAATATCGTGAGAAAAAGCCGAAGCTCCGGCAACCAACAATCCGGAAACCGTTGAAAATGCTGCAGAAACGCCCCCTGCGGCCAACAAACCGACAATCAAAGGATTTAGGTTCCCAAGCTGTGCGGTATATACAACAATGGCATCTTTGGCGAGCTTTCCAACTTCCGGACTGGCTGATAGTATTTTACCAAAAGCCGCATAGGCAGGGGCACTCCAATACAAAATGCAGATAAAAAACAGACCCCAAACAACCGACCATCGGGCATCATGCGATTTAGGCACCACATAAAAGCGTTGAATTACGTGAGGCAAGCCTGCTGTTCCAATCATTAATGAAAAGGCAATCGCAATCCACTGGAAAAAGGTTTGTTCGCTGGCAGAATCCCACGGCATAGCATATTCAGGCGAAGGGACAACGGCAAAATCCTGTCCCAACGAATTCACCAATTGATGTGTTTCGTTTAGCGGTATCCCGGCAACAATATCCGAAACCAGCGATCCGTATCCAATCTGTGGTAAAATCCAGAAATAGTCGAATTTATAGGTTAGTATAAAAAGTGGAATGAGAAAAGAGACGATAATAATAACATACTGGATCTGCATATTTTTAGTCACACCTAACATTCCTGATATGAGCGTGTAGGCCAGTACCACCGAACCGCCAATCAGTACAGCGACATTATACTCAACACCAAGTATCCAGCTAAACATGAGCCCAATACCACCAAATTGCCCCACACAATAAGAAATAGAGATTAGAATGGCAATGATAGCGCCCACAGTCCGTAAGGCTTGTGAATAATACCGGTCGCCAATAAAGTCAGCAGCGGTGTACTTGCCGTACTTTCTGATCTGACCTGCCATGAGGATTAATAAAAGAACATAGCCGCCGGTCCAACCTACAACATAGGCCAGACCGTGGTATCCAGTACCATACATAAGTGCTGCCATTCCCAGAAAAGATGCCGCACTCATCCAGTTAGAAGCAATGGCCATTCCTGATCCAACCCTGGAAATATTATTGCCAGCCACATAGAAATCGGCTGTATCTCTTGCTCTGAACAGGAAACCTACCATTACAAAGAGAACTAACATGGATATAAGTATGATCGCCGGACCCAGTTTAAAACCGGTATCAAGTTGAGTAGCAGCGGTAGCTGCTTGTGAAATCACAGGAAGAATTACCAATAATATTGGGAAGTATATTTTTTTCATTGTTTTCAGATTTATTTTTTTATCACTATTCTACAGTTTTGAGTCTTTCGTCGAGTCTATCGACCAATACACAGTAAACCCAGCAAAGGCCTACAAAAAGTATCAGAAGAAAGACACCGGTATAGAAATAATGAAATGGAAAACCTAAAAACCTGGTATCGGTTAATACGGATTGGTTATGAATCAAATATTTTTCCATGATGGCAGGAAGGCTCGCTTTGGTATCATCGGTGAGCACTTTCATAGAGGAGCTGCGCAAAGCCAGAGGGAGTATATTTCTTCTCACATCATTGGAGACAAGAACTAAAACAGGGCTCAATTCTTTTGAGAGTGCATTTCGGGCAGTAATGTAATCCGGATTTGCGATATTGACGATTTCTGCCTTTATGTTTTCAAATCCCTGTACCCTGGCTACCAATACCGATCTCAACGAATCAGGCGTAAGCTGATAAATTGACCAGCTCAATGCGTTTTCCAAAGTAGCTTTTTCTTTATCCGAAATCGCGATCTTTCCCAAAACAGAAAGAGCTGACTTACCAAACTCCTGTAATTCAACCTTGTCAGCAGAGTTGTCTTCCACATCCCCCCAAACACTTTGAAAAGTCAGATAAGCAGGTTCAGGTGTTGGTTTTTCCAAAACGAGAAGAAGGATTTGAAATCCGAAGATTGAAACTGCCCAAATTGAAGCCAGCCAAATAACAATAGTTCTATTGGCCCTGGCTCTGGGCGTTGTTGGTCGAAAAAAGCTAATGTGATAGCCATTGTAATCATCGCTCATACTTGATGGATTTTAATAAATAAAACAGTCTTTACAAAATATTTAATTGTTAATGAATTAACAGTGCTAATATCACAAATATTTATTTAGATTCCAAATGTTTAATTCATTTCAATACTGAGAGTTATCACCGACACAAACCAGTACCAAACCCCAATAAAACCTGGTGTTTTAACAGATTAAGCCAGTAATTAACAAGAAATAAAGAGCTAATATTTGTATCAGTATTTTAAACAAGAAGGAAAAAGGGTTTGAGAAAAGGAACAAAGTGGGAAAAGCAATCAATCACCGTCAATTTTTTATATTGATTATGTGAATAATACGTTAAATGATATCCGGGGATATTTAATCTTTCCTTATCCTAATTAACCTCTACTTTTTAGAAAATCATTGAGTCTTCCTTTTGCAAACGGCAGGATGTCTTAAAGGGTTGAAAAGGTTTCCTGCCGTTTTAAAGATCCAAAGCAGCTATTTCATTTAAAGCAGGAATCGCACATTTCCATTGATACACTTCTTTCAGCTTTTCTTTCAATCCTTCGGCGGAAGATTTTTCACCATGTATAATAAAAACCTGTTGCGGGGTACGATCAATCTGGCTCAACCAATCAACAATCTCGCTTTGGTCGGCATGCGACGACATAGTGGTGATGTGTTCGATGGTGGCTCTTACAAAATAAAACTTTCCCCGGATTTTAACCGACTGTCCTCCTTCGGCCAGACTACGTCCACGGGTGCCTTCGGCCTGATAACCGGGCAGAATAAAAGTGGCGTTGGGGTTGCCCAGTTGAGCTTCCAGATAACTTAATATGCGGCCTCCGTTCATCATGCCGCTTCCGGCAATCACAATGTGTGGTTGCTTATTACCTGCCAGCGCACGGGTTTCCTCCACCGAATGTACGATACGGGTATTTTTAAAAACTTCCGGAAACACCCTGGGATCCATCGAGGTCCACTCAGGATATTTCAAAAACAACTTGCTCACATCCACCCCCATGGGGCTATCGAGGTAGACAGGAATATCCGGCATTTTGTTGGCCTGTTTCAGCTTCCAGAGAATGTACATAAAGTCCTGGGCGCGGTCCACCGTAAAACTGCTCACAAACAAAGGTCCATGCTTGAGCAAACTGTCGTTGATGATACGCAACAAAATGTCTTCGGTAGGTTCATCAGAATGTTCGCGGTCGCCGTAGGTAGATTCAACGAACAGAATATCTGCTTTTTCGGGTTTTTCAGGAGGCAGTAGCATGGGATCGTTCGGACGACCAATATCACCGGAAAACACAATGAGTTTGTCGTTTATTTTCAGCTCAATAAACGATGCACCGGGAATATGGGCCACATGGCGAAACCGAAAGCTGATTTGATCATCAAGGGTAAAAAAGGTGTCCGCCTCGATGGGATGCATAAAAAGCAAGGTATTTTCAACGTCCTTTAAATCGTACAAAGGCATGGCCGGAGCATGTTTGGAATAACCTTTTTCGTTGGCTTCTTCGGCTTCTTCTTCCTGGATTTTGGCACTGTCCTTCAGGATGATCTCCACCAGATCAGCGGTGGGGAAGGTGGAATAAATGGGTCCGCTGAATCCCTGTTTTACCAGCCGGGGCAGATACCCGCAATGGTCCAGGTGGCCGTGGGTAAGCAACACCGCATCAATTTCCGAAGGATCCATGTCGAAGTCTGTCCAATTGAGTTCGCGCAAGGTTTTTAATCCCTGAAAAAGGCCACAATCTACAAGGATTCTTTTCCCGTTCAGGGTAAGTAAATATTTTGATCCGGTTACGGTACCTGCCGCTCCCAGAAACTGAACACTATTTTTTAACATCTGAGTCATTGTCTTTGTTTATGCTTCAAAGTTACCAGAATATTCCTTTTGCAGGAATATGAATGTGGAAAACAATTCAGCAAAAGACTTTTTACGCAAAAAATTGCTTACCCTTGAGAGGTTAACTTCTGTTGTTTAATCATTTAATCACCTAAAAAATGAAAACCAGGTACTTATTGGTTGTAGCCTTTTCTACTGTAGGCATTCGGCTGCTTGCCGGGACAGGCGGTGCCAATGACAGCTATCTTCTGGTTGGAAGTGTAGTTGTAATTCTGTTGATAATTTTTGGCTCAATTATAGGATTTCATGCTATAAAAACCTGCCTTCAGAAAAAACTTCAGCACCAAACAGATGAAAGCCAATCCTCCACGGAAGTTTAATCAATCCTTATTTTAAAACCGGCTTTGAGGTCATCAAAAACTCAAGCTCACCGCCTTTTATCAAATCAAAGTGATTGATAGTAGGAGCCTTTAACTCGATGCCATTGAGGAGTACCTTCTTTACATAAATGTTTTTCAGGCTTTGGTTCCGGACTATGATGTGCATGTCTTTGCCATTTTCCAGATGGACGATCGCCTCTTCAACCATCGGGCTGCCCAATGCATATTCCGGTGATCCGGGACAAACAGGATAAAACCCCAGCGCACTAAAAATATACCAGGCCGACATCTGACCGGCATCATCATTGCCACAAAGGCCATCCGGGGCAGCACCATACATAGTTTCCATGATCATGCGGACACGCGACTGTGTTTTCCACGGTTCGTTGGTCCAATTGTACAGATAGACAATGTGATGACCAGGTTCGTTGCCGTGTACGTAATTTCCAATAATACCATCGCGGGTGATATCTTCGGTTTGTTCAAAGTAACTGTCGTCGAGGTGCATGGTAAACAGCGAGTCGAGGTGGGCCGAAAAGGCTGCTTTTCCCCCCATCATGCTCACCAGGCTATCTACCTGTTGCGGCACATACAATCCATAATTCCAGGCGTTTCCTTCAATAAATCCCTGGTCATGGGTTTGCAGCGGATCGAAAGGCGATTTCCAGCTTCCATCTGATAACCTGGGCTGCATAAAGCGGGATTTGTGGTTAAATACATGGTTGTAATTGGCTGACCGTTTCAAATAAATGGATGCTGTCAGGCTGTCGCCTGAAAAGGAAGCCAACTGCGCTATACACCAGTCGTCATAAGCATATTCCAGTGTTTTTGAAACGGAGGATGCGCTTTTATCTTCAGGCACAAAGCCAAATATCATATAGTCACCAATGCCATCAAAGTAGGCCACTTGCGAGGTGTTTTTCGCCGCTTCCAGCGCATGCTGCAAGTCAAAGGAGGTGTTTCCCTTTGCAGCAGCATCGGCCAGCACCGAAACCGCATGGTAGCCAATCATGCACCAGTTCTCGTTTGCATAATGGCTCCACACCGGCAACATGTGGTGCACACTCTGATCGTAATGTGCCAGCATTGAGTTGATCATGTCTGCATTGCGCGAGGGTTCAATCAGGTTGAAAAGCGGGTGAAGTGCCCGGTAGGTGTCCCAAAGCGAAAAAATGGTGTAGTTGGTAAATCCATCCGATGGATGCACATTGTTGTCCAGTCCCCGGTAGTTGCCATCCACATCTTCGAAAACCACCGGACTTAACATGGTGTGATACAGGGCGGTGTAAAACGATTCTTTCTGTTCCAATGTGTGGGTTTTTACTTCGATTTTACGGAGTTGGTGGTTCCATTTTTCACGGACCAGGCCTTTTATCTGGTCAAAATCCCATCCTGGAATTTCGGCCTGCAGGTTTTTCAGGGCACCTTCGGTACTTACCGCCGAAAGGGCGAATTTGATTTTGATCTTCTCGTCATCTTCGGTCATAAAGTTGAAATAAGCGCGGATATTTCTTCCTGCCATCTCAGGAAAATTCTCGGATTCATTGAACTTCCTCCAAAACCCTTTGTAGGGTGATTGGTCGTACTTTTTATGTCCATAAGATTTTACCGGCTTAGAAAAAACCATCGCGAAATAAAGTGTTCGGGTTCTTGCCCACCCACTGGTTTGACGGTATCCGGTGATCAAAGTGTCATTTTCGACACGCACAAATGTCCATACATTTTTATCATCGTAATTGTAAATGTTAGCCATTAAATCGAGCAGGATGTGTGCGCTATCCGATTTGGAAAAGGTATACTGATGAAAACCTACCCGCTCGGTGGCTGTAAGCTCGGCATTGATTCCATAGGTTGAAAGCTTCACCTGGTAATAACCCGGTGTAGCCGTTTCCTGGTCGTGTGAGAACCGTGAAAAATACCCGCTGCCGGGATTTGAAGCTTCCCCTGGCTCCAGCATGAGGCGACCCGTTGTGGGCATAATCAGAAAATCGCCCAGGTCGCTGTGACCGGTTCCGCTGAAGTGGGTGTGGCTAAATCCAAAAATAGTACTGTCATTATATTGATACCCGGAACAGTAGCTATATACCTTTTTGTTGTATTGTCCGTTGATGTACATGGGTTGGTTTCCGGTTTCAGGGCTTAACTGTATCATCCCGAAAGGGACAGTTGCTCCGGGAAAAGTATGCCCCATATTTTTTGTACCGATAAACGGACTTACAAACGAAGCGAGATCGGCATTCGTTTCCTGGCTTACCGCCATATTATTGAAAATGGCAACGAAAATGGCCACTAAAGTATGTGCTTTTCTGCTCATAAATGAATTAGATTTTGGTAACCGAATTGGTTTTTGGTAATGTGAAATAAAATGTTGTGCCTTTATTAACCGTGCTTTTAATCCATATTTCGCCGTTGTTTATAATTACAAACTCATAAACCAGGCTCAACCCCAGGCCTGTTCCTGATTCGTTATTGGTCCCTTTTGTGGTGATGGTTTCCTCCGGGTTGAATATCTTTTCCAGATTTTTATCAGGGATGCCAACGCCTGTATCCGAAATGGTAATCAACTCCTTATCATTGTGTGTTTCCGATTTTATTTCAATAATTCCGTGGTTGGGAGTAAATTTTATGGCGTTGGAAATCAGGTTACGTAAGATGGTAGAAACCATATTTTTATCGGCATACAGGGTTGTGTCGTCAGCTACATCTACTTTAAAATTGATCTGTTTTTCATCAATATTACCACGCAACAAGGTACTCGATTCAACGATAATATTCTTCAATTGGATAAGTTGTGGTTTGCATTTTAATGAGCGGCTCTGGAGTTTCGACCACTGCAACAGATTGTTTAACAGCGAAACGAGCTCTTTGGTGGAGTTGTGAATAGATTTAATAAAGGCCTGTTTTTCGGCTTCGACAATAGAATTATCATGATCCATCAACAATTCAGAAAATCCAACTATTACGCTAAGCGGCCCCATCAAATCGTGGGCGATGATGGATAAAAATTTGTCTTTGGTTTTATTGGATGCTTCCAGTTCGTTGGCCGTAGTCTGGTGTTTTGTGATTTCCTCCTTAAGCGTTTTATTGGCTTCTTTCAAACTGGCTGTTTGCTGGTCGGCATATATTTGCAGCCTGTTTTTCTGTTTTGTAACTTGACGCAACCGGATCCTGATTCCCAAAAACACCATCAGAATAACCAGCAATATAAGTAACCATTTAAAATACACCGACTCAACAAAGGTAGGCATGATAACAATGGTCATTGTATAAGGCTTTGATAACCACAAACCGTGGTTGTTGCATGCCAGAATCTCCAGATGATAGCTGCCGGGAGGCATGTTATTAAAGGTTATTTGATGCTGACTGCCCAGGTCCACCCAATCATGGTTCAATTCTGCTATCTTGTATTTATACTGGTTTTTGTCCACATTGATATAGCTGAGACCTGCAAATTCAATGGTAAACACTTCCTCATCAGGTTGAATGGTAAGCGTTTGATTTGTAAGTTGATCCTTGGTTACTTTCACGTATTTATTGGCAATTTTGATGCCGGTAATTTCTAATTTTGGGGGAATGCTGTTCTGTTTTATCTTCGTAGGGTTGAAATAATTAAAGCCCCCTATACCGCCAAAGAAAAACATTCCGTTATCACCCGCAAAATAAGCACCCGTATTAAATTCATTGCTTTGCAGTCCGTCGCTTACATCAAAATTTCTAAAAATCTGATCGTCAGGTGAAAACGAAGAAATCCCATTGTTGGTACTTAACCATAAATTGCCCGATTTATCCGGCAGAATTCCATAAATAAAACTATTGGGCAGTCCGTCATCTTCGGTATAAAGCTTTAGTTCAGCGGTATTTACATTGTATTTGACTAGTCCGTTGGTGGTGGCTATCCAATAATTACTTTCAGTATCCTGATAAATGCAGTTAATTGGATTAAAGCTATTTACATCCTGTAAACCGGGAATGACACTGTAATTTTTAACCACTTGTTCCGCCATGTCCAATCGCCCAATTTTGCCATCTACATATCCAATCAGCATGTTTCCTGATCTGTCTTTGGTAATGGTTCTGACCGTAATGTCGATTAATATCCCCTGATTTGATAAATACGGAAAAGGAGTAACGGTTTGGTTTTGAGGATTGTATCCAATCAGTCCCTGACCAGTACCTATTAATAGTAAAGTGTCGGAATAAGGTACTATTATGTAAATGTATTTGATGTTAAAGTCATCCAACTTACCTGAGTTCAGTTCAACCTGGGTAAACAGGTTTTTTTCCTTGTTGTACTTCAGCAAACCCCCACCTTCCGAACCGGCCCACAACAGGTTTTTATCGTGCATATCACCTGCTAAGGTATAGATACTTCCTTCGTAAACCGTTTCAAATTTCTCGAAATCCTTACTGATTTTTACCAGTCCGTTATAACCTCCTACCCAGTAATTATGATCGTCTTCGTTAAAAGTGCGAATACTTGCAATGGGGAATCCTGAATTTATTCTGCTGCTAATCAGATTAAAATCCGATTTGTCGGGGACGGACAGTTCAACTCCGTAACCGTTGGTGCCAATCCATAAGATGTTGTTACTGCCTAAACAAAGAAAGTTTATGGTAGCATCTTTTTGAGGCGAAACAGTATAGTTGGCAACCGGTGTTTCACCAAATTTGAAACTAAAAATTCCACTAAGCAAACTGGCAAACCAATACTCGCCTACGTTGTTTCCGGTTATGGATACAATTGAATTAAAACTATCAAAATAAATACTTGCAAAGTCGTTATCAATGATATTCTTATAATTCCTAAACCCCAATTGTCCGCTTTCCATATAATATAAACTTCCCTTAGTTGACATATAATCTACCAAACCGACCCAGATTCTGTGCTGACTGTCTTCAAAAAACGCGGTGGGTCTAAACTGTTTATGTTCGGAAGCCTTAATTCCCTCCATGGGATATCTATCCAACTCATCTTTGGTTATATCGTAGCTGATCATCATATTGTCATGAAAAGCACCCAACCACAGGTGATTTTGGCTGTCGATAAATATTTTTGAAATGTGGTTGAGGTACAGCGAATCATTCGGGCTATATAAAAAGTACTGTTTTTCAAAGGTATGATGATCAATTTTAAAAACTCCATAACCAAATGTACCACACCACAAATCCTGGTTACTATCGAGTGCACAGGAGGCAATCAGGTTGGCGCCCAGCTCATTCTTGGCCGAATCAGTTTCTCTGAACGAAACAAAAGTTTCGGTATACGGGTTAAAAAGCGCCACCCCATCCTTGGTTCCAACCCAAATATTTCCATCCTGGTCTTCTACCATTGAATTAATAAAATTATTCGGCAGGGATGTACTGTCGTTTACTTTATGCCTGAAAATTTTGGTGGTGTAACCATCGTATCTGTTAAGCCCATCGGCTGAACCAAACCACATAAACCCCCGATCGTCTTCGATGATGGACAAAATGCGGCTTTGACTTAATCCCTGTTGAATGAAAATTCGCTTGTCGATTTGATAATACTTATCATCAGCGGCGCACATATCAGTGATATACGACCAAAGTAATATGAGTAATATCGATTTTACGGGGTTTAATCTCATTTTAAGTTGCAAGTTATTCTCAAAGGCTTTTGTCCAAATAAACAAACATCTAAGATACCAAAAATACTGATGTATTCTGCTTTGACGTAAAAAAGTGAAAGTTGATAGAAATGCCTGAATTATACAGTTGTACGATTGATTTGTTTTTTATATTTTAGCCAGCTCGTAGTATGAACCCATATAATATAACCAACTGCTTGAAATTTTAACCAAAAATAATGAAAGACACCAGATCCCTTTTCTTTGGATTTCTTTTGTTTTCAGTAGCCATCGTTTTTGGACAATACAGCCCTGAAAAGGAAAAGTTAAAAAGCCAGGGTTCGGTTAATGATCTACAAACTCAGGGAGACTACTTTAAACATTTAGGCGATTCCTTAAAATTTGAACAGCCCGATTCATCTGAATTCTACTACTTAAAAGCATTGAATGTCAGTATTGAACAAAACAACCAGTTCGAAGAAGCTACCCTTCTGAGTAAAATAGGCGGAGTTCAATACATTCAGGGTGATTATTACAAAGCACTGGATCAATTTACTAAATCGCTGGCTCTTTTTCGTGAACTAAATGATGACCGGGGTATCGCTGCCGGGTTGAACAATGTGGCCATGATATTAAATATTCAGGAAAAATACGATGAAGCTATTTTAGATCATAAAAAGTCGATATCCATTTGCATAAACATTAACGACACATTGCTTGAGGAAAGAAACTGGTTCAACCTGGCTATTACTTTCAATGCTATGAAAGAATACGACAGTGCCATGTTCTGTGTTAACAAAGCTATCCTGCTATGTAAACAAATGGGCGATACAACAGAATATATGCTCAATAAGAACCTGTTGGGAAATATTTACCTGAATAAAAAAGAGTACCATAATTCGCTCAAGGAGTTTTCTGTTGTTATTGAAAGTAGCACCTTCGATAATAAATGGGAGTTGTGTTATGCTCTGGCAGGAATGGCCCAATCATCGCTTATGCTGGGGAATTCGAATCAGGCATTAAAATACGCGATTAAAAGTGATTCGCTTGCACATGAATTAAATACACTTTGGGATCTACAAAACATCTCCATCATTCTTTCTGATATCTATTTTCGCCAAAACAATTATCTGTTGGCTTACCGGTATTATGTTGATTACAAATCGTATACCGACAGCCTTTTTAGTAAAGAGCAAGCCAGTGAGATGAACTACCTGCATCTGCTTCAAAAGGAAGCCGAAAACCGTGCTCTTCAGCTTACTTTTGACAAACAAAAACAGCAGCTTAAAAACAAAAACCTGTGGATCAGCATCTATACTTCGGGAGCGCTTTTATTTTTGTTGGTGGTGTTACTACAATGGCGGAATAATCGCAATAAAACAAATCTGAATAAAAAGCTACAAGCAAAAAACAGTATCATAGCTCACAAAAACAAAGAATTAGAACTTGCCAATGCCACCAAGGACCGGTTTTTTAACATGATCGCCCATGACCTGAAAAGTCCGCTAAGCATCATGATCTCGTTTACCGAAATTCTGCATGATAACCTCGAACTCTACGATGAAAAACAAATCAAGGAATTTCTTGAATCGTTGCACCAGTCTTCATTACAGGGATTTCAATTGCTCGAAAACCTGCTCGACTGGGCACGTCTGCAAACAAATTCTTTCTTATTTCAACCCGATCAATTAAAAATTCTGCCGCTGGTGGAAGAAACAATCCGGCTTCTTGAGAACAATGCCCTCGAAAAACAGATCACCATCACCAATGAAGTTGATCAGAATATCATGGCCAACATCGACCGAAACATGTTTTTGGTGGTGTTGCGAAACCTGCTTTCAAATGCCATAAAATTTTCGCATCCCGGTGGGCGCGTGTTGATAAAAGTCGTCCGCCTGGAACATGAGGTTGGTATCTCGGTAATTGACCACGGACTTGGTATCAGCGAAAGCGACCTGCCAAAACTTTTTAAATTGGATTCGTTTATTACACGACCCGGCACAAATCAGGAAAAAGGTACCGGAATTGGTTTGGTGTTGTGTCATGATTTTGTAAAAAAAATGGGCGGAAATATCACCATTAAAAGCACCGAAGGAAAGGGAAGTAATTTCACCTTTACCCTCCCCGTTTGATGCTGATTTAGGATGGATTCCAAAAATAAAACTGCTTCACAACCGGTCAAAATCATTAACTTTGTGCATCGAATAACCACTAAGTAATCGCCTCATGGCCAAAGCTAAAACCATGTATTACTGCAGCAACTGCGGCAATGCTTCAGGAAAATGGATCGGAAAATGCCCTGCATGTGGCGAATGGAACACATTCGTGGAAGAGGTAATCAGTAAACCATCCGAAACGAAACCTGGTTTTGTCGCCGGAAAAACCAAATCAGCCCCGATCCAAATCCATCAGATAGTAAACCAGCGCGAGGACCGCATCGATACCATGAGTACCGAATTTAACCGCGTACTGGGTGGAGGTTTGGTTCCCGGATCCATTGTATTGATTGGCGGTGAACCGGGTATCGGAAAATCGACGTTGTTACTACAAATGGCCCTCAACCTGAAAGGAAAGAAAATTCTTTACCTTTCCGGTGAAGAGAGTCCTCAACAGATTAAAATGCGCGCCGACAGACTCAAAGGCAACAATCCTGATTGCTATATCCTCAACGAAACTTCCACCACCGATTTGTTTCAACATACGTTGGAACTGGCTCCTGATCTGGTGATTATCGACAGCATTCAAACCATGCACACCGACACCATCGATTCAACGGCGGGCAGCATTTCGCAAATCCGGGAAACCGCCGGCGAGTTGCAGCGTTTTGCCAAACTGAGCAATACGCCCGTTTTGCTCATCGGCCATATCACCAAAGACGGCAACCTGGCCGGCCCAAAGGTGCTGGAACATATGGTGGATGCGGTGCTTCAGTTCGAGGGCGATCAGCATTATGGTTTTAGAATTCTTCGATCCATCAAAAATCGCTATGGAAGCACCTCTGAACTGGGCATTTATGAAATGGGAGCTGCAGGTTTGCGCGAGGTTACCAATCCCAGCGAGTTGTTGCTCAGTCAACGCGAAGAAGAAACCAGTGGTGTGGCCATTGCAGCCATGATAGAAGGTCAGCGTCCCATGCTGATTGAAACCCAGGCCCTGGTTGGAACGGCGGTTTATGGAACACCACAGCGTTCGTCTACCGGTTTCGATTTGCGGCGGTTAAACATGCTGTTGGCTGTTATTGAAAAAAGAAGCGGCTTCAGGCTGAGCACCAAAGATGTGTTTTTGAATATTGCGGGTGGTCTGCGTGTGGAAGATCCGGCCATCGATCTGGCTGTGGTGGCCGCCATCCTTTCATCAGCCGAAGAAGTGGCCATTGGACACGACATTTGTTTTGCCGGAGAAGTTGGCCTTTCAGGTGAAATCAGGGCTGTATCACGGGTGGAAAGCCGCATCGCGGAAGCAGAAAAACTGGGATTTAAACAGATTTTTGTCTCCAAGTATGGATTAAAAGGCCTGGATATTAAAAAGCTGAATATTGAAGTTGTGCCTTTGACCCGGGTTACAGAGCTGGTTAAGAAGTTGATTTAGATCGGATTATCCGTTTGGTGTTGATCACGCAATAAAGTAGGAGTTCAACCTGAAAACTTTTTTGGAAACGATTCGGTCGATAATCAACAAAGTAACCGGAATAAGCACCATGCCAATGGTAAAGGTATTGAATCCAACTCCCTGAAAAAGAACCGGCATGCTGATCTGCAGATGCATTTGTGTGTAAAGTTGAACTATGGTTTCCCGGATATCGCCGGAAAAAGCCAGGAGGCTTTGCGGGTCGAAAAGCAAATAAACCAGGATTCCGATTCCAACGGCTCCAATGGCGATCAAACCGTATATCCAATCGCCGACAGGGGAATTGGCCATTTTTCTTTTTTCCTGAAGTTGAACTGCTTCCATCACACGGGAAGTAAATCCTTCGGGCGCCTGCTCCACAGGTTGCTGCTGCAAAAAGTTTTTGATGTATTGATCTTCTTTATCCATAAGGCACATAAATTTATAAAAAAACAGCCAACCGGGTCATTTCTTCCATCAACGACCTGATTTTATTCCGAAGCCGAAACAACTTTATTTTGATGTTGGCATTGGTTTGGTTTAAGCACAAGGACAAGTCTTCAACCGACTTTTCCTCCCGGTAATAAAGCTGAAGAATCAACTGTTCTTCGGGGTTCAGCTCTGTAATTGAACGATTTAACTGCTGATGTCTTTCTTCCACAAGGTCGTTGTCTTCCTCATAAGTAATCCTGGTAGTTAGATGTTCATGCTCTTCCAACGAAACCTGTGGCATTTTTCGTTTTCGCGTTTCCGAAATGGCGGTATTGTAGGCGATGCGGTAGAGCCAGGTTGAAAATGACGATTCTTCGCGGAACTTGCTTATCGAACTGTAAGCCTTGATAAACACATCCTGAGCGACTTCTTCCGCCACCTCTCGCGAGCGCACAATGCCCAACACCAACGAAAACACCCGGTCTTTGTAACGATCGACCAATACAGCATAGGACTGGGAATCTCCCAGGCGAATACGGTTTACAATGGAAAGGTCTTCGTTACTCACAAGCTTTTTATGATTGGACGCGATTAATCCGTTTTGGTTACAAAGTTAATTAAGTTTATTCTTAAGAATCAGGCTCTCAAAAGGGCTATTACACAGAGCACAAAGAATAATTAATCTCATATATAAATAGTAAGGAAGACTCACTGTGTTTTCTGCGCTTCTTTGGTGAATACCTTTCTTTTTATCTTTGCTCCAAATCGCAGACCATGAACAAACTTTCGGTGGTAATAATCACGTTCAACGAAGAACGCAATATTGAACGCTGTTTAAATTCGCTTAAAGGTATTGCAGACGAAATTATTGTGGTAGATAGTTTTTCAACCGATAGCACCGCCGCCATCTGCAAGGATGCAGGAGTACGTTTTGTTGAACAAAAATGGTTGGGCTACAGTGCCCAGAAAAATCTGGGGAACTCATTGGCTACACACGATTATGTACTTTCGATAGATGCCGACGAGGCACTTTCGGAGGAGCTGAAAAACAGCATTTTGACCGCAAAAACGAAAGGATTTAAAGGAGCCTTCAGTTTTAACCGAATGACTAACTACTGTGGTAAATGGATCCGGCATTCAGGCTGGTATCCTGATACAAAAGTGCGGATATTTAATAAAAACACATCGGTGTGGCAAGGGGTACTGCACGAAACATTAACATTGAACAACATAAATATTGAACACCTGCACGGCGACCTGCTGCACTATTCGTATTATACCAGAGACGATCATATCAGGCAAATAACAAAATTTACCGACATTGCCGCTCTCGACTATTATAAATCGGGTAAAAAACATTCTCCCCTTAAACTTTATGGCAGCCCTACAGCCAAATTTATTCGTGACTATTTCATTAACCTGGGCTTCCTTGATGGCACAGCCGGCTTTACCATTTGCAGGCTGTCGGCAAAAGCTACTTATCTGAAATACAAGAAATTGAAAAACTTAATTAAACAATAATTACTTGAAATCAACTCCGGGACAACTGGCCGAGCGATGGTATGCTGTGCTTTTTAGTAAAAAAACACTCACAGGCATCATGGTGCTGGGAGTGCTTGTGTTTATAGCCAGCATGTGGAACAGATTTATTTATATTGATGATGCGTTTTTTGGCGAACAATCGTACTGGCTTGCCAAAGACGGTGTGGTAAAAACGGTCTCCCTCATCGACTTTCTGGGTTGCGACGTTCGTTTGTTTTCTTATCATAAACTCAACATATTTGTTGGTGCCGCGCTCATCAAATTGTTTGGATGGACAGTCAACCCCCTTCGCCTTGCTACCTTGTTGTTCTTTATCGGATTTGTAGCATCCTATGTTGCTTATTTTAGGCGAAACGCGAATTCCTTTGGTGAAAACAAGCATCAGTTAACCATCGCCCTGTTTTTGATCATTTTTAACCCGTTGATCATCCTGTACGCATTTACCTTCCGGCCCGAAATCTGGGTCATGTTTTTTGGATTTCTTTCCTATTGCCTGATGGAGAAATCCATAAAAACAGAATTTAAGACTAAATACGTGGTTCTGTCCGGCATCCTGGCCGGATTGGCTTTTCTCACCCATCTTAACGGACTTATTTTCTCTGTCGCAGGTTTTGTGGTGCTGGCCTTCACACGAAAATGGCGCAGTGTATTTGTTTTTTCCATCTCTGCGGGTATTACCAGCATGTTCTATTTTTTCGATCTCTGGCAGAAAGGCCATTTTGCCACCTGGATGTATCAAATAAAAAACTGGCCCGATAACAATGCAACCAATTATCTTTCGCAAGGAGTATGGGACTTTCTGATGAATGTGATCAGGAAGCTAAGTGAGGAACATGAGCGATTTTTCTGGAGCGACCGTGTTTGGGTAATTTCCACTTTTTTTATCCTGGCCATTTTATTCAATTTCAAGGATTTGATGCGGTATCACCGGCGACTTGCAGGCTATACCCTGACTTTGATTCTCGCTCTGAATATTGCGGGATCACAAATTGCCGAACGGTTTCTGATTTACCTATTCCCTTTCATGGCCTTGATAATCTCCTTTGAATTGAGTAAGATCACATTAAAGACAATGCCTGTCAGGAAAACGGTATACATACTCTTATTGCTGCTTCAAGTAGTATTGGTGACCAAGATGTTTGTGTCCATTTTTAAGCTAAATGTTGATCAGCCCCAAATTACCAAAAGCATTATGTCAAACATTCACGACAAAAATGCCCTGACCCTGGTGCCATACACCATGATATTCAACACGCTTGATGAATACAACCTGGCCAGCTACAAGGCTTTTGAATATTATCAGGTAAAGGTGAAACACACGCTGACGCAGGAAGAATTCTTCAGCCGTGCCAACAGCCTCAATATACAAAATATTGTGGTGCCACTTGATAACCTTAAAAACAGCAATACCGGATTGCCTTGTATTGAATCGGGGATAATCACGGATTCTTCGTTCTACACTGAATTTTACCGGGATGACCGGTGTATTTTATTAAAACGAAAGTAAAACGGCCACATCAGTGTGCAGTTATTTTATCATCCCGGGTTTTTTTGGATGAAATGTCGGGTTTAGCATTTGTAGCCTTTCGGCAAAAGCCACCTGTATGAAATACAACAGATTAAAACAACTAACGTAACTTTCCGCCACAAAACAAAGCTGATAATGGTGGTTCTCTACAATCAGTTCATTTAGCCTGATTAATTCCTGCTCCTTTGAGTTGAAGGATAATTGTTTACACAAAAAAAGCCCGGTAAGTAATTAACTTCCGGGCTACTATAAAAAGTGGATCAGGTTAGCTGCATTTCAGCACCTGAGTCATTTGATATTTTGCGGCTTCCACATTGGGACCTGAAGTCACATTTTTGTAGGCGGCGCAGCCAGCGGCGGCATCGCCTTTTCCTTCATTGGCCTGGCCAAGACCAAAGTAAATTTCCGATTTATCCTCTTTTTTAAGTTCCAGTGCTTTGGTTCCTGCCTCGATGGCATTGTCCCACTCACTAACCTTATTATACGCCACCAACAAATAGTAATAAGCATTGGCTTCGCCCGGTTGATAGGTAAACGAATCTTTTATCAGTTTGATGGCTTTGTGGGCATCACCGCTCTGGAGTTCCTTTGCTCCGGCAACTTCCAATGCGTTTGAAGTAGATTTACGAGCTGCATCGGCTATTTTCTGATCCTTTGTACCATCACTTAACTCAATTACCTTGTTCATAGTTTCTTTCATCTTTTCAAGGTCATCCTTTTCTTTGTAAACCAGACCTTCGCCATACATGGCTTTCAGGCTGTTCGGGTCGAGTTTTAATGCTCTTTCATAGGCGGCGAAGGCATCATCGAGTTTGTCTTTTTTGCGTAACGAATCGCCAATTTTGGCACTCAGTTGAGAGGCCAGATCGGCCGTTTTTCCCGCCAATTCATCATCACCAATTTGTTTTGCGTAGGCAGTTCCTTTTTCAAGTAGTGATATGGCAGCCTCGAATTTTTTTTCTTTGTAAAGGCTTACACCACCCCGGTAGTAAGCATTGCCCAGTTGTTTTTCGATGTTGCCTTTCAGGTCGGCGGCATCAGGGCCGGCTTCGGCAGCGATTTTCAGAGCCTGTTCGTAAACAGGGATAGCGGCTTCATAGTTTTCCTGCTTTACCAATTCATTGCCTTCATTGTATTTGGTTCCGGCTTCTTCAACCGTCTGGGCCGAAAGTCCCAGCATGAACACAACCAGCCCCATCATCATCAATGATTTTTTTAACATGTGATTAAAATTTAGTGATTATTATTGATATAACTCTAATTCCGGCGTGCAAGATACAAATAAAATTGAAAATGGAATTTTGTGATTTCACAACAAAAGTTAAACACCCGTGGAGAGAGACAAAAAAATAGGATTATCTTTGCCGCCACAAAACAAAGCCTTCTTAGCTCAGTTGGTAGAGCAGCTCACTCGTAATGAGCAGGTCGTGGGTTCGAGTCCCATGGAAGGCTCTTTTTTTTAACCCTTTGCTGCCACCATACCGAATCCGGAATTTTCAGATGATGTTTTATACCGCATTATGCCACTGAAACAAAATATTATAGTAAATTTACCCCACCAAACACCCGATAACCCAACTACAATGATGAAGAAAGAACCCGATTTAACTAATTATAAACGGTTGAGAATGGATAATATAATGATAATGAGATTAAATGAATACTGAAAGGAATTTTAACAACGAAGCATATATAAAAGGCATAGCGACAATTGACGCTATGATGACGTTGTAGCCAATGCAAAAAAATGACGAAACTACTAACAATTATATTGACAATATTATCAATAACAGTTACCGCCCAATCAACTGAATGTGGTTGCTTTAATGGAATTGGTTCTTCAGAGAAAGATGAACCAAGTTTGACAACTGAATTTAGCAATGGAACGACATTGACTGTATGCGGTTACGAACAGGAAAAACTAAACGATAACGAAGTTCTGATTTCGGAATTTAGCGTTTTTAACTGCAAGACAGGCGAATCACTCGTAGAGTATGGGGCTGTTCAACACTGTATTGTAAAAACAGATAAACACGGGCTTCAAATCTCAGAATTAAAATTTCTGCCAGCAGGAGAGAATTGGAAATGGAAACAGGTAAAAATCGGGTTCCAACAAATTTTTGTCAAAGAAAATAAACTTGTTGTGTTAGAACAACAACCTGCATTTGCGAGAGTGGAAATTAACCAAATAAAAGTAGACCGTTTTTTGAATGAACTTCAAGAATTAAAAGGAAGTGGAGAATTAGATAATCCAGAAGAAATATTGGGCAGACTTGAAATTATCGCTTTGAATGGCGTAAAAGAAGCAGTCGACATTTTATATAACTTTGAGAACTATTTTAACTACCAGACAGACGGAGCAATCGCAGAACAATTGAAAGACGCAGTTGCGACAGTCAAATGGATGAAAGAATAAGAAGCACTGGCTACAACAATGCATATACTTTATGGCGGGTTACGTTATGAAAATGAACATTTTAGTTTCAAATATAAATCAATGTGGGCTGATAGATTTGTCTTTCAAAGTCCGCCACAAAGCATATGCACGCCCGTTGTGGCCAATTATAAGAACCAAAAATCATGATTCACAATATCATTAAAATATTAATAATCTCATTATTAATTGGTTGTCAGAGTGATTTATCAAGAAATAAGTCAAAAGGCTCTCAAAAACAAAATGAATTGAAGTCGTCTGAGAAGATCAGTAAGATAATTGATGCCATTTCAACAAATACTACATTATATAATAACTCTTCTTCACAATTAAATAATAAAACTGAGAATGAGGCTATCATTATTGACACCAATTTTACTCTAGAAGATTTCGGATATTTATATGATGAAATTAAGGAGTTGGGATTCTTGAAATTTAACGATATAGATATGGATATCTACTCAGAACCAAAATATAAGGTTATTGAGAAGATGCTAGAACGTTTTGAAAACAAATCTATAAACGAAAAAGACAGCTTAAGTGATTTACTTCTGAACAGAGCTAAGTTTTATGGATTAAACGAAGTTACCTACCTGCTTTTAGAGTATCAACTTGTATTTGAAAAAGAGGACACTACATTAACAGAGTTGATCATTGATAAAGATGATTTCAAGAATCTCGCCAGTAGGATACCTATTTCAATCTTTGGTAAAGTTTTAAGTGAGTCTTTCTTACTAACAGCATTTGACGATGAAATCGATGAAATTAAAGTTCCAGATGGACATCATTTATTTTCAGGATCAAACTATGGTAGAAACCAATTCTCAATCGGTAAGGATACAATAATACTCATCATGAGTGATAATGGTTTTGAAATGAGTTCCCATATTATTACTGTTTGGGAAGAATCTAATAACAAAATCAAACTAATCTCAATATTAGATCATTACTTTGTTGTAGGCATTGGCGGGATTTATATCGAAGAAGTAATTACACTAAATTCAACCAAAAAAATAATAATTGGGAGAGAAAGTGGAGCGGACGGAGATCAATGTTGGGGCAGTCTTTGGCTTTTTGTCTGGGAATATCCAAGATCTTTACGGAGAATTTACGAAATCGACTATGATTCCGAGAATCCAATATATATGCAGAAAGTTGATTATTCGATTGATTATGACTCAATGCAACTTTATGTAACAAAAAAACATTACAATCTTCGAGAAACAGATTACGATGCAGAGATTACTGATAGTATTGTAACGAGAGAGAGTATTAGTATCGATTCAATTATTGACTTTGATATTTATGAAAGTATTTATCGATAACAAATAACTGGCCACAACAATGCATAATACTTTATGGCGGGTTATGTTATGAAAATGAATATTTTAGTTTCAAATATAAATCAGCGTGGGCAGAAAGATTTGTCTTTTAAAGTCCGCCACAAAGCATATGCATGCCCGATACCGGCAAGCGTAAGTGCGACACGAGGCTGTCCAAATAACTATTGAACGTTCTTTATTTTAGAGTGATTTAATCCCATGTTCCATCATGGGTAGCCTACCGGCACATGCGTCAATGGCAACGTTGGGGTGTGAAGCTGCCGGGAAAAGATTCC
>JAUYGX010000028.1 GCA_030690365.1 Bacteroidales bacterium | reverse complement strand
TCGATTAGCAATAATTTACGGTGGTTCCGCTTATGACTCTTGGTAAAAATGTCGGTGTTGTATTTTATCTTCTGAAAAAAACGAACCTCACCTTTATATTTGATTAATTCCTTAAAATAGTCGCTATTTATTGGCCCGGATCCCCAATAATCAACAAGAATTTTTACTTCAACACCTTGTTTTGCTTTTTTGGTGAGGGCTCTCCTGAATCGGTCACCAATCACATCTTTTCCAATCCTGAAGGTCTGGATATAGATATATTTTTCAGCCGACTCAATATCCTCAATCATTGACTGATAATACCTAAGTGGCTCAGCAAAAAGATGATATGGCTCCTGTATGATCACGGTTGTTTTTTTAATTTTATGAACAACACATATACCATTATAAGCAGTATGACGAGGGCACTTATTCCGGCCAGGATCAACTTGTACTTCCTTATTTCAGTTTCCTTTAGTTTGTTTGATTCCTGAAGTCTTTTGGATTCTTCCAGTGTTTCTTCTATCCGGTATTTGATTTCTGTTTCTTTGCTTTGCAGTACATATAATTTGTCAACAAGCGAATCACTATTTAAAGAGTAAAGCCTGAAATAGTTTTGATACAAATCGTACTTTCCGAGTGCCGCATAGCAATGCATGAGCGATTCCTGGCTAAGGCTGATAAATTCCACATAATTAAATTCTTCTGCCAATTTCAGGCTGCTGAGCAGGTTTTCTATGGCTTTGTCGTATTGGTGGGTGACCAGATAAAGCGATCCAATGTTGTACAGTACCATAACAATTCCGGTTTCACCATTAAATTCCTCATACAGCTTTTTGCTGATCTCAAAATAATGGAGGGCCATGGGAGCATCTTCCATATTGGCATACAAAGTTCCTATGTTGTTGTTTAAAAGTGCGATACCGATTTTATCGTTCATCTTTTGTTTTATCCTGAGCGATTTTTCGTATAGTTCCTGAGCCTTTTTATAGTCTTTTAATTCAAAATTGTAGATCTCGCCCAAATTGTTTAATACCTGTGATAAACTTCTATCATCACCTGTATTTGCCAGGATAGGAATTGCAAGTCCAAAATATTCAAGGGCCTTATCGAAGAGGTTCCATTCGCGGTAAATGATCCCCAGGCTGTTGTAGGAAAGTGCCAGATTGGTGCTGTCGTTTTTTTCACGAAAGATCAACATGGCCTGGTAATAATTGTCGAGTGCACTTTGAAGTTCGTCGCGATAATAGCTCAGGTTACCCAATTGGAGGAGTGATATTGCCTGTCCGATTTGGTTGTTGAGTTGTTTTTCAATGTCCAGTGATTGGACGTAATAATACTCTGCCGAATCAAGGTTCAAAGTCTCTTTAAAAACCAATCCGATATTATTTAAACAATTGGACTGTCCCTGGATGTTATTGGTTTTTTTGTAACCTGCCAGACCTTTCCGGTAATATTCGTTGGCCATATCGAGTTCAGCATGAATATAACAGCTATTGCCCAGCGATTTATATGCCAATGCTTCCAGATCAAATTCCTGTTTTTCATTGGCCAGTTGGGCCGATCTCAGACCAAATTTCATACAATCGTTAAAAGACACAGTTCGGTACATTTCCGATAAGGATAAGAGTGCGTTAATTTCATCAATGCCTTGTAGTTGAGGAAGTTTGTTTTCAAGACTGTCGATTTCATCCATGATACCGGCAAAACTGGTGGATGAAATTGACAGAAAAATCAGCCATATGTAATTCTTCGCACTCATGTTGCAAATGTAACCAAAAGTGTTCTTGTCTTTACAAATGTTTCCATAAGAAACTTGAACTAAATGGTTTAATGGGTAACATAACCTGGGTGGGCTTTATTTGACTATATCTGTCCTTTATATTAATAGGCAAGGAGTTGTTTTTTCACCCGTGTAACTTTTCTATCTTTGTGCCACATAATTAATGTACCATGATAAAATCCATGACTGGCTATGGGAAGCAAGTGGCTGAATCGGCCCGGCGAAAATACACCATCGAAATCAGAACCTTAAACAGTAAAACACAAGATGTAAATCTGCGCGTACCCGGAAGTTTAAAAGACCGGGAACTGGACATCCGTACCATGATTGGCAAGGGCCTTGAAAGGGGAAAAATTGATATTTTACTTTCGTATGAGGATAAAACCCTCGCGGGATCACTAAAACTAAACAAGCCAGTTGCCCTGCAATATTACGAGGTGATAAAACAATTGGCAGAGGCTACAAATGAACCAGTTCCGACTGATGTGCTGTCGATTGTCGTTAAAATGCCTGATGTGCTGGTTTCAGGTGATGAGGAGGTGGACAAGCAAGAGTGGTCTATTGTTTCTCAAGGATTTGCTGATGCGATTGCTGCTGTTGATCAGTTTAGAATTCAGGAAGGTGCCTTATTAAAAAGAGAATTTGTCGATCGTGTTACACTTATTAAACAATTGCTCACCGAAGTAGAGCCTTTTGAACAGGAACGGATGTCGCGGATTCGCGAGCGTATTTTGTCTTCTTTAAACAATCAGGTTTCTGACTTGCAAGTAGATATGAACCGACTGGAGCAGGAGTTGATTTATTATATCGAAAAGCTGGACATTACCGAAGAGAAAGTCAGGTTAAAGAATAACTGCGATTATTTTCTGGAAACCCTGGATGAAGAAAGTTCTTCGGGCAAAAAGCTGGGTTTTATCAGCCAGGAAATCGGCCGCGAAATCAACACACTGGGTTCCAAGGCCAACGATTCGCAACTTCAACGCATTGTGGTGTTGATGAAAGATGAGTTGGAAAAGATTAAGGAGCAGTTGTTCAATATATTATAATTGGTCATGAAATCGAGAAAGAAAGGGAAGCTCATCATTTTTTCGGCACCTTCTGGATCCGGAAAAACAACCATCGTGAAGGAATTGATGAAACAGGTTCCTAACCTGGCGTTTTCTGTTTCTGCTTGTAGCAGGCCTCCGCGTAGGGGTGAGGTCGATGGCAAGGACTACTTTTTTATTTCTGTGGAGGAGTTCCGCAAAAAAATAGAAGAACATGCCTTTGTGGAGTGGGAAGAGGTGTATAAAGACAGGCTTTACGGGACGCTGGTCGCTGAAGTAGAACGTATGCGCAATAAGGGTACGCATGTACTGTTTGATGTGGATGTGTTGGGTGGCATGAATATCAAAGCGGTGTTTGGCATGGCAGCCTTATCGATATTTGTGCAGCCTCCATCGGTGGAAGAGTTGCGGTCGCGGCTCGAAATGCGTGGCAGCGATAGCAAAGAGGATATTGATATCCGAGTGGAAAAAGCCGAATTTGAGTTGACTTTTGCCGAAAACTTTGATGTGATCGTGGTTAACGATCGTTTGGATGATGCTGTTAAAGAAGTTGTTACTTTGGTTACTGAGTTTTTGTCAGAGTAGCGTTTTAGATTGAAATTTATGAAATCAGTTATTCTTCCTCAATACAACCGCAATGTACTCAGGGCCATTCTGAGCTTGAAAGTAGAGCAAATTGAGAAAAAAATACCAACCCGGGATGAGGTGGTCATTAAGGTGCATGCAGCACCTATAAACCCGTCGGATATTGCCTTTATTCAGGGTGGCTACAATGTGGTGAAAACATTACCTGCCGTTCCGGGTTTTGAAGGATCGGGCACCATTGTAGAAGTCGGTTCAGGTCTGGTTCATTTAATGGGTAAAAAAGTCAGCTTTTTTGCCCAATCCGATAGTCCCGGAAGTTGGGCAGAATTCATCACTGTTAACAAGAATGACCTGATTGTTTTGAAGGACGATATGGATTTGGACCAGGCCGCTTGTTTGGCCATTAATCCATTTACTGCTTTTGGGTTATTTAGTATAGCCATCGAGCGCGAATGCGCTACAGCCATTGTGAATGCTGCCGGTGGTCAGGTTCCTGCTTTTATCCGGAAATTGGCGGCAGAGCATGGAGTTGAAGTGATTAATGTGGCCAGAAATCCGGAGACACTCAAGCAGTTGAAGCATGAAGGGCATAAATATGTACTCGATGAAACCGATGAAAAGTTTAGTGAAACATTAAACAACCTGGCTCATCAACTGGAGGCTACCGTAGCTTTTGATGCTGTGGGTGGCCCCCACTCGGGAGTGTTGTTCAATGCCATGCCCCAAGATTCAGAACTGGTTGTTTATGGTGGTCTGTCCAACAAACCCATGACCGATTTAAGTGTTATGGACATTATTTTTAAGGATAAACTGATTTCAGGTTTTAACCTGACACCGTGGATGCGGGAACTGGAAGAGGCTGAATTTGAAGAAATATCCATGCTGCTTCAGGAGAAATTTATCTCCGGTGAGTGGAAAACACAAATTCAAAGTACAATACCTTTGGAGGAGGTGGTATCGGGCTTAAAAAGCTATCTGGGCAATATGAGCAAAGGAAAAGTGCTGTTAAAACCTTAATGTTATGTCAAAAAAAACCGGACTTTTATTTGGATCGTTTAATCCCATCCATGTGGGCCACCTGGTGCTGGCTAACTACATGGCCGAATTTACCGATCTGGATGAGGTTTGGTTTGTGGTTTCACCACAAAACCCTTTAAAGGACAAGAATACCTTGCTGGCCGATTATCATCGCCTTGCACTGGTGCGCTTGGCAGTTGAAGATCATCCAAAACTGGGAGTTACCGACATTGAGTTTAAAATGCCTGTTCCATCGTACACCATTGATACACTAGCTTATATAAGTGAGAAATATCCTGAACGTGAGTTTGTCCTAATCAGTGGAACCGATATTTTTGAAAAATTTCACAAGTGGAAAAACTTTCAGGTACTTCTCGATCAATACCGGTTTTATGTATATCCCCGCCCGGGATTTGAGTTGGGAGAATATGCAAATCACCCTTCCATTTTACTTTGTGAAGCGCCACAAATGGAAATTTCATCCAGCTTTATACGCAAAGGTATTCGTCTGAAAAAGGACATGAGCTTTTGGATGCCTGAAAATGTGTATCAGTACCTGCTCGAAATGCATTATTACGAAAAGTAATCAGGCAGGGCTTGCATTAAAATATTCCGACAATTTATCGCAAATAAAATCAACTGCTTCCGGGGCCAGTTCAAAAAACATGGGCAACCGGATCAGTGTGTCGGCATATTTTTGGGTGTTGGGCAATTCACGCCCATCATGCTTGTCGGCATAATAGGGACTCTTGTGAAGAGGCAAATAATGAAAAACGGCATGTACTGAATGATCGTTTAAGTATTTAAGCAGGTGGTTTCGCATTTGCAGGTTTTCGACCAAAAAATAAAACAGGTGTCCATTTTTGGTAGCGTAGTCCGGTAATGATTCGATGGTGATAAACCCTTTATCTGCCAACGGTTTTAGATTGGTTAAATATCTGTTCCAGAGAGCAATGCGTTTTTGTTGAACTTCGTCGATCAACTGTAGCTGGGCATATAAAACGGCTGCAATGATTTCCGAAGGCACAAAAGAAGCACCTACATCCACCCATTCGTATTTACTTACCTCGCCTCTGGAAAAGGCGGTGCGGTTGGTGCCTTTTTCCCAGACAATTTCGGCCCGGGAAATGTATTTTTCATCATTAATAACTAACAGGCCACCTTCGCCGCAAGTAATATTTTTGGTTTCGTGAAATGAAAACGCAGCAAAATGGCCAAAGCTCCCGAGTGGTTGTCCTTTGTAGTACGAATCGATGGCATGGGCCACATCTTCAAAAAGAATCAAGTCGTGTTTTTTTGCGAGAGCCACTGCTCTGTCCATATCTACCGCAACTCCGCCATAGTGCATCACGACCAAAACTTTGGTTTTTTTTGTGATGAGTTTTTCAGCTTCATCCAAATCAATATTGGGATGATTAGAAAGACTATCGGCAAACACAATTTTGGCCCCTTTCAAAATGAATGGATTGGCGGTTGAAACAAAAGTGTACGAGGGCATAATCACCTCATCGCCTGGTTGCAAATCTAACAACATAATCGCCATTTCAAATGCATCGGTACACGAGGTAGTCATGAAAGTTTTGCGATAACCATATCGTTGCCCGAAAAACTCATGCACATGTTGTGTATAAACACCATTGCCCGAAATATGGCCAAAATCCATGGCCGATTTGATGTATTCCACTTCTTTACCCTGACAATAGGGTATATTGAAAGGTATTTTCATAAGTCGTTTCAAAATCCGAAGCAAATATAAGAATTTAGGAGCTGCAAAGTTTTGCAGGAATTATTGGATTTCCCTGAAGTATTCCGGTGGATAATTTATAAGAAATTAATCTGATCTGCTTGCAGTCGGATAAATTAGATTGCAATGGATGTACTTAATGGATGTAATTTTAACATGTTCAATGTAAACGAATAAAACTGAATATTAATCCATTGCAGTCTGGCTTTAGCCGACTGCCCCTACCGGCAGATTTATAACAGATGTTACAACTCCCGTATTGCAGTCTGGCTTTAGCCGACTGCCCTCCCTTTGTTTAAGCAACAGTTAAATTGTATAAAGGGATTTTCAGAAACCAGCAGGGGAGATGATCGGATACCCCGTTTATGTTAAATCAAAAAATAACGAAAAAGAGTCAGGGGTATCTACTGTTTTGGTAACGGTATCATGGTCAATT
>JAUYGX010000021.1 GCA_030690365.1 Bacteroidales bacterium | reverse complement strand
ACTGTCGCGGCCTACTCTTTTATGTAATAAAATTCTTTTCAAATGATATTGGTTTTAAGGGTACTTTTAACTTTAAACTTATAACCTTCCCCCCTAATACAAATGATTCCAATTCCCCTTGCCATAAAATTCCAACATCTGCTTGCGCATGATATAGATTAATTTTGCTTTTAGCAGGGCCGCTTCTGCCGAGACAAAACGTTGCTTCGAAGCTTCAAAATCCGTGGCACTGGCCAGGCCCTTTTCCATTTTCTTAGCTGCATTTTCCAGCGACAAGCGACTGAACTCACGTGATTCTACCGAAGCCAGGTATTCATTTCGTGAGGATTGCAGCTCGTCGATGGCCTTCCATATTTCTGAATAAAGGGCATCTTTTCTTTTCTGCAATTCATACTCCTGATTTTCAATGGCAATTTGCTTTCTTTTCTTCAGACTATACACCGATGCCTGATTAAAGATGGGTATCCTGATACCGAGGTTAACCCATTGATTTTGATTGTTTTCGAGTTGTGATATATAGCGTAGGGTATCCCCATCGAAGAAATTTGAATTATAACCGGCTGAAAGATAAACTCTTGGGTAAATTCCCCCTTTAGCTACCGCTAATTCTTTTTCGGAAGCATTCAATAAATATTCCTGCTGTTTTATTTCGGGGAGTAAATTGACGGCTGACTTGAATAGCGAATCTATACCGGGCACGGTGGTGGCGTTAAGTAAGTTTGGCGTTATCAAGTCGATGTTAAACGGTTGACCGGCTTCAATACGCAACAATTGTTTTAAATCGAGCAAAGCGGTGCTCATATTGCCCTGGGCACGGGTGAGGTTGAGTTTGTCTTCCGCCCATTGGCTTTTTAATTCCTGAACAGTGATAGGAGATTCCCTGCCTACATCCACAAATTTTTGCATCCTGCTTAACTGTAGCTCCGAAAGTGTCACCTGGCCCAGAGCTACCTCTGTTAGCCCAATACTATACATCACAGTATAATAGGATGTTAAAATATTGAATATGAGTTTGTTTCTGGTTAGAGAAACCTCTTCCCTGGTTGCGGAAAGGAGGTAGCTGTTGTACCTGATGGTGTTTTGTTTTATCAGGCCCCTAAAAATGTCGAGTGACGAGTTGATCCAATATTGATTGCCAATGGTTCGTTCAAAGGTGATTGCATTTGTATTTCCATCGATGTTCCTACCAAAATTCGCGTTAAGGTCACTGCCCATGTTCAAGTCGGGAAGCAGGCTGGCTTTGCTCTCCAATAGATTTGCCTGCTGGATTTTTACCAGATTTGATTTCTGGTTAAGATCCAGATTGTTATCCAGTGCATAATCAACGCATGTTTTTAGGCTCCAGGTTTCCTGGGCGAGAATATCGTTGGGAAATAAGCCAGTGGTGCACAAGATTACGAATAAGAGAAACTGCTGAATCAACTTGTCCCAACCCTCTAACAGGCGAAGGTTTGTTCCTGAAAAGTAACGGTTTCTTTCTTGAAATTGAATCTGGATCATCTGCAAACGTATTGAATTTGCAGAACTCTTTTCAAGGGTCATGCCGTATTGTGCATGTTGCTCAATACATGCAAATTACATGCAAATTGGCATGCCTGATTGACTTGTATATGTAAAATTAATTTACAGGTGGTGTATGTTTAATTTACAATAGGACTGATCTTGCAACCACCATTTAGTTACCCTTTATTAAGACCTTCGCCCGTATAAAAATGCCATCCCCTATAACATACCCAGGCAGCGGTAACGCCAATCACAACCCCCGCCAAAACATCGCTTGGATAATGAACGCCCAGCGACATTCTTGAATATCCAATCATGATGGCCCAAATGATTGACGGAATAATGATGAACCATCTGGGGTAAGCAAAACACAAGGCGATGGCAATGGCAAATGCTTCACTGGTGTGCCCGGAGGGGAAGGACGGACTGCCGCCACTGCTAATTTTTTCGACGAAATCATAAGTAATAAATGGTCGGGGCCGATCGATGGCATATTTAAGGATCTGGGTGAAACCTGAGGATAGAACAACCGATATCAATAGAAATAAAGCTTTGCTGCGTAACCGAATGTTTTGTTTTGCAATCCCGGTTATCAATAATAAAATGGGGATGCCCCAGGCAATGATAGAAACTGAGTTGGTGACAATTTGAAAAAAAGCATCAAACTGCGTATTTCGGTTTAAGTTAATTTCCTTTAAGATATCAACATCAAAACTTTGTATAACATAACTGCAAGAGAATATGATTATTGATGGTAGATTGTATCCAATCATGGTTTAAAAACATTTTACTGTTACAGGACTTTCGCCATGTTTTCTGCAAAAATAGATGAATGTGCATGTTATTTTGACTTCTTGGTGGAAAATTGAACAATGAAATGCATGTTTAAACAGGAGAAATCTGACATCGAAAACCATTCAGCTTTTACCGCAAACATAAATTCAAAAATAGTGTAAAATAATTTTACAACAGGTGTTTGGTTCCACGACTATTGTCTAATTTCGTCCATTACAAATTCCGGGTGGTTATTCTAACCTGATTAATTCATAAACTTGTTTTAACTCTCATAATATCAATGTAACATAGTAAAATATATTTTAAAATAATTTTATAAAATCCGTGGAAATCTGTTACATCCGTGTCATCTGCATTCCAATTTGAAAACATCGCAGATGTTCATGAATAGTACAGGCTAGTCCGAATCGATCAAAAAAACTTAATCATGAAAAGCAGTATTCTTATACTCGACGACAACAACAGCGTTCTTACGGCCCTCGAAATGTTGCTTCAAACGGAATTTGAGCCGGTGTTCTGTCTCAAAAATCCCAATAGTCTGCTGTCAACCATTCAAAAACACAACATCGATGTGGTCCTGTTGGATATGAATTTTAAAGCAGGGATAAATACAGGGAATGAGGGGATTTATTGGCTTCGCGAAATTCAGAAATATGATCCAACTATAAGTGTGGTGATGATTACCGCTTACGGTGATATCGAATTGGCTGTGAAAGCAGTAAAAGAAGGCGCCTTCGATTTCATACTCAAGCCCTGGGACAACAACAAACTGATCAGCACCTTGCACGCAGCCACAAAACTCAGGAAAAGCAAAATTGAAAATGCCTCATTGATTAAAACTACAAATACTCTCAAAGCAGAACTAAAACCATCGTCACAACAGATAATTGGACAATCAGCGCCCATGAAAGCCGTGATGGAGATGGTGAAAAAAGTGGCTGCCACCGAAGCCAATATTTTTATTGCAGGAGAGAATGGTACGGGTAAGGAGTTAATTGCAAGGGAAATCCACAGGTGGTCAGGGAGGAACAGAGAGGTGATGTTGAGTGTAGATATGGGAGCCATTAGCGAATCGCTATTCGAAAGTGAGCTGTTTGGGCATACCAAGGGTTCGTTTACGGATGCAAAAGACGATCGGGTGGGCAAATTTGAGTCGGCCAACATGGGGACTCTTTTTCTGGATGAAATCGGGAATCTTACGCCGTCACTACAGGCCAAAATCCTGGTGGCACTACAAAACAGAACAATCACCAAGGTTGGGAGCAGCACTCCTGTTCCCATTGATATCCGGTTGATTTCGGCATCGAACAAAGACCTGAAAAAGATGATTTCAGAAGGACTCTTCCGTGAGGATTTGCTTTATCGAATCAATACCATCACCATCGAATTACCATCCTTGAGAGAGCGTGGAAATGATATTCTGTTGATAGCAGAGTTTTATCTGCTTAAATATGCCAAAAAATACGAAAAGGAAGGACTTAAAATCAATGAGGAAGCCAAACAGAAACTCCTGAAACACCACTGGCCGGGCAATGTGAGGGAATTGCAGCATTGCATTGAAAAAGCAGTGATTCTGGCCGATGACAAACTGCTCAATAAAACAAATTTTACTTTTGATAACAACTTGTTGACCTCCAAAAATAATGTGCCTTTTCAAACCATCGAAGAAATGGAAAAGGAAATGATATTGAGCAGCATTGCCAAAGAAAAGGGGAACATGAGCGCGGTGGCTAAAAATCTGGGAATTACCAGACAGACCTTGTATAATAAGCTGAGAAAATATGGGATATAAACATTTCTACAAAGCCATTTTGTTGCGGCTCACACTACTGGTTTTAATTACAATTATAGGGGCCTACTTATTTTTTGAGCAACAAGCCTATTGGTTTTCGGCCATAGTGGCGATCGTGTTGTTGGGTGTGATGGCCAACCTGATCAATTATTTCAATCACATCAACAAATGGATTGCATTATTTTTGCTGGGTATCGAAAACGAGGACACCACGCTAAAAACCCCGATGGCAACCGGAAATAAAGCCATTGATGATGTTTATATTGGGATGAACCGGTTAAATGAGATGTTCAGACAGACAAAAATTGACATCAGCACCCAGGAACAGTATTTTCGTACATTAATTAATCAGTCGGCTACCGGATTGTTTTCGATCAATGAAAATGGAAGGGTCATAAATATTAACCCGTCAGCTAAAAAACTTACCAATCTCAACGATCAACATCATATTAATGCACTGATATCCATCGATAAGGCATTGCCTGATTTTATTATGCAGCGTGGACATAAATCCAATTTGCAATCAGCCATTTTTGAAAACAAACAAGGACAAAAGCTGTTGTTTAAACCGTCGGAGATAAATACAAACAATCAAACAATCAAGCTGGTGGCGGTAAGCGATATCACTAAAGAATTGGATACCCGCGAAGTAGATGCCTGGGTAAAACTGGCGCGAACGCTTTCGCACGAAATCATGAACAACATTGCCCCCATAACGACTTTATCGCAGGTAATTTCAGGCTATTTCACAAAAAATAACCAACCTGTTGGCCTCGAAAAGATAGATTTAAACACCATTGCAAATACCATCAAAGGTTTAAGGGTTATTGAGGAGAGAAGCCTTGGACTAATGAATTTTGTTGAAAACTATCGAAAATTCACCAAACTCCCCGAACCTCATTTTAAAGAAATCATTTTATCGGACCTGATTGAAAGCGATCTGTTGGCGGCAGCAGCATTTCATGGGTTTGGTGCTATAAAAGTTGAAAAATCCATTCCTCAAAATATTGTTGTCCAGTCTGATAGGGAGTTGTTGTCGCAGGTAATCATAAACCTGCTAAAAAACGCAACAGAAGCACTGTATTATAAGGATATCGTACATCCAACTATGATTGTAAAACTGGTACAAACAGATCGTGTGGTAAAAATCGAAATTTCAAACAATGGGCCGGCCATACCACCCGAAATAAGAGAACAGATTTTTGTTCCGTTTTATACTACAAAAGAAAATGGTTCAGGTATCGGGCTTAGCCTGAGCAAACAAATTATGCTGAGGATGGGTGGCGATATCCTGCTCGTTTCGAGCATCGACAGTTGGACTACTTTTGCAGTTGTGATTTAAGAAGCTGTTTGTGGTGGAATTCTGTTGGATGGCAATCAACTAATTGTGTTTGCTAAATGCAGCAGCCTGGGATAAAATATTACTTTTGGCTCAAATAATTTCAGTGGTATGATCTTGTCTCTTTTTATCGTTTCAGGCCTGTTTTTAATCGGAGGTTTTATCTTTTTCCGCAAGCACAAATCCTTACTGGGTTGGATGTTTGTGATGTTGGGTATTTTCGGACTTGTTCTCGCCTCTGTTGTTAAGTGGCTGTATCCGAATGTGATGTAATCCAGATTTTCTTCCGGAAGTTTATCTTATTTCCAGATTTTCCATCTTGTTTTCGCCTTTCCTTCCTCCAGACTAAACCAATTTTCAAGTCTTTCGGTGTGTTTCGGGTTTTCGCTTTTATGCTGAAATTCGTTGGTTCGCTGGTCGTAGGTATAATCGATGGCCCAGTTGTTATAGTGGTTCGAAATCTGCCGTACCGCATCAATGATGAAATCCAGTTCTTCGTCGGTCATGGTGGGATGAAGCGAAACACGCACAAATCCGGGTTTTTCACTTAAATTACCACTGTTGATTTTCTCCACGATGCGCTGCGATTCCTCCGGGGAAACATTTAATAAAAAATGGCCATAGGTACCGGCGCAGGCACAACCGCCACGTACCTGAACACCAAAACGGTCGTTTAGCAGTTTTACCATCAGGTTAAAGTGCATTCCTTCAGACCAAAAAGAGAAGATCCCCAGGCGGTCACGGTCGTTGTCGGCCAGAATGTGAATTCCGGGAATGGTAGAAAAACCTTCAAAGGCCCGTTCCACCAATTGGTGCTCTCTTTGGCGGATACAGCTGGTATTCAGTTGGTTTTTTACTTCGATGGCTAGTGCAATACGGATTGCCTGTAAAAATCCGGGAGTTCCGCCATCTTCTCTCAATTCAATGTCGTCGTAATACTTGTGACCACCCCAGGGATTGGTCCATTCCACCGTTCCACCGCCCGGATGGTCGGGTACCAGACAACGGTAGAGGTGTTTGTTAAAAACCACCACACCGGAACTTCCCGGCCCACCCAAAAATTTGTGCGGCGAAAAGAAGATGGCATCCAATGCCTGTTTCGTATTCCCAGGATGCATATTGATGTCCACATAAGGTGCCGAACCGGCAAAATCGATAAAAACAAGTCCGCCATTTTCATGCATAATTTCCGCCAATTCGTAATAGGGTGGCTCTACTCCGGTAACATTCGAGCAGGCTGTAAAAGAGCCAATCTTCATTTTGCGGTGAGCATACTTTTTCAGTTGTTTACGAAGCTCATCCACCACCACATTGTTGTGTTCGTCGGGTTGAAGTACCACTACGTCGGCAATAGTTTCAATCCACGAAGTGTGGTTGCTGTGGTGTTCCATGTGGGTAATAAAAACCACCGGACGGTCTTCGTCGGCAATACATTCCTTGGTGAGCGGGATTGCCGAACAGCTTCTTAAACCCAGTATCCGCTGCATTTTGTTGATGACGGAAGTCATACCAAAACCGGCCGTGATAATCACATCATCGTGGTTGGCACCCACATGTTTTTTTATAATCTGATGAGCCCGGCGGTAAGCTTTGGTCATCATGGTGCCTGTTTCGGTAGTCTCGGTATGGGTGTTGGCTACGTAAGGGCCAATTTCGTTGGTGATTTTTTCTTCAATAGGACGGTATAAGCGACCGCTGGCTATCCAGTCGGCATAAATCATTTTCTTTTTTCCAAAAGGCGTATCAATCATTAAATCATCACCAATGATGTGCTTCCTGAATGCTGCGAAATGCGCTTTTAGATCCTTCTGACAATGTCCCATATTTTTCCCATTAACTGATCTTATTGACAACTTCACCTAAAAAAAGGATGTCCCCATTTTATTGTTTACGGTCAAGAAAGACAACCAACAAAGTTAGGCTATTATTTTGAAGCTGCAATTGTGTGATTGTTGCATTTTAAGACATTGAAATCACGAAAAAAGAATATATTTGATGCCATAACCTGATTTGGTAACGATAAGGATATAGATAGTTTTCATTTGTAGGAAATTCATGATTCCGAATTGATGATTGTTTAAGATGAAATTATGAATAAATCTATTCGACTGATTTTATTTTTATTTCTGATTCTTCAGGGTACTGCCTACGCTCAGAATATCACTGTCGATAGCCTGATTGATTTAAACCAGACGCTCCAAAACGAGAAAAAAGTAAATAACCTGATCAATATTTCAAGACAGTATTTTATTGATGGCGATGATCGGGCTGAGAATTACGCATGGGAAGCCATATCACTTTCAAACCAAATTAACTTTGAAGAGGGAAAGGGGAAAGCCTATTTGTTTTTGGCCCTTTGCATGGATAATATCAATGTTGATTCATCATTAAAGTACTACAGTTTGTCGGGAGAAATCCTTTCTAAAATTAATCATCCGTGGGCAGGATATGCTTTTGAGAATAGTGCCGACAAATTCAGAATCAGGGGATGGTATCCTGAGGCCCTTCATCATTACCTGCTAGCTTTGGAGGTTTACCAGACATCAAAAGATACCACTCAGATTTGCAAAACGATTTCAGGTATTGGCTATATTTATAACGCGATGGGCGATAACGCAACTGCCATCGAATGGCAAAAAAAAGCACTGTTTCTTGCTTCCAATATTGATGTTCCTTCTCTGCAAGGACTCATTTATGGAAGAATTGGAATTGCATACGATGAGATGTCGATATTCGACAGTGCTCATTACTACAATCAAATGGCCATCAGATTATTCAGAAAGAGCAATGAATACAATTACTTATCCCGATGGTTATCAAATATCGGAAATACCTATGTTCAACAAAGCAATTACATTGAGGCAGAGAAATATCTTCTGGAGGCACTCACTTATATTGATGATGAATCCATAAAAACAAGTTCATATACGAACCTCGCCAATATTTACATCAACACAAACAGATATCGGGAAGCTAAATTACTATTGGACAGCGCCCTTTATTTCGCACACAAATTCAAACAAAAAGATTTTCAGGCTGAAGTTTATTTCAGAAATCATGAACTGTATTCAAAGCTGGGGCAGTACAAAAAATCACTAAAATATTACAATGATTATAGTAAACTCAAAGACTCGATCCTGAATGCTGAAAATACAACCCAGATTGCAAATATGCGCGTGAGATACGAAACAGAACAAAAAGAAAACCAATTGCTCACCGAAATCGCAAACAGGGATCGGCTTGAGAAGGAAAATGCACTTGCGGAAATTGTTATATCAAATCGTAACAGATTAATTATTATCATATTAAGCACTGGCATTGCTGCGATATTCCTTTTGATGTTTATTTATCAGCGCAAGAAAAGTAATCTGAAAGCAGAACAGGATGCAGCAATAATAAGGGAACGTGAGTCAGGGATTAAGGCAATATTTGAGGCGCAGGAAGAAGAGCGCAGCCGAATTGCCAAAGACCTTCACGATGGTATTGGCCAACAAATCAGTGCAATAAAACTCCATTTCCAAAATATGGCCTCC
This sequence comes from Bacteroidales bacterium, assembly GCA_030690365.1. Taxonomy (GTDB): domain Bacteria; phylum Bacteroidota; class Bacteroidia; order Bacteroidales; family F082; genus UBA6244. The sequence continues at coordinate 15,202 of JAUYGX010000021.1, read as the reverse complement.
GACATATTGGAGGTAGACCCAAAACTTAGAGAAAATTTAAGCAAAATGATTTCGATGATTCGTGATGTGGGTGACGAAACACGATCCATTTCACATCAAATGATGCCAAAATCATTAACACAGCTCGGGCTTGTAGATGCCCTTCAGGATATGATCGACAAAAGTTTTACCGGTACATCAATATCCTACAGGTTTGAACATTACAACCTGGAAGTCAGGCTTCCTCAAAATATTGAAACCGGACTGTACCGGATTGCCCAGGAACTAATCGTTAATATCATAAAGCACTCAAAAGCAACACAAGTTGACATTCAATTAATGAAGATTGAAAACAATTGCATATTTATTGTTCAGGACAATGGTCAGGGGATGCAAAATGCCGGTAAAAAAGAAGGAATAGGCATAATGAATATTACCAACCGGATCCGCACCATGAATGGTGAACTGAATATTGAATCGAATCAGCACAATGGTACAACCGCCACAATTAAAATATATCTTGGCTAATGGTTAAAATATACAATATCGCTCTTGCCGATGATCATGCCATGTTATTGGATGGCATTTCAACTTTGATTGAAAGTCAGCCAAATCTTCAGGTGGTTTGTAAAGCACAAAATGGGAAGGAACTCATCCATTTTGTGGAAATATCAGTCCCTGATCTGTGCATCATAGATATGGAAATGCCCATTATGGATGGGATGGCAGGCTCTGAATTGCTGTTAAAACGATTTCCCGACTTAAAGATTATCATACTGACCATGTATCAGGAGCCAAGTCTGGTAAAAAACCTTGTTAATATGGGCATTTCAGGATACCTTCTTAAAACTTCTGATAAAGATGAATTGTTGTTTGCTATCAATCAGGTGTTAAAGGGCAAGACCTATTTCGATGGAAAACTGATGAATCAAACCCGCAATGCCGAAGAAGAATCAAACGCATCACCCAACGACTTTTCGAAAGTGTCGAAACTGAGTGACCGTGAGAAAGAGGTTGCTATATTATTGTGTAATGGCTTGAGTAATAAACAGGTTGCAGAGAAATTATTTGTAAGTCCAAGCACCGTTGATAATCACCGTACCAACCTGATGAAAAAACTGGATGTTCATAATGTGGTTGAACTCATCAGGTTTTGCTTAAAAAACAGCATCACAAAATAGGAAAGTGTTTCCTTTGACGGAGCAAATTCCATCGGTAAATCCCGGTCGTGCTATACAATACCGGAGGCATAACCGACATGGTAACCTGCCATTTCAATCACAGTTTCTAAGACTGATTGGTGTAATCACCCCATCACTTTAGTGTTGTTGAACTATTGCACCTTCAATGTTCTTGGATGAATTTTGTCATTGTAATTCATTCATATTTAACAACTAAACACTTATCAAAATGAAAAAACTTTTACTTTTTATTTTTAGTACTTCAATGGCCATTGTTGTGTATGGCCAATGGACCCCAATCCCAATAGGAAATACAACAACAGAGCCTACTTCAATGTCAGGTGTTGAAGACAGTGTAGTGGTTAGTTTTGCCGGTGATGGGATTTTCAAAACCATGGATTTAGGTAACTCATGGGTTGATGTCAGTGGTGATTTACCAAATAAATATGTTAATGAAGTTCTGCCAGGCCCGGGGCCAATGCTTTTTGTGTCGACCAATGATGGCCCTTATTACACTATGGATCAATCATCTTACACCCTGGCTTCCACCGGACTTGATAATACGGATGTTAGTTTTTATTATATTGGAGGTGATTTGGATGATAAGGATTTTATTGTAGGCACAAATGGAGGTGGTTTTTATACAGGGCCTGGATTAGTTGGTCCCTGGTCGGCTGCAAATAATGGATTAACCAATGATGCACTCAATACAAATGTGATAGGAGGTTACGACTTTGGAGATAGCAGCCGTTTTATTCTGGGTACCAATGCCGGAGTATATTATTCCGACGACAACTTCAGTCAGTGGACTTCAGGTAATAATGGTCTATCGGGTGATCAGCTTATTATTACCGGTGTATTGCAATTAAGTACCATGTCGTTTATTACTACCCATGCAGGGTGTTATTACAGTATCGATAAGGGTGCCAGTTGGGTAACGCTTATTGCAGATGAAAAGTTTAATTTATTGGTGCTAAAAATTAATCCGGGTGGCGACTTTGTTATTTTCGTTTTGGGTGAGACATCTTATCTGACCTCCGACTTAGCAAACTTTACCCCGATTTCTACACCTGGCGAGGTAATCTGTGGAACGGTTACCACCAACGATTTATTTATCGCAACGGCATCAGGTAAATCAGATGTTAATTTTAGTGGAGGATTTTACCGGCAACCCATAGATTGGATTATTTCAGGATTGCACGAAGATACTCCGGATTCGAAATTTTCTTCGTTACAACAAAATTATCCAAACCCGTTTGGCAGTTCTACTACAATTGGTTATACAATTAATAAATCAGATTTTGTTCAACTCAAAGTTCTTGATTGTTCTGGTAGAGAAATAACAACGTTGGTGAATGAATTTCAGGATGAAGGAAGCTATCAGGTTGTGTTCGATGCCACTGATTGTCCCGCAGGCATATATTATTACACGTTGCAAACCCGAAACAATCTTTCTAAAACAAAATTGATGATAAACCTTAAATAGTGGGTGTAGCTGTGCAAAGGGTATGGTAACCATGTAAATTCATAGGTTTATAGGTGTTGAAACCACTTCAAAATATGGATTCCGGGGGATGGCACGCTTTAGGCAGCCGCTTGGTTTGGTTGTTGGTATGGATGAAATTCTTACTTCCGGCTTGGCTCAATGTCTGGAGCAAAATTTCCCGGATCCTTTTCAAATATTAGGGTTGGTGTTGAGAGAATAGTTAGTTCTCTGGCTAAGAGGTTTACCCAACCATCAAAATCACATTGGGATTTTTATTTCATATTAATTTGAATATATTCGCCTTAAAAATTGATATGGAAACACCAGTGGAAAGAATACTTGTTTTGGGGATTGGCAATATGCTGATGGGTGATGAAGGAATTGGCGTCCGGGCCATCCAATACATACAAAACCAACCTTTGCCCGAAAATGTTGATCTGCTTGACGGTGGAACCGGAGGGTTTTATATCCTGTCGGTGCTCGAAGATTACCAAACCATTATCATGATTGATGCCACCATGGACGATGAACCTCCCGGGACATTAAAGGTAATCGAACCTCGTTTTGCGTCGGATTTTCCAAAAGTACTTAGTTCACACGATATCGGATTGAAGGATCTCATCGAATCTGCCGCTTTGCTCAATCACCTTCCCAGGATATATCTCATTACAGTTACCATATACGAATTGCAGGATCTAACCCTGGAACTTTCGCCTGAAATAGAAGCCTCCATCCCCAAAATTTATCATCTGATGAATGAAATATTGGCCTCCTTTTAATTTAGAATAGTTCTAAATTTATGCCGGATGGGCAAAAAGTGAGTCCTCTATTTAAATACGTTTCTAAATAATAATATATTTGAGGCAATTAATTATGTAGATAGTTAGATATTTCATTTTATTGCACCAAAATTATGTGTTTAGCAGTTCCGGGAGAAATCATATCCATCAACGAAAGCGTATCCGAATTGCGGATGGCAAAAGTAAATGTCTCCGGAAGTATCGTGGATGCATGTGTTGAGTGGTTGCCCGAAGCAGGTGTGGGAGATTATGTGATGGTCCATGTAGGTATGGCCATTGCAAAAGTGGAAGAAAAGGATGCAATGGAAGCTCTTGAAATATTTAGGGAGATGGATGAGCTCCTTCAGAAAGAAGAATTAGCAAAGGCAGAGAGGCCATAAGGAGCTAAACCACAGGAGAAAACGTAGTCTGAAATAGCCATTTCTTGGGCTTTCAGATGCCAGTCGTGATGTTATTACAGGTATATTCATATACATTATATTAATACGCATCTTAATCCGTTTAGCTATGATCGACAAAAAATCCACTGTTTACGAAGAGGTGTTGGCAGCGGGCTATTCGCGCCGCGATTTTCTCAGGTTTTGCGGCACCATGGCCGCCATGCTTGGTTTAAGCGCCAGCGGGGCTTCTCAAATTGCCAAAGCACTCGAAACCAAATCACGAATCCCTGTACTATGGATGCATTTTCAGGAATGTACCTGCTGTAGCGAGTCGTTTATCAGGTCGTCGCATCCTATTGTGGCCGACATCTTACTCGACAAGATTTCATTAGACTACACCGAAACGCTGATGGCTGCAGCCGGACACCAGGCTGAAAAATCACTCCACGATACTATGGAAAAATACCATGGTCAATACCTGATGATGGTTGAAGGTTCCATTCCTACAGGTGATGAAGCCTATTGCTGCATTGGAGGCAGAAGTGCTTATGATATTGTAAATGAAGTAGCCGATGGAGCCAAAGCCATCGTGGCCTGGGGCAATTGCGCTTCGGCAGGATGTGTGCAGGCTGCCGATCCTAACCCAACCGGTGCTCGTCCTGTACACAAAGTTATCAAAGGCAAACCTATTATCAATGTGCAGGGGTGTCCGCCCATTGCCGAAGTGATGGCGGGTGTGATTGTGCATTTGCTTACCTTCGACCGCATTCCTCAACTGGATGGATTGGGCCGACCCATGGCCTTCTACTCAAGACGTGTACACGATACCTGTTACCGCCGTCCCAACTATGATGCCGGTTTGTTTGTCGAGTCATTCGACGATGAAAATGCCAAAAGAGGGTATTGTTTATATAAAATGGGTTGTCGCGGACCAAATACCTACAACTCATGCGGTGTCATTAAATGGAACAACGGAGTGAGTTATCCCATCCAATCGGGTCATCCCTGCATCGGATGCAGCGAAGCCAACTTCTGGGACAATGGCCCATTCTACAAACACCTGCAAAGCTTCCCCGGATTTGGTATTGAATCTACTGCCGATACCGTTGGCGTAGGTCTGGGCATTGCTACCGGTGCCGGAATTGTGGCGCATGCCATTTCCACCAACATCCGCAAACGTAAGCATACCAACAAAGGCGAAGTAGAAACCGACATTGATAAATCGTAAATTTTAGAACTATGGCACAAAGAATTGTTGTTGACCCGATCACACGTATCGAGGGACATTTAAGAATAGAAGCCGAAATTAAGGATGGTGTTATTGTAGATGCCTGGAGTTCAGGAACTATGGTTCGTGGAATTGAGCTGATTTTGAAAGGGCGCGATCCGCGTGATGCATGGGCATTTACCGAAAGGGTTTGTGGAGTTTGTACCACCGTACATGCCCTGGCTTCGGTTAGGACCGTTGAAAATGCGCTGGATATTACCGTTCCACCCAATGCCGATGTCATCAGAAACCTGATGTTCTGCGCTCAATATATGCAGGACCATGTGGTGCATTTTTATCACCTTCATGCCCTCGACTGGGTAGATGTGGTTTCGGCACTCAAGGCCGATCCTACCGCCACTTCACAATTGGCTCAAAGTATTTCGAGCTGGCCAAACAGCTCTCCGGGGTATTTTTCGGATGTGCAAAAGCGTATCAAGAAATTCGTGGATAGCGGACAACTGGGCATTTTTGCCAACGGATACTGGGGACATCCGGGTTATAAACTTCCTGCCGAAGCCAACCTGATGGCCGTAGCTCACTACCTGGAAGCCCTCGAATGGCAGAAAGAGATTGTGAAGGTACATACCATTTTTGGTGGAAAGAATCCCCATCCAAATTACCTGGTTGGTGGCGTTCCATGCGCCATCAATATCAATGATAGCAACGCATTGAATGCAGAACGACTGGCTTATGTAGGTACTTTGTTCGATCAGGCCTACGACTTTATCGAGCAGGTATATATTCCAGATTTATTGGCAATTGCATCATTCTATAAAAATGAATGGGGTGCCATCGGAGGAGGACTTTCCAACTATATGGCCTATGGCGATTTACCAACTAATGGCTATGCGGATGTGAGCAGTTTTAAATTCCCGCGTGGTATCATCATGAACCGCAATTTGAATGAGGTAATCCCCATTGATGGAACCGATCCTGAGCAAATCAAAGAACAGATTGCACATTCCTATTATGAGTATTCAGATGACGATCCGGCTGGAAAACATCCCTGGGAGGGAGAAACCAACCTGAAGTATTCAGGCCCAAGGCCGCCTTACGATTATCTGGATGTGGATAATAAATACAGTTGGCTGAAGACCCCCAGATGGAACGGCCATCCAATGGAAGTAGGGCCACTTTCGCGCATGCTGGTGGGTTATGCCTCAGGCAAGGAAGAGTTTAAAGAGGTGATTACCTATGCATTACAAAAACTGGATGTTCCGGTAACAGCCTTGTTCTCTACCCTTGGTCGTACCGCAGCCCGTGGATTGGAAACCAAACTGGTGGCGGGTTGGTCGAGAGAGTTTTACCAGCAGTTGCTGGCCAATATCAAGAATGGCGACTCACGGACCTTTGTGGCCGACAAATGGAAACCCGAAACCTGGCCCACAGAGGCACAGGGCGTTGGAATGACCGAGGCTCCCAGAGGTGCACTTGCACACTGGATTAAAATTAAGGACAAGAAAATCGATAACTATCAGTTGGTGGTGCCCAGTACCTGGAATGCCTCTCCACGCGATGCTGGTGGAAACCGATCTGCTTACGAAGCTTCACTCATTGGAACACCCATTGCCGACCCGGAAAGTCCACTGGAAATTCTGAGGACCATTCACTCATTCGACCCTTGTCTGGCTTGTGCCGTCCATCTTTATGATGAAAAAGGCAAACATGTTCATCAAGTTCAAACGTTTTAATCCTGGCTTATGGAAACTTTAGTAAGAGAAGAATTAGTCCGAAAAGTGTATGTTTGGGAGCTTCCTGTAAGGTTATACCATTGGATCAATGCACTTTGTATTGTAGCTTTGTGTATAACGGGATATCTCATCGGACGTCCGCCTGCACTGCAAAGCGCCACCGAAGCCTCCTTTAGCTATTGGTTCGGAACGGTAAGATTCATCCATTTTATATTCGCTTTTTTGTTCTTTTTCAATTTCGTTTTTCGCGTTTATTGGGGATTCGTCGGGAATAAATTTTCACGTTGGAATAATTTTATCCCGCTCAAAAAGTGGCAGTGGCGCGAACTCATGTGTGTTTTGAAAGTAGATATCCTCCAGGTCTCCGACCGTCCCATTCTGTCGGTTGGCCATAACGCTCTGGCCAGCCTTACCTACTTTTTCACTTTTCTGGCCTTTGTTTTGCAAAGCCTGACCGGGTTTGGACTGTATGCTGCCATGAGTACCTCCTGGTTTCCTGATCTGTTTTCGTGGATTGTGCCTTTGTTGGGTGGTGATTTTATGACCCGACAAATTCATCATATCCTGATGTGGTTTTTCATCATTTTCGGAATGATCCATGTTTATCTGGTATTTTACCATGACTACATCGAGCGAAACGGGTTAACTTCTTCCATGATAGGTGGATGGAAATTTATTGAAGAGGATGTTGAGGATGTCAATCCCGACGACAGAACAAAAAGATGTATGGATAAATAAACAGTTGATGTATCGTTAACTGTAATGATTTAAGGGTAGAATAATCATTGTTTTAGGAAATGCTGCCACGCGTTATAGCTGCTGTCAATTGGATCAGCGGTTATAACGCGTTGCTATTGATATCACCTGATTGTTGAATTCCAACTGTTTTATCAAATCCAATCCCGGATAGGAGAAAATCAAAACCTGGCTGCCATCACCGATAAAAAGTCGGCTTAAGTAAGGATCGTAAGTCATATCCATCATTTCATTTTCCGGGATGTAAACCTCTTCCGCTTCTGCTGAGTTCGAATCTATGCGAAATAGTCCCGAGGTAGAATTAACCAGAAAGTTTCTTCCGTCAATTGAGATGGCCTGTTTTATAATCCCGATGTTAAAACTCTGTGTTGAAACGATTTCGTTGGCTTCGGGATCAAAAATCACCCTGTTTCCCACGTTGTTGGTGTTTCCAAATAAAATGACTTCTTCACTTTCGTTGGATTTTCGTCCAAATACCAGATTGAAATCGGTGAGGTATTCCTGCACCAACGATCCTGTTGTGCGGTAGCAGGTGGTAAGCCTGGAAGACAATCCTGCCCGGCTTTGATAGCCAATTATCAACTTGGTTGAATTTACTGCCATCCCCGTTGGGTAAAAGTTTTCGAAAAGCGGTGTGTTAACAACTTGTGTGCCATCAGAACCATATACCGAAACTACCTGCCCGGCACCGTTGCCAAAATAAAGAAAAGGCGACTGATATTGAACAAAGGTAAACTCAGGATATGGCAGTTGAGGTTCCCTGGTCCATTCGGGTTGGTGATCAGAAAATCTGTAAGCCGTTAGTAAATCAGGAATGGCAGAGGTTAAAAACAATAAATCGGATTCCCGAGCAGTGGCAGTATGGGTAATTCTACCTGAAATAGGATAAGCCCCGGATGCATTGAAATTCTCATCATAAAAATACAATGTTGAGTTGTTTAACTCCTCTTCGGTGACAACCGAAAACCCTTTAAAAATAAATGACCTATTGCTCAGGTGGATGTACCTGAATGCATTGGTGGTTTTTTGCTCATTTTCAACCATCAGGTGAATAAAACATTTTAACGAATCAGAATAGGCCATCGCATTTACCGGAAGTGCAACCTCAAATTGTTGCTGATTAACCTCCGGGTAAATATATACTTGTTCTGAAAGGGGAACCATGTCGGTATTGTCGATGCTTGCGCGGACAGAACGAATTTTGGAACCACTCTCAATGCTAAACCTGACCAAAATGGTGTCGGGCACAAAAAATACCGCATTTTCATCGGGAGTGCTGAAACTGATTACCGCAGGCACAACAGGTTGGTTTTTTTTACAACCTGAAATGAAGAGGATTACAATCGCGAAGGTGACCAGATATTTGAATAAATTGTTTGTCATAATGCACGGCAAGGTAGATAAATTTGTTTTGTTGAGTTAACGTATGTTGTTTTTTTCTACCTTTAAATTTTAAAACCCAAGCCATGCTAAATCAACTTGCTGCCGACCGTATTTTGTTTCTCGACATAGAAACGGTTCCGGCCTCTCCGAATTTTAACGCGTTGAGCGAAAAGATGAAATCCTTGTGGGAGAAAAAGTCACGAAGGCTCCAGGCCGAGGAAGAACAAACCGCCGATGCACTCTACAACCGGGCCGGAATTTTTGCCGAATTTGGTAAGATTGTGTGCATTTCCTGCGGATTCTCTTCAGGAAAAGAGTTTCGTGTAAAGTCGTTTTACGGAGATGACGAAAAAATACTGTTGGAAGAATTTGCTGAGATGTTAAAGCGTTATTTCGACAACCGCGATTCATTGTTGTGTGCGCACAATGGGAAGGAATTCGACTTCCCTTATATTGCCCGTCGCATGCTGGTGAAGGGCGTTGAACTTCCGGCAATCCTTGATCTGGCAGGGAAAAAGCCCTGGGAGGTAAATCACCTGGACACCATGGAGCTATGGAAATTCGGAGATTATAAACACTACACTTCGCTGGAACTGTTGGCAGCCATCTTCGACATCCCAACGCCCAAGGACGACATCGACGGAAGTATGGTAGGAAAGGTGTATTGGGAAGATAAAGATCTTGACCGCATTGCGACTTACTGCCAGAAGGATGTGATTACCATCGCACAACTGTTTCGGCGGTATCAGGGGTTGGCATTGATACGGGAGGAGGAGGTGGTGTTTACCTAGGTGCGGTTAATGGAATCCCGTATGAACGGGACAGGCGCAGATTGTTATGATTTTTATGATGATCATGATTTTTAATCTCAAGAAATAAAACGTTTCTGGTAAAGATTTTTATTCTGAGGTTACTTTTCATCTACAAAGTGAGCAGGGAAATAACTTTACCAAACTTTATGCGAAAATATAAGCATACAATTAACTTGAATCATCCTTCAGGATCAGCGTCCGTATCCCAACATTTAAATTAACCAAATTAATTTATCAACATCCTGAACATCCAAAACCATTATTTGTATTTTTGGCTCTATGGAAGATGTTAGGAAAGAGGTCAGGAAATCAGGAGTTACCAAAAGTTTAAGTGCTTCGGCGCAACCTATCTATGAGCATGGCAAAATTCCTCCACAAGCTGTCGACCTGGAGGAAGCGGTGCTTGGTGCCATGATGATAGAGAAAGATGCGGTTTCTGCCGTAATCGATATTCTTACCCCGAAGGTATTTTACAAGGACAGCCACCAACGGATTTTTTCTGCCATTTCTGAATTGTTCTCCGAATCGGAACCCATCGACATCCTCACGGTAACCAATAAACTGAAAAGCAAAGGTGAACTCGAAATGGTGGGCGGTCCGTATTTCATCACCATGCTTACCAGCCGCATCGCTTCCGGTGCCAATGTGGAGTTTCATGCCAGGATTGTCATGCAAAAGCATATCCAGCGTGAGCTTATCCGCATTTCATCCGAAACCATCAAAGATGCTTTTGAAGATACCACCGATGTGTTTAATCTGTTGGATAAGGCGGAACAAAGTCTGTTTTCAGTTTCTGAAACCAACCTGCGGCGTAGTTTTCAGGATATGCCCAGCCTGATCCGTGCAGCGATAACTGACATTGAACATGCACGCGATGCCGACGGACAGATGCGAGGTGTGGCGTCCGGTTACACCGCTTTGGACCGCATTACCTCAGGCTGGCAAAAATCGGACCTGATCATACTTGCAGCGCGTCCTTCCATGGGGAAAACAGCGTTTGCACTGAATATGGCCCGCAATGTGGCTGTAGAATTTAACAAACCCGTTGCCTTTTTCTCACTTGAGATGTCGGCAGTACAGCTGGTAACCAGGTTGATTTCGGCTGAATCGGAGTTGCGGGCTGACAAATTAAAAAGAGGCGACCTGGCCAGTTATGAATGGCAGCAACTTACCGATAAAATTTCCAATCTGGTGGATGCCAAGATGTTTATCGACGATACGCCGGCACTTTCAATTTTTGAACTCCGGGCCAAATGTCGTCGGTTAAAACAGCAACACGACATCCAGATGGTGTTTATCGATTATCTCCAGTTGATGACTTCCGGTGGTGACAACCGAGGCAACCGCGAGCAGGAGATCAGCCAGATTTCGCGTTCGCTGAAAGCCCTGGCCAAAGAACTGGATATTCCGGTGCTGGCCTTGTCGCAGTTAAGCCGTGCGGTGGAGAATCGACCAGGACAATCTAAAAGACCTATTCTGTCCGACTTGCGCGAATCAGGTGCCATAGAGCAGGATGCCGACCTGGTACTTTTTATCTATCGTGCCGAATATTACAAAATCGACGTGTTCGAAGATGGAACGCCCACGCAGGGGGTTTCCGAAATCATCATCGCCAAGCACAGAAATGGAGCCGTTGGCGATGTGAAACTGAAGTTTATTGCAGAATTTGCCAAGTTCGAGGACCTGGCTCCGGGGCCGTCAGAAGGCGGATACAGGCCATCAGATGTGGGCGCCGGCATTAAAAGCTTCTCCTCCAAAATGAATGATATGGACGATGATGAGCCATTTTAAACAGATAAATTAATTTAAAACATGATGACTATTAAATCTAAAACCCTGTTGATTGTTGCTGTTCTGCTGATGGCAGGATTTGGTTATACCGCCAAAGCACAAAAAAGTATCGATCTGAAATACAACCTACAGGTTGGTGATCAATTTAGCAATGAATCGAAAATCGAACAAACCATCCAGTTTGAAGCCATGGGACAAAAGGCTACACTGGATCAGGACATGGTATTTTATATGACTTCCTCCATCGACTCTGTAAATCAGGGATTGATTACACAAATAACAGTTTTTGACCGCATTGTGATGGATCAGCAGATTTTTGGCATGGAAATGAAGTACGACTCACAGGACAGTTCCACCTTTAATTCGCCCATGGGAGCTGAGTTTGCCACCCAGATGAACAAAATGATTGGTGCGGCCGTGTATGCTACCATGAACGAGAAAGGTAAGATCGACCACATGGATGTTTCTGCCCTGGGCGATGCCGGCGATATGTCCGGAAGCCTGAACTCAGGCAACAACTATGCCGTGTATCCTGATCATAAAGTAAAGGTTGGTGATAGTTGGACTGAAGAACTAACCGTTCAAAAATCCGATAAGATGGCTGTTAAAATGACCTATACCCTTACGAAGGCCACAAAGAAAGAAGCCGTGATATCCCTTGCCGGAACCCTGTCGGGGAATACATTGAACCCCGAAGCCAGTAGTGAAGTGGATGGAACCATGAAAGGTGAAATGACCGTAGACCGCAAAACCGGGATGGTGTCGGTTTCAAAAATTCAACTCGATATGACCATGCAGATGGATAAGGATGGAATGAAATTTCCTGCCGAAGTCACCAGTTTTATTGATACTGTGATTAAAAAAATAAAATAACTCGTTGGAGTTCGATTTTTCCTGCCTGAGCACAATAGAGTAAATCAGTTTATTCTTAAACCTCAGGCAGGATTTTTTTTGCTTTCTTTTTCGACAGGATCTGTATAAGAAAGGCAGTAAGCACCACGATCAGTGAGATAAAATAGATAGTAGTACTACTACTCTTGATCACCGAAAACACACCCGAAATTTTCACCAGGGTTGGGTTTATATCAGGATATTGATTCAGTAAGGTTATAAAGCCCATGTTCTCTAAATAATCGGCAGCTCCGGCAACAAGTGGTAACAAAGCCAGGTAAAAATAGGGACTTCGTAGTTTGCCCAGTTTGTTCAGAAAATAAGCCATCAACAAACAATATCCAATGGCAAAAAGCATTGGATAAACCATGTCCACCGGGATTTGATAAAACAAATAGGTATGTCTGCCTTCCGCTCCCAAAGCGGCAAACAGGTCGGTCACATCCTTCAGGTTATAACCGGCAGGCATCATATCAAGTAGTTTAGAATCGGGTGCATAAGCCAGGGTCATGGGAATGGTCACAACCAGCATAAAGGCGTAAATAAGGTTGGTAAGGATGAAGAAAATGAAAACTTTTCTTCCTTGTATATGTTTGGCAATAAGTGTTTTCAGACAGTACATCTTTAATGGTTTTGCTGCCAAATATAAATGAATTTGCCTGAATGGAGACTCAGCTCAACTGGAAATTATAATACCGGAGAAAACCGCCCGATTAAACCAGCAGTTTAGAGGGAGATTAATTTGCTTTGAGATTGAGACCCTGTCTTATTTCTTCAAAACCCAATCACATAAAAAGCGTGGCGATAATGATAGCGGCCATTAATATCAATCCAATGAGGATGGCAATTCGATTACCCCGTTTCTGTGCAACATGATTATCTGATATCATAAAAGTACATTTTATTTTAGCGTTTAGACGCAGGACGGATGCCCGGGTAACTATTCTTGAGCATTTTAATTTACTGGTTACCATAAATTTAATTTTTTGTCCGGGGTCAGCGGGATAGACACTTGTTTTTGTATATTTACATCGATAGTAATTTTATTAGCAAAGCAATAATTCCATTATGAAAAAAGTGTTTTTTACATTTCTGATTGTGATTGTTTCCATCGGCTTAAGGGCTCAAATCAATGGAGCAATCATTGGCGACACCAATAATATCAAAATTCTTAAAGTGTGGGGAACGCACTATGAGCGCGGTTTTGCCTATGGTTCACTTCTTGGGGCGGAAATTACCAGTGTGTTCAATAATTATTTAAAGCCACAATTCGGAGCCTATTATTCCTATGCCCGAAATATTGTCATTGCGGGTGAGGATTTAAAATTTGATTCGCTGTTTGTGGTTGAAGCCGAAGCAATTGTGAATGGAATGGACGATGCCGGACTAAATACCACCAACATGGATTATGTGGATATGCTGGTGTGTAATTCATTTCTGGATGTTTCCAAGTTACTCAGCAAGTCCATGGGCATGGGATGTTCGAGCCTGGTTAGCTGGGGTGCTGCCACAGAGGGGACTGATCTGGATGGGAAATCTGTTATCTCCAGACACCTGGATTGGACCGTAAATACATACCTGATCAACAATCAGATTATTTGTATTAGTCTGCCCTCTGAGGTGGATGAGCAGCCCTGGCTGGCGGTCGGTTTTGCCGGGATGTTTAGTGTGTTGTCAGGGTTTAACCAGCATGTGGGTGTTTTTCAGCACATGATGGATGATTTTAATGGAGGAACACAACATGGCAAACAATACGAACCCATCTGGTTTACACTGCGCAAGTCCATCGAAAAACTCGACTATAACCTGGATGGAGCCAACAATGTGCAGGATGTTCGTTCAGCCATGCTGGACCAACCGGATGGATTTGCAGATGGTTTTTTAATCAGTTCCATAGCCCGTTCAACCGAAAATCAGGACAGCCTGATTGCCATGATTGCCGAAGTTGCACCGGCAGCTCCCTACCTGGTTTTCCGTTACAGCAGTTTTCCTGACAGCCTCCCGGGTGACAATATTTATACGGCCAATTACCAGATTGCCCGCAACAATGCCATGAATTTTTGCTACCGCTACAATGCGATATTGGCCAATATTGGTGATGGAACCAACATCAGTACCACCGAAAGCTGGGAGCTGATGCGCGATCATTCACACCTGAATCACAACCTGCAATTTATGCAATATGCGCCTGAGTTCGATTTGTTTAGCATCGCGGTTTATAAGAATGGTTCACCGGCTTATCAGCATGATCCCATCAGCTTTAGTATACAAGAGCTGTTTAGCGATTTTGTGGGTTTGGAGGAAAGGTTATCATCTGCCTCCGGCATTACGTTTTACCCCAATCCGGTTACGGATGTGCTGTCCATCATGGGAGTAAGTTCGGGTAAAAAGGCTGCAAGTATCAGGGTTCAGGATTTGAAAGGCCATCAGTTAAGGGTTGAAGCAAAGAAAGAATCATCCACCAGATACACCCTTAATATGAAGTCGCTGCCGGCAGGGATTTATCTGATAAGAGTTCATGCGGACAAAATGACAACGTCATTTAAAGTCGTGAAAAAATAGATTTTGTGCAGGGTAAAATTTGAGCTTTGTATAAAAAATGAATTAAGGGGAATTTGGAAGGTAAATGTTTCTTTCATAGTGATATTATTGAGAACGGGGAGCATATGCTTTGTGGCGGACTTTAAAAGACAAATCTTTCTTGCCTCGCCGATTTATATTTGGAACTAAAATACTCATTTTCATAACGTAATCCGCCATAAAGTATATGCAATGTTGTAGC
>JAUYGX010000008.1 GCA_030690365.1 Bacteroidales bacterium | reverse complement strand
GATTGATGCAAGAATGGAGGTTATGCAATACCTGGGGGATTTCTCAGCGCATTCCGATAGCAATCGGAAATCGAAATGACAGGGATTTTCTTTGGTTTTTGTCATCATACTATGTACACCCCCGCATTACTATCGGGGTTTTCCGAAGGTCTTTTTACACAAAATGACATAAATGCCAGATATTCCGGGTTTTGCATCATGTTCTCTTCAACAAGGTTGTTGTGAAAAACCTCCCCCCGCATTTTCATGCCTACGAGATAAGTTGGAACCTACTCCTTTTTATACAAAGAAGGCAATGAAATTTTATAACGCACAATCAACAACCTGAGCACGATAATAAACACCATCGGAATAAACTGCATCACCGGATGATGTAATATCAGCTTGTCCAATACCAGATATAGTACTCCTCCCACAATACTCACGGTGGCATAAATTTCTTTCTTAAATATGACCGGCACCTCATTCACCAGGATATCGCGGATCACCCCACCAAAAGCGCCGGTGAGAGTGCCCAAAATGATGCAATTTATATAATTCAGGTTGTATTCAAGTCCAACCTGAACACCAATTACCGTATACAAAGCCAGCCCGATGGTGTCGAAAAAGAAAAGGGGTTTAAGCATGTAGTTGAGCTTAGCCCTGAAGACAATGGCAAAGATGGTTCCGGCTATAATAAAGTACAGGTAGCCTGGTTCGTACAGCCAGAAAACAGGTTTGCCTTCGATGAGCATGTCGCGCATGGTTCCACCACCCACGGCCGTTGCAAAAGCGATGATCAATACTCCAAACGGGTCGAATTTGTTGTTCATGGCAGTGAGCGCCCCTGAAATGGCGAAGGCAAAAGCACCAATGATACTGATGTAATTTATTATTTCATCCATCGTGAAAACAGAAATTATAACGCTTTAAAATCGGTGTAAAAATAGGTAAGTTAGTGTCGTATCCAGCATATTCTGGCTTTTTCCGGTAAGATACTTCACACTTAGTTCGCGGAGCCACGTTTCGAAATGAAGCTAAAGTGATGAAAGTGTTGTGTCACAAAACTTCTTTGCGAACTTTGCGTACAAAACTTAGCGCACTTTGCGTGAAACTTTTCCGGCAAGTCCCGTATGGTTACCTCACAGAAAAGGACTTACCAATGGCGATAAAGGTTTGTGGTATTTCTATAACCCAACACCAAATCCTACCCGGATAATGGGATTGGAATATACATAGTTTGAATACTCGTTTTCGAGTAAATTAAACAAAATGGCCACTGTGGCGAACCCCCTGCCACCCAATGGCTGAATGATGCCACCTCCAACAAAAAGGCTATTCAATAAAATACGAGAGGGTTCTAGAGGTCTTGGTGGCATTTCAAGGCTCAGGGCTTCATACTCCGCCTGTCCGAAGAAATACTTATAAAACTGGTAACGGGCAAACAAGCTGGCTCCGTAATCGTTTAAATTATAGCGTGTTGAACTGTACTGACTTTTATAGCTGCTGTAAATATAAGTTAAACGGGTTCCAACGGCAAACTCAGGCGTAACCTTGTATCCAACGATGGGAGCAATTTCAAAACTGCCTCCATAGCTCGAAAAACTGCCACCAAGCATTCCTCCGACAAACCACCTGTGTTCGTTGGTTTTTACTTTTGTTGCCTGTCCGCCCAGGTTCATGTATTGTGCCTGTAATTCTACCGACGATATCACCATCAGGATCAAAACAATTGTTGCTTTTAATAGCTGGTTCATAAACTTATCAGTTTTCAGGATGAATGGCGTAAAAATACAATAATAATGCCGAAAAAACGTATGTATTACCAACAAGAAATGGGTGTGTCGCACTTCCATTTCTTAAAACCAGGATAATTGATTGCTTTTGGTTTAACTGTATTCACTTATCTTTGCACACCTTATTAATGATGTATATGAAATTGTCACCCTCTTTCGGCCTGTCCTTTCTGATCACCACCACATTTCTTGTGTTGATTTTTGCCTCCTGCAAAAAAGAGGATGCCATCAACCACGATAGTTCTCTTAAACTTGGTTTTTCGGCAGATTCGGTCATTTTCGACACGGTTTTCACCACAATTGGCAGCGTTACAAAGCGGCTGATGATCTACAACAAATCGGATAATAAACTAATTATCAGCAATATCAATCTCACCGGAGGAACCTCGTCAGCATACCGCATCAACCTGGATGGAGAACCCGGTTCTTCGTTTTCGGATGTTGAAATCAACGGCAACGACAGCCTGTATTTGTTTGTTCGGGTGACCATCAATCCGCTGGACAACAACAATCCCTATGTGGTGGAAGACGAACTCTCTTTTTTCACCAATGGCAACGAGCAGCACGTTAAATTAATTGCCTGGGGGCAGGATGCCCATTATATTGTGGCGGATACCTATTCTAGTGTTTTCCCAAAATACAAAATTGTGGCCGACAGCCTCGAAACCGTTCACTGGACCAACGACCGGCCTTATGTAATTTATGGATATGCCGTGATCAATTCCTACGGTACCCTGATTATTGATGAAGGAGCAAGGATTTATTTTCATGATGGCGGCGGACTTTGGGCCTATTCGGATGGATTGTTACAAGTGAAGGGAACTCTCGAAAATCCGGTTACTTTTCAGGGCGACCGCCTGGAATCAAGTTATGATGAACTCCCCGGACAGTGGGACCGCATCTGGTTGATGGAAAGCACTCCCGGAACCGACCACCTCATTGAAAATGCGGTGATTAAAAACGGATATATCGGCTTACAATCCGAGTCGTTCATTCATTATGCCAATAACCTGGTTAAATTGCACAATGTGATTATCGAGAACATGAGTAGATCTGGAATTTTATCACATATTTACAATATTGAAGCAAGTAATACAATATTGGCTAACTGTGGAGGGTTTTGTCTCGAGATTTATGGCGGGGGATATTTCAATTTTAAACAATCTACCATTGGTAATTTCTGGCCGTATTCGGCGCGCAACAATCCGGCCGTATATATCAACAATTATCTTTTAGACACACTGGATAATCCGATTCCATATGCCCTCAATTTCACCCTGGCCAACAGCATTGTTTATGGCTCCAACAAAGATGAGTTTGAAGCAGATATGGTTGGTGGAGCAGATTCGCTTTATTTTCTTAGCCATAGTTTGGTTCGAAGCACCCGTAAAATGGAGGATGGTATCAACTACGAATCCATCCTGCGCAATGAAGACCCTCTTTTTAAAGATGTAACAGTGAATGACTACCGCCTCGACACCTTGTCTCCGGCCATCGACTACGGCGATCCTGCCGTTGCGGTAGAGGTTCCCTACGATATACTCAACAACCAGCGGCTTAACCATCCCGATGCCGGTGCTTATCAATTTATGCCCGGACAGGAAAAAAAATAAGAATAATCCCTATTTTTGCGCCAAATTAAAGCAACCTCATGGTCATCGGAATAGGAGGCGTTAGCAATGCCGGAAAATCTACATTAGCAAGAAATCTTAAAAAAGTGTTCCACGAAGTAGATGTGGTCAGTCTTTGTCAGGACGATTTCGCTTTTCCAACCAGTGAAATTCCCAAGATTAACGGTCACACCGACTGGGAATGCACCGATTCCATTGATTTTGATCGGTTTTACAAGGAAGCATTTCGTCAGATTGAGCTTCATGAGCTCGTAATTCTGGAGGGTATTTTTGCCTTTCAGGATGAGAGACTCAACAACCTGATGGATGTAAAACTTTTCCTCACACTCAGCAAAGAGACATTTTTAGCAAGGAAAAACAAAGATATCCGGTGGGGAAAAGAACCCGAATGGTATGTGGAACATATCTGGGACAGCCACCAGAAATACTGCCGCCAACATCCTATGCAAAACAACTACATCATGCTACAGGCCGACCAGGGCCTCGATGCTTCTGAAGTAGCCCAGAAGTATCTAAAGACATCCCAGTTGTTAAAAAACATCTAAAAAAGTCGATATATTATAGATGGTGGAAATACTTTCTATACTTTTGTTGCGCTTCTTAAGGGAAAATAGAGGGGCTAACACATGGAATTTGTCATCAAATACTTTCAGGCGCTGGTCATGTTGACCGCAGATATGGCACCATACCTATTATTTGGGTTTCTGGTTTCAGGAATACTGAAAGTAGCCATTCCGCCTAACTTACTCACCAGGTACATGGGCAAAAGCAATCTGCAATCGGTCACCAATGCCAGTCTGCTGGGAATACCCCTGCCGTTATGTTCGTGTGGGGTTTTGCCGGCCGGAATTTCTCTCTATAAAAACGGAGCCTCCAAAGGGGCTTCGGTTTCCTTTTTGATTTCCACCCCGCAAACCGGCGTGGATTCGTTGCTGGTAACTTACTCCATGCTGGGACTTCCTTTTGCACTGCTAAGACCTGTAGCTGCTTTGTTTACCGGCATTCTGGGCGGGGTGCTCACCAACAAACTGGAAAAGGAGAAAATCCCCGATCCAAGACCTGTTGCCGACGAAGGTCTTCCCAAAAGAAAATTTAGCCTAAAGGCGCTGTTGCATTACGCCTATATCGAAATGGTGGGCGACATCGCCAAATGGCTTACCATCGGATTGCTGATTGCTGCCCTGATTACGGTGCTGGTGCCAGATAATTTCTTTAATGAATTTGCCCTGAGCGGTATCACAGGCATGTTGTTGATCCTGGTGGTTTCAATTCCTATATATGTGTGTGCCACTTCATCTGTACCCATCGCCGCAGTACTTCTGATGAAAGGATTATCACCCGGAGCCATGTTGGTGTTTTTAATGGCCGGACCTGCTACCAATGCCGCCACCATGACGGTTATCGGCAAAAATCTGGGACGCACCACATTGACCATCTATCTCGCTTCGCTGATTGCCGGATCGCTGATTTTTGGACTGCTGATTGATTACCTGATGCCTGCAAACTGGTTTCACCCTTTGATTAACATGGTGGGCGAACATCAGCACAATATATTGCCTTCATGGATTTCCTATGGTTCGGCCCTTTTGCTGGCCGGATTTATTACCTATAGTTTTTTACAGAAAATTTCATTTAAAAAAAATACCAACATGGATCAGAATACAGATACCACAAGCCTGCCCTATATTTTACTTTCGGTTGAAGGTATGACATGCAATCATTGTAAAGCAACCGTTGAAAATGGCATTTCAAAACTTACCGATGTGGAGATGGCACAGGCAGACATCGAAAATAATACGCTGAAAGTATTTGGTAAAAACCTCGACCTTGGCCAACTTGAAAAAACCATTACAGGCCTGAATTACATTTACAAAGGGCGAATAAAGTAACCCGGGAAGTGAAATTGAACGGCTGATCGCTTTTAACAAAAGTAAACATCCCGAATATTTTAGTATTTTTGTGTCATTGGGAGATCAAAATAAGAGTTGACTTCTTTTTCAATTAATCAAATGACTGTTTCTTCAATAATACCTGTTATGAAAAAAGCACTGTTACTTCTTATTTTGGTAGCTGTGACAACCTATTTTGGTTGTACAAAAAAAACAAACCCCGACACAACACCCCCGGTAATCAGCATGAATTACGAGGGTGCTTTTCCGTTGCCATGTGATACCATTTATACGGGCCAAACGTTTACCGTTCGGGCTCATCTGCACGACAATTACGCTTTAGGCACTTTTAGCATCGAAATTCACCACAACTTCGATCACCACCAGGATGTTTTCCTGGATAGTAATTGTGACCTTGATTTAGTGAAAACACCTGTAAATCCCTTTTACTTTCTAAATCAATATACAGTTCCCGACGATTTGTCAGACTTTGAAACCACCATTAATATTGATGTTCCGGCCGATGTAGACCCGGGAGATTACCACTTTATTCTGATTGTGAGCGACCAGCAAGGTTTGCAAGCCACCCTTGCCGAAGAAATAAAAATTGAGCAAAAATCAGATACCATCAGGTAATCCGGAAAGCCCTTGTTAGGGAACCTGTTTTATCGCACCCGGTTCAGGACTTGTAATAATCCTTCACAAAATTCTGTTCATCCATTGGTGGCCGTGTGTACTCCTCCTCCAGACGCCTGGGTTCCAACACAACTTTCTCAAAGGGTAAATCATGATAGGGTACCTTCGACAGCAAATGCCTGATGGTATTGAGCCGGGCTTTATTTTTGTCGTCGGCAGGCACATCGTACCAGGGTGATATTTTGGTGTCGGTATAGTCGAACATGGTATCCTTGGCTTTTGAATATTCCACCCAAAGTTCGCGCGATTTTAAGTCCATGGGGCTGAGTTTCCACCTTTTAGTGGGATCGTCCAACCTCGACTGGAAGCGCCTCTCCTGTTCTTCGCTGCTTACAGAAAACCAGTATTTTATCAGTATAATATTTGATCTGATCAGCATCTGTTCGAAATTGGGACACGAGCGGAGGAATTCCCAGTATTCATCCTGGTTACAGAAACCCATTACATGCTCCACTCCTGCCCTGTTGTACCACGACCGGTCGAAGAGTACCATTTCGCCGGCAGCGGGCAGATGGGCTGCATAACGCTGAAAATACCACTGGGTTTTTTCTTTCTCGGTAGGCGTTCCCAGAGCCACCACCTTGCAGATTCGTGGGTTCATGGGCTCCGTAATCCGGTTGATGACACCCCCTTTTCCCGCGGCATCGCGGCCTTCGAAAATTACTACTACTTTCAGCCCCTTGGCTTTGATCCACTCCTGCATTTTCACCAGCTCGATGGAAAGTTTTGCGTATTCCTTTTCGTAGAAACTGTCTTTTAACAGCCCCTCTTCATTAAAATGATTTTTTCCTTTTTTCATTGTAGTATCATTTTGAAACCGCCACCAAAAGAAATAACAAATCACTACTCCGGCGGGGGAAGGCGCATGCCGCTGTAACTGCCAGGGTATTGAAACACGCGCAGTTCAAATTCGGGAATAGCCGCCAGGATATGGTCGAAAATAGAAACCTGTATTTCCTCGTAGGCCACCCATTCGGTGGTGGTAGTAAACACATAAAGTTCAATGGGAATGCCCTTTTCGGTGGGCTGGAGTTGCCGTACGATAAAGGTCATGTCGTCGTTAATATCGGGTCGGTTGTGCAAGTAAGCCTTTAAATACGCTTGAAAAACACCCAGGTTGGTCTGTCGGCGCCCGTTCACTTTAATGGAAGGATCTATTCCAAGCTGTTGATTATAAGCCTCTATTTCTACTTCTCTGTTATGAATGTATTCAGAAATAAATTTAATTTTCTTAAAGCGTTCCAACATTTCAGGGGTACAAAACTGAACTGTATTCATATCGATGTTGATAGACCGCTTGATGCGCCGTCCGCCCGATTCCTCCATGCCACGCCAGTTCTGGAAACTGTCGGTAACCATGGTGTAGGTTGGAATAGTGATGATGGTTTTATCGAAATTCTGAACTTTAACCGTGGTCAGGTTGATTTCGATTACCGTGCCATCGGCTCCAAATTTGCTCATGGTGATCCAGTCGCCAATGCGCACCATCTTGTTAAAGGTGAGCTGCAAACCACCGGCAAAGCCCAAAATCGGATCTTTAAAAATCAACATTAGCACAGCCGAAATGGTTCCTAAGCCCAATAATACGGCGCTTAAGTCTTTGTTGAGCAAGTAACCAATCACACCCAATAAACCCAAAAGATAGGATAGAATTTTTACCACCTGGATTGGCCCGGCGATGGGATGTTCTTTTGCAAACGAATACCGGTTGTAGTAATCGTTGATGGTACTCAGTATGCTATTTACAATCAAAACCGCCACCACATAGAAAAAAACAGTGGTTACACCCCTTAAAAATTCTGAAGTCGCAGTAAAGGTGAAAAACGGATCCTTCACCATATAGTATACCCACAAGGCAGGAACCAGAAAAGACAATTTCTTAAAGAATTTATTCTGCATCAACAAATCGTCGAATCTGTTTTTTGATTTATCGATTAAGGGTACAACAATGGCTCTGATCACGATAACCGATATCCGGTACAGCAGATAGGCAATAATTCCGAGCCCCAGATAGGCCAGTGTTTGCACTAATATTTCAGATCCATCGGCTGAAAAGCCAAGTTCCTGCAATAGATTATTTGAATGTTCCTGAATAAAATTTAAACCTTCCCTGAAAATCATCAACCTACAGTTATAATTTGCTAATTGCTTCCAGATAATTGTTTTGGATAAATTTCAATTTCGCAGGCGTACTATCCTGATCATAAATACGAACCATATCCATCAATCCATGTTCGGTAAAAAGGCTGGTTTGCGCAGCATCGAAATTATTGTTTTCGATATTGTATTTCAATTGCATGGTAATTTTCTCAAAAGTGTTCCAGCGCATTTGGATGGGAACCTGGATGTAGAAGGTTTCGGAATTGTCGGCATCATGAAAAATATTTTCATAGATCTCATTCATCTTAAAGTATTTGCGGATCCTGATGAGCGAGGTGTAAGGCGCCACTTTTTTGGCCTTTACAAACTCAATTCCGCTTTCCCTGAAATACTCAATTAACTCGGCAATGGCATGATACGACATTTGCTTAAAGCGAATAACGTTTACAGGATTGTTTTGAAGATTTACGGTTCCGGGAGCAGCATCAAATCTAAAAGGATATACACTTCTAACCGCCTGAATGGCACGAAGAATACGCTCGTCGTTGTACATCACTTTCGTAACGACAAATAATGAATCAGGTTCAAGTCGGTCGGGAACGGTAGTACCATGATAACCCGGGAAAGGCATCAGCGATTCAAGAATCAAAGCGGAGCTTTTGGTATCGTGTTCTACCGATGCCAATTGCTCTTTTTTAATGATCGTTCCAATGGTTTGAAAAGTGCGATTGCTCATAAGTTAGTATGATTAGATTATGGTAATTGAATAAAAGCTAAAGTAACAAGATTTTCGTTTACCAAACCCCATCGTGAATAAAAATGTTTTCACTCTTTATCAAATGGGCTTCCGCATGAGCACAAAATGCTCTCTGTTCATTCGTGGTTTGATGGAGTTTTTTGCTTTTTCAAAATGAATTATTTCGAAGTAAGGTTGAAATAACTGTTGATATTCTTCGCTACTTCCTCCATATGGTGGGCCTTCGAATGCAAACTCATGGTTAAATAATAACCCCGCCAGTTTACCCCCCGGCTTTAATAATGAGGCCATTTTACTGACGTATGATGCACGGTGTTCTCTTTTCAAAGAGCAAAAGAAAGTTTGTTCCACGATCAGGCGACAGAAAATCCATAGCCAATAATTAACAACCGACTAAAGTTCAGGAGAAAACATAGGATCCCATGGAGGCAACATAGTTGGCTTTTGATCCAGTATTTTCAGCACTTTTTCATCCACATACTTTTTATTGATGATGATGCGGAACATGTACTCATTGAACCAGGCATCGGTCATGGTGAGGTATCCTTTGTCACCTTTGTCAGCGCCCCAGCTGTTTTCCAGCTGCCATTTATCCACGGCACCATCGGGCAGAATGTTTGCCCCGACCAGCGACATTCCATGAGTCGACCCGCTTTCGAAGGTTTTAATACGGTCTTTTTTATCCATGCCAAACTCCACACCAAACAAATCGCCATACTGGTAGTTATTTACGTCCAGAGTTCCGTCTTCAATGTTGAGCTGTTTACCCACATCGCATGAAAAATACATGGCTTCGCCGGCGGTGATGGAGGTTTTGGCGAATCTTCTAATCTCCTCATTTGGTAAATTGATGTACTTCCAGTTGCCCCCTTCCACCAGGTTGCGGTCGTACTGAATTTCGTAAAGTTGATGGTAATCGCGCGTAGGATCGTTCATAAACATCACGTAATCGCTGAGGTTCACGCCAATAATCTCGTTATAAAATTCCTGAGGTGTAAAGGATTTGGGCTGGCTTATTTTTCCATCTGCATCCTTGTATTGCCAAACAAAATGCTGTGGCGGTTCACCCAGACTTAGTACCAGCATCCGGTAAATATCCACCAGCATGTTCAATTTGGCTTCTGCCTTTTTTTGTTCTGTTATTTTCGACAAAGTGATCATCCTGATTTCCAATCCATCTTCACGTAATTTTCTACTAAGCAATTTGGATATCATGGCTGTGTTTTCGCTCTGATAAGTGTCGGGCATGGCCTTTTCAGGCACCAATCCATATTTCTGCACATTGTCGGCAAAGGTGGTCCACTGACCGCCATCGCCGATGGGGTTTTTGAAAAGCCACTCTATCTCTCTGTCATCCATTGGTTTATTGGCTGTGGAAATGGCTATTTCAAGAAACAAATTGGCTTTTTCAAATTGATCCCAGAAAAAGTTATAGGTATGACTGAAATCAAATTCGTTAAGTTTATATTTTTCCTGAACCATGGGCTTCAGGATGTTAAGTCCGGTAAATAACCAGCAACGACCTGAGGATTTTTGATTGGCGATCCCCTTGGTGGCAACCTTATTCGAAAACAAGTTGTTTACCTTACCCTTGTTTTCACGGTTTACGGCCAGTTTTTTGATATCGTTGTTCGAAACCGCATTCATCAAGGCTGTATTGCTTTGGGATTCCTTAAAAGTTGACCTGATTTGGTCTACCATTTCCATGGACATGGCGCCTTTTTTTTCCTGTGCAAAAGCAGCAGTTGAAAATACCAACACACTGATGAAGGCCGTAATTTTTAAAATGTTATGCATCCTGATCATTTTATTTCAATTTAATTTTGTAACCGGATTGTTTGAGAATTTCGGCGATTTTCTCCTTAAAATCGCCTTGTATAATAATTTGATTGTCTTTGGCGGTTCCGCCGACTCCACATTTGGATTTCAATAATTTCCCTAGTTCTTTCAAATCGTTTTCGCTACCTGCAAAGCCTTCTACCAGGGTCACTTTTTTACCTCTGCGCTGTTTTTTATCCAACGAAACCGTCAGGTTTTGATTTTTTGGTTCTTTGGCAGGTAGTTCTTCTTTCTCATTACCTTGCGGTATCAGGTCGCGGTTGGTTGAAAAAACCAGGTTAAAGTCGTTATATTTTGGCATCTTCCTTATTTATTATCACCCTAAGTGACAAGGGTTTAATTTTAACATCTAATTTTTTCGCCATCCTAACCGGTTCGCCATCGATGTTAACAACCCTGTTGCGCGATTGGGTAACACTAAGATAGGGTGTTTGAACGATATTGACGTCGTGTGCCAGGTGAATCCGGTTTAAAAGCAGCAAATTGACCATGATCGGAATGGAAACCAACAAGGGTTTTTTAACGATACATACATCCAAAAGTCCATCCGTAAGGCGGGCATTGGGTGCGATGGTTGTATTGTACCCAAACTGGTTTGAGTTGGCAAAAGCGATGAACAAAGCCCTGGTTTCCAGTTTTTTGCCATCAGCAAATTCAATATGGTATTTCTTTGGTTTGTACTTTAAATATTGATTGGCCACCACTGTAAAATAGCCCATAAATCCACGCCGCTCACCCTTGGCAAAATACTTGGCTACCAGCGCATCGAAACCAACACCGGCAATACTCACAAACGGAGCATTGTTGATGGAGCAGGTGTCGATTTTGGTAAAATCATATTGATTGATTAACCTCACAGCCTTTTCAATGTGACGCGGAATGCCCAGATGCCGTGCAAGCCCGTTTCCTGAACCCATGGGGATAATCCCCAGAACGGCTTCTTTGTCAATCATTTGTCCTGCCACTTCATTGATGGTGCCATCGCCACCAGCGGCAACAATTATATCTATTCCATCCGCTACAGCCTGCCTACTCAGCTTTACCGCATGTCCGGCATATTGCGTATAAGCGACCTCAACCAGAAATTTATCCACCTCTATCATCTTTTTTATAGAGTGTAAGAGCTGATCCCGCTTTTTCTCTTCAGAATGAAGATTTACAATAAACAGGATTTTCGTTTTGGATTGTTTCATTGTCATGAGAGGTCGGCTACTTGCGCTGACTTACTTACCATTCACCACCTTTACAGTTCTGATTTTCTCATCAGCGGCCAAACCACTGGCATCTTTCACATTATAAGTCACCTGATAGTCGCCCACACGGGTAACATCTACATTGTCCTGTACAATTACCGAAGAAGTTAAATCGGTGGTATCGCCCGTTGAACTTATGTCAAAAGCTATTGCGCCCAAATCGGTATATGGCACATCAAGTGCGTGAGAAGTAGGGTTTGCACCTATAATAATAATCACAGGTTTAGTACCATCGCCTTCATCTTTTTTCTTACAACCAGTGTTCAGCAGACTGAAAACAAGCACCAGAGTTACTATTGATACAATATATTTCATATGAATTGATTTTGCGCAAATTTAATGAATTTTGCTAAGCCCATGTTTTGAAATAATGAATCTTTAACACTTAAATCGTTCCTTTCGGGATCATTCCATTTAAATAATCCGGCTACTTTTGCAACATGAAAAATTCTGTTAAAGCGATTATTTTCGATTGGGGCGACACGGTGATGCGCGACTTCAACCTGCCAGGCCCCATGTACCTTTGGAAAACAGTGGCCTGGGTTCCTGGTGCCGAAATTGCCCTAAAATGGCTCCACCCGAAATATCACTGCATAATTGCTACCAGTGCCAACCACAGCAATACCGAAGATATGATTAGTGCATTAAGTCGCGTTGGGGCAGAAATTTATTTTGATCATTTTTATTCACAAATCGAACTGGGGGTTAAAAAACCTGACCCTGAGTTTTTCGTTCGCTCGGCTGAACTTTCGGGATATAAACCTCATGAGTGCCTGATGATTGGCAACCTTTACGAAAAGGATATCGTAGGTGCGAAAGACGCAGGATTGTTAACCGTGTTTTTCAACGAACATCAATTGGAAGGACCTTTTCCAAAAGCCGATTTTATTATTCACCACATGAGCGAATTAACTACCTTGTTCAATGCATAAAAAACCAGTTTACTTCATCTTACTAACCACAATATTTTTACTTACGCCTCTTGTTATCAGGGCCCAACAAACTTATTCAGAACCATTTTCACCACCACTGGACATTCCACTCTATCTATCAGGCACCTTCGGCGAGTTACGTACCAACCATTTCCATGCCGGCATCGACATCAAAACACAGGGCAGGGAAGGTCATAAAATCAAGTCCATAGAGGATGGATGGGTTTCGAGAATCAAGGTTTCACCTGGGGGATACGGAAAAGCCATTTACATTACACACCCCAATGGATTTGTGTCGGTTTATGGTCACTTACAGCGTTACAACGATACCATACAACAATTTGTGAACGACATTCAGTACCATCGCGAAAGTTTTGAAATAGAAGTATTTCCAGACAGAAACGAAATCCCTGTAAAAAAAGGAGAATTAATCGCTTATTCAGGAAACACAGGAGGTTCGGAAGGACCGCACCTGCATTTTGAAATCAGGGAAGAAGCCACACAATATTCTCTGAATCCGTTGTTATTCGCATCGATCAGGGTAAAGGATTTTTACCGTCCCCAAATCCTGAGCATGTCGGTTTATCCGGTAGACAGCAACTCGTTTGTCAACGGAAAACAAGACACTGTTTTTATGGAGGTTGCAGGATGGGGAGATCAACATAAATTGAAGTTACCAAAGCCGATAAAAGTTTCAGGAAGGGTTTCGTTTGGCCTGGTAACTCAGGATTTAATGAACGAAATTCCCAATAAAAATGGAGTTTATGAAGTCAGATTACTGGAAGACACTACCCAATTATTTTGTGTGACGATGGACAAATTATCGTTTTCCACCGCCCGTTATATCAATAGTATGATAGATTACGGAGCGTTTCAGGAAACAAAAAAACGGTATATCAGAACCCAAATCGATACCAACAATTTGCTTTTCAACTACCAACAGGTATTGTCGAATGGCATTTATCACTTTGAGGATTCGCTCACGCATCGGCTTATCTGGGACGTTAAAGATGCATACGGGAACCAGGCCCTCCTCCCCTTTGAAGTTCAGAACGATACAGCGACAACAACATTTGTCAGGAGGACTTTGATAAAAACCCCTTATTTTATTCAGTCCAATGCAACCGCTTCAGTTAAAAACAAAAACATTGAATTAACCATTCCGGCCAACGCCTTTTATCAGTCCTTTTACTTTGATTTTAGACAATTCGACACAGATTCGAGCAAACTTTCCCCTGTTTTTAAATTACATAACAGCAGTATACCCATTCAAAAAAACCTCACTCTCAGCATTCTGGTGGATGGAAATACCTTAAAGCGCATCGACCCACAAAAACTTTATCTTGGGTATTCAGCCAAAAATAAATACTTCTATTCGGTGGGAGGCAAGATGGATCATGGCAGCATGGTGGCTTCTATCCGAAATCTGGGATATTATCAGATTATGGTCGACACATTGCCTCCGGTCATTAAACCCATTAATGTTTTAACTAAAAAGGATGGCAAACCGCTTTCAAGAATTAAAATCAGCATCAAAGACAATCAAACCGGCATAGCCTCTTATCGTGCCACCCTGAATGGCCATTGGATTTTGATGGAATATGATGCAAAAAATAACCTGTTGTTTTACGAGATTGATAAGAGAATGAAATCTGGTGATAACGCTTTTGAGTTGGTGGTGAAAGACAATGTGGGTAATCAATCAACCTACAGGAAAATCATCATCCGATAGACAGAAAGAGAATGCCTGTTAATTTGTAAGTACCATTTTTATAATTAATTGTGCTGCACGATCAGACGCTCCCAGACTGCCCAGTTTGCCAACTAATTCGGTGTAATCGGTTTTTAGTTTTGCACGATATTCAGCATCATAGAGCAATAAATCGAGTTCTTTTCTCAGGTTTTTTGTGTTTAAATCACTCTGAATTAACTCCTTCACCACTTCCCTGTCCATAATCAGGTTGACCAGTGAAATGTATTTTACATCCACAATCCTTCGGGCAATTTGATAACTCACCGGGTTACCCTTGTAGCACACCACTTCGGGGACACCCAGCAAAGCCGTTTCCAGGGTAGCGGTACCTGAAGTCACGAGGGCGGCCTGTGCGGCACGCAGCAGATTATGGGTATCGTTAAACACCACTTTTACCTTTTTGCCATCGGCGAAGGAGTTGTATACCTCATCGGGAAGTGTGTCAACCCCTGCAATTATAAATTGATGATCAGGATAAAAGGGAATCACCCGAAGCATCTCGCTGAGCATTTTGTTCACCTCCTGCTTACGGCTTCCGGGCAGAAGTGCAATTACCGGTTGATCAGAAAGACTATGTTTGATGAAAAATGTTTCTTTATTAATAATGGGTTCGTTGTGGATGGCATCAAGCAAAGGATGACCCACAAAATGCACTTTGAAATCGTATCTTTCGTAAAACTCCGTTTCGAAAGGCAAGATAACCAACATTTTATCCACATATTTCTTGATGGTGAACACGCGGTTTTTCTTCCATGCCCATATTTGTGGCGAAATATAGTAAGCCACTTTGATACCGTGCTGATGGGCAAATTCGGCGATACGCAGGTTAAATCCGGGATAATCAATCAGAACAAGCACATCCGGCTGATAGCGAAGCAGATCATCTTTGCAAAAAGCAATATTCCGAAGAACAGTACTCAGGTTGAGAAGCACTTCTACAAACCCCATAAAAGCCAGATCGCGGTAGTGTTTTACCAGCACACCTCCTTCATTTTGCATCCTGTCGCCACCCCAAAATCGGAAATCAGCTTCAGCATCCAGCTTTTTCAAAGATTTCATCAGGTTTGCACCATGTACATCCCCCGATGCTTCACCCGAAATAAGATAATACTTCATCTGCAAAAAGTCGTGTAAATAGGCCACAAAGATAGCATATCCCGCAACGGCAACAGCAGCAGAACAAATAGAGATGTAATTTTTTAATTGAATGTTTTGCAATAAGAAAAAATGCAGTATCTTTGCGCCCCGAATGTCCGATGGTGTAAAGGTAGCACTGCAGATTTTGATTCTGCCTGTCAAGGTTCGAATCCTTGTCGGACAACGAATGAGAGATTGAGGTGAGGGGACACGGGTCCCCTCTTTTTATAGTATGATAAAAAAAGAAAAAATAGTAGCGTTGGCCAATGGTTTTCTGGAAGGGACCGACCGTTTTGTGGTGGAGGTAAACACCAATGCGGAGAACCGCATTCTGGTATTTATCGACAGCGACAGCGGTGTTTTTATTGAGCATTGCATCGCGTTAAGCAAATACATCGAAAGCCAGCTCGATCGCGAAACTGAGGATTTTGAATTGAATGTAAGCTCTTCTGGTGTTGGTCAGCCCTTTACCATGCTGCGTCAGTATCAGAAATATATCGGCAAAGCCGTACAAATTAAGTTAACCGACGGAACACAGATGAAAGGGTTGCTTAAATCGGCTACAGAGGCTCAGATCGAAATATTCGATCAGGCAAAGAATAAGAATAAAAAAAGTAAAAAAATTGAACCGGGAGAACTTTTCACGCTCCCAATGGATTCAATTGTTGAAGCTAAAGGAATTGTAACTTTTTAACAGACAGTAAATTATTTGGCAATGGATAACATGAACCTTGTTGAAACCTTTTCGGAGTTTAAAGAATTTAAAAACATCGACAGAGAAACCATGATGCGTATTCTCGAGGATGTTTTTCACAGTATGCTCACCAAAAAATATGGCCCCGAGAGCAATTTCGATATCATTGTAAACATCGACAAGGGCGACCTTGAAATCTGGCATTACAGAGAGATTGTTGAAGACGGACAGGTTGAGGACGAAAATCTGCAGATTGCGTTATCAGACGCCATAAAAGTGGAGCCCGATTTTGAGGTTGGTGAAGAATTTTCGCAACAGATCTGGTTAAAAGATTTTGGTCGTCGCGAAGTGCTGTCCATTCGTCAGAATTTGGTTTCCAGAATTCTAGACTATGAAAAGGACAATATCTTCCGCAAATACAAAGAAAAAGTAGGCGACATAATTACAGGTGAAGTCTATCAGGTTTGGAAAAAAGAAATCCTGGTTCTGGATGACGAAGGAATCGAACTCATCCTGCCAAAATCGGAACAAATTCCGCAGGACTATTACCGCAAAGGCGATTCAATCCGTGCCATCGTCTCCAAAGTCGACATGCGCAACAACACTCCTGTAATCATCCTTTCGCGTACTTCGCCCATTTTCCTCGAACGGTTGTTTGAAGCCGAGGTTCCTGAAGTTTTCGACGGACTGATTACCATCAAGAAAATTGACCGTGTACCCGGTGAAAGAGCCAAAATTGCCGTGGAATCCTACGACGACCGCATCGACCCGGTTGGTGCCTGTGTGGGGATGAAAGGATCGCGTATTCACGGTATCGTGCGCGAGCTTAAGAATGAAAATATTGACGTAATCAACTATACATCAAACAAATCGCTGTTTATCCAACGTGCACTTTCTCCTGCAAAAATTACGTCTATCAAACTGGATGAAGAAAATAAACGGGCCGAAGTGTATATGAAACCCGACCAGGTGTCGTTGGCCATCGGAAAAGGCGGATACAACATCAAACTGGCAGGAAAACTTACCGGTTACGAAATTGATGTTTACCGCGATAGCGATACCGACAGCGAAGACGTGGATTTGATGGAATTCACCGATGAAATCGATCAATGGATTATTGATGAACTGAAGACCATTGGTTGCGACACGGCTAAGAGTGTGCTCGAACTCGATATCGAAGAGCTTGTAAACCGAACTGATTTGGAAGAAGAAACCATTCAGGAGGTTTTGCGTATTCTTAGAACAGAATTTGAATAAAGTATTGACAGATTTGCATTTTGAGATTAATTTGAGCGTTTATAAACAAAAATAATATGTCAGAAGCCATTAAGGTAGTAAGATTAAGTAAGGCCGCCCGCGAGTTTAACATCAGCATCGACTCGGTGATTGAATTCCTGGGCAAGAAAGGCTTTGTGATTGATCGTAATCCCAATACCAAGCTGGAGCCTCAAATGTACGACCTTCTTTTTAACGAGTTTCAGGAAGAGAAACACGTGAAAGAAGTATCCAAACAAAAGGGGCTTGAGTTCATTGGAAAGCAAAGTATTACGATTGAAAATCAAGCTGCCAAAGAAGAGAAAAGGCATGAAGAACTCCCCATGGAAGATGAAGTCATCATCAAAAATACGGGAGTTGAATACTTTAAAAAATCTTTGAAAAACATCCCTTCAACTGCGGCCGAACGCATCGCATCAAAAGAAAGCACCACCAAGCCTGTTCAGGAATCGGTTGTTGTGAAACAAACAATAGAGCCTGTTAAAACAACAGAAATAGTACCTGATGTGGAAAGTCCGGTTGTTACTGAACAGAAAAAAGAAGAAGAAAAAATAGCCGAAGTCAAACAGGAAAAAGCGGAAGAAGTTGTTGAAAACAAACCTGAAGCTATCGTTGATGAAACGGCTGCCAAACCAGTTGAAAAAACCGAAGCAGAGGCACCCGTCGCAACTCCTGAAATTCAGGTAGATAGCACACCTGTTCAAACGCCTCCGGTGGCAGAATCCGTAGCTCCTGAGCAGGTCGCCAGCGAAGAATCAATTGTTCAACAACGGGAAGAAACCCCTGAAATTCAATCTGAATCGTTTGATGATGAAGAGGAAGAATCGGAAGAAGTGGTTGAAGACCAAAAAGGAAGTTTGAAAGTATATGGCAAAATTGACCTCGATAGCCTGAACCAGAAAACCAGACCTAAGAAAAAAACGAAGGCCGAAAAGAAAAAAGAAGCTTCTGATAAACAGAAAGCCGTTGAATCTGTCAGGCAGAAAGACAAGCAAGCTGAAAAAACAGTTGCACATGTTGAGCCGAGAAAACCTGTTGAGGAACCAAAAAGAACCTTTGAAAAACCAGCTCCGGTTGTTGAGTCTCCTAAACCCGTTGAAACGACAAAGGCAGAACCCGTTGAAGAAGCCAACAAACAACCTGATAATTTTCTTAAAACTAAGTTTGAGAAACTGGCTGGCCCTGTCATTTTTGGTAAAATAGACTTACCGGTCGAAATCAAACGCAAAAAAGGAACCCCTGTGGCTTCCTCAAGCGATGATAGCGCGGCCAAGAAAAAGAAAAGAAAACGCATCAAGGTTAAACCGGCTGAAAATCAGCCAAGAACCGAAAGACCGAAGGAATTACCAGGAAAGAAAAAGTTTACTCCTCCGGTAAAAAAACCTTTGGTAAGAACGGAACCTACGGATGAAGAAATCCAAAAGAAGATTAAAGATACCCTGGCCCGCTTAGCACCACTTGGAAAATCAAAAGCGGCCAAGCACAGAAAACAGAAAAGAGAACATGTATCTCATAACCTGGCAGAAGAAATGCAACGTCAGGAAGATGAAAAATCAATCCTGAAAGTAACAGAATTTCTGACGGCCAACGAGCTTGCCAACATGATGAATGTAGGTGTAACTCAGATTATTACCACGTGTATGCAGTTGGGCATGTTTGTCTCAATCAATCAGCGACTCGACGCTGAAACCATTGCACTGGTGGCCGAAGAATTTGGTTTTAAAATCGAATTTGTAGGAGTGGACGATTCAGATAATATTGACCTGCAGGATGTACCCGACGATCCGGCACAGATGGTTGAAAGAGCCCCCATCGTAACCGTCATGGGTCATGTTGACCATGGTAAAACGAAACTGCTCGACTACATCCGTAAAGCGAATGTGGTAGCAGGTGAAGCCGGCGGAATTACACAGCACATTGGTGCTTATGAGGTAACCACCGACAGTGGTAAAAAAGTTACCTTCCTCGACACACCCGGTCACGAAGCCTTTACGGCTATGCGTGCCAGAGGTGCCAAAGTAACCGATATCGCCATTATCGTGATTGCTGCCGACGACAGTGTGATGCCGCAGACACGCGAAGCCATTAACCATGCTCAGGCAGCAGGTGTAAAATTGGTATTCGCTTTTAACAAGATGGATAAACCCGGAGCCAACTCCGAAAAGATAAAAGAACAACTCGCCAACATGAACATTCTGGTTGAAGACTGGGGTGGAAAATTTCAATCACAGGAAATTTCAGCCATTACAGGTATGGGCGTGGCCGATTTACTCGAAAAAGTATTGCTCGAATCGGAAATGCTGCAACTACAGGCCAATCCCAACAAACTGGGTCGGGGTACTGTAATCGAAGCATCGCTTGATAAAGGCCGTGGTTTTGTGGCCACTGTGCTGGTTCAGGATGGTACCATGTCGAAAGGTGACATTTTATTGGCCGGACCTGTTTATGGTAAGGTTAAAGCCATGTTTAACGAACGCAACAAATCCATTAAGTCGGCCGGGCCATCTACTCCGGTGTTGTTGCTTGGGCTAAGTTCTGCTCCTCAGGCAGGTGATGTTTTCAATGTAATGTCGGATGAAAAAGAAGCCAAAAACGTGGCCTCAAAACGTCAGCAGTTGATGCGCGAACAAAGCCTCCGCACCCAGAAACACATTACCCTGGATGAAATTGGCCGGCGCATTGCCATTGGCGACTTTAAAGAACTCAATATCATTGTTAAAGGTGATGTGGATGGTTCTGTTGAAGCACTGTCGGATCAGTTGCTGAAATTATCAACCCGCGAAGTACAGGTAAATGTAATCCACAAAGCGGTGGGTGCCATTACCGAATCCGACGTTATGCTTGCCTCGGCCTCGGATGCCATTATCATCGGATTCCAGGTACGACCATCGAGTCAGGCACGCAAACTGGCCGAGAAGGAAGAAATCGACATCCGTCTTTACTCTATTATTTACCAGGCTACCGAAGAGCTTAAAACCGCTATCGAAGGCATGTTAAGTCCGAAAATGGAAGAAAAAATAACTTGTAACGTAGAAGTTCGCGATGTGTTCAGGATCACCAAGGTGGGAACCATTGCGGGATGTATGGTACTTGACGGCAAAATCACACGCCATACCAAAGTACGCGTTATCCGCGATGGTATTGTAATTTACACAGGTCAACTCGGCTCGTTGAAACGTTTTAAAGACGACGTAAAAGAAGTTGCTACCAACTATGAGTGCGGTTTGAACATCGACAACTTCAACGACATAAAAATCGGAGATATCATCGAAGGTTATTTAATTGTTGAAGTAGCCCGATAACCTACACATGTTTTTATAATTTAAAGGCCGTTTGCTTGCAGACGGCCTTTTTTTGTTATTCAATTCAATATTAAAAAAAATACCCTTTTTAGTAAAACTGTACCCCCCTCTCGTCCTTGTTTGAGGCAGCGGTAACGAGGATGTCTTACACCATCACTGGCGCGCGTTTTTCCAACGCGTGCCTTTACCTTCATCAACTAGCATTTTCTCAAACCTCAAACAAAACATAACCCGGTTGACAGAATTGAACCAGCATTTGTATTAATAATTTGCTTAAAGCCACGGGCTAAAGCCGCATGGCAATGGATATTGTACAATCATGAAGTTGACTCCCTTACGCGTTTGCTTTTTCAACGCATGACCCAACCAACACCCCTAACCCGTAATAACTACCGATTTCCAAAACTACTCAAAGTGCCATAGGCACGACCGATATTGTAAGCCTGGATTTCAATCCAGGCAACCACCATCTCTGGCACACGTTTTTCCAACACGTGCCTATACCTGCATCAACTACCGTTTTCTCAAACTTTAATCAGAATATAGCTGGTTGGCAGATTTGAACCAGCATTTGTATGAATTTTTTGCCTGGAGCCACGGGCTAAAGCCGCATGGCAATGAATATTGTGCTATCATGAGGTTGCTCCCTGGCGCGTGTGTTTTTTAAACGCATGACCCAACCAACACCCCTAACCAGTAATAACTACCGATTTCCTAAACTACTCAAAGTCCCGATCGCCATCGGGATAGGCACGACCGATATTGTAAACCTGGATTTCAATCCAGGCAACCACCATCTCTGGCGCACGTTTTTCCAACACGTGCCTATACCTGCATCAACTACCGTTTTCTCAAACTTTAATCAGAATATAGCTGGTTGGCAGA
>JAUYGX010000155.1 GCA_030690365.1 Bacteroidales bacterium | reverse complement strand
TATGATGCCCTTAATTCCGATTGGTCATTATTGGATAATTCACCCTGCATAAACACCGGAACACCAGACACCACCTGGCTAAACCTCCCACCGCTTGATCTGGCAGGAAACCCTCGTATTTATGGAGGCCGTATCGACATGGGAGCCTACGAAAACCAGGTAGTGGTTGGTTTGCAACCAAACCCTTTGGTGTCAGCTGACCTGGTATTCGCACCAAACCCATTCAATGATAGTTTTTCAATTCATTTTCTCCCCGACAACAAAATCCATCGCATTACCATCAGGAACCAGGCAGGGGTTACGGTGAAAAAGCTGGAACAGTTGCCAATAAGCGGATTGCTTACGATAGATTTACAGGATTGTAGCCCGGGCTTGTATGTAGTTATCGTGGAATATGCCAATGGACAAGTGAAAGTAAAAAAAATGCTGAAAATATAGCATATTGATTCTGCTTTTAACCCGGACAGCCCGCTTATGATAATGTTAGGTTGATTGTTTTTTTGGTACATTTGATTATTAATAATCGAGTTATGAGTTTAAAGAATCACATCCCCAATACCATTACGCTTTTCAACTTGTTATCAGGCGTATTGTCGATTTTTTGCGCCATGAGTGGTCAGCTCGATATGGCCGCATGGTTTATATTTGCAGCGGCCTTATTCGATTTTCTGGATGGTTTTGCAGCCCGCTTACTACATGCCAAATCGGCCATTGGTGGACAACTCGACTCTTTGGCCGATGTGGTTTCGTTTGGAGTTGCACCCG
The DNA here is from genome assembly GCA_030690365.1 of Bacteroidales bacterium. GTDB lineage: Bacteria > Bacteroidota > Bacteroidia > Bacteroidales > F082 > UBA6244. The sequence goes on along the minus strand of JAUYGX010000155.1, from coordinate 9,447 downwards.
GGTTTATTCTTTTCCAGATGATTAACATGAGCCACGGACAGCCGATGCACACGTCTGATAATTTCACCATCCTGCCTTTTCTGGCCTTTGTTGTTCCTGCGTTTGGGGCTTTGCGGCTGGCCAAATTCAATGTGGACGACACTCAAACTACCTCGTTTAAAGGGTTGCCCATTCCGGCAAGCGGCATCTTCATTGCCTCGCTGCCTTTGATCAGAACGGCGTTATATGAGGATCGGGAGTTATTTTACATGATGATTACCAACACCTATTTTTTGGTGGCCGTCGGAATAATATTGTCGTTTTTGATGGTCTCGAATTTCCCGATGTTCGGATTGAAATTCGAAAATTTCAAGCTAAAAGACAATATGATCAAATTCTTTTTTCTTGGAGTTTCGATCATCCTGCTGGCGATACTTCAGATGGTTGCCGTTCCGTTTATCATCCTTTTATACCTGTTTCTGTCGCTGATTCTTTATTTGACAGAAATACAAGGCTAAAACTCAAAGCTTAGTTTCAGATTCACAAGCCTTGGCGTGAGGTAATTGGGTACTGCGTATTCCCGGTTGCTGATATCTTTAATCCAAATATAGCTTACCGTATTATATATATCCAGAATATTAAATACCTCCAGATTTAGCCACATGTTTTTAATCCCGCGAAACGGACTTTTGGGTCTGAATGTGGTTCCTTCGTTGATAATTTGATACGAAAACCCCATATCAACCCTTCTATAGGCCGGCATCCTTCCTGTTTGCTGATATCGTTCACTGTCGGGAGGGCCAAAGGGAAGTCCGGTTCCGAATAGCAACCTTACATATACTTTCAGGAAAGGGTATTTTGGGATGTAATCCTGGAAAAAGATGCTCAGATTCACGCGTTGATCGGCCGGGCGTGGGATGTATCCCGGAAAAATCTGTACGCTGTCCATCACCTGCTTATTGGTGCTTCCGGGTTTAATCAATTCAGAATCAGTATTGTAATAATTGTAATAGTAATCGCCATAGATATCTTCCCGGGTTTGCATCACCGAAAGACTGATCCAGCTATCGAGGCCTTTTACAAATTCTCCGTAGAGTTTAAGGTCGATCCCGGTGGCATATCCTTTGGCTCTTTCGTTGGCCAGATAGCGTATGCGAACATTCTCGATGGTGTAAGGTACCAGGTTATCGAGCAATTTATAGTAGAGTTCTGTGGTGAGAATAAAAGGCCGGTTCCAGGCCTGAAAGCGGTAGTCGTTTCCCAGAATAAAATGAATGGACTCCTGTGCCTTGATATCAGGATTTAGTGTGCCATCCATGTTCCGCATTTCGCGATAAAAGGCTGGTTGGTAATAATATCCGGTTGCAAACCGAAATACAATATTGGGACGTTTCACTGGTTTGTAGGCAAAACTAATTCGCGGAGCCACCAGGAATTCGTTGTTATAATCCCAATAATTGGCACGTATGCCTCCCGTAAGGCTTATTTCATCCATGTTCTTCATGATGAATTTCCACTGATCGGCAACGTAAGCCGCATAGCGATTGGTATTGAGTTTGTTGTGGCCTTTAACAAAATCCTTTAGTTCGAAATTTGGATTGTCGGGAGTTGGGTTTCCGGGGGTATCTTCCTGGTGAGGTAGTGAATAATCGGCCGAATCCACCATCTCCCATTCTCTAAGTTGGTCGTCAATCACCTGATTTTGATAACGGACACCCCATTTTACCTGATGTTGGTCGAAAAGGTGTGTTCCCTTATGTTCGATGGTAGCCATGGTAGCTTCGAAGGCATTGCGTGCATGCAGTAAATACGTGCCTACACCCTGGGTTTGTACCACATCTCCATATTCGCTGTCCGCATTGTCTGTTGATACCTGTCCAATCCAGTATTGTCCCTGAATATCATAACGTTCGGTTTCAACAGTGTTGAATACAGAAATGATAAGCCGTAAGTCGGTAAGTTTATTGGGCTTGTATCCAAAAGTAAGTCCACCCTGGTACATGGTGTACTTGTCGACTTCGTTGCCATCAAAATAAACCTTAAACCGGTAAACTTCCTGCCAGGTACCAAAGTCTGTTTCGCGGTTGGCGGGGACTACCTTGTATTTATTATCCGAATAATACCCAAGCAAGCTGATGTCCCACTTATCACTGATTTTATAGGTGAAGAGAGATTGGATATCGGCAAATACCGGTTGATATTCGCCTTTGGTTTGAAGGCTGTTGAGCAAATAGCTGTTGGTTTTGTAACGGGCACCCATCAGGTAGGTAAACTTCTGATTTGGGGTAATCCCGCCAAGGCTTAATTCTGCGCCAAGCAAACTGCCAGAAAAACTGCCTGCAAACTCTGTTGGCTTTTTATATTTGATGTCCAGTACCGATGAAAGCTTGTCGCCATATTCAGCACCGAATCCTCCTGCGGAAAAAAGAATGGAAGAAACCAGGGAGCTGTTCACAAAACTTAATCCTTCCTGTTGGCCAGAGTTTACCAGGAAAGGCCTGTAGATTTCAATATCATTAACAAAAATCAGGTTTTCGTCAAAGTTACCTCCGCGCACCGAATATTGCGAACTCATTTCGTTGTTTGATGACACACCCGGAAGGGTTTTTATCATATCCGTAACACCGCTCGAAAGCGATGGCGCCACTTGTGCATCGCGTGGACTGAGACGTACCATGCTTTCCATGCGCAGGTTTTCGTCTTTTACTTCAAACCCTGGCAGGTTTGTTGAAATGGGTTGAACCTGAATATCAATAACTTTGATTTGGCCCTTATCCAAATTTAGTACAATGCGCTTTTCTGCATAACCAACAAAGGTTATGGCGAGTGTAAATTTTTTATTGGCGGGTACCTGAAGCTCAAACTTTCCGTGTTTATCAGTCGATGTACCCCCTGATTCACCCAGGATGGCCACATTTGCAAGTTCTACGGCGTTATTGTTGTCGTCGGTCACCTTACCTTTTACTGTAGCCGTTTGACCTGCCAAAAAAGTTGGCAAAAAGATGCAGATGGCTAAAAACAGGAATGTATACTGGAAAGAAGTCAGTTTCAGATTCATGCAATAGTAAACTAAAAAGCTGCAAATTTATTATAATTATGGTAGTTGAAAAATTTTGGAGTGGTAATCCTTTTAATTAGTAGGATTGATGGATTTGGAATGTAATCGTTCAGAGAGTGGTTGTTCATCTCCACTGCTTCTATCCAAAAACCCATTTTACTACAATATTTTGCTTTGTCTATCTCATTTTGTCTACTTTTGCCCTCTTGTTCAAAGGTAAAAAGGATGAATACAACACGTGAATTACCAAAAATTACCACCCATGTGCTTCAGGAAATGAAGCAAAAAGGGGAGAAAATCGCGATGCTTACAGGCTACGACTTTAGCATGGCCCGATTACTTGATGAAGCCCGGATTGATATTATTCTTGTGGGCGATTCCGCTTCCAATGTGATGGCTGGTCATAAAACCACCCTGCCCATTACACTTGACCAAATGATTTACCACGCTTCATCGGTGATGCGGGCTGTGGAAAGAGCCCTTGTTATTGTTGACCTTCCTTTTGGCGCTTATCAGGGAAACTCGAAGGAAGCCCTCAGTTCGGCCATCCGGATTATGAAAGAATCGGGTGCCAACGGAATTAAGTTGGAGGGCGGTCAGGAAATTGTGGAGTCTATCGACAGGATATTGTCGGCAGGAATTCCGGTGCTGGGTCATTTGGGACTTACACCGCAATCCATCAATAAATTTGGAACTTATGTGGTAAGGGCCACCGAAGAAAAAGAAGCCGAAAAGTTGAAGAATGATGCCAAAATCCTTGAAAAAGCAGGTTGTTTTGGAATTGTTCTGGAAAAAATCCCCGCTAAGCTGGCCGGAGAAGTGGCTCGTTCGGTTTCTATTCCGATTATTGGCATTGGTGCCGGTAGCGAAGTGGATGGACAGGTTCTGGTATTGCACGATATGCTGGGCATAAATCAGGATTTCTCACCCAGATTTTTACGTCGTTATGCCAATCTGCACGATGAAATCATTCGGGCTTTTGAGGGTTATATTGATGATGTAAAATCGGTGAGCTTTCCCAACAACAAGGAACAGTATTGATTTGCAGGTACATCGTGTAACGAACCATTTAACTCATGACTGAAAGCACCAATCCGTGGGCCTTAACAGGAAGAATCCTTTTTGAAGACAATCACCTGATTATTGTCAACAAGCTGGTGTCCGAAATTGTTCAGGAAGACAAAACCGGGGATGAGCCGTTAAGTGAAACGGTTAAACAGTATATCAAGGAAAAGAAAAAAAAGCCCGGAAAGGTTTTTTTGGGGGTTATTCATCGGCTTGACCGACCGGTTAGCGGGGCCGTTGCTTTTGCCCGCACCGACAAGGCACTTTCACGGATGAATTATTTGGTGAAGAACCGCGAGATACATAAAATTTATTGGGCCATCGTAAAAAATCCACCCTCACCCGAAAAGGGAACCCTGGAACATTATATAGTGCGCAACGAGAAACAAAATAAATCATATCCATACCCAAAGGAGGTGCCAAACAGCAAAAAGGCCGTATTGAATTACCAATTGATAGCTTCTAGCAATGATTATCATTTAATTGAAGTAGAGCTTATTACCGGAAGACATCATCAAATCAGGGCACAGCTGGCGGTTATTGGTTGTCCCATAAAGGGCGATTTGAAATATGGGTTTCCACGCAGCAACCCCGATGCCTCCATTAGTTTACATGCCCGTAAGTTGAGCTTCGAGCATCCGGTAAGCCACGAAATGATTTCGGTAGAAGCGGATCCCCCCAAAGATGCTTTGTGGGATTATTTTCTTAAAACGGTTTCGTAGCGCACTATTTGGTTATCTCAGGCGTTATTTTTACAAAGAAATATTAATGAAACCCATTGCCCGTCTATATTCAGTGCAGGAAGAAAAGCTGAATGTCATCACCCATGGTATTGGCCTGTTGTTGAGTATTGTAGCACTGATTGTGCTGGTAGTTTCGGCCAGTTTGTACGGAACGGTGTGGCACATTGTAAGTTTTAGCATTTACGGAGCAAGTCTGGTAGTTCTTTATCTGGCTTCAACCTTGTTTCATGCGGCAAAAAAGCAGGAAGTACGCAATTACCTGAATATTTTCGATCACGGTTCGATCTACTTTTTAATCGCTGGCACTTATACCCCTTTTGTATTGGTCACATTAAATGGTCCATGGGGTTGGAGTTTGTTTGGCGTTATCTGGGGGTTGGCTATTGCCGGAATGGTGTTCAAATTGTGGTTCACGGGTCGTTACGATAGGGCTTCGGCCATTGCATATGTGTTGATGGGGTTAATCATACTTATCGCTATTGTCCCTTTGGTAAATAACCTGGAAATAGCCGGGCTGGTTTGGCTGTTGGCTGGAGGAGTTGCCTATATTTTAGGAGCCGGGTTTTACCTTTGGCATAAGTTTCCATATAACCATGCCATCTTTCATGTTTGGGTTTTAATTGGTAGTTTTTGCCATTTTGTTGCAGTATATTGGTATGTGCTTTAATGAATTTTTCCAAAGCGTAGAAGGTTGGAAAATTTTGGGAAAGTTCTGATTATCTTTGACGCATGTGTAAAACGAAGAAGATTTTGTTTGGTTTGGGTTTTGTATTCCTGTTTTTTCAGGCAAAATCTCAGTATTATGTAAATGGTCAGGATCCGGCTTCTGTTCATTGGCAACAATTAAAAACACCTTCGGCTACCATCATATTCCCAAAAGAAGCTGTTGAACTTGCTCAGAGATACGCCAACCTGATTCAGCTTTCCCAAGCGTCAGTGGCCACACCCTATCTCCCAAAACTCCGGCGTATCCACATTGTGATGCACAACCGAGGTACGGTTTCAAATGCCATGGTTTCGCCTACCCCTTTTCATGCCAATTTCTATCATACGCCCGATCAGGTTACCTATGCGCAAAGGTGGCCAAAACAGTTGGCTTTGCACGAATACCGGCATGTTGTCCAGATGCTTAAACTGAGGCAGGGCTTCACCGAAGGGTTGCATGTAGCCTTTGGCGATCAGGCCATTGGTATTGTTATAGGAGGTTTTTTGCCCTTTTGGTTTATTGAGGGGGATGCCGTATTTTGTGAAACCATTAACAGTAAAAGTGGGCGTGGGAGGTCCCCTGATTTTACAATGGATTTGAAGGCCCAGCTTGCTCAGAAAAAAGTGTATTCCTACGACAAAGCCCAATACGGTTCATACCGTGATTACGTCCCCGATCACTATACCTTAGGATATCAACTGGTGCTTCATGGTTTTTTAGAATATGGAAATGAATTGTGGGATCAAACCCTAAATCAGGTGGCCAGAAAGCCATTTACTTTGGTGCCTTTTTCAACCGGAATCAGGCGGCTTACCGGAACAGGTAAGGTGGGCTATTATAAAAAGGTGATTGGTGATTTACAAAAACAATGGAAAGCAGATAGGGATTCGCCAGCAAATCCCGGGTTTATTCATCAACCCAATCCTGCTGAGTTTACCAATTACAGGTTTGCATTTCCGCTGAAAAGCGGAGAAATAATTGCAGAAAAAATGAGCATGGACGACATCAATCGGTTTGTGTTGATTGATACTTCCGGAAAAGAACGAATTCTTAAAACACCCGGATTTGATTTTATGCAAGCCTTATCCGGTAACGACAGCCTGTTGGTCTGGAATGAAAAAGAGTTCGATCCCCGATGGACAAACCGTGATTATTCAGTGATAAAAATCTGGAATGCCCATACCGGAAAAACACACCGGTTAACCAAAAAAACAAGTTTGTTTGCCCCGATGCTTTCGCATGATGCCACCACCATTGCCGCCATCCGGGTGGATGAGCAAAGTCATTATTTTCTTCAATTGATTGATAGTCATGATGGTCATGTTGTGAACGAACTCTCCACACCTGAAAACTGGTTTTTAACTTTCCCTTCCTGGGCCGATGATGACAAGTCGCTGGTGATGGTGGCATTGGGCGATGAAGGGATGGCTGTAATCAGGATGGATTTGAAACAGAAGAAGATTGAAGTGCTGGTTCCATTCGGATTTACCAATATCAGCAAGCCGGTTTTGCACCATCAAAATCTGGTTTACAAAGGGGCTTATGATGGAACAAGCAATCTGTACAGCCTTGATCTGGCATCGGGCGTTACACGAAAACTCACCACCTCTGGGTATGGAGTCGCCGATCCTGCATTTTCGGTTTCGGGTGATAGTTTGTATTATGTGGATTATACCGCAGATGGCTACCGGATTGCCAGACTCGATCTGACCAACAAGACGTTTAAACCTGTTGATCTGGCTGAAATTCAGGTGAGTTATCCTGTGGATCGGTTGCTGTCCACCGATCAGTTTAATTTGGATGAAGCTGTCGTGCCGGATACGGTTTATCCCGTAAGGAAATACAACCGCCTGGGCCATCTGTTTAACTTCCACAGTTGGGGACTTACCGCCATTGACTTGCAAAACTATTCATTTTCACCAGGGGTCAACCTGCTTTCGCAGAACTTGTTAAGCACTTCTACAGCCTATGCCGGATATTATTACGATCGCAACGAACAAACCGGAAAGTTTAAGGCCGGATTGGATTATATGGGGTGGTATCCGGTGATCAGCCTCACTGCCGAAACGGGCAGGAGAAAGCAAAATTATCTCGACAATCAGCATTTGGTTCAGGAAGCCCGGTGGAGCGAAACCAATCTTTCGGCTGGAATTTCCGTGCCTTTGAATTTTACAAGCAGCAGGTGGGTGAAAGGCATTCGACCTTCGGTGGGGATTACCGAAAAATTATTGAAAATGGATCAGGATGTTCAGGTTCGATTTCGTGAAGATCAGGTCACCTCACTGAATTATGGATTTTATGGTTACATACAATACAAACGGTCCTTGCGCGATTTGTATCCAAAGTGGGGGCAGAGTATGGAGGTGAATTTCAGGCACACTCCCTTTTCTGATTCGGTGAGCAGCGAGCTGGCAATCAGTTCTGTAACCTATTTTCCCGGCATCATGAAACATCATGGCATCAGAATCTTCACAGGATATCAAATGATGGAAAACGGAAATTACAGCTATGGCAATCTGCTGAGCTCGTCCAGAGGATATACCGGGATTTCATTAACCGAAATGTTTGTCCTGAAAGCAGATTATGCTTTTCCGGTGGCTTATCCTGATTGGGATATACCGTCGGTGATGTATTTAAAGCGAATCAGCACGCATCTTTTTTACGATTTCACGTCTGGAAAGGATTTTCATCATATTCATCAAACTTATGCTTCCACCGGGATAGAGCTTTATACCGACTGGCATTTTTTGGGATTGTTGCCTGAAATTACGTTGGGAGTTCGTAGCAGTAATCGGCTGGATGATCGGAAGTCGGTTTTTGAAATGTTGTTTGGGTTTTCGTTTTAGGGGGTGTTCGATGGAATAAATTCCATCGATACAATATCGGCCGTGCCGATGGCACTGATCTGTGGCAAATGTCCCAATCCCGTAGGGATGGCCGAAATTGTAACCCGGGATTTCAATCCCGGGCAATGTGGTATTGTTGTTCTTAGTACGACGGAATAAATTCCATCGATACAATATCGGTCGTGCCAATGGCACTGATCTGTGGTGAATGTCTTAATCCCGTTGGGATGGCCGAAATTGTAACCCGGGATTTCAATCCCGGGCAAACAGCTATCTCAAATCAATTTACTGAATAGATACTTCTCCTCATAATCTACCTCAAACTTGTTTAAAAACTCGATATATTCATCAAAAAAGGTTTGATTTTCGTGATGTTTTTCCTGATTTAAGATATATTGGTACACCTGATTCAGTTGAGAACGACTGTAAGAAAATGCACCAAACCCTGGCTGCCATTCAAAATTATGTTCCAAGATACCGCTTTCATTGATCCATTTTGATGATTTGGCCTTGGTGTTTTTCATTACCTCAGAAACAGAAATTGAAGGCTTTAGCCCAAAAAAACAATGGACGTGGTCCTCTACACCATTAATGATAATGGTATGACATCCTGTTTCATTTATGAGATTTGCAATTACAGAAAACAATTCTTCTCTCCAGCTTTTTTCCAGAATGGCATCCCAGTACTTTACTGGAAAAACCGCCTGAACAAGTATTTGATGATAAGTGTTGGCCATGTGGATGGATTTAGGTTGATGGCCAAAGTTAGCAAAAAAGTTTGTTGTTATAATCGATGGAATAAATTCCATCGATACAATATCGGTCGTGCCGATGGCACTGATCTGTGGCGAATGTCCCAATCCCGTAGGGATGGCCGAAATTGTAACCCGGGATTTTAATCCCGGTTTTCTGGGCTTGTAGTTTGTTTGACGACGGAATAAATTCCATCGATACAATATCGGCCGTGCCGATGGCACTGATCTGTGGCGAATTTCCCAATCCCGTAGGGATGGCCGATATTGTAACCCGGGATTTCAATCCCGGGCAATG
>JAUYGX010000153.1 GCA_030690365.1 Bacteroidales bacterium | reverse complement strand
CCCTCGAAAAGGTCAGCATCAGCAATTGCTCATGCTTTACATCTTCCAATAAAAGCAGCGAGGCCAATTTATGAACCAACACCCTTGTTTTTCCACTGCCTGGCCCGGCCAAAACGGCCATGTTCCTGGTTTCATTGTCTTTGATGATTTCTAATTGCGCAGGCGATAAGGAACCAAACAACTGACGGAACTTTGCAGGAGTTAAATTTCTTTTGATTTCATTTTGACGGCTACCCTTGAAATATTTATTCAAAAACGAGGTGTAGTTCAACTGGAAATAATCGTCAACAAACTGCAATGCTCCTTTGTAGTCGCCAATCATTTTCTTGGCATACTCTCCCACGATATGAATTTGTTGCACCTTGTTTTCGTAAAACTGATTTAGCTTTTGGTAATCGTCATTTTTGTATCTCCGTTTGTTGTCTGGCTCAACTCTGTCGATGGTTAAACGATTGTACACCACCAAAAACCCACCTTCAATTTTAATGGCGTCAATTCTTGAAAGATAAAAAAGGGTGTCCTCAATGTCTTCAATTGAAACGTTCATTTGAAAAAGTTTCAGGCTTTTTTCATAGGCGTCTTTCAGTTCGTGAACCGAAAACTCAACCAACACTTCTTCTTTTTCCTTTTCACCTTCCGCCTTGTTCAGGTTGCTTTTCTCATAAAGCAATTCCACAATAAACCTGGCCAACTCATGTCGCTTTTCCAGCTTTTCTTTCAACGATTCTTTGGGTTGAACACAAAGAATCACCACATGATTCCTCGAATACTCTTCGTTGTGTCGCTTAATCCAATTCTTGATGGCCCAAAAATTGATGATGGTCTTTATCTTGTTCGGCGTAACCTCTTTGCACCCGTTCTCTTCAGCCCTTTCATTCAGTTCCTTTAGGTGGAAAGTTTTTTCTTTCTCTTCAAACAAAGACAAAAGAAAATTCTCAATCTGACTGTATGTTTCAACAATCTTTAATGAACGGTTTATGTGCTCGCCTTTCTTGATGAATGCCGTCAAATCTTTTGCATCAGCCAGAATCTTTTCTTCACGGAGAAGGTTCACAATGTTGATTACTTCTTCTTTTACGATCCCCAAATGGTCGCTGATGTAGTCTATTCTTGATTCTGCCACCTCATCGTTTGATGGCTTCCGGCTCTTGCTCGAAAAAAGCTTCTTGATGATTCTGATTCCCTGAACTTTTTGCTTCTCCTCAAACCGATAGGAAGCATTTATTTTTTCAATGGCTTCCTGCGCATTTTTCGAAAGAATGCTGTTTGCAAAAACCCTTGGCATGTTTTGCCCCCTTTTCAAATAACCTGCATCTTCGAGGGCTGCAATAGCGGTGGTAACCCTTGTTTCAATTTCAACCACATTGTCGTCCCAACCTGCTTTCCGGGCGATCTCTAAAGCAGAATTTGAAACCGATGAACGAAATCTGGTGATGTCTTTTATTGCTTTCCAAACTTGTTGGATTTCCTTGATTGAAAGTTTGGTTTGATTCAGCAGGATGAAATGTTTGCCGAGGTCTTCTTCGTTGAACAACACAAAACAATCGGCGGTCAGGTTTTCATCCCGGCCTGCCCGGCCTGCTTCCTGGATGTAATTCTCCAACGAATCGGAAATCTCATAGTGAATGACCATTCCAATGTCTTTTTTGTCGACTCCCATCCCGAAAGCAGAAGTTGCAACCATAATCTGAACTTCACCATGAATAAATGCATCCTGATTGGCGGTTTTTTCTTTCACCTCCATTTTGCCATGATAGGGTTTTGCATTGAAGCCATCTTCGGTTAACCTCACGGCAAGTGAATACGCTTTTTTCGTTCTTGAAACATAAATGATGGTAGGGCAATTTTTTTCTTCAATCAAATCCCTGACTGAATTGTACTTTTGTTCTTCATCGCTTTTCTCAAAAACTTTGTATTGCAGGTTTGTTCTGGTGGTGCCGGAGCTGAAAATTGCTAAATCCAGAGAAAGTTTTTCTTTGAAGTAAGTACAAATATCTTCAATCACTTTTTTCTTCGCTGTCGCGGTAAAGCAAGAAACGGGAATGGTTTCTTCCAGGTTTTTCTTCTCCTGGATTTGTTTGATGAAATCACCGATATATAAATAATCAACCCTAAAATCCTGGCCCCACGACGAAAAGCAGTGTGCTTCATCAATTACAAACCTGACAATCTTTCTTCCCAGCAAAAGTCGTTCAATGGTTTTTGAACGCAACGATTCCGGTGAGATGTACAGGATGGATGCAGAACCCTCTTCAACTCTTTCAAAGGACTTTCCTCTTTCAATCGGGTCGAGCAAACCGTTTATGGTAACCGCATCCGTGATTCCGATCTTTTCAAGGTTATCAACCTGGTCTTTCATCAGCGATTGCAAGGGAGAGATTACAACCGTCAAACCCTTTGTTGCAACGCCACTCATGAAAGCCGGAACCTGAAATGTAATGGATTTGCCTCCACCGGTAGGGAAAACGGCCAAAAGCGATTTATTGTCGATGGCTGCTTTTACTGCATTCTCTTGCAATGGCTCACCTGCGTATGTTCTGTAAAAATCGAAACCGAAATAGGTTTTCAGTCCTTTGTGGATGTCCAATGCCTGATTGCAATACCCACAACCCGGTAAGCACGGTTTGTTTCGTAAGGCAATCATTACGTTTTCAACTTCAGGATAAGTCTTTAGCACCCAGGGTGGTGTGATTGAATATCGATTGCGACAATTGATTAAAGCCAAACAGTAAGCCAATTCAATTGGGTGGTCTGAAATTATTTTTGTGAGGTCGGCATGGTCGCAAACTTCATTCTGAAATTTTTCACGAATTGATTTTTCAAGGTTCGTATTGCTGCTTGTGTACCCGATGAAATGGAAAAAGGAACGGAACTCCTTTTTGTCATTCAACAACAAATACAAAATTTGTTGAAGTGATTCGGCTGTTTGATGGAACGCTGCAACTTCATCATAGAAAAGGTCTTTGGCTTTTATTGAATCGTTCAGCGGATTGTTGTTGTCTTCTGTTTGAAGTTTATCGTCCTTCAACAAGGCATGATATGGCTTTGCCGGAAATAGTAAGGGCGAAAGAAATAAAGTGTCGATGATGTTTGAAGGTATTAAGTCCGCATCATGAACGGCTTTCTGAATGTATTTTAAATCATGATTAAAGATGTTATGTCCGCAGATGAACTGTGTGCCTGTAAGAAAAGCAATAAAGCCGGTTACTGAACCTGAATGAAAAGAATGGCCGTCACCCCTGACACTTCCAATGTCAAGAATCATTTGGCTTTTTGATTCAATCTCTGTATCTATAAACGCAATCGACTTCATTTGGTATTTTCAAATCATAAAGATACAGATAGAATCATACACTCGATTGGTGGTGGTGTTTTTTCTGTGGTTGTGTTTATCGGGAAGCATACGCATTGTGGCGGAATTTAACAGACGAATCCTACTGACCACCATGATTTATATTTCATGCCTACGGCAGACAAGTGGAACTATAATGTTCATATTCAGACTAACCCGCCATAAAGTATGATGCATAGTTACCCATCTTTTTTTTCAATCAGTCAAAAAAAGTTTCTTTCATTACTGATTTAACTTCTTTCACTTCGGGTTTTGAAAGTCTTCCTAAAATTCTGACAATACGTTGTTTGTCAATAGTCCGGATTTGATCAATTACAATCCAGCCAATTTCTCTATCATGTTTTACTTCGATTCTGGTTGGATATTTTCTTGAAGTTGTTGTCATTGGAGCAACAACAATTGTCTGGAGGTATTTATTCATTTCGTTTGGCGAAATAATGACACAAGGCCTCGTCTTTTTTATTTCGCTACCGATTGTCGGGTCTAGGTTCACCAGGACAATTTGATATTGGTTTAGCTCCATTCTTCAAGATTTTCAGTTTCAAAAACATCATTGAATAATAGTTGGTCGTCACCATTCTCGTTCATCTCTTTGAATGCCTTTTCCCAACCTTTTCTTGGTGATGAAATTGGTTTTATGATAATCTGTCCTTTTTCAAGAATTAGTTCTACTTTGTCTTTTATATTGTATTTTTCAATCAAGGTTTTGTTGAGCCTGAACCCCTTTGAATTTCCGATTTTAATAACTGATATTTCCATAATATTTAGTCTTAATGTAATTACAAAGGTATTACATATTTTTTAAAACACAAGTTTTTAGAAAATCTTATTTCAAGAGGCAATTCGCCATTGTCTTGCTTTTTTACAATTGACTATTTTTTAAATAAATTCCTTCGATCCGAATTTAAAGCTGGATATTCGGTTTTTTAAAATGATGGGTAAACATCTGCATACAGCGAATTGTTGCCTGTTATATAGCCTCTGTTGTTAAAATTCATTCAGATATTCAAATAATCCCATTATCAATATATTATAAATCAGAACCGTTTATAATTTGTCAAATCGGTTTCTTCATTCTTTATTGTAAATGGATCTACAAGTGTTTGGTCGGGTAAATCCAGGGATTTATTTTAATGGTTTGATTTTTAGCTTCATTATTTTGGTAATTTGTTTTGGTGCCGCAGGTTTACCTACCGGAGGCAGGTAAATCGGTAGGCAAACTTGTTACCGCTCGCTCAAACGAGGACGAGTGAGTACTGGAATCAGGTATTCATCCGGTAGCTATTCGCAATATGCTTTCAGGAGTTTATCCACTTCGGTGGAACCAAGATTTTTAATGTGATTCCAGTCGTCGCAGGCTTTTTCTTTTTCTCCCAGATAAAAATAGGCGTTGGCCCTGTTGTTGAGCACATTGATTTCGTCTTGAGTAAAACTCAACGCCTTTGAATACATGACAATGGCTCTGGAATATTTTTTTTCCGCTAAAAAGTCGTTTCCTACTTTCATATAGGCTTCGGTCAGTTTGGGAGAAATGTCTTTTTTAGCGTAATTGTGCTTTAAAGCCAGTTCCCAATCGAGGATGGCATTTTTATAATCGCCCAGTAAAAATTTACTTAACCCCCTGGAATATATGCATTTATTACAGTATTCATCTTGCTGCAAAGCTAAATTGAATGCCTTAATTGCCTCTTCATAATTTTCTGCCCTCATAAAATCAACTCCTTTGTTGAACTCCGTAGCAGAATTCACCGATTCCTCATGTAGTGTGAATTTGACGGGGGCATTATATGAAACCCTGATGAGTTCACCATCCTGCCTGCCCGGAAACCATTTGCCACTGGTGAGACCGATAACCCGCATGGCTTCTGCATCACATCCTCCACCAATTCCCTCAACAAGAGTGATATTTGTAACCGTGCCATCTGTTTCTACTACAAAACTAACCACAACACGGCCCTGAATTTTAAGATCCCTGGCATGTTCAGGATATTTAATGTTTTTTGATATAAAATCAATAAGCGACTGTATACCACCTTTATAGGTAGGCATTTCATCTCCCGCCTGACCATATACCGCTGTGGTAATGAGTAATATCAACAAAAAGGCTAACTTTTTCATCTTTCAAATTAATTAATTTGAATTATAATGGTTATTCAATTTAAAATTGATACTCATGCCGAAATTGGTCGAATAATACCCTACCGGTATTATTAGGATACTTGCCATTTCAAATTCTGCATAAAGTTTGACAAAAATATTGCCTACATCATATTTAAGGCCTGGAGTAAACGTAAGAGAATTGATAACCATTTTTTCGACAGACCGGATATTAAGTCCAACAGAAAAACAGGGGCTTAAACCTTTTGCCGGAGATATGTAACCATAGGAAACAGGAATCATGAAATTATGGTAAGTGGTGTTTTTTTCGGTAATTAATTCGAGATCCGACTCCTTAATAAACCCAATCCCAAAATAACCTCTTTCGCTAAATCGGGGATTGTTGAACAAGAATGAGACACCAAAAAATGATCCTACAGGGTTTTCATAATCAGAGGCATGTAAAGCAACCAACTTTACCCCTGCAGATACTTCAAGTAACATTTTTATTTTAACCTGCTTTTCGTAAACAATACATATGCCACCCGGACAAACCGCTTTGTTATATTCTTCGCCAAACCTGATCAGTTTTTTGTGTGTAGGTTGATTTATATTCTGTATATCCTCTTCAAATTCAGCTTTTTGGCCAGTAAGATAACTGAGCAGGTGAGCGTATGCTTTTGATTCTTTTTCAACCAATTGACCGTCAATGGTTACGATATGTTTGGAATATTTCAGCTCTTTTAACGGAGTACTGTCCGTTGAAACAAAATACCGATTATCCAATCCTTTGGTTTGAACAAAGTAGAAATCCAATTCAGCATTGATCAGATATTCCATAAACAAAGTGGTGTCTTTTCCGTCCAGTTCGAATGTCTTCGAAATGTAAAATTTACCGTTATCGAAGCGGTATCCAAATATATCCTGCGGGGTGTAGGTAATCAATGAATTTGAGTCAGCAGCATAAAAATTACAGTTCAACGAGTTATAATTGTAATTTCGATCTTCGATTTTACCAAAAACGGTATCCGATTCGGAGAGAAGTACATAACCTTCTTTAAAAACTTTTTGAGCGTTTAATCTGGGTAAAATAATCAGGGCAAATAATAATAAGACAATGGTTTTTGTTTTCATAAATGGATTTGAGACAGACATCAATAATTGCAGTCCAACCACCGAATTCCAGCTTGACATCAAATGGCTTTAATTCGGATGGTTGAGTTATCAACATGCGAATATATGGTTTTTTAACTATTACTTAGATTTGTTCCAGGCAAAAGAATAAAAAAAAGGCAGCAGAAAATACATCCTGCTGCCTGATACAATTTACAATTAGATCAACTTATTTTTTTCGGGTAAACCAGTTTACCTTGGCCGAATACAGCAACTGATACATTGATGGAACAATAACCAGTGTAAGGAAAGTGGCAAAGGTCAGACCAAAGATAACGGTCCAGCTCATGGGTGCCCAGAATACCGCGTTGTCGCCTCCAAAATAAATCTGAGGATCGAATGTGTTGAAGAAGGAGATAAAGTCGATGTTTAATCCCACCGCTAACGGCATCAACCCCAATACCGTAGTAATAGCTGTGAGCAACACCGGACGCAGTCGGGTTTTCCCGGCTTCTACAATACAGCTCATGGCATCCTCATTCGATAAATCCTCCTCCGGATCGATGCCCCGTTTTTCCTTCATCCTTAGTTTTACCAAGCCAATGTAGTCGATCAGCACAATACCATTGTTTACCACGACACCGGCCAGTGATACAATCCCGATTCCTGTCATGATCACTACGAAATCCATGTGGAAGGTCGCCAGACCACCAAACACCCCGATGGTACTCAGCAACACCGTAAACATGATGATGGCAGGTTTTATCAGCGAGTTAAACTGCGTTACAAGTATGATGGTTATCAAAGCCAGCGCTATCACCATGGCCATGGAGAGGAACGACATAGATTCTTCCTGTTCTTCCTGCTCACCGGTAAATACATATTTATATCCGGCCGGCATCTCAAATCGAGCCATGATTTTCTTTAGCTCCACATTGATTTCGTTGGCGTTGTAGCCTTCAATCACATTGGATGAAATGGTAATAACACGGGTTCTGTCTTTGCGGGTAATAGCGCCGTAGGTTGAGCTGTAGTCGAAGTTGGCAACAGCCGAAATGGGTACCTGTACAATTTTACCGTTGGAGGCATTGCGGAAGGTAATGCGTTGGTTAATCAAGTCGGGCAGGCTATAGCGGAATTTGTCATCCAGACGAATCACAATTTTGTATTCATCTTCTCCGTCTTTGTAGTCTGAAATTTCTTTCCCGAAAAGGGAAGTACGCAATGCAGTGGCAATTTGTCCGGTGGATAGTCCGTAACGGCGTGCTTTTTCACGGTCGATATCAACAATTATCTCAGGTTTCCCAACATCCAGGTCAATTTGCAGGGCTTCGATTCCGGGAACATTGGCTTCATTAATCAACTCCCTGATGGTATCGGTAAGTAGCAGCAATTTGTTAAAATCACGACCGTTTACTTCCAGGTTGATGGGCTTTCCGGTTGGAGGACCATTGCGTTGTTTTTCAACGGTTAATGTAATCCCGGGATATCTACCAACCAATGAATCTGACAATTGTTTCATAATATTGGTGGTATTTACCCCATCACGGTATTGAAAATCAACAAAGTTGATGGTTATCAAACCTCTGTTGGGTAGTCCGCCACGACCACTGAAACCATCGTCTTCGCTAACGGCCCCCTTTCCCGCCAGAGTTAATACCGACTCTACGATATTCATGTTGGACTCAAGAACCTCATTTACTTTGGTTTCTAATATGCGCATCACCGAATCGGTCACTTCAACATCGGTACTAATGGGCAATTCGGCAACTACATTAATCAGTTTAGGGTCGGTGGAAGGGAAAAATTCAACTTTAGGCTTGCTCCCAAAATAGAACATCATGGTCACAATCATCAGCAGAAAAGTACCTAAAACCAACGCAAAAGGATGCCAACTTTTGATAGCAAAACGAATGAACCTAACATAGGTTTCTTCGAGCCAAACCAGAAATACATTCTGAAACCACATGGCCAGCCGCGATAAAAAGAGCAGGTTCATTACACCTATAAAAGCAAACAACAGGATCAAAGTACCTACCCAATTGATTTTTGCAGCAAAAAACAACAACGCCACTACCAGCATTATACCTATGAGTATGAGGTTTTGTTTTACTTTTGGCAACTGAATGTTGGCGCCTTTTTTATAGAAATCGGTAAACAATACCGGAATAATGACCAACGCTACCACCAACGAGGAAGTAAGTACAAAAATCAATGTAAAGGGCATATACCCCATAAATTCGCCCATGATGCTTTTCCAGAATAACAGCGGAAAGAAAGCCGCAAGCGTAGTGGCAGTAGAGGATATAATGGGCATAGCCACTTCGCCTGTGGCCAGTCGTGCAGCTTCTTTTACAGGATATCCGTTGTGGATATACCGATAAATATTTTCGGTTACCACAATGGCATTATCCACCAACATTCCCAGTGCCAATATAAGTGAAAACAAGACGATCATATTGATGCGGTAATCGATCAATCCCATGATCATAAAGGCAAGAAACATCGACATAGGAATGGCAAATCCAACAAAAAGTGAGTTACGGGTTCCCAGGAATAAAAACAGGATAAATACGACGAAGATAACGCCCAGAATAATGCTGTTTTCCAGGTTGCTGAGTTGCATTTTTACCATTTGACTTTGATCGCTGGTGAGAGTAACCGACAGGTTTTCGGGGATCATTCCGTTTTCCTGGCCTGTGTGCAACACTTCCATGACCTGATCGATGGTTGAAAGCAGGTTTTGTCCTCCCTTTTTAACCACCTGAAGCGAAACCACCGGTTTTCCACCCAGATATGCATAGCTGTCGCGGTCCTTAAAACCGTAGGTAACATAGCCAATATCGCGCAGGTAAACGATTTTGTTATTTTCGCTTTTTACAATAACACCAAGGATTTGATTCGGATTGGTAAACTCGCCCAGAATACGAATAGAGCGTTGAATATCTCCCAGGCGGATATCACCACCCGACATGCTGATGTTTTCGCCGGCAATGGCATTTTCCACATCACCGTAACTGATTTGCAGTGCAGCCATTTTAAATGGGTCGAGACTGATTTTAATCTCACGCTCGGTGATACCGGTGATTACAACCTTCGAAACCTCAGAAATGGCTTCTACTTCATCTTTCAGGTCTTCGGCAAAATTTTTCAATTCGCTAATGCTGAAATCTCCTGAAAGGTTGATGTTGATGACGGGAAATTCAGAAAAGTCGATGTCTGTTACCATGGGATCGTCGAGCAAATCATCGGGCAGGTCGCTTTTTGTTTTGTCAACAGCATCTTTCACATCCTGTAACGCAGACTTGATGTCCACATCGGTATTAAATTCAACAAACACGTTAGAAGCATCCTGGCTCGAAACGGAGGTCATTTTTTTAATGCCTTTCACCGATTCAATTTCTTTTTCGAGGGGCCTGGTAATCAGGTTTTCGATGTCCACGGGAGGATTTCCGGGGTAGATGGTCTGTACCATGATGGTTGGAATGTTGATATCAGGATACAGCTCTTTTGGCAACGCAACATAGCTGTAAAAGCCAAAAATGATGGTTACTATGGTGATGAGGTAAACCGTATTTTTATTGTTCAGTGCCCATGTGGAGAGCCAGAAATCTCTTTCCAGCTGTTTTTCGTTGGGTTGGTGTAGTTCGTTACTCATTGTACTCATTTTAAAAGATCATACTCTAGATTCATTGATTTAAAGTTAATCCGATTTAATTATTCAACACATTGATTACCACTCCATCAGATACATTGTTGTAGCCATTGTTAACTAATACATCGCCTGCTGTAAGACCTGACAACACTTCTGTTTTATCCAGATATGATTTTCCGGTGGTGATATAGATTTTGTGCGCAATCATGTCCGCATCTTTCTTTTCAGCCAGGTAGATAAATCGTCCCTGTAGGTCGTTGCGAATGAGAATGGATGGAATTACCAATGCTTGCGGATCGGTATAATCATTGATTTCCAGGTTGGCTAACATGTTGGGTTTTAATTTTCCGGTAGGATTATCCAGTTTTACCTGCACCAAAAAAGTACGGTTTTCCTGGTTGATCACATTTCCGGTACGGTAAACAGGCCGGGTAAACTGCATTCCCGGAAAGGTAGGGAATGTAATATCCACCTCTTCCCCTTTTACAATCACCGGAAGGTATGTTTCGGAAATTTGGGCAGTTACATAGAGTTCGTCGATGTTGACAACGTGCATAAACTGTAAGCCCGGTGAGGCCATTTCACCTTCTTTGAGAGAGATGGTCTCCACGATTCCGTTGATGGGCGATTTAAGAATGTAATAATCATACTGGGCCTTCATCGTTTCCAACTTATTTTTTAAGGATTCAAAGTTGTTTTTTGCCTCCAGAAATTGACGTTCGGAGCCAATGTTCTTATCCCAAAGGGCCGATTGTTTGTTGAAGATGGTTTCTGCCAGATTTAATTGATCTTTCACCTCCTGCATATTTTTTTCAATCACAAGCGTATTTAATCTGGCCAGTACCTGACCTTTTTTTACGGTTTGTCCTTCTTTTACCAAAATGGTGACTATCTGACCGATAACTTCGGGGCTTATGTACGCTTCATCAATGGATTCAAGCTCACCGGTAGCTTCAAAATAGTGAGCAAACTTTTCGGGTTTTACCACCATAGTTGAAACGGGAATCCGGATTCCGGTATAGGCTTCTTTACCGGTGGCGTTAATTCCCTGTTCCAGGTCTTCTATTTGTTTATTCAGGTCGTTCACCTGTTTTTTGTAGGTTTCCAGTTTTGCCGCAGGGCTTTCCTCTTTCTGGCTGGAGCCACAGGCGGCTATAAAGCTACTTATCAGGACTATCAGTGAAATTTTAATTATTGTTTTCATACTTATTTTTTATTGCTGAGTAGGGTTTATTTACATTTTTAATTTATCGATGTTTTCTTCCAGAAGTTGGCGTCCTTTGTCGCTTACGATGCCATAGAGGTGAAAGCGAAAAATCTCGTTAAAAATCCTGGCATTGGGCATTTGCTTATGGTCGAAAATGTCGGTAGACAGGATGCATTCCATGCGCATCAGTGTGAGTTTTGTAATGATGTCTTCATCCAAATCAGATCTGAAAAGGCCTTCTTTTTTTCCCTTTATCAGGTTATTGCGTACATTATCAACAAAGCGGGAGCGTTTAATCTTGTTAAAGTGTTCAAAAAAACGGGGATAATATTTTTTTAAATCGTAAACAAACCCCGGATTGTAATCATTAATCATTTTCACCTGAATACTATAGTAGTGCAAAAGTTCCTCGAGTGCATTCAGGTTTTCGGGCATACAGTCCGAATAAGTAGGGTTGGGAGATTCACTTATTTTTTCAAGCACACTCCATACAAGCTGTTTTTTATCGGTAAAGCATTCGTAAAGGGTTTTTTTGGAGATTCCCAATTTATGGGCCACATCATCCATGGTAACGCTTTTGATGCCGAATTCAACATACAGGTTTTTAACCTGCTCAATAATATCGTTTCTTTTAGTTTCCATGTCAGTTATTTATCCGATTTAGTAAGAATTTTTTCCAGTTCTTCACCTGCTTTTAGCAAGGCCAGTTCTGCATTTATATATTCACTTTCGGTATTCATGAATTGGTTGTGTGTATTAAGCAAATCGAGACTTGTAGCCATTCCTACGGAATATTTTTCAGTTGTTTTTTTATAAATCTTTTCTGCATTTAACCGGCTTTTCTGCTTGTTAACATACACATTATAGGCATTCAGATACTCGTTTTTAGCGGTTGAATACTGAATATCAAGTTGTAAAGTCATTTGTTTTTGTGAAACTTCCACCTGTTGAAAAGCAATTTGGGCCTGTTTTACTTTCGCATAGCGCATGCCGCTCGAAAATATTGGTATTTTCATGGAGACACCAAATACAGAGCTGTTGTACCACATTCCATCTTTGTTGAAAAAATCCCATTGTTCGCGTTGGGCCTGGGTTTGATAATTCAGGTTGGCCGAAAGCGATGGTAAATAGGCAGATTTGGCCAGCTTTACCTGAAGCAAACTCAGCTCTTTTTGCTTGTTGATTGATCTGTAATCCACGTTTTTGGAAATTTCAAATGGATTCATCACCATTCCTGAATTTTTTTTCTGGTCGATAATGGTTTCCATCTTATCGGTAAGTACAAGGCTGTCGGCATCGTTTAAACCCATATAGAATTTAAGAAAAGCATGCGCAACTATCAATTGGTTATTCAGGTAGTTTTGAGTTGCCTCCAGATTAGTCACCAGTAATTCGAGCTGGTCAACGTCGGTTTCTTCGGCAAACCCCACTTCGTAAACCTGGCGGGTTTCGTTGGCCAGTTTGCGGGTGATGCGCAGTGTTGAATCCACAACTGTAAGTCCGTCGGTTGCTGAAAGAGCCGCATAATACGAGTCGGCCACTTTTTGCTTTACCTCTACTTTGTTCTTGAAAAAATCGATGTCGGTTTTTTCGAGATATGTTTTAGCCGCCTGCAACCCGACGATATATTCGCCACTGAAAATGAGCTGCGAGGCGGATGCCCCCAACGAACCATCGTATTTTGTTCCAAACTGAATCGGAACGTTATAAAAATCCGGGATAATCATCACCGCGCGCTGTATGTTGTCGTTGTAGTTTACCGATGCATCTATTTGGGGCAATCCGATGGCTGTAGATTCCTTTACTTTGTACCGGGCTGTTTCTACATCCATCTGTGAGTTGATCAGGGTATAGTTGTTTTCCATGGCAAACGATATGGCTTCTTGTAGCGAAAAAGTTCTTATTTGCTGTGCCATCAGGCTGTTAGCCAGGATAAACAAAAGAATAATCAGGTTTATTTTTATGATCTTCATGGTGAGTTATTGTAATAGTTTATGATAAACGGGCGGCAAAAGTAATGAAAAATAAACTTAGGAAACTATTATTATAAAAAAAGTTTATTATGTTTATGTTAAGAAATTTGATTGTTGGTGAAGAATTATGTTGTAATCTGCATGACATCAACAATTTCATGGAAGGTTGGAGGAAATTTGGCCTGTTCAGGTTCAGATCAGCGTTCAGCGGTGAAACGATGTATTTAAGTTGCACATTCATGGCCATTTTTATTTTATCGCTTTTTTTTGCGGGAGCAAAACTAACATGTATGAGGGTACAATTAAACAGGTTTTAGGTGAATGGGGGTGTTTGTTCGGTGAAATGGGAAGCGGGGCAGGTAAAGCGATTTGCAGCCAAAAACGCCTACTCAACTTCATGCAATAATCGGGGCGAAGTTTCACTGTTTTGTTTGCTATACTGTAGAAACTGTCTGAAAATTTTCCCGTAGGGAAACAAAATTCAGACAGTTTCTAGTAAAAGCAATGTTTTCCTTTGCGATACTTTGCACATAACTTTGCGGTTATTTATTCTATCGCCAGGTAAATCGTAATAAAACAACAGGTTACTTTATCAAAGTCATTTCATCCAACAAATAACCTGCACCAGCATATTTGTCCACGATAAATAAAAAGTACCTGATATCCATCGAAATATTCCGACAAACTTCTGGGTCATACATCAAATCGCTCATGGTGCCTTCCCAACAGCGGTCGAAATTTACTCCAACCAACTGACCTTCCGCATTTAGTACCGGACTTCCCGAATTTCCACCAGTGGTGTGGTTGCTGGCCGCAAAGGCCACATGAAGGGTTCCGTCCTGATCGGCATATTGTCCATAATCTTTGTTTTGGTAAAGTTCCTTCAGTTTATCCTCAACAACGTAATCGTATACGTCAGGGTTTTCCTTTTGAATGATGCCTTCCAGGGTAGTGAAGTGCTTATAATAAACGGCATCTTTTGGCGAAAACCCGTTTACATTACCATAAGTAACACGCAAGGTGAAATTGGCATCCGGGTAAAACCGTTTATTGGGTTCCATTTCCATCTGAGCTTTCATATAAATCCGCTGCAAACTGTCGAGCGTGTTATTTAAGGCAAGCCGTTGTTGTTTGATTTCGCCATTATACAAGGTCATCAGCTGCAAGGCCATTTTGTATGCCGGATCTTTCATTAGTTTTTTCAAATCACGGGGTTGGTAATTTTCGATAAAGGCAGTGATTTCGCTCTGATTATCAAACATGGATTTTGTAAAAACAGCATTGGTAAACGCACGATAATCACCATCGAATTTTTTGTGGATGGTATTGAAAAACGCAGGTTTATAGTTTGTTTCCAGGTTTTCATCATACAATTTCAATACGGCCGCCATCACTTCCCGGTCGATGGGCTGATGGTAGTCTTTAAAGAATGTCTTGGTTTTACCGAGCAAAATTTCCTTTTCCTGACTGATCAGATCCTCTTTTATCGGTTTGTTTTTACTTAGCGATGCCAGTTTTGAAAATCCATTGGCATAAACAACCAACTCGATGGCCAAACCGGCTTCCATCAGATAATCGGTGGCCACATTCAAAGGGCTCAGGGCAGAATAGGTTTTTTTAAATGCCGGGAGTAACCCACTATAGTTAGTGTTTTCGGCCCATTCCTGAAATGAGGTTTCATAAGCTTGTTTTACATCAATGCCTTTCATTCGCTTGATTCCGTCGCTTTCGCCAATCATTTTTTTCCAATAGTTGGCGACGCGTGCATCCTTGGAGGCATATTGAATTCTAATCTGAGGATCTTTTTCTTCATATTTCCCAAAAATATCCAACCGGGTTTCCCTAAGTTTAATTTTCTGCGGATTTTGTACCTGTGTAATCATTTCGATGGCATACGATGGCAGGTACTCGGTGGTGCTGGCCGGATAGCCAAACACAAATGTAAAATCATCTTCCTGAACCCCTTCCAGTGAAATGGGAAGGAAGAATTTGGGTTGATAAGGTACATTGTCTTCAGCGTACTCAGCCGGCTTTCCATCCTTGCCCACATAAATGCGAAACAATGAAAAGTCGCCGGTATGTCGGGGCCACATCCAATTGTCGGTATCGCCGCCAAATTTCCCGATATTTGAAGGAGGTGTACCCACCAGACGGATGTCTTTAAAGGTTTCGGTAACCATCATGTAATACTGATTGCCATTGAAAAAAGGTTTTATCGATCCTTGGTAAAGGGAGTCTTTTTCCAATTCGGAAATGATTTTCTTGCTGTTATTGGCAATCAGCTGATGGCGTACCTTTTCTGCCATTTGAGGGATAACTCCTTCGAGCACTTTTTCCGTAACTTCTTCCATCCTGATCAATAAAGTGGCAGTCAGGCCTGGGTTAAACAATTCTTCGCCCTGGTTCATGGCCCAAAATCCATCGGTCAGGTAGTCGTGTTCCACGGTGCTGTGTTGCTGAATCTGGCCAAACCCACAGTGGTGATTGGTGAGTAACAATCCGCTTTTAGAAATCAGCTCAGAGGTGCAACCCCTCCCAAAAAGCAAAACAGCATCTTTCAAACTGCTGTGGTTAATGGAATAAATATCTTCTGCTGTAATTTTTAGCCCCATTTCCTGCATTTCCTTTTCATTCATCTGCTGTAGTAACATGGGTATCCACATGCCCTCACCTGCAAAAATCTGTGAAATGAAAAGCCATGATAGTAAGAGCGAAAGCGCGAAAGTCTTGTTGAACATTTAATATCGTTTTTTATTTTTTGTCAAAAATATTGAAAATTTGTTTTGGAACGCGGATGACACGGATTAAACAGATGATCACGGGTATTTATCCGGCAGGGGAAATGGAACACGGATGACACCGATTGAACGGATGATCACAGGTTTTTTATCTGGCAAGGATAATAGAACGCGGATGACACACCTGCCGGCCGTAGGCGGGGATTAAACGGATGATCACGGGTTTTATCCGTTCTTATCCGTCCTATCCGCGTTATCCGTGTTCTAACCTTTTACCCTGTATCCGTGTTCTAACCCTTTCTGTCATTAGTAAAAATTTTTCTTTTAAACTGAGGTTTCTTTCCGAAGTTGAACAGCAGACCCACCTCTCTGTCTGTAGCTTTCAGGTAGTTGATTAACTGATAACCATGTTCATCAACCAATGCTTCAGCAGCTTTAAGTTCAAGGATAATCAAATCTTCCACGATAATATCTGCAAAATAATCTCCAACAGATTCACCTTCATAATAGACTTTAACAGGACATTGGCTCTTGCATTTTAAACCCGCTTTTTTCAATTCAATCATCATGGCATTTTCATAAACTTTCTCCAGAAAACCGTATCCCAAAGTATTATAAACCTTATAGAATACCTCGATAATTTCACTTGTTAATTCTTCGTATAGCATGGCGATGGGTTTTAATTGTGAAAGATACGAATATGTTTTGGAACACGCATGATCCCAGAATTTCTATCCTGCAGGGGAAATGGAACACGGATGACACCGATTGAACGGGAGATCACGGATTTATCCGTTTAAATCCGTAACATCTGTGTTATCCGTGTTCCAACCCTTTACCCTTTATCCAGCTAAATCCGCAGCACCTGTGTCATCCGTGTTCTATTGCATATCACATTACTCGCCCGAAAGTTTTTATCTTTGCTGCACGATTAAAAAAATGGAATTATAGTATGCAAGACCAACCCGTTTACAAACCGAAAAATCACATCCGCATCGTTACGGCAGCCTCCTTGTTCGATGGACACGATGCCGCCATCAACGTCATGCGCAGGATTATCCAGGCTTCCGGAGCCGAAGTCATTCACCTGGGACATAACCGTTCGGTACACGAAATTGTAAACACAGCCATTCAGGAAGATGCACAAGCCATCGCGCTCACCAGCTATCAGGGCGGGCACATGGAGTTTTTGAAATATATGTTCGACATGCTCAACGAAAAAGGGTGCGGTCATATCCGCATTTTTGCCGGTGGTGGTGGCGTAATCCTGCCCGAAGAAGCCAAAGAATTGCAAGCCTACGGCATCACCCGCATCTATAGTCCCGACGACGGAATGGAAATGGGACTTCAGGGTATGATCAACGATTTGCTGGAAAAATCAGATATCCCTACCGGCAAAGATATTCAGGTAACAGCCAGAGATATTTATACCCAAAACTTTGTATCCATTGCAAAGCTGATTTCCGCTGCCGAAAACAACCGCGATGAAGTAGCCCCGTTACTCGAAGAAATAGCCCACCACAAACGTAAGATCAAATCACCCGTTTTGGGAATTACGGGTACCGGTGGTGCCGGAAAATCCTCTTTAATCGATGAAATTGTCCGTAGGTTTTTACGCGATTTCCCTGAAAAACGCATGGCCATCATCTCGGTAGATCCTTCCAAACGCAAATCAGGTGGTGCTCTTTTAGGTGATCGCATCCGCATGAATGCCATCGACAATCCGAGAGTCTACATGCGCTCACTAGCCACACGTCAGGCCAACCTGAGTCTGTCAAAATATGTTAAGGATGCAGAACTCATCGCGCAGGCGGCGGGTTTTGATTTGATCATCCTCGAAACCTCGGGCATCGGCCAGTCCGACTCTGCCATCATCGATCACAGCGATGTTTCACTTTACGTGATGACTCCTGAATACGGTGCTGCCAGCCAGCTGGAGAAAATCGACATGCTCGATTATGCCAACATCATCGCCTTAAACAAAGCCGACAAACGGGGCGCAATGGATGCCTTACGTGATGTGAAAAAACAATACCAGCGCAATCATCAGTTGTTCGATCAGGATTCGGATTCAATGCCTGTTTATGGAACGGTGGCTTCGCAGTTTAACGATCCTGGTGTCAATGAATTGTACACTAACCTTTTACTGAAAATTGAACAATTTACTGGCGTTGGTTTTGGTAAGAAATCAGATGACTCCGGGCATTCGCCTGACAAGATTTATATCATCCCACCTCATCGGATACGTTACCTTTCGGAAATTTCTGAAACCGTTCGTGGCTATAACCGTTGGGCCATGCAGCAAAGCGAAGTGGCACAAAATTTATTTAGTCTTGAGCAATCGGCCTCCCTTCTGGAAAAAGAGCATGAAGAGGAAGCGACCAACCCCATCCGTCAGTTAATTAAAAAAACAGCCACCAAACTGGATCCAAAAAACAAAGAAATCCTTGAAAATTGGGACCAGACAAAAAAATTATACACTGATGAGTATTTCATCTTTAAGGTGCGCGACAAGGAACTGAAAATTGCCACACATGTCGAATCTATGTCGCACACACAGGTTCCAAAAGTTTGTTTGCCACCCTATAAAAGCTGGGGCGAGATTCTGCGTTGGGTGTTGAAGGAAAATGTACCGGGCGAATTTCCATACGCCGCCGGAGTTTTCCCCTTTAAACGCGAAAACGAAGATCCCACACGCATGTTTGCCGGCGAAGGTGGCCCTGAGCGTACCAACCGCCGCTTTCATTATGTAAGCAAGGGTCTGGCGGCCAAGCGACTTTCCACGGCATTCGATTCGGTGACTTTATATGGTGAAGACCCCGATTTACGTCCTGATATTTATGGAAAAATTGGCAATGCAGGCGTGAGTATTGCCTGTCTGGATGACGCGAAAAAACTCTATTCGGGTTTCGATCTGGCCAAATCCACCACCTCGGTTTCGATGACCATCAACGGGCCGGCACCAACTTTGGTGGGTTTCTTTATGAATGCCGCCATCGACCAGCAATGCGAAGTGTATATCACAGCCAATGGTCTGGAAAAAGAAATTCAACAGAAAATTGAAGAACTTTATCGCCGGAGAGGCACCAAAAGGCCAGCCTATCAGGGCAAAATCCCAGATGGAAACAATGGTTTGGGATTGATGTTGCTGGGAGTTACCGGCGACACGGTATTGCCTGCAGAGGTTTATCAGAAAATCAAAAAAGAAACCCTTTCCAAAGTGCGCGGAACGGTACAGGCCGACATCCTGAAAGAAGACCAGGCTCAAAATACCTGCATTTTCTCCACGGATTTCTCCCTGAAAATGATGGGTGATATCCAGGAATATTTCATTAACCAGAATGTGCGAAATTTTTACAGCGTGAGCATTTCGGGTTACCATATCGCCGAAGCAGGCGCCAACCCAATTAGTCAGCTGGCATTTACGCTGGCCAATGGGTTCACTTACGTGGAATATTACCTCTCGCGGGGCATGGACATCAACCAGTTTGCGCCCAACCTCAGTTTCTTTTTCAGCAATGGCGAAGATCCTGAATATGCCGTTATTGGCCGTGTGGCCCGTTTGATCTGGGCCAAAGCCATGAAACTGAAATATGGCGGCGACGAACGGGCTCAAAAACTAAAATACCACATCCAGACTTCAGGACGGTCGTTGCATGCTCAGGAAATCGATTTCAACGATATCCGCACCACCTTACAGGCGTTGTACGCCATTTACGATAATTGTAACTCGCTGCATACCAATGCATATGATGAGGCCATTACCACTCCCACCGAGGAAAGTGTTCGTCGTGCCATCGCCATCCAGATGATCATCAACCATGAGCTGGGGCTGGCCAAAAACCAAAACCCGTTGCAAGGTTCTTTCATCATCGAAGAACTGACCGATCTGGTGGAAGAAGCCATCCTGAGCGAAATGGACCGGATTACAGAACGTGGCGGAGTATTGGGTGCCATGGAAACCATGTATCAACGGGGAAAAATCCAGGAAGAAAGTCTTTATTATGAACACCTGAAACATTCGGGCGAGTTGCCCATCATCGGTGTGAATACTTTTTTGGGAATCGGGGGATCGAAAACTGTTATCCCGGGCGAGGTGATCCGCGCTACCGAAGAAGAAAAGCAATACCAGATCCACATGCTGGAACAGCTTCACGCAACCTGGAAAGAGGAAAGTACAGTAGCTTTGAAGTTGTTACAGAAAAAGGCCATCAACAACCAAAATGTGTTCGAAGCCCTGATGGAAGCCACCAAAACATCTTCCATCGGGCAAATTACCAACGCATTGTTTTCGGTGGGCGGACAGTACAGAAGGAATATGTAAACTGATCATCAGATGTCGCAAAACTTTTTCATTTTTAGAAACTATACTGTTGAACCGCTTTTCGATCATTTGGAAGGTTGTAGCTTCAGTGGATATAATGAAATCGGGTTCTCTGCCGGTTTTAAGTATTATGTGTGGTTCTATTTCATGCCTTCCGGTGCTAACAGAACTGCCCTGTCAGCAGAAATTGATTTCTTTAAACAGCGGTTAATTCATGTGGCAGGCCATATTCCCAACACTGCATCACTACTTTGTATCACCATCTGGAATACGACGCCAATAGGTTTTACAACCGCCGATCCTATTGGAGAAGCCATCAAAAGTTACAACGATTCTATTTTTGAACTGGCTGCCGGGAACAGACAAATAAAAGTGCTTGATTTCAGTACGTTTGCTTCTGAATATGGACTAAAAGAACTCATCGACAAAAGGCATTTTTATCTGTCGCAGGTACCCGTTAGCCCCAGGTTAGCCCGAAATTTTAATCAGTGGTTTCTACAAAAAATCAGTGCCATCGAAGGCGTTCGCAAAAAATGCCTGGTACTCGATCTGGACAATACACTATGGGGTGGAATATTAGGTGAGGATGGTATTTCAGGAATCCAATTGGGGAACACCTATCCGGGAAACTGCTACCGTGATTTTCAATCCTGGATAAAGGAAATACAAAATACCGGCGTTATCCTGGCTTTGTGCAGCAAAAATAACCCTGAAGATGTACAACAGGCGTTCTCTCAAAGAGATGAAATGGTTTTGAAATCAGCAGATTTTTCGGCGTTGCGGATCAACTGGAAAAACAAACCTGATAATATCATTGAATTAGCGCATGAATTAAACATTGGCATTGACAGCCTGGTGTTTATTGATGACAGTCCTTTTGAGCGTGAGCAGGTGAAATCAATGCTTCCCGAAGTTGTTGTACCCGATTTTCCAAAGCAACCATACCTGTTGGTCGATTTTATTCAGGAGGTTTATAACCAATGGTTTCAGGTGTATGAACTCACCGAAGAAGACAAATCAAAGTCGGTTCAATACCAACAAAATGCCCAACGCAGGCAGTTATTAAATGCCTTCGATACAGAAGTACAGTTTTTAAAGGAAATGGACATCAAGCTCACCATTTCTGAAAATAACCCGGTGCACATACCGCGTATAGCGCAGATGACCCAAAAGACCAACCAATTCAACCTGACGACTAAACGTTACACCGAAGCCGAAATCAACAACCTAATCAGTAAAGGGTATCTTGTTTGGGATGTGGCCGTAAGCGATAAATTTGGCGATAATGGCATCACGGCCTTGGCTATTGTAAAAACAGAAGGCTTAACAGCCGAAATCGACAATTATATGCTCAGTTGCCGGATACTGGGAAGGGGAATCGAGAACGCGTTTTTGAGTACAGTGTTAAACAAGCTGTTTGAAAAGGGGATCAGGGAAGTTAAGGCTTCATTTATTCCAACGGCAAAAAACGGGCAGGTGGAGAATTTTTATAAGCGTAATGGGTTTGAACTGATTGATGTACAAAATACTAATAGAAAAGACCACCACCTTGCATTGACAAAAAAGCTCAACATGAGTGATTTGTATACTATAATTCAGCAATAAATCTTGCTTCATGGTATGCGAAAGTTTCGTTTTCCAGTGAGAGGGGGTGGCCAATAAAATTATACTTTTGCTTATCCAGTATAATTTGAATGAATTTTATGTTGATCGAAAATAGGATTATAAATATTTTGACCGAGAATCTCGGTATAAGCACTAAAAAAAATTCAAACCCAGAATCATTTAAATGGGATTCGTTGAAACATATTACTTTAATGTCAGTCATTGAAGAAGAGTTTGATATTTTGCTTGAACCTGAAGAAATCAGTGAAATGCTTAATTACAAGGATATTGTTAGGGTTGTCAAACTAAAACTTAGCCATACCGATCAATTATGAACCACCTCAAACTCCTGCTCACATTTGATTATGAACTCCCTCTGGGAGGCATTGTCAAATCGTATCGGCACAGTTTGTTTGATCCCACTGACCGGCTTATGGAGTTACTTGAAAAACTTAAGGTTCCGGCTGTTTTTTTTGCCGATATACTCAGTTATATAAAGTTTGGGGAATGGAATGAAACAGGGTTTGCCCAAGCCTTTAAAAACCAAATGCAACAAGCCATTTACAAAGGTCACGATGTGCAGTTACACCTGCATCCCCATTGGCTCGAAAGCACGTTTACCAATGGTAACGTAGCACCTTCACCAAAATATAAAATGGGAGATTTCGCCAATGAAGATAACCATTACAACATCGAAACCATTGTTGAGTTGGGTGTGAATGAGTTAACTAAAATAGGTAGTTCGGCCAATCCGGAGTATCGTTGCATGGCTTTCAGGGCCGGTGGATATAACTTCGTTCCACATGCCGACAAAATATTAAATGCCTTGTTTAAGCATGGCATCCGGTTCGACAGTTCCATCAGCCCGGGCTACTTTTTCAGGTCGAATACTTCGTTGGTCGATTATAGGAATGTCCCAAACTTACCAAATTGGTACTTGTCAAGCGATGGCGATTTTAGCAAGACTGATGTAAATAAAAATACGCTTTTTGAAATTCCAATTGCCTCAAAACCAAAGGGGATTTTTGAAATGCCTACTTCTTTTAAACTTAAGAAATATGCTGACAGGGCTGTCGAAAGCCGCGGTCCCATGATCCATTCAAACGAAAGTGTGAGCAAGGGTGATAAAGTAAGACAATTGTTCTCAAGCCGCATGTTAACCGTTGACAACCACACATTTTCACCCGGTTACCTGATGAAAATCCTGGATTATAATGTCAACAGGTATAATCATCACAATGAAATCATTTTGAGCCTGATCGGACATCCCAAATCGATGGATAAATACCACTATTTCCTGCTTTCGGAATTTGTCAGACTGGCAAGTAAGAAATATGGCCCTAAACTTGAATTTGTTACCTTTACCAACCTCAACAAAAACCTTTCAACCACATGAGCTTAGGTGATGTTATTTACAAATATCTTCCTATAAAATACTTTAAAGTAGCACGTAACGCATACTACAAGCTCAACGGGCTTTTATATCCACCCCTCACCGAAAACCAGTTTTTAACACTTCTGAAAAGTAAACTGGGGGTGGATACAGGAATGAACCTTTATATTCACAGCTCTACCGACAAGCTCAACATTGGTTTTTCGGCCTATAGGTTGCTGGAATTGCTGATGGAGGCTGTTGGAGAAGAAGGTACGCTTGTATTCCCTTGCTGGCATTACCGCGATCGTGCCGAAGATTATTTGAAACAACCGGAGGCTGTGTTTAATGTAAAACGTTCGCCTACCACCATGGGGCTATTGCCCGAATTGGCACGGAGGCACAAAAATGCCGTACGAAGTTTGCACCCGACTACTTCGATTGTGGCATTGGGCGCTCAGGCCCATGAACTTGTGGACGAACATCACCTTGACATGTATCCCAACGGCACGAAAAGCCCACTTTATAAAATGATGAAATACAACAGCAGGATCATCGGGCTGGGCGAAAAAGTGGTCAGCCTTTCGTTTGTGCATGTGGTAGAAGACATGATGAAGGAGGGTTTTCCTTTGCAGACTTTGTCGGGCAAACCCCTGAAAGGCAGGGTCATCGATCAGAATAATCAAGAATTGATCATTGAAACATTGGTGCCACATTTGAATATTGGTCATCGCGATATCCCGGGATTTTTCAATAAATACATTTCAAAAGAAGCTTGTCGGTCCACTTCATTTCAGGGAGTAAACTATTTTAGCGCTAATCCTTCCCTTCTTTTCGATGAGTTAAAAAAATTAGCGGAACGGGGGAAAACCATTTATGGCTAGTGTTTGAAGCAAAAACCTATTCAATCCAACTTAAAAAGTTGTCTTTGTTTATCACTTCAAAACTGGCATTGGGATAGGTGGCCAACCATTCTTTCTGAATTTTAACTTTCCGTGGATTCCATTTAAATTCATATCCAAACAGTTTTCCATAATATTTAACTTATAGCCCCTAAATTTACCAAATTTTATATAATATGGCAAGTATACTTTCCGTATTTATGCTAATATGGCAATATTCGCGATTGGCCTACAACAAAAATTCCTCATAATTATCCGGGGTAACAACCTCGAATTTAGCATTTAAATAGTTTTCTAAAAACTGTTTGGGTGGCTTTACTTTTGCCCTGGTGCTCTATTTACTTTCCTCTCGACTCGCATGATTAATAACCATACAACTTTTGGTTGGCTTCTATTTTTAACAAAACATCATCAATGGTAGACTGCAATTCAGGTGGAATTTTAAGAAATAAATTATCATCTTGCACTTTGTTTAAAATCAGCGTTACATAATATAGAATGGCATACTTTTCCTGTACCTCTTTTCCGAAAACCTGATTTTTAAAAAGATTTAACACAATGCGCTTTTGTTGTTGAACCAGTAAGTCAAAGATTAGATCATTTATAACAGACTCCTCTTTTGATTCAATAATTTCTGTAGCTCTTTGTTCAATATTATTAAAAATCCCATTCCATATTTCAACAATTAATTGGGTTTCTTTTAAATTGAAATCCTGATCTGTTTCACAAGCTTTATTGATGTATTCTAATGCTTTGGCTTTATTTATTTTATTCTCCTTATAATATTTTATGCTTTCCTCCAGGATGTTTTGTTGTTTCTCAGGTAATTCTATCAGGCAGTTTTCTATCCCCTTTCCTTTTATATTTTCTGTTAGTTCAATAATAGTATCTCTTTCTTTTTCAGATACATATTTACTATGACACAATCCTTTCGAGAGCAGCAAAGCACTGTTCCAATCTGTTTTACCATTTTTTAAAAGGGCAATATGATCGGCAGCCAATTTTTTAAAATCGCTGGCATTGTACCAATTTTCGAGAAAAACAGTTAGCCATTTTGCTTTGCGTTTTTGATCGCTATTGCCTTGTGTAATTATTAACCACATGTTAAAAAACCGTTCCGAAATCCGATACAGATGTTGTTTTTTATTGGTTTCTATTTTATCCACAATCCCTTTTTCAACCAATGTTTTTAGGTTTGCCGAAATGAGCTTGCTCTCCATTTTAACTTTCTCAACCAATTGCTTCGTGGTGCAAGCCTCCCAGATAAAAGCCATTTCATACACTATTTTTCTCAGTTGTGCTGTCAGGCTACTGATTCGTTCCTGGTACAAAGGACTTACATTGTCCATTGTTTTTTTAAGGTAATCATAGGTAGTCGATTCCGATTTTTGCAAAACTATTTGGATAAAAAACTGTAAGGTTCTTGGTAATCCATCCGTTAAAATACGTATGTTTTCTATTTTACCGGGATTGTTTTTCACAAATTCCTTCAGGCTTTCAATATTTAGCAAATGGCTCCAATGCGTTAGCAGGGTGTTCATTTCTTCTTTACTCAAAGCCTCCAATTTATGGGACCTGAAAAAATCATAAAATGGCAGATCGTATCGCCAGAAATGTTCGTCCATTCTGGTGCTTCCTGCAATAATTTGAATGGAATTATAATTGATAAGGGTTTCCCGTAATAAACTACCGTCATCAGTGAAGTTTTCAACAATCCGGTCAAAATTATCTAACAGCAAAATGATTCGTTTTTTGTGCTTAGTGCAGCTTTGATGAATCGATGTTAACAGATGCCTTGTATACGCCTGATCGTTGTCAAAACCCTTGTAATCGGGGATATGAATATCAAAATGATGCTGCTTATTTAGCTCTTCTATTACTTGCTCCCATAAATCGAACAATCGATAAATGCCTGCTTGTTCCTCGGCTAAATTGATAGCGATAAATCTTTTGTTGAGCTTTGGATTTTCAACAATTTCAATTTCAATGCGTTTCAACAAAGTCGATTTTCCACTGCCTCTTCTTCCTAAAATTAACTCATGTTGTAGCGGATCGTTAGCTTTCTTATTTATGATGGCATCTATAATAATGCTGTATTCAACTTTACGAATGACAAAATTATTTTTAACAGCCTGATGATCGCTGTTGGCCATTTGGTACACTGCCAGTTGGTCTAAGAGCCAATTTCCAATTTGTGCATTGTTATTATCCATTGTAAATGGGGTTGTTTCGCAAATAAAATGTTTTTAAGAATGGAGAAATGAAAACATACTTTTTATTGCCTTCTTTTTCTTCTACAATATAGCCATCTTGTTCCAGATCGCTTATCAAATCCATATAATCGCTTGTTTTTTCGTGCTTACAAGCCTTGTCATAAATGGTTTGGATAGTAATAAAATTCTTATGGGCGATGTGAATCAAAATTTCGTGTACAAAATCAAAATCACTTTTTGGTAAATATTCTGAAAGGCGGTTTTTCCAATCAGCAAAATGTTCGTTGTTTTTAACCACCTTATTAAATGCACCGTCAATATCCGCATTTGTAATGTCTGGGATGTTTTCTTTTCTTGCTTTTCTATCAATTTCATCTAGCATTAAGTTAATAAAGTAAGGTGTGTAATAATGCTGGATTTTTTCTAATAAATATGCCTTCAGATTCTCACTATATTTGACGCTTGCTTTTTTGGTTGCCCAATCAATGTAGTGGAGT
This sequence comes from Bacteroidales bacterium, assembly GCA_030690365.1. Lineage (GTDB taxonomy): Bacteria > Bacteroidota > Bacteroidia > Bacteroidales > F082 > UBA6244. Next base: position 49,813 of record JAUYGX010000153.1, on the reverse strand, counting down.
GCCTGGGTTTTATCTAAAGGTTCACAATTTATTTTTTGCAAATCATTCAAATCGGCAGTTCGGCCTTCAATGGTTTTTACAACGTAATGGATACCGATTGAGCCGGCCAAAACGAATTGTATTTTTTTAAATTCGCTTTGTCTCCAGGTTCTTAATTGTTTTAAAATGGCTTTTGCTTCTTCTGTTTTGCCTGCTTTATTGATATTATGTAATATTTCCGGCAACTCATCCAATAACAGTACAATGGTTTCTGAGTTGTCGTCTAATTCTCTGAAAATGGTATTTATTTCTTCAAGATAATTAAAGTCGTTGTCTTCAATTTTTATTTTTCCACTAATATCTATTTCGGATATTTTATTCTTTTTAAAAAAACGCAATATCCTTTTCTTTGCCTTAACACTTTTATGCAAACAACTTATTATCAGGCGATATAATGTTTCATAAAATTCTTTTTCTGATTTTATAGCTTGAATACTTTCAAATTTTACGATATAGCCTGTTTGGGGATTTTGTTCCAAATCACGCATAATGCTGGTTTTTCCCACTCTGCGTGGCGCTGCAATGAGGATGTAATTGCCTTTTGATAGTTCTACCCAGATATCGTCAATAATTTCTGTTCTTGGGTAATAATAAACACCTGTGGCCACTGGTCCGATAATGGTATTTGGAGAAATCCAATTATTATTCATTTTAACAGTGTTTTAATTGTTCATTCTATTTGACAACAAATATACTGCTAAAATACTTACGCAGTTAAATAATTGTCAAATTATTTTCTATTTTTTCTTCTTTTCGAGAAATTAGAAAGATTAGCGAAACAAGGGAAAATCATTTATAGCTAGCATTTGGATTAAAAATCTATTCAATCCGGCTCAAAAAGTTATCCTTATTGATTATTTCAAAACTGGCGCTGGGATAAGTGCGTAACCACACTATTTGAATTTTAGCTTTCTATATTTACCCAAATTTGGTAATCACTTCGTTAGTCGAATGTAAAGGTTCATGAAAATCATCAAAAGGTAACCTAAATATATGAATTTGGAAGTTGCTTATATGAAATGGTACCTTAATTATAACTCACCTAAATATCCAAAAAAAAAAATAACTTTTTTGGATTTCATTCCAAAAAATCTACAACATATTTGGATTTCATTCCAAAAAGTTGAAAATCGGAAGAAATTCTTCTTTCTTCAATCCTCACAATTTTTCCCTACTTTTATCCTCTCAAAAATTTGATCATGATTTATAAAAATATCCTGGTTATCTATCCTGAAGTTAAGGTAACTAAGCTGGCTGTTTACCGCAATACAGAGCCTATTTTCCTGAAGACCATCAAGCACCTTCCGGAAGAATTGGCACCTTTTAATAATGTGGTCGATCAAAAAGGGGTTCGGTTTGAAGCCATTATGAGTGAACTGGAAAAAAACAACATCAATCTGGAAGATATTGAGTTGGTGATGGGCCGTAGCGGGATGGTAAAGCCTGTATCTCAAGGGGTTTACCTGATAAACGAAAGCATGGTGAACGACCTTGAATGCGGTGTAATGGGCATTCATGCTACCAATCTGGGTGGCATTCTGGCCTTCGAAATAGCTACTAAAATCGGCAAGAAAGCCTATATGGCCAACCCGGTGGTGGTGGACGAGTTAAGCGATGTGGCCCGGGTAACAGGTCATCCGTTGTTTGAGCGCAAATCCATTTTTCATGCCCTCAACCACAAACATGTGGCGGTTAAATATTCCAAATCGGTAAACAAACCTTATGAGGAACTCAACCTGATTGTTTGCCATATCGGCAGCGGCGGTATCAGCATTGGCGCACATGAAAAAGGGCGTGTAGTGGATGTAAACCAGGCCTTTGATGGTGGTGGACCGTTTTCGATCACCCGAACTGGTACGCTTCCCATGGGGCAATTGGTGGAACTGTGCTTTAGTGGAAAATTCACCCGCGATGAAGTGATGGAAATGATTACCTCCAAAGGTGGATACAGAGCCTATCTCGGAACCGATAGCATTACAGAAATCAATACGCGAATTGCTGCCGGCGATGAAAAAGCCCGGTTTATAAGCTATGCGCTTTCCTATCAGGTAAGTAAGGAAATTGCTTCTCATGTGGCTACCCTTTCGGGAAATGTGGATGCCATCATCTTAACCGGAATGATTTTCGATAGCGAGCGTTTCCTTGAAAATGTAAAAAACCGCATCGGAAGTATTGCACCAATTGCGCTTTACCCTTCGGTAAACGATTTTGAAGCCCTGGCGCTATTTGGCCTGAGGGTATTAAAAGATGAAATTCCTGTAAAGGAATACAAATAAAAAAGGACTTGTTGAACAAATTTAATCATTCGTTTCCTGCCTTTATTAAAGGTCGTTTATGGCTGGTGGTTTTCATGATGTTAGCCGCCAGTACCGGGTATGGGCAAATCTTTTTCAACGACCTGGAAGACAGCTTACAACCTTACTATTGGATTGGAACACAGACCATTGATTCCGGATATGCCTTTTCAGGAAATCATGCATCCCTAACACAAAATGATCAACCCTATGGAATCGGTTTTAGCGATCATTTCCCCCCTGCCGTTGCCGGGAAAAATGTCTGGATAAAAGTGAGTGGAAAGGTATCGTCCAATCAGACCAATGCACAGGCACTTTTCGTCCTGACCCTGATGGAAAACGATCAGCTAAAATTTTGGTATGGAATCGATTTGAAGCCGGCCTTGCAAACCACAGGAACTTGGGTTGCGTTTGCCGACAGCATCCTGATACCTTCCTCCCTGTCGAAAACAGCAACCATTAAGGCCTATTTCTGGAATCAGCAACCCCGGATTCCGGTGTGGATGGATGACCTGCAACTTGGCTTTTCTACCATTGTAAATCCAACATTTCTGCCTGAAATCAAGTTCGATAAGCCAAGCGACTCTCAAAATAATGTGGTCCTGTTTTCCAATCAATACTATCAGGTTTTGTACGATCAACATAACCGGGAGCTTTCATTTTGGAATCAGGAAGGCCAACAACTTATTGAATCAGTGCGTTCTTTTTCGGACCTGACTGTTCGCAAAAAACAGTTTGAAAACTTAACTCACCTGCAATTTCTCCAAAAGAAGGTAAATGCGTTGGAAACAGAACTTTATTTTAAAGTAAATTCGCGTACATCAAGGATAGAATATGTTTTTCGTTGTCGACAAAACGATCCTGAAATACAGGTTGAAGTCAACGAAAAATACAAATGGCGGCAGGAAGTCAGGCGTGAGTCGCTTGTACTTACCAGTAGCCAGCCTGTCTCGATGGTTTTCAGGGCCAACCGAAAAGCAGATACAGCTAATTTTCAAACTGAATATTGGCTGGATAAACAAGGTGTACAATTTGGATCGAAAGGCAATGGCTGGTCAGTTTACCACTTGCCAAAGGTGAGCTCGTTGCAACTAAAAACACCTGATAATCAGTTGTGGGTGAATCTGGATTACAAACACGACCATCCTTTTTTCAGGTTTCCGTTAAATCCAGACAGCAGCGAGTGGAAAACCGATGAGTCGGTCTCCTTCTACCGCAGGGGCGACCAACGGCAGTTTTCATTTAATATAAATATCCTGAATACGGGTAAGGTAATTCCGCGATTTATGAAAAATCCCGGTGGATTTCTGGCCACTTATATCTGGACCGAACACGCCGACTGGACCAACCTGCAAACCCACCGCGCTACATATTTTGGCTCTGAAAAAATTACCGATGCCAAAGATGCTGTCGGTGGATTTGTGAAGTATGATATTCCAGTTACCAAGAGTGTGTTTTATGCCAATCCGGACAGTATCCGTAACGATGAGGTTTCTGGTGGCCGTTTTCCTGGATTGGAAAGCAGCATCAAAAACGATCCTGTATTTTTCGACTTTTTAATCCAAATCAGCCAAAAAGGAAGCGAAATTTGTTTGCATACCCCCGAGCAATATACCACCACTCCCCAAATGTTTAAAGAAGCTTTGTCGTTTATGCAACAACACTTTACCGGGTCATCGTGGATCGATCATGGCAATAACAATGGCTCTCAAAATAACCGGGAAGACCTGGTTTGCGATGCAACGTTGAGAAAGTCGAAGTTCTTTGCACTGAAAATCTGGCCTGAATACGGTATTCATTATCTGCACAATAGCTATTATGAAGAAATGAAAGGGATTGATTTCTGGCAATTTGGCAGAAGCATCGCGAAGCCTTACAACGGATTTGGCGATTTTTGGCCAAAAGCCGATTACTGGCTGCACCACTCCAAATCCGCATCGATGATCCACTGGCCAACCACCAGTGTTTTGTTCATCGATCAGCAAGGTTTGTGGGATTATTATTTCAACAAAGCCAATCTGGAAAACTTTGTCAATCAGTGGGGAACGTTTATCAATCACTGTTATCCAGCCTGGGTTGATCCTAAAAAGGGATTCTGGACATATGGTGAGGATTCTACCCTGGTAGCTCAACCAGGATTCAACCAAACATTGGCTAATATGGCCGAATTGCGTGATGCCGGGCAACTCAATGTAAGCACGATTAAAACTTATCTTGACTATAGAATTGCCCTTGAAAGAGTTGATTATACCCTGTTCCCGGATGGTCATATCCTCTTAACCAATCAGGGTAACCAGGATATAAATCATCTGTCGATGACCACTTTGGGAGATTTTGTCCTGGTAAATGGATTGAAACCTGCCCAAAAAATCACCGATGATGGATTGGTGTTTTGGTTTGATCTTCCGTCAGGAAAATCGGCAACCATCAGGGTATTAACTCAAAAGTAATCACTTTTTAAATCAAATTTTTCTTTTCATAACCAGTGCATCACAACCATCGTGGTAGTAATCAGGTATGATGTTCACCGGTTTGAATTTATTTCGCTCATAGAGTTGAATGGCACCCGAATTGGTTGTTCTTACTTCCAACTTTAAACTGGATTTTGATTTCTTTTCTGCTGTTTTCAATGCGAAATCGATTAAGTGCTGACCAACCCCTTTTCCGCGTAAAAGCGACAACACCGCAATAGAATATATCCGCATTTGATAGCTGTTTTTACGTGTTAGCAGAATGATATAACCAGCTAATGTATGTTTTGTTTCAACGACATAAAACAACGAGGTTGCACTTTTCATCAGATACTTCATTTGCCTTTCCCCAAAGGCATCCGAACCAAAACTTTCTGATTCAATCTCCATAATAGCCTTTAAATCAGTCGGACTGGCTAGTCGTATTTTGAAGTTGACTTTGGGTTCCATATTATCGGTGTTTTCTTTCGAGCCGGTCGAGGAATTCCCTTAAAATCAATCTGTACAGCTCATCGCCCAAAATGGCATCCTCCACTCCATGATCAAGCGAAGGGTTGTCGTTTACTTCAATCACCACCGATTTATCGTTGATGGCTTTAAGGTCCACACCATAAAGTCCTTTTCCAATAACAGAAGCCGCATCCAGCGCATTTCGTAGCACATGCTTAGGAACTTTGTTAACAGGAACCGTTTCAAAAGATCCCGTTTGTGTTTTTCCCGCACTGTCGTGGTTATATATTTGCCAATGACCACGGGCCATAAAATATTTGCATGCAAAAAGTGGTTCTCCGTTCAGTACACCAATGCGCCAGTCGAAATCGGTAGGCATAAATTCCTGGGCCAGCACAATGGCGGTTTTATCAAAAAGAGCAGCCAGAATTTTCTGATAATCAACCTCATTTGAGGCTTTTCCCATGCCATGTGAAAACGAACCATCGGGGACTTTTAGTACTATTGGTGCGCCCAGGATTTCACTAATTTCTTCCCATCCAATGGGTTCCGATTTAAAAATCAATTGCGATCTCGGGCTGGGAATTTCTTCCTTGTCGAGGAGTTCTTTCAGGTACACTTTGTTGGTGCAACGGATGATAGACAGAGGATCGTCGATCACCACCATGTCGGCCTGTTGCGCCAGATACGACATTCTGTAGGTAATATTGTTCAGCGATGTGGTCTGCCTGATAAACAAAGCATCATATTCCATCAGTTTATAAATATCCTGGGCGGTAATGAGTTCTGCGTTGATATTCAGTTTTTTAGCCTGTGTTAAAAACAGGTTTAAAGCACCCTTGTTGCTTGGTGGGAGCGGATCGTCGGGATCAACCAGAATGGCCAGGTCGTAGCGTGCTGGTTTTCTGGCTCTTGGCTGTCGCCAGACTTTCTTGCTAAAGGTATCCAAAGCCCTGGCAAAGCTATCTTGCTGTGCATCATTCAGTTCATCAAGCCCTAGTGGTCGTATGGATTCTATCTGATTTTTTTCGCGGAAAGCAAACCGAACCCGAAGCATGGGACATGGATTTTGCTCAAAAATGCTTCTGGCGACTTTTTCCATGGCTATTTCGGTGGTGGTTCCAAAAAAGATGTCAAGGGGAACGGTATCTTCGGTACTGATTTGTAGAGATTGCATCCACCGGTAGGTAATCTTCTGCATTTGGTTATCCATACGCATCACAGCACCTCTCTCCAGACGGTTGATTACCTCAATATCCGGCATCACCTTGTGTCCACGGGCTTGGGCAAGCAGCGAGCAGTAGTATCCTTCCGAATGATAATCAAGCTTGTTACAGAGGTTGATAACAAAGAATTGTCGTTTATTAAGATCCTGATTTTGAAGATATTCTCCAACTGTAAGTATGCTTTCGGTATCGTAATAGGGTGTCCACTGAGAGATTGTATCGAGTACAATGAGTGTTGAGTTCATAAAGTAGTGAAATCGGTTTTAAAGTGTAAAAGTCGTATTTTTTTATATCCCTGATTTTGATCTGGGAAAGAATGCATTAACAAATTTTATTGTTATGATCCAAAGCAAACGCCATCAGCTTTTTAATCATTGTTATCTTTGTCAAAATTTATTGAAAATGAAATATCTTTTTACAATTACCATCGTGGGATTTATGTTGATGTTGTCTTGTCAGTCGAACAACAAAGCTGAGAATAAGGAAACTGTGCAAAAGCTGAGCAAAACGTCGGTAACCGCAAAGGCGGATGACAAAACGGCCGAAATTACCCTGCATCCCGAAAACCCAGGAATGAATCCGATGGAAGTAAATATGTCCGAAGCCACAGTGAAAACCGGAGGTAATCAGGAGCCAACTCCAGAAGAAAAGGAAAAAAACCTGGAAAAACGAAGAGCTAAAACAGCTTTTAACAACGGAATGCAATACTACCAGCAAGGAGAAATGGATGAGGCCATTAAAGCTTTTAAAAATGTACTCGAACTGGATGAAAACAACGATAAAGCCTACTATAATATAGGTAAAATTTATGCCATGCAAAATCAACCTGATCTGGCACTTTCCTATTATCAGGATGCGGTAAAGTACAATCCTACCGATTCGGCTTCACTGGTTGGAATTGGGATGGTTTATTTTAACAAAGGTGATCTGCAAAAAGCAAACGATTACTATAACCAAGCTATTCAGATTGCACCCAAATATGCTTTGGCATACTATAACCGGGGTACTGTCAATGGACAGTTGAAGAATTATCAGGCATCCCTATCGGACCTTGACAACGCCATTAAATTCGAACCCAACAACGACAAATCATATATGAACCGAGGGCTGGCGTATTTTTACCTGAACGATCGCGACAAGGCCTGCATCGATTGGAAAAAAGCCGCCGAAATGGGAAATGAAGAAGCCAAAAAAGCGGTCAGTATTTATTGTACACCTAAAAAACCGGGCGAAAACAAATAACTTAATAAAGAAAGTTATTGTAAGGATATCGGATGGCGTGAACAACCTTTATTTCGTTGTATAACAGCTCTTTCAACTCGTCGAACTGTTCTTTTGTTTTGGCCGAAATAAAAATGCACGGGTGATTTTCTTTTGCCATCCAGGTTTGTTTCAACTCTTCAAGAGTCAATGGGTGATCCTGATCAAAATCATCTGTTTCCAGCTTTAAAACGGCATAAGCATCTACCTTGTTAAACACCATGATAATAGGCTTGTCACCCGCTCCGATTTCAGCAAGTGTCTGGTTTACTGTTTTTATCTGGTCTTCAAACTCAGGATGCGAAATATCCACCACGTGCAACAGGATGTCCGATTCGCGCACTTCGTCAAGTGTTGATTTAAATGATTCCACCAGGCTGTGGGGCAATTTGCGTATAAACCCAACGGTATCCGACAATAAAAAAGGCAGGTTTTCGATCACTACCTTACGGACAGTGGTATCGAGTGTGGCGAAGAGTTTGTTTTCGGCAAAAATCTCCGATTTGCTCAGCAAGTTCATCAAAGTGGACTTTCCCACATTGGTATAACCTACCAGTGCCACGCGAATCATACTACCACGGTTTTTACGCTGGGTGGCCATTTGCTTGTCGATGTCGATGAGCCGTTTTTTGAGCAACGAGATTTTGTCGCGGATGATGCGTCGGTCGGTTTCAATTTCCGTTTCTCCCGGACCGCGCAGGCCGATACCTCCCTTTTGCCGTTCGAGGTGGGTCCACATACCAGTGAGTCGTGGTAGCAGGTATTGATATTGAGCCAGCTCTACCTGTACTTTGGCATGTGCCGTTTGGGCCCGTTTCGCAAAAATATCCAGTATGAGGTTAGTTCGGTCGAGCACTTTGCATTCCAGTTCTCTTTCCACATTTCGCAGTTGCGATGGGCTTAGTTCATCATCAAAAACCACCAGGTCAATTTCTGCGGCTTCGATGTAGGCTTTTATTTCTTCCAGTTTTCCGGTGCCGACAAAAGTCTTTGGATTGGGAGTGTCGAGTGCCTGAATAAACCTGTTGACAGGAATTCCACCCGCCGTATCCACCAAAAAGGACAATTCATCCAGGTATTCATTGGCTTTTTCCTTATCGGTTTCACGGGTAATTAAACCAACCAGGATGGCTCTTTCGGCTATTTTTGGAAATGTGTTTTTTTCTATCAAGTGAACGGGTAGTATTTTCTAAAACCAATGATCTGACGAACTTCTTCTACGGTATGGCGTCCGCTTTCACGGGCCTTTTCAGCACCCAGGTTCATCACGCGGGTAATATAATCCTGATCGGCGTTAAGTTCCGCAATCCGTTCCCTGATAGGAGCTGTAAAAGCAATCATATCTTCGGCCAGTTGCTTTTTAAGGTCTCCGTAACGGATGTTGCAGTTGTTGTACTGATCGTTGAAATAGTCCACTACATCGGGTTGCGACACCACTTTTAGCAGCGAAAACAGGTTTTCGATGGGTTCTGGTTTCACCTGGTTTATCTCGGTAGGGCCGCTGTCGCTGACCGCACGCATCACCTTTTTGCGCAGTACCTTTGGATCGTCCATTAAGAATATGGCATTGCCTTCTCCTTCTGATTTACCCATTTTTCCAGAGCCATCCAGCCCTGGAATTTTCACCAATTCTTCGCCAAAATTAAAGGCCGAAGGTTGTGGGAAAAACTCAACGTTATACATGTGATTAAAACGGCGGGCAAAAGTACGGGCCATCTCCAGGTTTTGCTCCTGATCCTTGCCAACAGGCACTTTATTGGCCTTATGAATAATGATATCGGCCGCCATCAGTGTGGGGTACGTTAACAGTCCCGCGTTGATGTTATCGGGTTGTTTACGGGCTTTTTCCTTAAAAGTAGTTACCCTTTCGAGTTCGCCCATGTATGCATTCATATTCAGGAAAAGGTAAAGTTCGGCCGTTTCCGGGAGATCGCTTTGCAGATACAGGGTAGCCTTTTCAGGATTGAGGCCGGCGGCCAGGTATTCCACAAGTACCTGACGTACATTTTGTTGCAGGTTTCCGGGTGTAGGATGTGTGGTAAGCGAGTGATAGTCAGCAATAAAAAAGAAACAGGTATGTGTTTCCTGCATCTTAACAAAATTCTTTACAGCACCAAAGTAGTTACCCAGGTGTAAGTTGCCGGTGGGCCTGATGCCACTCAGTACAATTTCTTTCTTTTCCATGGCGCAAAAGTAGTAAAAAGCAGGTTATTATGAACAGGACTTGAGTTTATCAAAACCTTCCTAACAACCAGCTCCAGAGACTGAAACTAAAATTCTTCATACAACCAGCTCTCTTACATTCGATTTTATTCTTTTTTTTCAAGCCCCTCACCTTTGGGGAGGGGTTGGGTTGGGGTTATCAAACCCAAAACCGTCCGAAAAACCCCACAGAGGAAATAGAAAGCATAAGATTTATAGGAACCCCATGTTTCATTTTTTACATTTCCTACAAATCTGATGTCCTAAATTCAATTTTTATCATTTTTTCATGCCCCTCACCTTCGGGGAGGGGTTCGGGTGGGGTCATCAAACCCAAAACCGCCCAAAAAATCCCTCAGCCAGTTTCGCACAACCAACCTCCAAACCCACAAGCACAACCTCTACCAAAAATCCTACATAGGAACTATGAAAAAGGTGTTTAAACGTCTTTAATTACTGAGATATAGAGAACTACCTGTTTTATTAAGAACTAATTTTAATATTAACTTAACAAGTAAGCACTATTTTTCTACTTTTGTCGTCGATATACAATCCCTATTAGGCAGTGAAAAAAGAGTTAAAGACTTTTATTACAACCATCAGAAACATGACCAACCAACAGGGTACTGATGCTGTTGTATTGGATAAACTTCTTGCCATTGCTGAATTTGAGGCTGAAATTGTTAAACATAAAATCAAATCGGATGAACAGTTGGTGGCACTCATTCTTGAAAATGAGCGCGATATGTTCGAGGTTATTTTTAAGGATTTCAACTTCGATGGTAATGAAGATGCTATCGACATCTTGTTTACTGTTAGTAAGGAAATGTCTGCTAAATTTCGCAACCTGAGTCCTTCCGTTACACACGATTATAAATACAAGCATCCTAAAGTCTATCAAAAACACCTGGATAAACGGATTGCGTTTATCAACGAAAAGATACAGGTAAACATGCGTAAAGGGATCAGCCAGGGCATGTACCGCGATGATTTAAGCATTGAACTCGTTGCCCGGAGGTACATCAGCCGCTTGCTGGATATTCATGATCCGGACAGTTTTCCGCCTGAACAGTTTTCGTTTAATACCCTCTTCGATCAAATGTTTGACAATTTTGTGATGAGCATTGGCACTCAAAAAGGGATTGATTATTACAACGAAAAAAAGCAGTCCACCTCTTTTTAGTTGATCACCAGCTTCCTGGTTACTGTTTGTTTATTTTCCCCGCTCATTTTCATTAAATACATACCGGCAGGTATTCCTTCCACATGAAGGTCGAGTTGGTTTTGTCCGGATATCAGATTTTCGGTGAGTTTAAAAACCGCTTTCCCGCAAAGGTTAAATAAATCCACATAAAGTCTGGTTGGTTTCGCAGTGGTTATTGTTAACCTGATTTGGGAGGTAACCGGGTTGTTGAACCGGATGCTCTGAAAATCGGCGGCAAGCCGGTCGGAAATGCCAAGGGTTTTGTCCACGGCCAGTTTCAGGGTCACCGGAAGGTGATCCGAATTTCCGTAGAGGGCGGTTAACACATCCGCAGGCACACTTGTGTTGGTTGGTGATGCCGTGATATCCTTGTTGAAATGTAGTCCATCCTGTCCAACCGCATGATACGAACCAGGAACATAGGTCAGGTGTTTAACTCCAAATTTAAGGTTATTCGACATCAGAATAAAATCAAATCGGTCGTCCATGCCACCAGTTGAGGGACATCCTGATGAAGTTGAATGGGTACTTTGGGTATGGTAAGCCGCAAATGCTGAATTGTTGTTCCATGCACCCGGTTTGTCGATGGGATCGCTAAACCGCAACGAGGAATTCGAATACTGGGTAAATGTCTGGTAAGCCTCTTCGGAACTGGTGTACACATTAAAATCGCCACTCAACAGATAGTTTTCGTCATCACCATAATTCTCTAAAAAAGTCATGGTGTTTTGTGCCATGGTGGTTCTTTTAACAGCATCCGCTGAAGTATTGCCTGCCTTTAAATGGGCCACCACACAAACCACAAAAGCCGTATCGCCACTTTCAAGATCGTTTGAGTTGTAATATAGTTTATAAACATCCACATCGCGTATCCAACTTTGTGCAATAAAGTGAGAATGCAAGGTTAATTTTTGATGATCGTAAAACAAAAGGTTTACAAGATACGGAGACGCTACATGAATAAAGTTGGCCATTTTGTATTTGTCGGATCCACCCGCATTGACAGCCTGATCGAGTAAATGTTGGTGAATGGCTTCCGATCCCGCAACTTCATTTACCGTAAAAACATTCGGCTGAAGATATTGTACGATGGTGCTGATATATTGATCTTTCTCCTCAATGTTATTGTTTATGGAAGTGCAATAATCCGTGAAATTGCCATAATTCAGCAGGTTATATTGCATAAAAGTCAGCGTATCCTGCGAAAATAAGTTTAGGCTGGCGATCAGAATGATACAAAGTAGAATCTTGTTCATGTGGCTGAGTTATCTCACAAAAATACACAATTTAAGCACAAAATGTCAATTTCTGATAACTGACAAAGGAACCCTTTATTATTGGTAGGATCAATGGCATTCTTTTGTAATTTTATCCGGTAAAAAACCTCATCAAAATTAATTTAAGTATGCTTTTCGGGAAATCAAAAGACGGGAAAAACTATAAATTTAAAAGCCTGCAATCCTATGCCTGGGACCGTGCCATGGGCAACAAACGCAAGTTCAGGAAGGTGTTCGATAAGAACGAAATCACCTATCTGAGTACAGAGCTGGCCTTTTACAACAAGCTTTTCGATGAAAATGACTGGCAGGCCGAGATTCACTTGCGTGCAGTTAAAATGAACGGGGGCAAAATGGGCGACGAAATCTGTACCAAACAGGATGAAATCACCATTTCGAAAGAGGACAACATCATTACTTATACTTTTGGCTGGGGCGAAGACGAACGGGGAAAATACTGGAAACCTGGTAAATACAGGTGGATAGCGGAGATCGATGGAGAGGAAGTTGGTACCACCGACTTTTTTATTGAGGACTACGACCGGGTAACCGAAAAAAACAACCCCTATTTTGAAGCCCTTACCTTTAGAACCTATGAAGCCCCGGCTGGCGACCGCGAAGAAAAATCGCGTGATTATCTCAAAACATTCAGTGCCACCGAAACGCGGTATATCATGGGAGAATTGCGTTTTTTGAACAAAATTACCGAAGATTGGGTTTGCGAATTGTTTTTCAACTTTATCGACGATACCGGTCAGGTTATCGGCTCCTCCGACACCATGGTGTACATCACTCCCAAAGAAGGAGTGGGTGAGTGTTTTACCATTACTTCAGGCTGGGGGTCCGAAAACCGGGGTACCTGGATAGAGGATAATTACCGGGTTGAAGTGGTGTTTATGGACACCATCGTGGCTGTGATTCCATTTAGCGTGGGCCAATCGTTTGTCAGACGTATGAGCGAGTATGAAGCCCTGTTGAATGAAGATGTGGCCGGATTGTACAACCCGACCCATGTTTCTCCCCAAAACCTGAAAAACAAGGAAACTGATGACAGCAAAAAAACAGCTTCCGGTGAACCCGACAACAATTCAGAAGAAGAAGCCCCACCGGAAGTTGAAATTGAAATTGACGACCGTCCTTTGACAGAAATTCTGGCCGACCTGAACGGACTCATCGGACTGGAGAACATTAAAAACAAAGTGCGTGAATATGTTGATTATGTGAGCTTTTTGCAGTACCGTAAGGAAAACGGTTTTCATGATGAGGATGAAATCATTCTGCACAGTGTTTTCACAGGAAATCCGGGAACGGGAAAAACCACCGTGGTAAAGCTGTTGGGTAAAATATTCCATTCGATGGGATTGCTTTCCAAAGGCCATGTGCATGAAGTGGAAGCCAACGATTTGATTTCCGGCTTTGTTCGTCAAACCGGAAAGGATACCAAAGAGGCCATTGAAAAAGCCAGGGGCGGAATTTTGTTCATCGACGAAGCCTACTCACTGTTTAAAGAAGGGGCGAGCAGTGATTTCGGACCTGAGGCCATTGCTGCGCTCATTACCGAAATGAGCGACGGTGCTGGCGATTTGGCCATCATGGTGGCCGGTTACCCCAAGGAAATGGACACGTTTATAAAATCGAACCCCGGATTAAAATCGCGGTTTAAGCATTATTTCCATTTCGAGGATTATACCCCCGATGAACTGGTGGAGATTGCTCAATACGCTGCTAAAAAGAAGGATGTAAAATTGAGCCCCGAAGCGCAGAAACGGTTGCTTAAACTGGTTACAACGGCTTACCGGAAACGTGATAAAAGCTTCGGAAATGCCCGTTTTGCAACGGCTTTGGTGGACGAGGCCAAAATGAACATGGGTGTAAGGGTTGTTAAACAGCACGATCCGGAAAAACTCAATAAAAATATCCTGTCGGTGATACAGCCCGAAGACATTGAAGACATGGAGGAAACTTCCACCAAAAAGAAACTGGAGCTTCCCATCGACAACGATCAACTTAAACTGGCCATCGATGAACTCAACCAACTCACGGGCCTGGAGAATATCAAACAGGAAATCAACGAACTGGTGAAGCTGACCCGTTATTACAAGGAAATGAACCGCGATGTGTTGAAGGCCTTCTCGATGCACAGCATTTTTACCGGTAATCCGGGAACGGGTAAAACCACGGTAGCCCGCATCATCGGGAAAATATACAAGGCATTGGGCTTACTCGAGCGCGGTCATTTGGTGGATGCCGACGGGAGCTCCCTGGTGGCCGGTTTCGTGGGACAAACGGCCCTTAAAACCAAGGAACTCATCGCACAGGCGATGGGGGGAGTGCTGTTTATCGATGAAGCCTATTCGCTTACCGAAGGCAGAAACAACGAGTTTGGCAAGCAGGCTGTGGCGGCTTTTATCAAAGAAATGGAAGACCAACGGGGCAACTTTAGCCTGATTGTGGCGGGTTACACCGAAAATATGCAGGAGTTCCTGAAATCGAACCCCGGACTGGAATCACGTTTCGACAACACTTTTTTATTTAACGATTTCAACGAAAGTCAACTTTACAGCATTGTTTTAGGCATGTTTAAAAGCAAGGGCCTGGCTCCCGACACTGAAGCGGAACAACACCTGAAAGCCTACATCGCTTTTCTGTACCAAAACCGCAACCGCTTTTTTGGCAATGCCCGCTCCATGCGGAAAGTGGTGGAAAAATCCATCCGAAACCAGGAATTGCGCATGGCCGATTTGCCACAGGCACAACGTACCTCACAAGCCATGGTTACGGTATTGTTGGCAGATGTGAAGGAGTTCGAACCACAGAAAAGTTTAAATAAACCATCGCTTGGGTTTAAATTTAATGGGGATTGATAGAAAAGGTGGATTCCTAAAAGGGACAATTATTGTTGATTACAATTCATCTATCAATCATCTTGCGGCTCCAGTCTATCTATCATCATCTGGTCCATTTCAGCCTTGTCTTCCATTCCCATTAATTCATAAATATCTTTGCGAATCATATAGGCCAATAAGCAACCCGAATCAAGTTCGATGGCGCGGTTACAATCGTCAATGGAGGGCTTTAGTTTATTAAACTGAAAAAGTAGCCCCGCCCGGCAACACAGGTAGAACGTGTCGTCGGGGTTGAGGTTTACCGCCGTATCGTAACTGATCAGCGCGGCCCGGTATTCTCCGCCTTCATTCAGTATTTCCCCTTTGATAAAATGATAAAAAGGATCATTACCATCCAGTTCAACGGCTTTGGAAATGGAGATATAGGCGTTGGAAAGGTTTCCCATATCCTTGAAGGCGTTGGCTCTTTCGTAGTGTGCAAAAGCATGATCGGGATTCTCGGCCAGCATTTTTTCTGTGCGTTTAAGAATCTGCACAGGTGTTTCCTCCTCTTTTTCATCCGGCTCATCAAAATATTGGGAGGCTACTCCCTCTTCTTCATTGCCTATGGTAAGCGGATAGCCCTGTGCGTCGAGATACATGGATAAAAAAGATGTAAAATCCGGGGCCACCATACCCCAGGTGGACGGAAACTCTTCATGACAGGCGTCAAACACCGGCGATTCATCACCCGATTTTGATCCATGAACAAACACCAGCAACTCGTTGTTGGGAAGTGTACAAAACGGGACGACAGGATAGGGCTCGATGCTGTTACTGCTTACTTTCCAACGCTGAAATTTCAGTTGGTCGTATTTTGCAGTTATCTCCTCAATGGACATCAGGCAAACCGCATCTCCTTTATACATTTCCAGTCGGGAAGGGTCGTTCGAAGAATCGCTTGGTTTACCTAACCACATCATGCCTCCGTTAAATTTTAGGAGGAAGGTTTTGTAGGATAGTGGCAAGTGAACCTGATGGTGTTTTTCAAAACGATCTATTTTTTCCGGTACGGCCGGAAATCCAAAATGAGACAATAACCCGGGGTCTGATTTTATTTGTATCAGCCTGGCTATTTCGTGTTCAATATTGTTTTCTGACATGGTTATTTTTAGTCGGGATAGAGGCGCGGAATGTCATCATCGTGCATTTCGGGCTTTGGTTTACGTGTTATAACAGGTTTTTTACGGATGATAGTGGGTTTGCGAATCGGGGTGGTTTTTTTAAGGATGTGTGATTTTCTGTTGGCTTCCCACTCGTACAGTTCTGGTTTAAAACCGGCAAGCCCTTTGTTGAGAATTTCGCTTGCGGATTCTTCATCCTCTATATCCTGGTGCCTTCTACGATTGCTGAAAAACAAGAATTTAACTACCTTAAAGATAATGTACACCACTGCCACAAAAACAATGACGCCCAACACCAGCAGGGTCAGGTTGGCCATCATCAGGCATAAAAATCCATAATAAACCATCCTGACAGGAGCATAAAGGCCTGCCATTTTCACACTTTCGATGGTAACCAATACGGTCAGGGCCAGGTACATCAGCGTGATAAAATTCAGGTACCAGACGAAGGTCCCGGAGGTAAAAAAAGCGGTGATTCCGCTATCTCCCAAAAAACTCAGAGAATAATAACCAGCTACGGCACTTCGGCTTTTTAAAAGTGCTACAAACAACAACACGGCGATGAACGAGGCCGTTTTGAGCGCCCACCAGTTGGTTTTGAAATAGTTTTCTCTGCCCAGCACCATGGCATAGAAATATTCGGGAATGGTTCCGAAGGAAAATGGAATCCGGTAATACCAGTCGAAACCTTGAAAACTTCGGCGCGTTTTCGACAACATCCACGAATCCACCCTTTCGGCGCCCATCATACCATATCGGACACCCATGGCCAACAGAAAAGCAGACACCACAAAAACAACGATGGAAATCAAAAAGTTGAACATACTTCTGGCTATTTAAGGATCAATAAATTTTTAAAGTATCTGAAAAAGAAAATCAGGATTCCTATGGCTAACAGGGTTACCAATAACAGTCCGGAAATAAATCCGGCATAAAAATAGAGTGACATTAATGCCAGGTAAATGGTAATGCGAAAAACCCCATTTTTAATTCCAAAATGTAGTATGCTTTCATAAATTAGTCCTGAAATTGCAGAAAAGGTGACCGCAAAGATGATCCATTCTGCCAATTCCCAACTCAACAGGTTGAATTCCAACTTGTGTGGCGAAAATACATTGTACAAAAAGCCCAGTAGTCCCAAGGTTAATCCCACATAGAGCGGCCAGGGTTTTCCTACCCAAGAGTGGCCGGTAGCATCACGTTTATTCAAATTTTCATCGATGAGATACACATACTTCAGTAGAAAATACAATCCAATTAAAAACAGAAAATTCAGCAGCAGAAAGACCCATTCATTTTCAAAATTCGGTATCAATTGTCCGGCTTTATCCATTATAAGACCTGCTATTGATTAAAAAAAGCTTCTATATATATTTAATTCTCAATTTTTATCTACGCTCCTCCCTGCAGCACCTGACTGAATAGTGTTATGGTAAAAATGGTGAGTAAAAACCAACCAATAATTCCTTCAAGAATCGTAATGTACATGGCCACGCCTTTTTCGGGCATCACGCCAAAACCAATCAGCACAAAGCTATTTAAACTCAGCACAAATCCGTTTATAAATTTGACTATCAATACGTAAAACGCAAATGTGATCACAATGAGTGAAATCAAAAATCCTGAAACTATCCGTTCTCCTGCATCGAGGTTTTCCCATTTCTTGGGTTGAAAATTGAAAAAGCGAATCAGTTGCGGAACCAATACCAGCCTGAGACGACCTAAAAAATGCAGGGGCTCGCCAAACAGCACAATGGCCCGGGGCACTTTTTTTCTGTTGCGTAAATAATTATCCTTGATTTCCTTCATCAGATCGGCATTGGGATCGGCCTTCTTTTCGTAGATATCCCTGATGCTTTTGTCGCTTTCCACATAGTTGGCAAACATCCTGAACTGGTTCAGGTAAAAACTGTAGTTCATGCCGTCCCATTCCGAAAAGGTAAACATGTAGATAAACGTAAAGAAAAGCAGCAGTTGCCAGGCCCTTTTTACCGATTTACCAGGATTGGTGGCATAATCGCTGAAATAATACAGCACCTTGTTTAACAGTAAATTGATGTAATTATTGGTGCTGGGATCAACCGTTTGGATGTATTCCTGATGCAAGGTTTCGAGTTGCTTGATTTCGATATACGATCCATTGGCCGACTGAATATCCCCACGGTCCAGGTACAATTTGTTAAACTTTTTGTACATGCTGACCAAATCGTTGTAGAACAGCGTCTGCGACAATTGGTCTTCGGTTTTGGCCTGGTACGGAACCACCAAATCACTCAGTCCTTTTTGAAAAAGGGCCAGTTTTTGACCATTCAGGTTGTCCCACGGAATGTTGGTATTGGCCTCGGGAAAGTCGAAGTTTTGAATGCCGATGTATTTTGCGATTTCAAGTGAATCGATCAGCAACGCCTTTTCAACACCGGCTTCTGTAAAATTGAGCGCCTCCATTTGGTTGGCAAACATCGAAAGCTTGTCGATGGAGCTATTCGACAAATCAACCGAAAACAAGTTATCAAGTTGATGGTTGATGAATTTGCAATGGTTCATCTGCAATTGCCCGATATTTAGAAATGAAGCCTGCAACTGGTAATGGGTTCTTTCTTCATCCATCCGTTTAAAAAGGTTGGTGTCGGCTTCAAAAACACAATGATCGATGGACAGGGAGGCGAGGTTTGTATTGAAAATAAGTTGCTTATGAAACGCATTTTGCTTTAGTATGATATCCGGTGGCGTTTCTTCTTCTGCTTCAAATGTTAAATCGTTATTGAATGTACAGTTTTCAATCAGCAACGGGAAATGCCCTGTTAAACTACAATTCAAAAATTTTAAGGACATGTTGAAGGTGCATCCTACAAAATTGAGTTTCTTAAACTTCCAGGCATTGAACACCAAAGGTTTGTCGACTCCCAAATCAAAGGAACAATCATAAAAAAACAACTTATGCTCCTGATCATCGGTGGCATCCAAATGGTATTCCTGGTAAAAGATCATGTCTTCCATCAGCGAAGCATCGTTGTTGCCAACCACGATATTTTTATTGGTTACGATGAGATCCCCTTCCGAAGAGTTGAGCAGGTTCAGCAGATCCGAAAGGGTGATTACTTCGTTTACAACAGGTGTTTCATCCAGGACTTCCTCTTCGGCCACCTCTTCTTCCTGGGAGAAACCAGTGGATGGAATTTGCCAAAGGAGCAAAAAAAACAGGAGGTTAATAAGCCAATAACTTACTTTACAATGCTTCATGCAGATGGTTCTAAAATGAGGAAGATGACCTTGATTTAAAAGCCACTTTCCCTGATCTCACTTACTTTTTTAAAATTTCTTTTTTCAGGTTCAGTTTTTTAGTCACATGGTCTTCATCAAAATCGAAAAGCAGGTCGCCGGTATCTTTAAAAAGCTTGATGGTATTCATGGGATGCCAGTTGCCCGGAATGCCCACATCGACACCCGAAAACACCTGTACTTCCACATTGCCGCTTTTGTACTTGATAATTTTGATGCGCGCTTCGTTGTCGATTTTTATTTTATCGAACACCAACGGTTGTCCATCATCGGTTTTAACCGTTACTATTCCACTGTTGTTTTTTATGAACTGCATTTTGCCAAAACCCGTATAAAAGGCTCCGGCATAGTCGATAAACTGGGGATTGTGGATTCTGAAAACCTGTTGAATTTGAGAGCCTTTGATTTCGATGGTATTCGCCTTAAGCAATTGCATGGCCGCAAACAAACCGGCAATGGTTTTTTCATAATCCAGCTTTACCAGCGTATCATTTACATTGATAAGGGCTTCTCCGGCATCAAAGTTGGCTCCTGTATTGTAGGCTGTAAAATCATGTGTATTCATCCCGGTAGTGGCATAAAACGAACCTGTAATCAGGGTATTTCCATCCGCTTCCGGTGTAAGTCCGTAATGGTTGTACTGTTCTGCCTGGCTAAACAACCGGGCCATTACTTTTTCACCCTGCCGGTTAAAGCGGGCTACAAACATAAAATCAGCACTGTGATCGAGTTTGTCGATACCCGCTTTTTGTATCCAGTTGAGGTTGCCATCCGGCGACAGCCGGGCCACAAAAACATCCGGTGCACCGATGGCTTCCATCGTGTGGTCTCCCGCAGTTAATTCCGATTCAAAGTTGCCATAAACCAGCAGGTCGCTATCGGATGAAAAAGCCAGGTTAAAAGCCATGTCGTTACCGGAACCTGTAAATGTTTGAACCCAAACCAGATTGGTGTCGGCATCGAATTTGGCCACAAATCCATCGCGGTTGTTGCCGTTTCCGGAAATGATTTGTTCGCCAAACTGTGCTTTTTCAACAAAATAGCCACATACATAGGCATTTTCGTTGTTATCGAAAATCACATCTGTTAGTTTATCGCCCTGATAACCACCACCTTTATTCACCAACCTCCAGATTGCGGCTGTTTTATTGGCTTCAGCACCCGGATTGTCCACCAAAAACAATTGCGGTTTTGTGCCTTGTGCCTGGGTTAACAACATCCCGACAGGTGCGCCGGCAAAAGTTGGATCAGCTACAACATAGTCTTTTCCCTGCCACGATAGAAAATCGCCTTCCGGCAGTGGATCGAAATGAACGGCAGTGGCCATGTGACCCGGAAATCCCAATGCCAGCACATCCAGCCTGAGAAGTGTTTTTACCAGGTAGGTGTACATCACCGACCGGTCTTCGCAATCGGCATAAGGGTAGCAAAGCAGCTCATCGGCAAAAAAGTATTGCTCATGGTGAAAGACTTCATCATCGGTCTTGTACTCAAATGCCTGTTGCACAAAACTAAGCAGCAGCCCGGCAGCATCCTGATCCGACTTGCCCTTGATTAATGGATCAAATTGTTCGATAACAGTATTCTTAGTGATCTCGCTGCAAATGGAGTTCAGGTAAACGGCGATATCGCATTGTGGCATGGTTTTATAAAAATCCATCATCACCTGGTCGTACCGCAGTTTTACAAAATGCCGCTTTCCGTCCCAGGCAAAACTAAATTGTTTGGTTTGACGTTGCGAATCGGTGTTGAAAGGCCTGGTGATGCGCAAATCCATCACAATGTCTGCTTCCGGGAAATCAAAATTATAGGTGCTAATTTCGGGAGAATTGCCTTCGACCACGTAATAGTTGACCTGATCGAACACCACAAAGGGTCGGTCGTAAATGGAAAAAAGCGAAGGCAGCATCAGAAAGGCCCGGTTTTGATCGAAACCGATTTTGGCTTTGTAACGGCTGCGGTTCATCAGAACCCACTGCAACATCACCTGATCGTTGGACTTGTCGGGAAGCAGGGCCTGTGTGAAATTTTTCACCAGTTGGTAATACGCCCAGTCGTTGGCATTGAGCAGGTCCTTTACTTCCGCAAATTGAGCCAGCAGGTGGTTGTAATTGGTTTGGCCCATGTCCATCCAATATTTGCTGATGTTTTCAGGGGTAAGGTCACCTACCTGAATTTCGCGCATGCGTTTATCCGACTTAAAATACATCGACCAGGCCAGCAAATCCACATCCGTGGAATCGGCAACAAAATCAATGGCCTCCGATTTTTTTATTCCGGGCAACAAGGTTCCTTGTCGGATTGAAAATTGATTTTTGGGAGGTAAATAGCCCAGGGCGTTGTTCCCGGCAACCTCTTCTTCGGGTGCTTTTGGAATGATTACAGGTTTTGGGACAGCCGGCTCAGACACCTGATTTACAGGAGTATATTTTCCAAAATGTTTGGACAGGTGGTCGGCAAATTCCTGATCGATGGTAGCTACAAAGTCGTCGAATTTTTGCTGGGTTTCTTGTTCAAAAGTGGTGTATTTCTCTCGTATCCGGGTTTTAAACTCCTCAAAAGTCTGAGCCTGGCTCATAGAAACGAAACAAGACAATACGATCAATCCAACAAAAAACCGGAATTTTTTTGGCATGATAAAGTCCAATTATCACCTTACGGCGGATTAAAAATCCAAAATTTTATTCAACTGTTCAGCATTTACCTTGGCTTTATCTTTCATTTCTTCACGCAGGATATTTTTGGCCATTTCCAATGCAGTGGCATAGTCGTAACCCAGTGTAACGCTTACTTCGGTATTTTTATCAATCGTTCTGGAAGCTTCAAAAAGGGTAAGCAATCTTCCCATTTTTGAGCCGACGATTGATTTAAAGGTGGCCACCGTTTCGGTAACGGAGGCTGCATCTTCAGCATTCAATTGCGCATTTGCCAGGGTGGTTTCTACCAAACCGGCCACTTCGGTTCCAATTTGACCGGCCAGGTTTATTTTGGCTACTTCATACGCCTGCAATTTAGCCGCTGAATGGGTTTCGCCAACCGAACGTGCATCAGCCAAGAAGTAAGCAGGTTTGCCATCTTTGGTGGTTTCGTACCGTTTTATCCAAACAGCTTCTATTTGCTTGTCCATAGGCAGTTGACCGGGAGCAACCGTAAATCCTTCTTTTGCAAGCTTTTTAGCTTCCTTACGCGCGTCTTTAATCGCTTTACCTTTAATTTCCTTTTTAATTTGTTTGGTGCTTTGTGCATCGACATTTGATGTAAATGCAAAAGCCAATACCAAGCTAATCAGTAAGATTGAATTTTTCATTTTGGAGCTTTTAAATTAATTTATCGGGTTTAAAAAAAAATGTATGTAAAAATACGTAATTCTAAAAATCTACAGCCATACAAAGTAATTTATTTACTTTTAAAATTTTAAACCGAATCCTTTGACAACTTTTCAGGCCATCCAGCTTACTTGCCCATCCTGTCAACAACCCATGGGTCATTATGAACTTACTTCCTATTTTATTTATCGGTCTACAGTTTATTCCGATGGTAAGATTGAACACGATGGTAGTTTTTTCGAAGATAAGACAATTGTTGTGTGCCCGCATTGTGAGGGGGTTTTCTGGCGCGATGAGGCAAAAGAGAAGGAAATTGAATATCAGGATGACCAGCCCGAATTGCCTTTTTCAAAATCGGTTTGGGATATTGAAATAGCACGTAGTGAGGATTTTAGGAAAGGAATGGTGCTTTATTATAAACAGTTGTTGGAAACAGGTTTCGCCAATACAACTCAAAGAGAAATCTATTTGCGGATAACCCTGTGGCGTGCCATCAACGATATCATCAGGTACCAAAGGCCTTTTTTGAAATCCATTGATAGTTTTGCTTTTAAGAAGCCACTACTTGTTTTTATTAAAAGCCGGTTTTCTACCTGCCGTACCTATCGGTATTTTAAGCCTGATCAGTTGGGAAACCTGCTTCGGCTCACCACCATTTTTTCTCCGGTAACGGATGATGACCGGTTGATGCTGGCCGAAATGTACCGGGAAATGGGTAACCGTTCCAAAGCCCTCGAAATACTGAACAACATAAAAAATGAATCCGGAGCAGCTTACCGAAAGATCAAAAAAGCCACCCTGTTATTCAGAAAACGGGTTTTCATATTAGGCAAATAATCAAAAACGCTAGTTTAGAGCATTTCTAAATTACTGAAATCCATCAGGTAATATTTATTTATTAGCTACTTTTATGGGTTATACGAAACCATTTAAAATGGTAATTAATCTAATAAATCAAAATAACCATGAAGAAGTCTAACTTGTTTATCCTGATTGTTTTATTTTTTGCTATTGTTAATCAAGTGCCTGCTCAAAAGGTTGATTGTTTCATTTTGAAAGCTCCCGAAAAACCATTTTACAACATGAAGCGCATCGGGGTATTGCAATTCGATTGTACCAATAACCGACGTAAAAATCAAGTAATTACCGATTATATTGTAGGAGCCTTACTTAATCAGCACCGGGGGATTGTTAATACCGGGGGACAGTGGTACGGATTGGTAAAAGCCAAAGAAGGAAAAACCTTTGTAAAAGGCGTAACCACCGACTTTTACGAAGTAATTGAACGCGATCAGCTGGAGAAAATCATGAAGGAACAACGGCTGTCGCTTTCGGGTGCCCTGGATGAATCGTCGGCAGCTGAAGTGGGCAAACTGTTGGGTTTGGATGTGATGATCCTGGGCAATGTCAACTATACCGATAATGAAGAGCGTTCGAATACCTCGACATCACGTTGTGTAAAACGAACGGTAACCGCTAAAGGAACCATTAAGATTATCTCGGTGGAAACCGCAAAAATAGAAGGCACTAAAAATACAGAAGCCAAAGTAAAAGAATCGGCTTGCGATGATAACATCTCCGGAATGCCCACCGTTGACCAGATGGCCGATGTGGCACTAAAAGACCTAGCCGACCAGTTTGTGGACTATTTTACTCCCGGATATGAGGAAATCAAGTATGATTTTGAGAAAATCAAACTCAAAGAATTTAAAGACCGAAGTAAAGAGGCCATGGACTTCATCGAATCCGGCGACCTCGACCGCGCTTTCCCCATTGCCTATGCCATGTACGAAGCCGATTCGTATAATCCGAAAGCGGCCTATAATTTAGGTATCATTTACGAAATGGTGGGTGATTTTGAAGAGGCTGCCGAATATTACGGCATTGCCTATGAAATTGATTTCACCAACGAACAGTATCAAAAAGCAGCCGAGCGTGCCAAAAGAGGTATTGAACTGGCTACGTTTCTGGAAGAAATTGGCCGTCCGGTGCAACCTTACACCTTTTCGGGTGGTGATATTTCTACTGCCTTGTCCGACCGGGTTTTGGTAAAAGGAACCAGCGCCGACCGGACCAATGTGTATGATTTGCCCGATAAGTCGGGTGAAGTGGTAGCCAAAGTGCCTGGCGGATTGGAATTTAAAGTGATTGAAAAACAAGGCGATTTTTATAAAATCCAGTTGCGTGGCACCAAAACCGGATTTATTCACAAATCGGATGTTAAATAACGGATTCACTTTAAATCACCAACAAGGTCTTCACCATGAATAAATATTTCCTGTCAATTATCCCGTTGTTTTTTGGCCTGGTCATCGGATGGCCACAAAACTCAAATGCACAGTTACCTGCCTGGACCGACTATTACAAAAGAGCCGAAATGTATCCCGAATCAGAATGGATAACAGGATTCGTATCTGCTGTAAACACCAACAACGAAGATCAGGGAAAACTGGTGGAAAAGTACGAATCCATGGCCCGCGACAAAGTGGTGCAAAGCATTGAAGTAGAAATAGAATCGCAAAACGACATGACCATTTCAAACATCAATGGCAAGTCCGGCGAGGCTTTTCTATCGAAAAGCGTTTCCTTTTCAAATGCCAAAATCAATGGGTTGCGCACCGAACACTATTATGATAAAAAGAAGAATGAGGTGTATGCCTTTAGCTACGTCAACAAAAAGGAACTGGCTTTCTATTACAAAAACCTGATGGCGGCCAACCAAAAAAAGCTGGAGCAGAAACTAAAAGAAGGCCGTGAATTCCTGAAAATGAGTAACAAAGAAGAGGCTCTGAGAAGCTTCTACGAAGGGATGCCCATGCTGGCAGAATCAGACCAGGCCCACATGCTGCTGTTGGCCCTGAACCGTAAAATGCTGGCTGAAATCAATCTGGATGAAATCAATCAGCTACGGTTGGATTTTAATCAGGAAATCAACAACCTGCAGAAGGCCACAGAACTCAACCTGAATGAGGCGGCTTATTTTGTAGCCTACGGAATCTTCATTCAACTGGGTGAAATATCCACACCCATTTACATGGGAGAAACCACGTATTTAAATACAGGTTTTTCAAGCCCTTTTAGCGAAATGTGGGCAATCGCACTGAAAGATGCGATGATAAAAGCCGGAAACTATCAAATCAAAACCACAGGTAATCCGCAAGGTGTCGGTTTACTTATTGCAGGAAACTATTGGATTCAGGATGAGGATCTGCTGATTCACAACCGCATCTTAAAAAACGAAGAAATGGTGGCCGTGGCTACCGCCCGGATTCCGTTGAAATGGCTGAGAAGCCAACAGGTTGTGTACATGCCTGGTGAACTTTCCCGAATCGATAAACTAACTCAGTACAAACTGATGGCCGTAAACCCCGATTTTACCGTAAAGGCAGGCGTGAAGGCTGAAGAACCCTTGCAGGTGAAAGTCAACTATAATACCGACACAAACAACGATGAAGCCGCAAACATCCCGGTTGTATTTATAAACAAACATACTGGAACGGTACTCTGCACAGCAAAAAGTGATAATAACGGGATGGCACCGGGTTTTCTTCCTGCTCTGGGGTTCAACGATGCGCTGATAGAAGTTGAAGCAGGAATTGATCTTGCTTCCTATATTCCAATCGATACCAATACCGCCTATTACCTGTTGATTAAGAAACAGTTCAAACTGCTGCCGGCTCATTTTCTGGTACATGTTCAAAAACAGGTGTATTGCATTCAAAGCAGTGAGCTGTTGCTGGGTTCTCCCATGGAAATTAAAACCATCGAACCCACTGTAAAAATGGCACTTGTGGATATTGGATACCAGTTTACCGACGATCCTTCCCAAGCTGATTTTCTTATTATGATCGAAGCCTCCTCCACAACGGGCACAAACTATCAGGGCGTTTATTTCACTTTCGTGGATGCCAATATTTCGGTGATCAATCAATCAACCAACAAGGAAGTCTTTAAAACCCATGTAGATCAGGTAAAAGGAGGAGGAGCCAACTATACAAAAGCCGGGAAAAAGGCTTTTGCAAATGCTGCCGAACAACTAAAGGAAGCTGTTAAGGATTATCAGTAGGGATTTTTGAAAACTGCACTAAAAAAAACTGATCCTAATAAATAATGTATTCACTAAAACAGGAGCAAAGTAAGGCATGCGAAACATTCGCGCGCCAGGGTGGTTGTTCATAACATAAAGCCTAGGAAACAAGTTCTTTGTCTTTGTCATGCTCATTCAGGATAGATACAGCATCATCCTGCGTTCCAAGAATAATGGCCATCCAGTTCATGCGTTTATTTTGTTCAAACATAATTTTAAGCACCATGGTTAGCGGAACCGACAAAAACATGCCCACCGTTCCCAGCACAAATCCCCAAAATATCAACGAAATAAAAACAATCAGGGTGGAGAGTCCCATGCCATGGCCCATCATTTTGGGTTCTACAATATTTCCAATGCTCATATTAACAGCCACATAAACGATAACGGCCCAGAAAAATCCGGCCGGACCCAGTTGCACCAGGGCAAAAAGTACAGCGGGGATTCCGGCGATGATGGATCCGAAATTGGGAATATAGTTTAACAAAAAAGCGATTAAAGCCCACAGGATGGCATAATCTATACCTACAATCAACAGGCCGATGTACACCAGCAATCCGGTAAGTAAACTTACCATGGTTTTGATGGCCAAGTAGTGGCGGATGCTTTTCCCGATCCGACTGAGATAGGCAATTGAATCGACGTTTCCTTTTACGATGGCTTTTACCTTTAAATTAAAGCTGTTGAGTTCGAGCAATAAAAAGATGATCGTAAATACAATCAGGGCCATATTTCCCATCAACGAGCCCAATTCGGTGAGAATGCCGGCCGTATAACTCATAATCTTCGACGGGTCGAGCAAAGTGGTTAACTGGTCTTTTGAAATATTGAATCCATGATCGTTTAAATAGCCAATCAGGCCAAGTCCAATGTCGTTTAGCTTAGCGCCATATGCCGGAGCATCCTGTGAGAAAGTGGAAAGCGATTCGCTGATGATTCCGCCAAAGCCAAAAACCACCAGCAAGACTAACCCAAATACCAAAAAAATGCCCACCCCTTGTGGAATTTTATGTTTTTCGAGCCAGTAGATCGGCTGAGCCATGATGATACTAAAAAAAATAGCCATCAGAAATGGTGTAATAATCGATCGGGCTGCCATGGCCGCAGCGATAATGACTAAGATGGCTGCAATATTTACAGTAGCAGAAGTGCGTGAGGCAGGTTTCGTGGAATTCATTCTCGATGGTTTTGTTTGAACAAAATTAATCGGTTTTTGATAAATACTGATAGACTAATCTGAGAAGTTTATTCTTTTGAATGGGTTTTTCGATGTAGTCGTCAAAACCGGCCTCCAAAGCCTGTTGACGATCGCCTTCAACCGCATAGGCTGTTTGTGCAATAATAGGCAGGTTGGGGAAATCTTCTTTGATGATCCGGGTGGCCACAAAACCGCTCATGTCGGGCATTTTTAAATCCATCAGCACCAGTTTAATTTCGGGGATGGTATGACAAAACTCAACAGCTTCCTGCCCATTTTTAGCCCAGATAGTACGGAAGCCTTCTTTTTCGAGTAAGATCTTTAGCAAGGCATGCGCCGATGTAATATCCTCCACAATGAGAATAGTTTTGGAGGATTGAACCATGTCGTTTGGGGACACAAAGTCTACGTAATCAGTCGGTTCCTGCCCATGGCTGTCTGCCGAAAGGGTAAAATAAAAGGCCGATCCTTCGCCAAATGCAGTGTCAACCCAAATTCGGCCACCCAGCAATTCCACATAGCGTTTTACCACTGAGAGTCCAATTCCGGCCCCTTCATACTGTCGGGTATGTGAGTCGTCAGCCTGCCGGAAAACGTCAAAAATGAAGGATAACTTATTGGCCTGAATGCCTATACCTGTATCCTTAACGAAAAACCGGTAGTAGGTTTTATCGCCTTGTTTATCCAATTTAAAACCATAATCAATGGTGCCGGCAGGAGTAAACTTCAAAGCGTTTTTTAATAAATTGATGAGTATTTGCTTCAGTTTGCGCAGATCGGTATTTATTTTTAGAGAGGCATCTTCCGGCAGCTTCAGATTGATGGTAACATGCGATTTTGATAATTTAACTTGTTCGTTGCGGATAATGGAATCTATCATTTTCATGGTATCGGCCAGGTTCCCAACAGTCATGTGGGTGCTGATGTTATTGGTTTCGATGAGTGAAATATCGAACAGATCCTCAACCAATTCCAGTAAATGATCGCCACTTCTTTTGATAATCGACAGATAATCAAACACCTTTGGTATTGGTGTGGTTTCATCGATAATGTTTGAGAATCCGATAATGGCATTTAATGGCGTTCGAAGTTCGTGCGACAGTGTGGAAAGAAAAGTGGATTTCAGCCTGTCGGATTCCTGTGCTTTTTCAAGGGCTATCATCAGCTCATGTTCGGTAATTTTTTTATCGGTCACATCAAAAATCAATCCGTCGATCATGGTGTGCTGTGAAGAAGGATCATGAATGGGGATGCCGATTTCATTAAAATATTTTAGGGCACTTCCCTGCTGAACAAATCGGTAAATGATGTTATAGGGTTTGTTTTCGGCGATGGCTTTTTTCCGGGCTTCCTGCAAGGTGATTAAATCATCGGGAAGGATCATCTGGTTGAGCGAGTTGCCGTACTTTTCACTAAGAACTTCATCGGTATATCCGGTTAGTTGTAGTAAGAGTTTGTTGTAGAAAATCATATACTCAACCGGAACCATTATAAGCCGGAAAATAAGTCCGGGAAGGTTATTTGAAAGCGTTCTGTATTTTTGTTCGCTGGTCTTCAACTCGCTCAGTGCCTTGTCAAGCTGCTGATTTTGAACTTGGATGGTTTTGTTTTTTTCCTGAAGCAGCTTGTTGTCCTGTCGCTTTTCGCGGATTTTTTTAAGTAATAATAACAACACAAAAATCAAGACCAGACTAAACGAAATCAGTATAAACATCATCGTTCTGGATTTCGACAATTCAAAGGCGGTAAACTTGCTTTTTTCTTTTTCAAGGTCATATTTGATTCGCATTTGTGTAATCGCCTTGTTGTTTTTGCTCATCAAAACGGAATCATTAAAATCGCGGTATAGACTATAATATTTTAGTGCATTTTGATTCTCGCCGGTTTTCAGATAAAGCAGGTACATGTTTTTGTAAATCCCGGCCTCATAAAAAACGCTTTTATTTCTATTTTCGATACTCAGTGCCCGATTGAAATACAGGAGTGCGCTGTCTTTTTCACCAAGTTCGGTAAAATTGCCACCCACATTATTAAGAGAACTGATTACCAATGAATAAACACCTACTTGTTCACGCTTGAGTAACGCCAGTTTGTTATACTTCAGTGTGTTTCGATAGTCGTTTTGGAGAGAATAAATATGAGCTAAATAGGTATAAATAGCTGCCATGCGCTCGATGCTGTTGTCGAGTTCGAAATTTTGAATACTCAACATACAGTTGTTTTCTGCTTCAATTAAATTATTAATGGTGATATAGTATTTAGCCAGACTGGCATAAACGGTACCCAGATTTGAATAGTTACCCTGAGTCTCTTCTACCAGATTCTTTGCACGTTGATAGCAGACAATGGCCGAATCAAGTTGACCTTCCTCCAAATAGATATCTCCGGACATCAAAAGGAATTGAAGAAAGTTCTGGTTTTTTTTTGTAAAACCAGAAATGAACGATTTTTGAAGGTAATAATGGGCGTTTTCGTAGTCGTTTAGTATAAAATATACCACGGCGATCTTGTTATAGATTTCAGCTGTATATGGATGGTTCTTCGATTGTTCAGCATATGTGAGCGCAGTAAAATAATATTCAAGACAGCTTTTATATTCGGCCTCAACGTAGGCAATTCTACCCAAACCCATATTCACTTTTGCCTTTAACTCATGGGAATTGGTTTCTTCGCCTAATGCGATCAGCTTATCAATTTGCCCGTAAGCCAATTCAGTATTGCCTGATTGAAGGTTTAATTCACCAAGCTGAATAAGTGCATCTATCTGATCAGGTATTGAATCATCATCTGATGCACGCTGATACACAAACTGAGTATAAAGCAAGGCTGAATCGATGGACCTGTTTCTAAATCCATCGGCATATTCAAGCAATTCGCGGTTGGATAGATGTGTGTAAGGTAAATTGATGCCAATGGTGTCGTTGGCCCGACTTTCGGCAATTACATCATAATCCTGACCAACCGCAAGTAGAACAACAATCGAAACAAAAAGTGAATTAAATGTTTTTAGTCTAAACATAGCCTAACGGATGTTACTTCCTTAAATCGTACTACAACCCTGAACGTTAAAAGTACAATATTTTTCTAAATGGTAACTTTTGCAAAAAGTTTATGTTTATGTTTTTACACTAGCCTTCATATTCAGCGTAATATCATTCATCAAATTTATACCTTTGTAATCGGTGCTAACCAAAGCAACCGGCGATGCATTTGTCAGGTGCCGGGCTCCACATGGATAAATTGCGAAACACCGATCAGTTTATTTTGAAAGGATGATAAAAAAAATAATCCCGGTTACTTTTCGGGAACTCTTTTATTGCCATTTGTTATGAGTATTCACATCACCGGATCGCTGCTATTGGCTACACTCGCTACTTTTGTTGTCAATATTCCCTTTGGATATTTACGTGCCGGACAGAAGAAGTTGTCCTACAAATGGTTTTTATTCATCCACCTGCCTGTTCCTTTGGTGATCGGAATCCGATGTTTGTTTAATCTTGGATTTCAGTTTATTACCTATCCTTTTCTTGTGGTGGCATTTTTTTCGGGGCAAGCCACCGGGGCTGTTCTGAGGCGATATGTACAAAAACACAGGGAACAACCAGCCGGTCTATTGAAGGATAAAAAAGTTGATAAAGGTCTGAAATCTGGTTAAACCGGTGTTACCAATTCAGATAATGCACCTGAAAATGCGTTTCCTTATAGGATTCTATCAGCTGTTTTCGGGCAGCTTCGGCTTCGGCTTTGGTAACATGCCCGTTTGACGTACGGAATCCACGGTCCACATCTCCCCAATTGGGGGCATCTTTTATCAGTAAATCGTTGAATTTGTAATTCAGTTCATATTTTTTGCCCATCAAATGCACATTGCTCACATACAAATGGTAGGCAATGTGGTCGCCGCCAGTAGGGTCGCAATAACACGATGAAAACACATAATAGTAAAACGGGCCATTGTTGGTTTGTGGGATGGGTGCTTCAATAAAAAGGTTTTCGGTATCATCAGCGATGGTTGGGTTCAGGTTGTTTCTGTAAATCTGTCCTACGAAATCGTAACAAATGGTTAATCCGGCCACCAGTAAATCGAGGTCGCCATCCAGGTCAAAATCTCCCCAAAGGGCAGTTCCTGAACTCACACCCGGAATGGGACTGATCACCTGTTCAAAATTGAAGCCGGAATTGTTCTGATATACCAAAGTATACGATCGTTCAAGCGATTCACCGGTCATTACCACATCCAGATCACCATCGTGATCATAATCGCCCAAATCGATGGTGCAACTTTTTAACGGACGCATGGAAACGGGCATTTGTCGGAAATAGGTGTTTGACTCATTTTTGTACCCAAAACAAACAGGCATTCCGTTTTCATCTTCACCACTTATCAAAATATCCAGATCGCCATCGTTGTCCAGATCGCCCCAAACGGCTGCACTGTTTTTCAGGTCGATGAGTTGCGATGCCAGCCTCACATATTTCCCGTTGTCGTTGCGGTATATGGCCGTAAAAGGCTTGCTTCCGGTATTTCCAGTAATTAAAATATCCAGGTCATGATCGTTGTCCATATCGCCCCAGGTGGCATTTCCGTGGTAAACACCCGGAATTTCCAGGTTTATATCTGTATAAATTCCATTGTCGTTGCGGTAGATTTTTGTTGACAAGTTATTGTTAAACTCTTTACCGGTTATAAGCAGATCCAAGTCTCCATCATGATCGAAATCTCCCCATTCAATGGAGCCATCCGTAACAGGTGTAAACAATTGATTGATGGGTGTAAACCTGTCATCGTCCTGGCGGAAAAGCCTGATGAAAAGAGCGTTTTCCTGGTTTATTCCTGTCAAGATAATGTCGTCATCCCCATCTTTATCAAAATCAGCCACTGCCGATGCTCCTTGATATAAATCAGGAAATGGACTTTTCAAGGATACAAATTTTGTTTTGTTTTGTATTTTGCCCATCTGTGAAACAAGCATTTGCCGGTCGTGAGCGTAATACTCACCCGAGAGATAAAATTCGGGAGGTAGCTTATCTCCGGGTGAAATCCAGGCTGCCAGAGGCTCCATAACTCCTTTCATATCAGTTTTTACCAGCTCGAACACCTGGGCATGTAATGACAATAAGGCAGCACTAAATAGAATACTGATCAGGGCTTTTCTCCACATATTGGTTGGCTATGAATTTTAGCCTCTAAAAATACTAACATTTTGCGAAACCAACGCAGGTTATTCGTTGAAGTATTTTCTCCCTTTTTTGCAACAAGGGTTCCCTGATAAAAATCTTGAACAGTCGCTTTTTTTCTTATTTAAGAAAATCATTAAAGTATCGGCTAATTTTTTCATATAAATGCGCCCTGTCCTTGCCACTCATGTTGTGTCCGTGTCCGGGATAAACAAAATAATCGATGTCTTTTCCATGTTCGATGGCCGCCTGTAAAAAGGTCAGACTTTGCTGCCACACTACAGTGGGATCTTTTGTTCCATGGATTACCATCAGTTTTCCCTGTAGCTGATCTACGTTATTCAATAGGCTGGCTTTTTCGTACCCTTCCGGATTTTCCTGTGGAGTATCCATATAACGTTCTCCATACATCACCTCATAATATTTCCAATCGATTACCGGACCGCCGGCAACGGCTACTTTAAACACACCCGGATGATTGAGCATCAGCGAAATAGTCATAAATCCGCCATAGCTCCATCCGTCGACTCCCATACGGGTGGTGTCGACATAGGCCAACGATTTTAAGTAGTTTACACCCACCATCTGATCGTTTACTTCCACCTGACCCACTTGCCGGTGGATGATTTGTTCAAAATCACGACCGCGATTGGCCGACCCCCGGTTGTCCATTGTCCAGATGATATATCCCTGTTCGGCCAGATAATTCAGGAACAATCCTGCTCCTCCCAGCCACGAATCGGTAATCAGCTGCGCATGGGGTCCTCCGTAAACATATACAATTACCGGGTATTTTTTGGTTGAGTCGAAATTGATGGGTTTAATTATGCGACAATACAAAGGAGTTCCATCGTCGGCTTTTAGCGTAAGGATGGACAATTTTCCCAGGTTGTAATCGGCCAGCGGGTTGCTGTCGGGTAGCAACACACGAATCTCCTTTCCCGTGTTATTCAGTAATTTATACTCGCGGGTAACATCAGTGCTGCTAAATATATCCAACACATATTTACCGGTTTTGCTCACCATGGGATTGTGTGTTCCATGATCGGGAGTAATGCGGGTTATTTTTCCGGTTTCAATTTCTACGGTATACACGTTGTCTTCCAGCGGGCTTTCTTTGGTTCCGGTAAACCACAGCTCATCGCCTCTGAAACCCAGAATCCCGGTTACCACCCATGGTCCGGAAG
The DNA here is from genome assembly GCA_030690365.1 of Bacteroidales bacterium. Classification (GTDB taxonomy): domain Bacteria; phylum Bacteroidota; class Bacteroidia; order Bacteroidales; family F082; genus UBA6244. The sequence goes on along the minus strand of JAUYGX010000153.1, from coordinate 15,126 downwards.
TTAACTGACGAATAATTTCGCCTTTGGTGTTGTATAAATACAAATGGTCGAAACCGCCACGTTCGCTAACCCACACAAACTCATTATTGTGTTCGGGTCTGAAGTAAAGCGGGTTTTCGGGTTCCACATAATGCGGATTGGTTTCCTCGAACAGAGTCCGTATAAACTCTCCGGTTTCTGAATCGTAACTATTGACTTTCAGGTGATTTTGATCGCGGTTTAAAAGGGCAATGTAAATCAGTTTGCTTTCAGGTCCCCAGGTTACGGCGGTCAGGTATTGTTCCTTGGGCTCTCCGGTTTGCATAAACACGGTTTTTCCGGTTTCCAGGTGATACACACCAAGAGTTACCTGCTCACTGGTCATGCCTGCCATGGGGTACCTGGTATTCTCGACTTGTGCAATCCGGGTGGTAATATCCACCAACGGATAATCTGTTACCAAGGTTTCATCCTTGCGATAAAAAGCCAGTTTTTTGGATTCCGGCGACCAAAAAAGGCCTTTGTGAATGCCAAATTCATTTCGGTGAACGGTTTGTCCGTTCACAATTCCGGGATTGGTATCGTTGGTAATTTGGGTAGACTTTCCGTTGATGGCGATAAACGCTTTGTTTTTAAGTGTATAGGCTATAAAGCGCGTATCTTTTTCAAAATCGATATTTTCTGCTTCATCTGGCAATTCATTGATTTTGGTGAGTGTTTGTGAGTTGGTTTGGTAATCAAAATATTGGTTATTCACCGAAAACCGGCAGTTTTCATCGCCATAGCAATCTATGTTTGGCAGGCTTTTCAGCGAATCCAACCCAAGTTGGTGCATGCCTTTATTGAGCATATCCAACTCCACGAGCAGCCTTTCGGTACCCTTTTTTGCAGTTACCCGATAAAGTGCATTGTCTTTTGCATAGGCATAGTTATCCGATTGCCCGATCCATTGCAACTGTGGAATCCTGCCCGGATAAAGCGCCCGGTTCATGTAAATGGCATCTTCTGCAGTTAGGATTTTTTCCTGGGCAGGAAGCATGAACCCTGAAAGTATAAACCCGAATAGAAAAAAAGAAACAAGTAACTTTTTCATGTTTTTTTATTAAAAAAGGTGATAAAGATTGAAAATTAACTGTTGAATGAAGCTACCACTTTTGCAAATTCAATAATGAGTTTGGGATCTTCTTCAAAACGATTTCCTACCACAATGATGTCAGCACCGGCGTTAAGAATGCTTTTGGCTGTTTCCGGGGTTCTGATTCCTCCTCCAATGATGAGTGGAACACCGATGGAACCTTTCACAAAAGAGATCATCTGCTCAGGCACTGTTTTCAGGGCTCCGCTTCCGGCATCCATAAAAATGGTCTGCATTCCCAGCATTTCGCCAGCCATGGCGGTACAGGCCGCGATGTCGTTTTTGTCGTTTGGGATGGGAAACGAATTGCTCATGTAAGTAACTGAGGTGGGTTTTCCACTGTCGATAAGCATGTAACCGGTGGGAATGGTTTCGAGTCCGGCGAGTTTGATATATGGTGCCGAAAGCACATGCATCCCGATAAGCATATCGGCATTGCGACCTGAAATCAGCGAAAGAAACAACATGGCGTCGGCATTTCGGGTAATCTGATAACTGTTGCCGGGAAACAAAATCACTGGTATGGTGCTGTTTTCCTTTAAGATACGGATGCAATGAAACAACATATCGCTGGTCATGAGGCTGCCGCCAACAAACAAAAAGTCGACGCCCGCCTGCTGCGATAATTTAGCTGTTTCAATCAATTGATCCTCCGAAAGTTTGTCGGGATCTACAAGTACAGCCAGTTGTTTTTTGGGTCTGTGAAAAAGGTCAATGGATTTCATAAAGTTGCTTTTCGACAAAAGTAGAAAAAACCTGATAACAACAGTCCCGTTACATCTTAACTGATTTTACCAAAAAGTCCTCACCGCATGAAGCGGAATGGGCCGGTAATATCTGGAATGAAAAACAAATCAGCCTGCCTGCAGGTTCTCGGCACCCGGCAGCAACCCTTCCAACTGATCGGGGTTGTGGATGAGTACAGGGATGTGTTGAGGACAGATCCAATAGTTATTTCCTTTAAAATCAAGTGCTACCAAAGGCACTTCCTGTTCGTTGCGTTTGCAGAATACGCATACTTTATTGGGATTTTTTTCCATGATTTAAAATTGTGGTTAAAAACTATATTTCGGTGACAAATATCCGAAATAGTTTTTAAATAGGAAGTTGGCAAGGAAAGAACTTTTCCAAAGTTTTTAATTTATTAAAATTGGCGGTGAAGAGTAGAGGATACACTCATTTATTTTAGGGAAAAATTTGGGGCAAAAAAATAACCACCTACTGATTTACTTAGTAAGTGGTTGATATACTGGCCTCCCCGACAGGGCTTCCCGATGTCGTACCTCATCTGGACAGGCTTCTCGCCCAGACAATTATTCTTAAAAAGTCTCCCCGACAGGGCTCGAACCTGTGGCCCGCTGATTAAGAGTCAGCTGCTCTACCAACTGAGCTACGGAGAGAAACGGCTGCAAAAGTAAATCTTTTTAAGCAATGCGCAAACCATTAACCCGGTTTTTTAGCAAAGGCATTGGCTGAACTGGTCATATCCAAAAATCGTATCTTTGCCGCAGTTTCACATTGCCATGCAGCTATGGAAAAAGATGACCACCACAATAAGGTTGAAAGTGCACTAAAAGTGAACGAAGGCATTGAGCAGCCTGCGTCGCTGAACCCCATGCTTGAAAAGGAAATGATGCGTTTCCGGAAAAACCGGCCTACGGTGGAGGCCTTTCTTTCGGGTATCCGGTCAGGAAACCGAAACTTGCTGGGGCAGGCCATCACCCTTATCGAAAGCGCCAGGCCCGAAGACCAGGTTGTGGCGGAAGATCTCATCAACGGCTGTCTGCCTTTTTCGGGAAAATCTATCCGCATTGGCATCACCGGTGTGCCGGGAGTGGGTAAAAGCACCTTTATCGAAACATTTGGCCTATACCTGATTTCACAGGGGAAAAAGGTAGCTGTGCTGGCCATCGATCCCAGCAGCACACGCACCAAAGGCAGTATTCTTGGTGATAAAACCCGGATGGAGGAACTCAGCGTTCATACCGATGCCTTTATCCGTCCTTCTGCCAGTTCAGGAACGCTTGGAGGAGTTACCCGGTCTACCCGTGAGGCTTTGATATTGTGCGAGGCCGCAGGATTTGATGTCATCCTGATAGAAACAGTGGGCGTGGGACAGTCGGAAACGGCTGTGTCTCAACTGGTTGACTTTTTTATATTGCTGATGTTGGCTGGTGGTGGTGATGAGCTTCAGGGCATTAAACGTGGTATCATGGAGATGGCCGATTTAATCGTCATCAACAAGGCCGATGGTGATAATATGTTAAAAGCCAATTTGGCCAAAAGGGAATATGAAAATGCACTCCACCTGTTTCCTCCGCTTGCCAATGGCTGGATTCCGAAAACCATCACAGCCTCAGCACTTAAAAATACGGGCATCGGTGAAACCTGGAAAGTGGTAGATGAATTTATAAATCAAACCTCGGCCAACGGCTTTTTTCAAAAAAACCGCCACGATCAATCAAAGCATATCCTCCGTGAAACCATTTCGCACAGTTTAAACAACCACTTTTTCAAAAATGAATCTATGACATCCCAACTGCATGTGATGGAACAAAAGGTGCTTGCCGACATGATAAACCCCTATCAGGCTGCACAGCAACTGCTTGAAGTATATTTTGGCAAGTTCTGATATGGTGAAAAAAGATACCTGGCTTTTTTAAGGTATATATTTCTAGATTTGCACCCGTTTTTCTTCAAGATTGATTAATTTTATTTTTTTAATAATCAGCTAATGAATATTATCATTGCAGGGGATGGAGAGGTTGGATTTTTTCTGGCAAAAGCACTGGTGGACTCAAACCACAACATCACCATTGTAGATCCGCATGAAGAGTTGTTGAAAATGATTGAGACCCATGCGGACTTAATGACCATCGTAGGCGAATCGAACTCGGTTTCTGTACTTAAACAGGCCAACGTTTCGAAAGCCGACCTGGTAATCTCGGTTTTGCACGATGAATACATCAACATCCTGACGGCCATCCTGGCCAAAAAACTGGGGGCCAAACGTACCATTGCACGTGTAAATACCCTTGAAAATGTAAATGAAGAAAATAAAAAGATTTACGACGAACTGGGCGTGGACTTTTTAATTTCACCAGAAGATATTGCTGGCCATGAAGTAATCAACTTACTGCAGCAACCTGCAGCCACCGAGATTTTCGAATTGTCGGGCGGGGGACTTTCGGTTTTTTTAATCCGGATCGAGGAGGACGCACCTGTGGTAAGAAAATCGCTTAACGACATCGCCATTGAGCACCAAATGCTCGATTTTCGTGCCGTCGTCATTCACCGGAATGGTAAAACCTTTATCCCAACCGGCGAAACAGCCTTTTTGCCCAACGACCTGGTATATGTAATTACCAAACCGGCTGCCATTCAGCAATTGCTGAAAATGGGCGGAAAGAGAAAGATGGAAATCAACAACATCATGATTGTGGGGGGTGGCCGTGTAGGAAAAGTAATTGCCAAGCGGCTTGAGAGTGAACTGAATATCAAGTTAATTGAGCAGGACCGCGACCGTTGTTTAAAACTCAGCGACATCCTGGAAGACACTTTGTTGATCAATGGCGATGCACGTGATATCACCCTGCTCGAAGACGAAGGCATCGAGGGCGTGGATGCTTTTATTGCCGTGACCAACAGTTCCGAAACCAACATCCTCACCTGTCTGCATGCCAAAAAGTTTGGCGTTAAGAAAACCATTGCCCTGGTCGAAAACCTGGATTATATCGAGATATCACAAAGCATTGGCATCGATACCATCATCAACAAAAAGCTAAGTGCAGCCAGTTACATTATCCGCCACAGCATGGGCGATGAAGTAGCTTCGCTGAAATGCCTCAGTGGCATTACCTCCGATGTGGTTGAATTGGTGGCCAAGCCCGGATCGCCAGTAACCAAAAGCAAAATCCGCGATCTGCACATGCCCGAAGGAACCCTCATTGGTGGTATTATCCGAGGCAAAGAGTCGTTTATTGCTTTGGGCAATTTTCAGATTCAGGACAACGACCGGGTGGTTGTTTTTGCCATTCCATACATCAGCCAGAAAGTGGAAAAGATGTTCTTAAAATCACCTTTCGGACTTTAATTGAAAATTATGTTTGGCCGCCACATCATTCATTATTCCATTGTCATGAAAGTGTTGAGCTTTCTGCTGGTTGTGGAGGCGTTGTTTATGCTAAGCAGTTTGCTGTTTGCCTGGTATTATGGCGAAAGCATTTGGCCAATCACCCTTTCGGCACTTATTACAGGTACTATTGGTGGTGTTGGATGGCTGGCCAACGGAAAGCGCGATCGCAGCAGCATTGGCAAACGCGAAGGTTACCTGATTGTGGCTCTTACGTGGGTAGTCATTTCGTTGTTTGGAGCCCTGCCTTTTGTGTTCAGCGGTACCATCCCCAATTTCACCGATGCTTTTTTTGAAACCATATCCGGCTTTACCACTACCGGAGCTTCCATATTAACCGATATAGAAATCTTGCCAAAGAATATCCTGTATTGGCGTGCCATGACCCAATGGATTGGTGGTATGGGAATCATAGTGCTGACGGTGGCCATACTACCCTTTTTGGGAATTGGCGGACTTCAGCTGATGATTGCCGAAATGCCGGGCATCACTCCTGATAAACTACATCCGCGTATTACCTCAACGGCCAAACGTTTATGGGGGATTTATGTGATTTTTACCCTCGTGGAGATTTTGCTCCTGTGGATTGGTGAAATGGACTTTTTCGATTCGGTGTGCCATTCCTTTGCTACCATGGCTACCGGTGGATTTTCTACAAAAAATACCAGTATTGCAGGGTTTAGCGCCTACTCTCAGTATGTGATCATCGTGTTTATGTTTATGGCAGGAACCAACTTCACCCTGCACTATTTTTTCCTGCACCGTCAGTTTAAAAAGGTGCTTTCTAACGAAGAATACAGGTTGTATTTTTGGATTGTGGCCCTGGTAACGGTATTTATCACTGTGGGATTGCTGGTGTATGGTATGCCCAATGTGGAAAAAGCTTTTCGTGATACACTATTTACGGTGGTCTCCATCGTCACCACCACAGGATTTGTTACGGCCAATTATTATGCCTGGCCATCCTATTTGTGGATGCTGATTTTTGCCCTGATGTTTATCGGTGGAAGTGCCGGCTCAACCGGTAGCGGTGTTAAGATGATCAGGTTCTTGTTGCTGATCCGCAATTCGTGGCAGGAGCTCAAGCGATCGATTCACCCACAGGCCATTATACCTGTTAAATACAACGGGAAATCGGTTTCACAACAGATGATTTTAAATGTGATGGCCTTCTTTTTGATGTATGTACTGGTATTTTCGGCAGGTACCATCCTGTTGTCGTTGCTGGGTGTTGGTTTCGAAACCGCCATCGGTGCTTCCATTGCTACTTTGGGCAATATAGGTCCCGGAATAGGACATGTGGGACCTGTAGACAACTACGCCTTTTTCCCGGATATGGCCAAATGGGTGCTTTCGTTTTTGATGCTGCTGGGCCGACTGGAATTATTCACGATTCTCATCGTTATTTCCCCGGCATTCTGGAGAAGATAAACTACTTGCTGTTTTCGCTGAAAAGCATCAGGTAAGCCTTTATAAAAGCATCCAGATCGCCGTCCAACACATCCAGTACATTGCTCGATTCCAGCCCGGTACGCACATCTTTTATCAGCTTGTACGGGTGCAGTGTGTAGGAGCGTATTTGTGATCCCCACTCAATTTTCTTTTTGTTTCCCTCAATCACGTCGATGGCTTCCTGCTTTTTGCGCATCTCAATTTCATAGAGTTGCGAGCGGAGCATCTGCAGGGCTTTTTCACGATTTTGTCCCTGTGAACGGGTTTCCTGACATTCGATCACCAGGCCGGAGGGTTCGTGGCGCAACCTGACTGCTGTTTCAACCTTGTTTACATTTTGACCTCCAGGTCCGCTGGAGCGGAAAGTATCCCAGCTGATGTCCGCCGGATTTACCTGAATGTTGATGGTATCGTCGATTACCGGATACACATACACCGAGGCAAAGCTGGTATGGCGGCGGTTGGCGGAGTCGAAGGGTGACAAGCGTACGAGGCGGTGGACGCCATTTTCACCCTTGAGGTATCCAAAGGCATATTCCCCTTCAATTTGTAGGGTGACCGATTTAATACCGGCAATGTCGCCTTCCTGGTACTCCAGTTCTTTTACTTTGAACTTGTTGCGCTCGGCGTAACGGAGGTACATGCGCATGAGCATTTCGGCCCAATCCTGGCTTTCGGTGCCTCCGGCTCCCGGATTGATTTTCAGGATAGCGTCAAACGCATCTTCTTTGTTGCTAAGCATTTGTAAAAACTCCAGGTCGTCGATTTGCTTTTTCAGCGTGGCGAACTGCTTATCCAACTCTTCCTGGGTGGTTTCTCCCTCAGCATAAAATTCCTGGAGTACCGACAGGTCGTTGTAGGTATCTTCGGCTTTGTTATAGGATTCTATCCAGCGCTTCTTGTCCTTGATTTTTCTGAGGATCTGTTCTGCATTTTTAGGATCGTCCCAAAAATCAGGAGATTGTGTCTTCTCCTCCTCTTCTTCGATTTCTATTTTCTTTCGGTCGACTTCAAAGGTACCTCCTTAAGGCGTCGAGCCTCTCTGCAAGTATTTTCTTGCCATCTGTTGTAAACATAGTTCAGTTTTTTTGCAAAAGTAGCCATTTGAGTTTAACCCTCAACATCCATTGTCTATATCTCACCCCGAATTACTTTCCAGGCGAGAGAGGCCTGAAATCCTTTTTGCTGTGCGTAGGCCACCAGCAGGGCTTGTTCTTTAAAACTGTGGGCTTCGGTTGTTTTTTTGGATGAGATAATGGCTTTGAGCATATGTAAGTACTCTTCTTCGTCCAACGAATTGATGGCCATTTGGATGTAGAGGTCAGGAACCTGCTTTTGGCGCAAGGCGTAAATGATTTTGTTTTTACCCCATTTGTTATGCCGCATTTTCCCTATGGCAAAAGCCATCGAGTAGCGTTCTTCGTTGAGGAAACCGTCCTTTTCCAATTCCTGAATAATCTTAATGGCGGTGGTTTCTTCAACCTGCCATTCGTCAAGTTTCGATTTTACATCAAACAGGCAGCGTTCCTGATAGGCGCAGTAATTTTTGGCCTTTTCGAGCATATATAAGTGGTCGGGACTCATGGGGTAATTTATTTTACTAAAGTAAAAAGAAATTCAGGTTGTTAGTTGGCTGAAGTGCTTTTTTAATTGAGAATTATTAGAAACTGTCTAAATTTTGTATTAGGCTCCGTTAGGAGCCAAATATGGGTAGAAGAATCATTTTATTTGTTTATATCGTCGGCCTGAGGCGGACGATACAATTACAGTTTTATTCCGTTTTCTACCCATATACTTTCCCTACGGGAAAATTTAAACAGTTTCTTACACCCGGTTATTTATTTTGAGAAATAGTGCAGCAAACTACACTTTAAAGAGAAAACATGGCGAAATAGCTGAAAAACCTTCTTTATGTGCACTAAATTGCACTATTTGTTTTAAGTCTGGGTTTTTTTATCTATTTTTGTATAAAAAGAGCTGTAAAATGCACTTCGAGAAACTAGTAAGAACGATTAAAGAACGCAGAGAGGTTTTGCAAGTAACACAAGAAACCCTGGCTAATCTTTCAGGAGTCGGGTTAAGAACCTTAAAGCAGTTTGAAAGTGGAAAAGGGAATCCAACATTGTTGACTCTACAGAAATTAGCTGATGTATTAGGCTTGGAAATTGGCTTAAAAATCAAAAATATGACCCGTAACGATGAGACAGGCAAAAATAGTATATAAAAATGAAGAAGCTGGATTGTTAATCCAACACAATGATGGTACATTTACTTTTCGTTACCATGATACTTGGATGTCTGACAGTAAAAAAAGTGGAATAAGCCTGACTTTACCTAAAAACAGACAGGAATATCATTCAAAAATTCTATTCCCCTTCTTTTACAATATGCTTCCTGAAGGTTCGAATAAACAATTAGTCTGTAAATACAATAGAATTGACTCAAATGATTATTTCGGATTGCTTATTACCATTGCCAGAAATGACAGTATTGGCGCAGTAACAGTAATAAAAATTGATGAAGAATGAATTTGCCGGAAATAAAATACTGTCCAGGAACCTTAGCTGAAGGATTTAACACATATAGCAGAGTCTGTTTGAACAGGGTCTTTCAAGGCAAAAAAGTATATCATGTATTACCATACGATTCGCCTGCTTCTAATCCTGAAACAGATGAACTATTTGAAGAAAACCGAAACCGATTATCTATTTCCGGAGTTCAGGAAAAGTTTACTGTTATTCTCGAAAAAAATAAGTTGAGACTTGCTAATGAAGGGGAAAGAGGTACACATATCTTAAAACCAATTCCGGGATTTGGTAAAAAACCAGACCAAATGCCAGCAAACGAGCATCTAACGATGCAAATTGCCCGGCAGGTTTTTGGTATAAGCACTGCTGAAAATGCACTGATCTTTTTCAATAATGGAGCACCAGCTTATATTACAAAAAGATTTGATATTGATAATAATGGCAGCAAATTGGCCCAGGAGGATTTCGCATCACTTGCAGGGAGGACACCCCAGACTCATGGTGAACATTATAAATATTCGGGAAATTTTTTGGAGTTGTTTCAAATAATGAAATCTTTTGTGCCTGCATACAAAATTGAAGCACCTAAGCTCTTAAGAGTATTAATGTTTAACTACCTGTTTTCAAATGGTGATGCTCATTATAAAAATTTTTCACTACTTGAAACGTCAATGGGAGACTTTAGGTTAAGTCCGGCTTACGACTTATTGAATAGTCGTATTCATATAAAAGACAGTGATTTTGCTCTGGAAGAAGGTCTTTTACCCCGGAACTTAGTACAAGGAAAAATTGGCCAGCAGTTTGCTAAAGTTGCAGAGCTCGCTGAAATTAATCGAAAAATTTATCAAGATATTGTGAGACTTATGTCAGGTCAATCACATTTGGTAGAAAAGTTGACCCGTTCTTCCTTCCTGGATGAGAAAACAAAAAGAAATTTTTGGCAGTCATATCAGGGGCGGTTAAAACATTTGATGTAAATTTGAAAAAAATCAAAAGTTGAAAACGATATAACCACACAGTTTTAACCAATATAACCTACTATGAAAAAGATTCTAATTCCTTTATTGATTGTACTTCTTTATTCATGCAGTTCGCTTCAGGTGACGAATAACTATGATAAAGACGTTGATTTTAAGTCGTTTAAAACCTTTAGCCTGTATCCATGGGACAGGCATAACGATTCATTAGTAAATGCCTACGACAGGCAAACCATTGAGGATGCTGTTAAAAACGAGATGGAACGCAGGGGCTATCAATACGTTGAAAAAAACGGAGACCTGATTGTTTCGATGTTTGTTATCCTGAAAAATAAAACAGACTATGAGGCTTACACCAATCACTATGGCGGTTATGCCGGATACGGTGGTGGCTGGGGCTTTTATGGAGCTCCATGGGCCTATGGTTATGGTTGGGGACCGGGATTTAACTCAACAACCGTTACCAGCCGCGATTATGTGCAGGGGACTTTGCTGATTGACATCTTCCAGCTTTCAGGTAAAAAGCTGGTATGGCAGGGAATCGGTACCGGGGAAGTAGACGAGAATCTGGCCACCCGCGACCGCAACCTTCCAAAACATGTTTCACATATTTTCAGGAGATTCCCGATACCGAAAAAGTAGTTTCTGAAACTCCTTTGATTTTTGATAACCTCCCTTATTGTGGTAATGCCACAGTGGGGGAGGTTTTTTATTGGCCCGGGATTAAAATCCCGGGTTACAATATGGGTCATGCCTACGGCATTTGGTTACTCCATTAATAATAAATATCTGGAAATGAAGGAATATCTGATTGACATGCAGTCGGATAAATCCGGCTGCAATGGATGTACTTTTAACATGTTCATTGTAGAAGAATAAAACTGAATAGAATCAATCCATTGCAGTCTGGCTTTAGCTGACTGCACCCCCCCTTCTGTTTAAGCAATGGTTCTGAACCGCCCGGGATTAAAATCCCGGGTTACAATATCGGCCATGCCTACGGCATTTGGTTACTCCATTAGTAATTAATACATGGAAATAAAGGAATATCTGATTGACATGCAGTCGGATAAAACCGGCTGCAATGGATGTACTTTTAACATGTTCATTGTAGGAGAATAAAACTGAATAGAATCAATCCATTGCAGTCTGGCTTTAGCTGACTGCACCCCCTTCCATTTAGGCAACTGAATATTGTAAAACAGGAAATTTATAAACCAGAGATTAAAAATTAGATAGTAATATATGGGGTATCCGATCATCTCTTATGACAAAATTTAAAAGTGCAAATCAACAGGTACGGAGTACCGCCAATATTTATAGAAAGATAAGAACACACTTTTTAAGGTGCAGCGCACCGCCCTATTTTCCCGTTTATTAAAGCGTATAATCAATATTGCGGTGCTCCGCACCTTGAATCTACTGGTATTATATTGGCTATAAATATTTTCGGTGCGCTGCACCTCAAAATCTATCCTCAAAACCAATACTTATTATACTTGAATGCAGCTCCACCGATTGATTAATAAGACCGGTCTAAAAGATGAATCATGAAAATAATTGAAGTCCAGTACGGGAGATGATTGGATACGCCATTTATGCAAAACCCCACCATCCATAATATACAGATGATGAGGTAATTAATTTAAAGAGTCGGGTTTATTTCAGCCCTCTGTTTTTAAGCAGTGGTTCTACCGATGGATTTTTACCTCTGAAGTCACGGTACAACTGTTCATGGTCGGAGGTGCCGCTCTTTTCCAGGATGTTCTTTCTGAAACTGGTGGCGGTAGTTTTGTCGAATATCCCGTTTTCACGGAAAGCTTCATAAGCGTCATGATCGAGTACAGCCGACCACAGATAGCTGTAATAACCGGCTTCGTAACCACCAATGACATGTGTAAAGTAGGTGCTGTGATAGCGGGGTTCGATCTCATTTAGCAATCCAAGTTCACTAAAGTAATTTTTCTCAAACTGGTTTACATCAATGGCTCCGGTATCTGCCAGAATATGATACGACATGTCGAGTAAGGAGGCAGCCAGAAATTCCATGTTGTTGAACCCGGTGTTGAAGTATCGGCTGTTGTTGATTTTGTCAATCAATTTATCCGGAATGGGCTCGCCTGTTTTAAAGTTGACAGCATACATTTTCAGCACATCACGTTCGGTGGCCCAATGTTCCAGAATTTGAGAGGGCAACTCCACAAAATCGGTGGGAATAAATGTTTCAGGATAGGTGTTTTTTGCAAAAAGTCCGTCCAGCGCATGTCCCAGTTCATGGAACAGGGTTTCTACTTCATCAAAATTGAGCAAGGCAGGCATGTCGCCTGAAGGCCGGGTAAAATTATACACCACGGTAACTACAGGATGAATGTCTTCACCATCGGGAAGTACCTGATGCACGCGGTATTCGCCCTGCCAGGCGCCGCCCTGCTTGCTTTCGCGCGGGAAGAAGTCCATGTACATCACGCCCAGGAAACTGCCGTCTTCGTCATTCACCTCGTATGCCTGTGCATCGGGGTGGGGCAACGGTATATTTTTAATCGGGTTAAAGGTGAGGCCGTATAATTTGTTGATCACGGTAAAGGCTCCGTCGCGCACATTTTCCAGTTTAAAGTAAGGACGAAGTTCACTGTCTTCCAGGTCGTAGTTCTGCTTGCGCAATTTCTCGGCATAGTACCACCAATCCCAGCTTTCGAGTTTAAAATTCCCACCTTCTTCGTCGATGATTTGCTGCATCTGCTTTACTTCGCGCTCTGCCACCGGCAGTGTAGCCTCCCACACCTGATTTAATAAGGTCATCACATTTTCAGGATTTTTGGCCATTCTTTCTTCCAGCACATAAGCGGCATAGTTTGGATAACCCAACAGGTGGGCTTTTTTAATGCGCAGATTGATGATGTCCGAAAAAAGTGTTTTGTTATCGAATTCGTTGTTGTTATTGCCACGTGTTAAGTAGCCTTTGTACAGTTTTTCGCGCAGACTGCGGTTTTGGTCATATTGCAAAAACGGAATCATGCTGGGTTTTTGGGTGGTAAACACCCATTTCCCGGTCATACCGGCTTCATCCGCCGTCTGGGCAGCCATGTTGATCACGGATTCGGGCAATCCTGTCAGATCATCTTTGTTATCGATCACCAACTGAAAAGCATTGTTTTCGTCCAGCACATGCTGTTCAAATTTCAAAGCCATCATCGATAATTTTTTATTGATTTCCCTTAATTCTGACTGTTTATCAGCATCCAGGTTGGCACCGCTGCGGACAAAATCCATGTAAACATTTTCAATCAAATAGGCTTGTTCGCTGGTAAGTGAATCCTGTTCGTGGAGGTCATAAACGGCTTTTACCCTTTCAAAAAGTTTTGGGTTCAAGCTGATGTTGTCGCTGTGTTCCGACAGCAACGGAGAGATATCTTCCGCCACTTTTTGAAGCTCTGCATTGGTGTTGGCGCTCATCTGACCATAAAAGATGTTGGAAACCCTGCTCAGCAATTCCCCGCTGTAAGCCATCCGGGCCAGGGTATTGTCGAAGGTAGGTACCTCCGTTTGGTTGATAATATGATCAATTTCAGCATTGTGTTCTTCCATGGCGGTGGTAAAAGCCGGAAGATAATCGCCTGTTTCGATGCTGTCGAAGGGCGGAACCCCGTATGTTGTGTTAAACGTTTCAAGCAGTGGATTCACCCGTGTTGCCTGTTCTTTTTTTTCCTGTTGATTGCACGATCCCAAAGTCATCATCATGATAATGGTAAGTAAATAATAATATTTTCGCATAAGTTTGAAATTTAATTGAAAGCATGCAAAGGTATTAAGATTTGGGTTACACCTTACAACCCTGTCAGGGTTTTAAAACCCATATTGGTTGTATATAATAGCAGGATAGTCAGGATGATGTATTGGTGCACCTTACGATGTACCTCCTTATTCCCATATCAAGCTTATCACCTGATTCAGGCTGTCCTGATAAATACAATATTCGTTAAACACCTGACGTCTCTCGTAGTTATGGTTTATTTTAAACCAATCTTCAGCAAAAACAGTTTCGGTAGTACCGTTGTATTTGCGGCCATCTTCAAAATATTCACCTGCGCAGGTATTGATTGGGATGCCATTGCCAATCTCCAGGTTTAGCCAATGAAAACGAAAATCTTCGCTGTACCGGAACCATTTTAGTTTTCCGGCTTTGGAGCAGACTAACATCAAGGGGTAATGATCCAGGGCGATAAAGCGCAACATGGTGGCGGTAGCACTTACCTGGTATTTGCGACTAACCTCATCTATGAGGGTAAAATTAAATTTGCGTTTAAAAATATCCTTTTTCAGTTGTTTTTCAGGCATCAGCAGGCAGGCAGCAAACATATCCGCTTCGCGTTCGGACTCAACCTTCGAATCGAGTGTCGCTACAGATCCGTGGATAGGTGTTATCTTTTTTTGATATCGTTGCGATGCTCATCAATGATGTAATGTGCCAGTTCGTGGGCAAAAGAAAAACGCACCCGGGGGTGTACAAATTATCGGTGCCAGTGCCCCAAAACAGGGCCCTGTCGTTTCGATTCGCTTGCGGAGAGAAACGTAAGTTTGGCGAAGCCAATTCCCCCAGGAAAGGAGATACTCTTGTTGTTCCCCGGAGATTTCTCCCTGCGGTCGAAATGACAACCATGTGTTTTGGGGATTTGACTTTGCCGAACTCTGATTATTAATCATTTTAACTTGTTTTTGATCAGTTGTAACACTACCTTTGATGGGTTTTCTGGGCAGCATCCGATGTATGATTGCAGGATGCTTGCTGTATGCAATTGGTAATAGAGTTTTCAATAAATGATGGGTGCTTCTTATCGGTTATTGTGGCTGGCCAAAACAAAACCCTGGTGGTTTTCAATTCTCCTGTGGCAAAATTTCCTCTTGAGATTCCTTCCCATTAATTCT
>JAUYGX010000148.1 GCA_030690365.1 Bacteroidales bacterium | reverse complement strand
CTTTCTTCTCATCAAACCATGAACATTGTTTGGGATTGCCACGATTTGAATGGCGATGTGGTGCCAGATGGCGAATATGTCCTCTGGGTTGAGTTTACCGAAAAACATGCACAAGGACCACTTACCAGTGTCGCTTTTAATAAAGGTACCGAACCGGTTCACCTCACTCCTGCTGATGAAGCCAATTTTATAAATATGGTGTTCGACTACACTCCGACGGGCGTTGGCATTCAGGATGTGAACCCAAAAAGCATGATCACCGTTTATCCGAACCCATCCACTGGAGTTTTTTACCTTAAAAATGAAGCCAGCAGCGTATTACAAGTGGTGGTATATTCCGTTTCCGGGAAAGTAATGGAAAGGAAAGTCATCTCTCCGGCATCTAATTATAAGCTGGACCTCAGTGGTTATGAAAAGGGTTATTACCTGCTTCGTATATCTGGTAACAACCAAACAGAAGTTATTAGGTTTAGCGTCATTTAACCACTTTTATCGTATATGTTTTTTGATCCTCATCCTTGACAAAAAGAACATAAAACCCGCGATTTAAACTGCTTACGTCCAGCTTATTGTTGTTTAGCAGAGGGTATTCCCTGATCAATCGTCCTGACAGGTTATAAATTTTAGCGGAAGTAGCTCTACATCCGGTTATTTGAAGCGAGTTTAATAGGGGCAAAGGAAATACCTCAACAAGATTCTTATTAATCTCTGCAATGCTGCTCGGTAACAAGCCACTTCCCTTGCTTGCATATACAAAATACAGGTTATCAACCCCTGAATATTGTATCGACAGCAAAGGAACAAATCCTCCTTTTTTATACCAGGTGTAAGTCTTGTAAATAATCTTGCTGCCAAGAACATAAGATGAATCCGTGACTTCTTTATACATCCTGAATACTTCCTGGTAAGTTCCCCACGGAAGGGTCAGACTTCCATATCCATCATAACTGGCTGAAATATTTCGGTCGCCGGTATAAACAGTTTGGCCTCCTCCATTGATGAGGAAAAATTCCGTATAGGAGTTAAACTGATTCCCAAAAGCGAGCGGAAATACCATATCGGTTACGGGTGGATTGAAGGTAGCTCCAGAAGTAAAGGTTCCCTGCCTGTAAAGGATCAGGCTGTCGTTGCGAAGCGCATATACATCCAGACGACCTCCAGATACACCATATGCAACATATTCCATCGTAGCTCCGGGAATGGTTAGACTTACTGGTTCCTGTGGTTCCCTGTAGGCGACTGTATCAATGAAATTGGGATAGGTTGAAAAAGGGAGCCAGCTAAAATCCCATTGATAATTGTTTCCGGTTTCGTTACTCAAATCGTTATCAATGACCTGATAATTTAAATATTGCAACGAATCCCTGTCGTCTAGGTAAGGAATATCGGAACTTGTAAAATTGGGTTGTGCGTAAATTGTTGACGAGAATACAACAAAGAAAGTTAAGTAAAGAATTGGTTTCATAGCTTTAAGATTTAGTGTTGTTTGCAAAATTTGCTGTAAAAAGCTAAACATTATTACGTGTTTTACCGTATTTTGCACGTGAAATTACCGTAGTTTAAAGCAGAATGAATGTGAAATTAATTTGATTCTCAGTAGAATGACCTGGATTTTCTTGTTAGGAGGTTATTCATCAAAAAAAACCAGCAACAATTTACAGAGCTGATATTCTATAAAGGTTGGATGAATCCCATTGTTGGTTGTAGAATAACCATTTTTGTTGGCACGTTCAAATTTAGAAATGATATACCAATCCTACCCCGTTTTCATTTAAACGTACCCTGACTTCCCGTGCCACAGCATCCTTGTTACTGGCTGCTTTAACACTGCCCATAATCCAAATAGGGATGCCAATATTGGTCATAATGCCGCCAATAACAAAAAGGGCCGCACCACCGTACACCTGATCCTGATTGTTGTGAATTGACGTTGCTCTGGTATCATTTCTTTCCAGCAGAAGTAATCCCAATCCTCCGGTCAACGCGCCAACGATGGTGATGGTACTCCCGATTTTCCGGGCTTTTACTCCTGAGTAGTAGTTTTCAGCAGTTTGTATCTTTGGAGTTATGCAGGTTGTGGTGGTTGTCTGCGCCTGGAGGGAACAAGTCATCAAGATTAAAACAAGGGCAAAAAGCTGGTTTTTCATCAATCGAAGATTGTGTTTTGGATAAGTGATTTCAACACAAAGATAGTATAAGATGATTCATGTAAGATGATTCATGAATCATCTTACCATGACCATCTTACTTCTTTTTACCTTTAAAAAGACGGTCGAAAAAACGACCTACTTTGCTACGTGGTTTGTCGTCTTTGCCTTCCTTTTTCTTTAAAGTTTGTTCCTTTTCCTGGTCAGCACTGACATCTTTTCCAAAAAGCCGGTTGAAAAAGCCCTCCACGCCTGCTTCCCTGAAAGCCGGGCAAACCGAAGAGCTATCGGTATAAATCCGAAAAGGAACAAGATATTCAGCCCTTAGTTTTGAGTTTCTCTCAATCCCTTGTAAGGTAGCACCTGCAATGGGCAATGCCAGGGACGAACCGCTGCCAAGTCCGTTTACAAAATGTATGGATGGGTCGCTGGCACCTACGCGCACGCCCACCACCAAATTTGGGGTAAATGCCATAAACCAGGCATCGGTGTAGTTTTGGGCTGTCCCGGTTTTGCCAGCCAAATCCGATTGTAATCCATAGGTAGTTCTCAGTCGGGTGCCTGTGCCGCTGTTGACAGCTGTTTGAAGCATGGCAGTGAGTTCATCTGTTATTTCCGGGTTGATGGCCTGCCGGGTTTTAACATCGGGTTGTTGCCAAAGTACCAGGCCGTTGGCATCTTCAATTTTTTGGATGATGTTGAATTCTTCCGTATACTTACCCTTATTTGCAAACGTACTGTACACTTTTACCATGTCGAGCAACGAAAGTCCGGCCGTTCCGAGGGCCAACGAAGGTGTTTCCCGGCTTGGAATATCAATATCAAGACGGTTGCAGAGGTTTAGCAAAGCCTCGTGCCCGACCTTAAAATACAGGTCCACTGTGGGAAGGTTCATCGAATTGGCGAGCGCATACCAAAGGGCCACCCGTGTATCTTCGCTGCTGGTGTGGTCATAATTTTCAGGCGACCAGCCCTCATATTCTTCGTAGGTTTTTTGGACGTTGTCCAGATAGGTACAAGGAGTGTAACCTTCCTCGAGGGCAGCCGTGTACATAATGGGTTTAAAGGTGGAAGCCGCCTGTCGTTTGGCCAGCACCTGATCGTATGGAAGGAAGCGGAAATTATTTCCTCCAATCCAGGTAAGCACTTCACCTGAAACGGGATCGGTAATCAAAACCGCTGCCTGTAACAGGCGTGTGTAATACCAGAGGCTATCCACATGGCTCATTTCCTGTGTTTTAATCCCATCGCTGGTGACAATTTCCATCGGATGGGGTTTGCTGTTGGCGGCTGGTTTTTTTATGGAGTCGGGTTGGGTTTTTAACCAGATTTCACGTGCCTTGCTCAGTTTAAGTTGCTTATCGAGCAGTGGTTGCATGGCGGTGAGTTGCTTTTTAACTGCGGCTTCGGCCATTTTCTGAAGGTCGAAGTTCAGGGTAGTATACACACGTAAACCATCCTTCTCCAGATCGAATTCCTGGTTTTGATCTTTCAGGGTACTTAAAATTTCCTGTGCTTGTTTTTTTACCTGATGAACAAAATAGCCCGCCGGTGCATCAATCTGCAGGTTTGAATATTTTAAACCAAGGGGTATTTCCCTGAGGCTGTCTGTTTGATTCTGTGTTAAATAACCTTCTCCCTCCATCAGGGCCAGGATTTGGTTCCTGCGGTTGAGTGCATTTTCGGGGTGCAACCTGGGACTATAATAGGTGTTGGCTTTCAGCAACCCAACCAGGACAGCCGATTCCTGAATATTCAGTTGGCTGGCATGTTTGCCGAAATAGCGGTTGGCCGCTACTTCGATGCCATATACATCTTCGCCGAATGGCACCGAATTAAAATACAACAGGAGAATGTCTTCTTTTGAATACACTTCTTCGAGCCGGGTAGCAATAATCGACTCCCTGATTTTGTTCACCGGCATCGATAAAAAGCTGTGGTGATCGCGGCCATAAAGATTTTTAATGAGCTGTTGCGACAAGGTGCTGCCGCCGCCTGCGCTGCGATCGCCCAGAAGAATCGATTTAACGAAGACCCTTACATAACTTCGCCCATCCACTCCCTGATGAGTGAAATACCGCTTGTCTTCGGTTGAGACCAACGCATTTACCAGGTGATTAGGAACCTCTTCCCAACTGATATTGGTTCGGTTTTGGGCAAACACTTTGCCAATCAGCGTGCCATCGGAAGCCAGTATCAGTGATGATTCTTCATTTTTGATCGCCTCCAAATCACTTTTTGTGGGCAACGGGCCAAAAATCCCGATATAAACGGCTCCAAAAAGCAAAGCTACCAGGACAATAATCAGCAGGAACAAAAAAGATACATACTTAAAAACCAACCACATGCGTGATGCGTTTTTCTTTTTACCTTTTTTTACGGGTGTCTTTTTTTTGGTCGCCATAGTTAGGTGTAGATGATTTTGCAAAGGTATAACGCAAGGGGATCGGAAATTGTATACACTCTGAACTTCTTTAAAGATTTGCGAAAAGGACGAGACAAATGTTGCCCGGTTTTCGGGATTAATCTTCTTTTAGCAATTCATCAACCATGTTTTGCAGGTTATTTACAAGTATAAACGGGTTGTTGTTGAAGCGGCCAAAATTTCATAACTTCATGATGACCATGATGAAATCTCTCACTGCTCCTTCAACATTTCCCCAATGGCCGGGTGCAACAATAAATTGATGAGGATGGAATCGCCACCGCCTGCTTCGCGCAGGATGTAGGATAGCTGACGTTTTTTGTCATCGGTTGGTAAATCAGCAGTTATTATTTGTCTGAGTTTTTTTACCTGATTGCCTTTCAGCTCATCAAAAATAATGGCAAGTAACTCTTTTAGCAATTTTTCCACCTGGTCGTCTTTCTTTGGAACTCCCCTCATTTCCAACTCATCAATAGCCGATTGCAGGATTTCAGCGGCCATGCGCTGGTTGCGTTCTTCATAGGATTCGTTGCCCGTAGCATCGCGCAACGACCACGAATTGAACTTGTTACTTAGCGATTCGATTTGTTTTGAACGAAGGTTGTCAGTCCCGAAAATGCTATCCAGCATCAAACAGGCCGAAGTTTTCCAAACATTTAAATCAAAGTCGGGCGATTGCAGTTTATTCAACTGGTTCTCAATCCATTTTATTTCTTTTAGTGCCATAATGAACAAGGTTTAGTGTAAAAATACATCATTTATTTAAGAAATTGCTATATTTGCGCCCACATTAAATCCTTAAATCATTGCTCTTTATGGAGAAACGCAACATTGGCCATATTGCACAGATCATTGGCCCTGTTATCGACGTCGTCTTTGAGAAGGAAGAAGACCTGCCCAATATTTACGATGCGCTGGAAATTACCCGCGAAAATGGTGAAAAACTCATTCTAGAGGCCCAGCAGGCTACCGGCGATAATACGATCAGAACTATAGCCATGGATTCTACCGACGGACTCAAAAGGGGTTTGGAAGTGGTTTCGCTTGGTCAACCGATTTCGATGCCTACCGGTGATAAAATTAAAGGCCGTTTGTTTAACGTGATTGGCGACGCCATCGATGGTCTTGGTGAAGTGGATTCGAAAAAACGCTATCCCATCCACCGCGATCCCCCAAAATACGACGAGTTAAGTACCTCCAAAGAGGTTCTTTATACCGGTATCAAAGTCATCGACCTGATCGAACCTTACTCAAAAGGAGGTAAGATTGGTTTGTTTGGTGGTGCCGGGGTAGGCAAAACCGTTATTATCATGGAGCTCATCAACAACATCGCCAAATCCTATGCCGGTATGTCGGTGTTTGGTGGCGTGGGCGAGCGTACCCGTGAAGGAAACGACCTGTTGCGCGAAATGATTGAGTCGGGCGTTATTAAATATGGTGACGAATTTAAAAAGAATATGGAAGAAGGCGGCTGGGATTTATCCAAAGTCGACCACAAAGAACTTGAAACCTCACAGGCCACACTGGTGTTCGGTCAGATGAACGAACCTCCCGGAGCCCGTGCACGTGTGGCCCTTTCGGGATTAACCGTAGCAGAGTATTTCCGTGATGGGGATGAAGAATCCGGCGGACGCGACATCCTGTTTTTTATCGACAATATTTTCCGTTTTACCCAGGCAGGTTCTGAGGTAAGTGCTTTGTTGGGCCGCATGCCCTCGGCCGTAGGTTATCAACCTACATTGGCCACTGAGATGGGTATCATGCAGGAGCGTATCACCTCAACCAAAAGAGGCTCCATTACCTCTGTTCAGGCTGTTTACGTACCTGCTGATGACTTGACCGACCCAGCACCTGCCACTACTTTTGCCCACCTGGATGCCACTACCGTATTAAGCCGTAAAATTGCCGAGTTGGGCATTTATCCAGCGGTGGATCCATTGGACTCAACCTCACGTATTTTATCACCTGATGTGGTTGGTGATGAGCATTATAACACCGCCCAACGTGTAAAAAATATTCTACAGCGCTACAAAGAGCTTCAGGATATCATTGCCATTCTGGGTATGGACGAGCTTTCGGAAGACGATAAACTCATTGTAAGCCGTGCCCGTCGTGTTCAGCGTTTCTTGTCGCAACCATTCCACGTGGCCGAGCAATTTACCGGATTGAAAGGAACGGTAGTTTCCATCGAAGATACCATCAAAGGTTTTAATATGATCATGGATGGTGAGGTGGACGAATATCCTGAAGCCGCCTTCAACCTGGTAGGAAACATCGACGAAGCCATCGAAAAGGGTAAAAAACTGTTAGCAGATAGTAAAAAGTAACACTATGTATGTTGAAATTATGACTCCGGATGTGGAGATTTTTAAAGGCGAAGCCGAATTGGTTCAGTTGCCGGGCATCGATGGTTCGTTCGAGTTGTTGAACAACCATGCACCCTTGATTTCGGCCCTTGCCAAAGGGAAAATCAAAATCAGGACCGGTGGAAAAGAACAATTCTTCGACATCGCAGGTGGTGTTATTGAAGTTCACGACAACAAAGTGCTGATTTTAGCCGAATAGAATCTTCATTCATATAAGATGTTAAACCCGGGATGTTTTCACACCCGGGTTTTTTTGTACCTTGTAGCCCGAAATTACCCTGATTATGAACCCAATGACCTGGCTGTCGGATTTGTTGGGATTGGTTTTTCCCAATTTGTGTGCTGCCTGCGGACAACCCCTCGTGCGCAACGAAAAAGTAATTTGCATCGCCTGTAGCTACAATCTTCCACGCACCGATTTTCATCGTTTTGACGACAATCCGGTGTCGCGCATTTTTTGGGGACGGGTCAACCTCCATGCTGCCACGTCCTTTTTGTATTTTAACAAGGGGGGTAAAGTGCAGCACTTAATTCACCAGCTTAAATACAAGGGAAACAAAGAGGTGGGTTTACATCTGGGTGCGATGTTGGGAGCGGATTTAAAATCGGATGGTCTGATGAAAGACATAGAAGTGGTTATTCCGGTTCCGTTGCATCCCAAAAAGCAGCACCAACGAGGGTATAACCAAAGCGATCAGATTGCTCTGGGTATTTCTGAGGCCATGGCCATTCCCTTTTCAATTCACAACCTCATCCGGAATACCTTTACCGAATCGCAAACCAAAAAGTCGCGATACAGCCGCTGGCAAAATGTATCCGGTAAATTTACGGTTTTGTATCCATATACGCTGGAAGGCAAACATGTGTTGCTGGTGGATGATGTGCTTACCACGGGTGCCACGCTGGAAGCCTGTGCCCAGGAATTGTCCGGTGTTTCGGGAATTAAAATCAGTGTGGCAACGCTTGCATATGCTCAGGGATAGCCGGAATGGTGTCTTGCGGACGACCCATTTGTATCATCACCTTATTGTATTGTTCCCGGTTTCGGAGCAGCTTTCGCTGAAGTCGCGCTATGTGATTAAAATGATCGTACAAAGCCTGAATAGGTCCGCCAAAAGTCATGGGTGTTGGTTCACGATAGAGAAGTTCGGTTCCTTCCCAAACGGGATAAAACTGGCTTAAATCAATGGGTTTCATATCTATCACCATTTGTTTAAACACTTCGTACTCAAAGTAAGCTCTGATAATCACTTCGTTGATCATTAACGTATCCTTTTGAAGCAATATTTGCATCTCGCCTGGCAAGGCTTTAATGCTGTCGGTGATAGTTAAAATCAAGGGACTATAACCCATGGAGGTGATCAGCAAACTGTCGTTGGGATCGACCATCATTTTAAACTGACCTAAATGGTTGCTGATGGTGCCAACACGGTTAAATTTGCTGATGATATGCGCATTGGGAACCGGTAACAGACTGTCGCTGCTCAGCACCTCAGCTTCGAGTAATACCACATTCCTGTCAGAATTTTGTGCCCAACTGTTTAAGGTTGCAAGAACAAAAAAGGTGAGGAAGAGTATTGCTCTGGAGTACATGTGATTACAATTTATTTAGAACCATTCTTTTAAATTTCAATCAGCGTACCGAAATAAAATTTAATTTAGCTTTCAAAAGGCGAAATTGCATAATAGTTTATTTCAAAAACGTTAAAAATATGAAAAAGATTCTTACTCTTCTCGTTATAGTTGGTCTGGCCACAATGTTGCAGGCTCAATCGCTTCCCAATGGTTCTCTTGAAACGTGGCAGGATTTTACAGTGGGTAGTATTACATTTCAGCAACCCGAGAGCTGGAATACGCCCAATGCTTTTACTGCTATGGCAGGAGTTACGGTGGTAACCCGATCGACAGATGCATATGACGGAACCTATTCGGCACGACTTGAAACTAAAAATGTTATCATGCAGTTTGTCGCTCCCGGTCTGATTACCCTCGCCACCTTTAACGTTAATCTGACTACTTTTGAGTATTCATTTAGTAATGGGTTAGCCCTCAGCGAAAAAGTGAATACCCTGACGGGAATGTATAAATATCAGGGCGCACAAAACGATAGTTCCTCCCTGTTGATTTACTGCTATAGAAAGGATGGTGATACCTACGATACCATTGGTATGGGGTATTCATTCCTGCACGATGCAGCCGATTGGACTCCTTTCGAATTAACGATGAATTACTTCAATGACCATCAACCGGATACGTTCAATGTGTTGATTATGTCATCAGGTGCCGCTTCATTAAATCCCGGTTCGGTGATGTTCGTCGACAGCCTGAGAATCAATACCAATGTCGGGATTATTAATCCCGAAACGCCCCGGCTTGCCGTGAACAGCTTTCCCAATCCAACCTCCGACAAGATTACTTTTGAGGTGGCTCAAGCCTCAAGCGACCGTGTACTTACTTTTTATGATATTCAGGGCAAAAAGCTGGGAGAAGTCTCATTTCCATCTACAAGCTTGGAAGTTAACCTGAAAGGATATCCGTCGGGCACTTTACTTTACCGCATTGTTGATCCGAAAAATGGTATGGCAACCGGTTCTGTGGTTAAAAACTAAGTCGGTTCAAGCCACAGGGCAAAAAGAGGAGCACCAAAAGGACTAGTTGCAGGAGTATTTTTTTCATATCACGACCTACGGATCAAATTGGTTAAATCATCATAAAACCACCATTTTATAATGATTTAAAAATGTTCCAAATCCAATTGGCCAGTACAAGAATAATGAGTGGAACTGCTACTTTCTTCTGTTCGAGTGTGGCTTCCGACCTTTTATATAACCGAAAGAAAGAGTCCTTTTTTAAGACCACATCAAATATTAGCCAGAGGGGGACGATCACCAATATAATTCCCAGCAAAAAGCCTATCGGATTCCAATACAAAGCATCGGCAATATTTCCGTGTAACAACGAAATCGCCGATCGCGTAGAACCGCAGGAAGGACAAGGAATATGGGTGACTTCTTTGAAAATGCAAACACCTAATCCGTCAGGGTCGGTTTCCGCACCCGACCGGTAATTAAAGAACAGCCAGCTGTATCCGATCAGACAGGCAACAGCTAATAAAATGTATAACTTATTCCTGCTCAATGAATTTAATATAGTACCAATTGAAGTTTTTCCAGGTTTTTTTCACGTGTAGTGTCCATGATTAAAAACCAGTCGATAATGTACCAAATTCCCAGCCCGCCGCAGGTTAACAACTTGCCAACACCTAAACCTGTATCGCCAATCAAAAACCTGTCGATGCCCAGGCTACCCGCCAGAATGGATACGATTAATATGGTGGTCGGGTCTTTAAATTGCAGCGTTTGCAACAATCCCCACTTGGATTCGTCCATCGCCAGCAAGCGGTCCCTGATTTGGCTAAGATGATGACCTTCAAAAAATTTGCTGTTCATCATAATAAACATGTCTACTTTTTGTGCTTCCATTTATCGTTGATTTAAATGATTCCACTTTCGTGGTATTTTCTGGTAAAAAAAATTCAACATCAATATTACAATTTTTTAACAAATGATTGAAGGCGAAGTGAATTTTTCCTGGTCATGGATCAGGGTTCAGGATATTTACAGATACTGCCTGTTTGTTGCTATAATAATTCTATTACACACGAATTACCTGCCAGCCAGCCTGTTGAGTATGCAATCTGTAAATTATAACCACCTGTTTCAGCATCCAGATCGATCATCTCGCCGGCGAAAAAAAGTCCTTTTACCAATTTCGATTCCATTGTCTTTGGCGAAATCTCGTCCGTAGCAACGCCACCAGCGGTAATAATGGCCTCTTTGAACGAACGGTGATGTGAGATTTTAAACCGGAAGTTTTTAAGCAGATGAAGGATTTGTTTTCGCTCTTTGGCCGAAACCTGATGACATTCTTTTTCGGGATCGATTTCGAGCAATTCAATAAAAATGGGAACCATGCTTGCGGGCAGCCAAAACTGGAAAATATTGCCCAGTTTTTTCTTGCCATGTTTGTTCAAATCGCGGATAAGCCGGGTATCAAGTTTTTGATCATCCAGCGCCGGTTTCAGGTCGATGGTAACTTCAACCTGGTTTTTTTTGTGCAATTCTTCCACCACAATCCGGCTCAACGTCAGGATGATGGGACCGGAGAGGCCAAAGTGGGTGAAGATCATCTCACCAAAGTCCTCTCCCATTTTTTTCCCGTTCGACCAAACTATCGCCTGCACGTTTTTCAGGTTAAGCCCCTGGAGTTTTTGAGCCACGCTTCCTTCCGTCTCCAACGGAACCAGGGCAGGCATTACCCGGTTAATGGTATGCCCTGCTGCTCTGGCAAGTTCGTAGCCTTCTCCGTTCGATCCGGTTGCAGGATAAGATTTTCCGCCTGTTGCCAGGATGATGTTCCG
The DNA here is from genome assembly GCA_030690365.1 of Bacteroidales bacterium. Taxonomy (GTDB): domain Bacteria; phylum Bacteroidota; class Bacteroidia; order Bacteroidales; family F082; genus UBA6244. The sequence continues at coordinate 29,430 of JAUYGX010000148.1, read as the reverse complement.
GGCATAAAACTGTTCACCGTTGGCACGAAGTCCAAGGATTACCTGGTCTTCAATATTGAGTTTCTCTACCCGGTATCCACAACGGATTTCTACTTTTAACTCTTTGACCCATGAAAGTAATCCCTGAAGCACATCGGCTGAACTGTTGCTGGCAGGAAAGTAGCGCCCCCCTCTTTCCAGAGTCGATTCAACTCCATATCGCTGCAACAACTCAATGATGTCGTGTGAAAAAAATTTTGAAAAGGCATTACGCAGAAAGCGTCCGTTTGGAAACACATGCGTAATAAACTCACCAATGGGTGCGTCGTTGGTGATGTTGCACCGGCCTTTGCCAGTGATCAGTAATTTACGACCTTCCTGGCGCATTTTTTCCAACAACAGGACTTTACAACCGCGTTCTGCTGCCCGGCCAGCCGCCAGTAATCCGGCCGGACCGGCACCCACCACTATTACGTCGTAATTGTTCATGTGGCGCAAAGGTAGGATTTAGTGGTGAATATTTCGCATGCCAACTTTTCCTGGTGAACTGATGGGAAATAGTCACGCGTGGGGCTATGGCAAAACGGGTGCCAGAGTTGGGGTTCTATTCTCGTTAGAAAAATTTTCAGAAAACGGAACGCTGACATAATGATTTAAACTGTAAATTTTGTAACTTCGCAATAAATAATATTGATATGACAGCGATAGAATTGAAGACAGTGCTTATCAGGAGGATATCTGAGATCAATGATGTCGCATTTCTTAAGGCTATTAAGACGATTCTTGATTCAAAGACTGATAAAGAGATACTTGCCCTGAATGCAAAACAAAGAGAAGAGATCGTAGCATCTCAAAAGGAAATTGAAGAAGGGTTGTTTATTGAGCATGATGAGCTGAATAAAGAAGTTTCAACATGGCTAAACGCAAAATAGTTTGGTCGCATCGAGCAAGGATCAAGTTGTATGATATTTTAAAATTCTACAATAAAAGGAATCAAAGTAATTCTTATTCAAGCAAACTCTATAGAAGGCTCACAAAAGAAATAGTATTGCTTAAAAAGCATCCTGATCTTGGCATTACGACAGAGATAGAAATAGTAAGGGGTTTGATTATAGGCGATTATATAATCTTTTATCAAGTCACCGAGACAATGATTATCGTTCATAATATTTGGGATTGCCGCCAAAATCCAAAAGATTTAAAGATTTTATGAATTGAAACTTTAGCTAGCATCCGGTATATGCTTTTGTCGACCACGGGTATGCAGATGTTCAGTCATTTGATCAATTCAATCAAAACAGTCTCTAAAATTTCCTGCTTGCCTTTCATAAAAAACCACACCAACACGGTGGATATGATCTGTCAGATCAGGATTTGTTATGTGCCGGAAAATCGACAGGTCAAAGGTACAGGGCAACATCAGATCGTCAAGTTGTAAGGCTATTTTATTCAAGATAGTCAACGTGAGCCTGTCGCCCAGAAATGTGAGGTCAATATCAGAAGCTGGTTTATAGTTGCCCTTTGCCCGTGAACCATAAAGAATGGCCTTGTCTACCTCTGGAAAGGACGCCATTACTACCCGAATGCGGGTTAGTTCTTGTTTATTAAGACCGTATTGCATTACTCCTGATCAAATAAATCACCCTGTGTACCAGTACGCAGCCCTTCCATTGTTAACTCAAACTGTTTGAATGCTGCATAATAATCATCAATTATTTTCGAGAAAATTTCATTGGCAGTCGATTCATTATAAGTATGTGAGGTCTGATTCCTGCTTTGAATCATATCCATCCATATTTCTGCACGGACCACAAGTTTCATTTTAAAAGCTTCGCGTGTGGCGTCCCTGGAACCCCTGATATCTGCATTTCCCTGATATTCGGCATAATCTTTCATCACATTCCATGCCAGTTCATGGGTATATTCAAATCGCTGGATGAGTCCTTCTTTGAGCACTTCCTCCAGCACGTCTTCTGATTTAATTACCTCATTTGAGCCTTCTCCGAATTCATTTTTTACATAATCAACAGCCTGCTGAAATTTCTTAAAAGCCTTTTTAAAATTAGAGAACCTTTGTTCCCAGCGAATATCCTGCACCATAATTAATCAAAAATTAGTTGCACACTGTAAAAGTAAGCTGAAATAGTGTTACAAATCAAATCCGAAATATTTTTTTACCACAAATCCGATGGCAAACGAAATGGCTGCCACACCCATGGAAATGGAGGCCATGGATAAAAATCGCTTTTTAAAACTGACATCTTTGGCCACGGATATGTAATAATTGTATCCGCCAATAATCAGTAATGTAATCACCAACATCACACCAAGTGCCACCAGTCCGTTGGAAAAGATAAAATACGGAATCACCAACAGGAAAACGGTGATCAGATAGGCCACTCCGGTATACACAGCTGCAATAATCGGGTTGATGTCTTTTACTTCCTTGTCTTCCTGCGAAGCCAGATACCCGGATGATGCCATGGACAGGGCCGCGGCGATGCCCATAATCAATCCGGTGATGCCGATGACATGGTTGTTGCCAAAGGCAAATGTCAATCCGGTAAGGGTTCCGGTGAGTTCCACCAACGCGTCATTTAATCCAAGCACAATGGCACCTACATACGATAGGCGATTGTCCTTGAGTATGCTGATAAGTTCCAGCTCATGCTGTTCTTCCTCTGATTGGATATTGCCTACTTCGGGAAGTAATATCTTTGCCTCCTCGTAAAGTGCCTGGGCATTCACTTCGCCACTTTCCATCAGCTTAAGCGAAAAGTTGAGTCCAAAAATCCTGACTAAACGTATGTAACGGCGGACTTTTGCTTTATTTGGCTCCACATCCTTGCCGGTAATTTTTTTCCAGATATAATAGTGTTTCAGTTCGTCATCGGCGATTTTCTTTAAAGTAACCCTGTTGTGTTCGTTATCAGCCAGTTTGCTTAGCCCCGAATATACATAGTGTTCGGTAATTTCGGCCTGTTGCTGCCGCAGATAATCAGTTGTGGTCATGATGTGGAATTATAAAAAGGACACGAATAAATTGATCACATTTTTCATTTCAAGCAAATTCAAAAATACACTTTTTATCTACGCTTTTTGATGCGATTTGTCGGATGATCAGTCAAAAATTAAACCAATACTGTTCGTTTACGAACGAAATATGTCCGAACCCATTTATAAATTATTGTCTCTGAAAAGGAAATCCTATTTTAAATATCATACTATCAGAATAGTATAAATTGTGGCACGAAATTAGACAACTCTATTACAAATGACTAAAAAATACAAAGCCATGAAAACTATAAGTATCATTTTTGCTTTTTTGATGAGCTTCTCAACCACATACGCAACTGATGTTACAATCAGTTCATACGAAAATCTTGAAGAAGAACTTTTTATCAACGACATCCCTTTTAATACGGGTGAAATTGCAGCTGAATACAGGTGTTACGATGCCCAAAAAACAACATTTAATCTTCCAGAAGAAGTGTATATTGATGATATACCTTTCGACACGGCCTGTATTTCGTTCGATTGCCGTTACGAAAAAGCCATGAGTGAAGTTTTTAATATGCCTCAGGAAGAAACCATTTACGACCTGCCTGCACAATTACTAAACTAAAGGTCAAAAGATTACAACCATGAAATAAAAAATTATGCCAGCAAAATTGTAATTGATTATTCAAAGTTGTAACGGATGCTTCGCGCTCCAGAAAAATCCCGTATTCCGGGATTTTTTTTTGTTTTAGCCAAAATGTTCTTGTTTTTTCAGGCAATTATTTCACGCAAAGATCGCGGAGACATGTTTCGCAAAGTTCGCAAAGTGATAAAAGTTTTGTGTAGTAAAACTTCTTTGCGAACATTACGTACTAAAAACTTAGCCCACTTTGCGTGAAACTTTTACCTTTGAAACAACAATAAAAGATGATTACATGAAAGATCAAATTCGTTGTCCGTGGCCTGCAGGCAAGTCGCTCGACACACAATACCACGATCATGAATGGGGAGTTCCCTTGCATGATGATCAAAAGTTATTTGAGTTTCTGGTACTTGATGCATTTCAGGCCGGCCTGAGCTGGAGTACCATTCTGAATAAGCGCGAGCATTTTCGCCAGGCCCTGGATGGATTCAATCCCCAAATCATCGCCCGGTATTCAGAAGACAAGGTAGATGAATTGATGAACAACCCCGGGATTATTCGTAATGGATTAAAAATCAGGGCTACCATCACCAATGCGCAGCACTTTTTAAAGGTTCAACAGGAATTTGGCTCGTTCGATCGCTACATCTGGCAATTTACCAACCATCAAACCAAAATAAACACATGGAATTCGTTAAAGGAAATCCCGGCCAGCACACCCGAGTCGGATGCCATGAGCAAAGATCTGAAAAAACGTGGCTTTAAATTCGTGGGGACTACCATTTGCTATGCCTTTATGCAGGCTGCAGGCATGGTAAACGACCACCTGGTAACGTGTTTCAGGTATCGGGAGGTGATGACAAAGTGATACTTTAAAATCAATCAGTCGATAAAAAACCGGACAAGATATCATGTGTTTGCAGCGCCGAAGCAGCTATTACCAAAATATCGAGCGTTAACAGGCTGCTAAAACCCTCATTCATTTCCCCAACAGGGCATTTTATTCATTACCTTTGTAGCACCAAAAACTTATTTTTGATTTAGTTGCGTGCAACCTTTTTATAAAGAAAGGGAATCTAATATGGCAATTGAACGAGGAGATCGAAAAAATTTACACTTTCAAAAAAAAATCACATGAAAAAATCATTTACAGCTATTTTATTGACCCTTGGACTAATACTGAGCTTACAGGGTTTTTGCCAACAAGGAAATCAAAATCCCAATGGAGCCGGCGAAAAAGTAAGTCCCGATTCGTTTTCCAGGGCGATTTACTTTGACAGAGTTGGTCCCTTGAAGGACTTTCCGGCCTTGACCCCGGAAGAACTCGAAAAAATGAACGAGAAAGAACGTACCAAGGTACGAAACAAGGATCTACAGTACCGTTCGTATCCTAATGCAGCCAATGCCCTTCCCAAAGGTCCTGATGAAGTCTGGCAAAAGATAAATGGCCGTACCCGAAATATGACCAACATCATTCAAAATTTTAATGGTCAGAATTCAAACTCATTTCCACCCGATTGTAATGGCTCTGCCGGGCCGAACCATTTTTTCCAGACGGTGAATGTTACCTATTCCATATATGATAAAACGGGTACCCAAGTGATAGCACCTACCAATCTGAATACCTTGTTCGCCGGAGTTCCAGGTGGTAATACAAATGAAGGAGACCCGATTTTATTATACGACGATAATGCCGACAGGTGGTTGGCTGCCGAATTTTCAGGTGTCTCGGGTCCTGATTATATGATGATTGCCATTTCGGTTACCAATGACCCTACAGGTGACTGGTATCGTTGGTCCTGGTCGATGAATGGTTTTCCCGACTACATGAAATTCGGTGTTTGGGAAGATGGTTACTACATGGGAACCAATACCACTAGTGGAAGCGATATTTACGTGTTTGAACGTGAAGAAATGCTTATCGGTGCCACCTCACCTCAAATGGTGAAATTTGACAATCCAAATAGGCCACAAAGTGGATTTCATTGTGTGTTGCCTGCCGATTGTGATGGTGATTATGCGCCTGCCGGAACACCGGGTATATTTTTAACTATTAACGATGATGCCTGGGGCGGGGGTGGAGACGCACTTTGGTTATTTGAATTGGATGTAGACTGGGATTCACCTACCAATTCAACCTTTCAACGGACACAACAAATTGCAGTTTCTCCATTCGACAGTAATTTTGGTCCGTCATGGGATAACATTAAACAAAAGGGAACCGGTCAAAAGTTGGATGCGATTAACCAAGTGCTTATGTATCGGGTACAATACCGTAATTTTGGAGCAGAAAAACGAATTGTTTGCAACCATACCGTGGATGTGGACGGAACCGATCATGCCGGCATCAGGTGGTATGAACTTGAGTTGAATGGAGACACCTGGGAAATAAGGCAGGAAGGAACCTATGCCCCTGACGAGCACAGCCGCTGGATGGGTAGTATTGCGATGAACAGTACCAAAGATATTGCACTCGGATATTCTGTTTCAAGTTCAACAAAAAACCCGAGTATTTATTATTGCGGTCAGTCTTCACTCGAAAATAATGCTGCTACCGGAATTATGGACATTGAGGAAGGAGTAATTTTGGAAGGAACTGCATCTCAAACCAGTTTTAACCGATGGGGCGATTATTCCAACATGTCTGTTGATCCGGTCGACGATAAAACATTTTGGTTTACAACCGAATACATGCTTTCGAGCAGTAACCATGGATCAAAAGTAGCTTCGCTGTATTTTGCAGAACTTCTTGGTGCCTCCTTTGCCGCAAGTTCAACATCTGTGTTTGCAGGTAGCACCATTGATTTTACCGACCTTTCCACCGGTGATCCCACCTCATGGCAATGGGCATTTGAAGGTGGCGATCCCGAAACGTCTACTGAGCAAAATCCATCCGTATTATACACAACTCCAGGCGTTTTTGATGTAACACTTACCGTTGGTGATGGTACCAATACCAATACCATGGTAAAACAAGACTACATTACCATTAAACAAGAAATTTTGTCCATCGATCCCACTTCGGCTACTGTTGGAATGGATGCAGGAAGCACCGCTGTTGCTTTAAATGCAAATAGGTATTGGAATGCTTCTGAAAATTGCGATTGGGTAACTGTTTCACCTTCCAGTGGGCTGAGTGGTCTTGATATTACTATTTCGTATGAAGCAAATACAGGAGTTCTACGACAGTGTGTTGTTACATTCTCAACCTCCACTTTATCAGTTGATTTTACACTGACTCAGGAAGGAGTCGCCGAAATCCTCAGTATTGATCCCATGTCTGCCACAGTAAATAATGCAGCTTCTTCAACGGAAGCGGCAATTACTTCCAATACCAGTTGGATTGTTGACGAAACCTGCGACTGGCTCACCGTTACACCCGCATCGGGCGAAGGCGATGCCGTTTTGACAGTAACGTATGATGAAAATGCTACTTTTGATAGCCGCGAATGTGTAATCCATGTGGCAGCAGCCACCATTTCGTCGGATTATACTCTGATACAAAACGGAATTCAGGCTTCCATCACCACTAATACCGCCTCTGAAACCGTTACATCAGATGCTTCAAGTATCAATGTCGAGGTAACCTCAAACATCGAATGGTCAGTGGATGAATCCTGTGACTGGATCACTGTGACACCCGAAACAGGGAATGATGTAACCACAACGGTTATTTCATACCTTGAAAATGAAAGCTTTACAGAATCACGCACCTGCCAGATACACTTTGTTGGTGGCGGAACCAGTGCCATTGTTGAGATTATTCAACAGCCTAAAGTAGCTGAACTGGCGTTGAGTAGCAACGAACAAAATGTTGGATGGCAAGCCGGCAATTTCCAGACAGAGGTCACTACCAACACTGATTGGAACGTTTCGAACCCATGCGAATGGATTTCGGTAACTCCGGTATCAGGATCGCTATCTGGAAGTTTTGTGCTAAACTATGTAGAAAACCCTGCCACCTCCGAACGTAATTGTACGGTAATCGTTAGTGGTGGTGGATTGGTACAGGAACTGGCAGTGATACAAGCCGCGCATCCCGATGGAATTGATGAGCTCACCGCCAATCAAATCAGTTTGTTCCCGAATCCTGCTTCGCAGTCATTCACCATCGAATCGAAACAGAATATCGATAATATTCAGATTGTAGATATTGCCGGTAAGCTGGTGATTGAATTTAAAAACCCTGAAAAGAAATTGACAATCAACACTTCTTCCTGGACCAAAGGAACTTACTATGTCAGGATTACTCAAAAACAAACCCTGATCAATGGAACTGTGTTAATTAAATAATTACAAATTTTCAATTAGAAAAGCGGGGCTAATAAAATTAGCACCGCTTTTTTTCTTTAAACAACTTATGCAATTCATCCCGAATTCCCGGGATTCCCGGAATCACAATCTCACAGATTGGTTTAGATTCTATAAAATAATTGTCGGCATGGCCTTTTGTAACTTGGACTCTCAGGCTGGTAAAACCAAAAGTTATCTACATTTGTCTTCCGGGAAACCGGGAAATAAAAATTTGAAAATATGACCATGAGCTCACATACAAAGAGTAAACCCGGTCAACCGGCTGTTCAGTCTGGCGTTATACACATAGGTGATATTCCTTTGGGAGGATCACATCCCGTTCGGATTCAATCGATGACCAACACCAACACGATGGATACTGAATCGTCAGTAAATCAGATTATAAAGTTGGCAGATGCCGGATGCGATTATGTACGGTTAACTACCCAGGGTGTTCGTGAAGCTGAAAACCTGGGCAGAATAAAAGAGGAACTCCTCAAAAGGAATTATACCACTCCGCTTATCGCGGATGTTCATTTCAATCCAAAAGCCGCTGAAGTAGCAGCTACCCTGGTCGAAAAGGTGCGCATCAACCCCGGGAATTATACCGATAAAAAAAGGATCAATTATCAATACAGCGAACCTGAAAACCTGGCAGCACGGCAACAAATCAGGGACAACCTGTTGCCATTGCTCGAAATTTGTAAAAGGCACCACACGGTGATCCGAATCGGCACCAACCACGGTTCACTCTCCGATCGGATGTTAGCCCGTTATGGGAATACCCCGACAGGGATGGTTGAATCAGCCATCGAGTTTATCGAAATATGCCGGGCAGCCAATTTCCATAATCTGGTCCTTTCCATGAAATCGAGCCATGTACCCGGCATGATCGAAGCCAACCAATTATTGGTGAGAAGGATGACCGAGAACGGATATTACTATCCTCTGCATCTGGGTGTTACCGAAGCTGGTGATGGAGAAGATGGCCGGATAAAATCAGCCGCCGGAATCGGTAACCTGCTGGCTCAAGGAATTGGCGACACCATCCGGGTTTCGCTTACCGAAGCACCCGAATATGAAGTGCCTGTGGCGAAAAAGCTGGTTCAGTTCTATGGTAAAAAACAAAAGGAAAAGGATCTGTCGCCAGGTAATGTATTTTATATTGAAAACACATCAGGCATTCAGCCAAAACATCCGTTGGTGATTACCTCCACAAAAACTCCGCACAGTGATTTGGTAATCAAAACACCAGATACCATTGATGGCGATAAACAAAAACTATCCGGTTATCACCTTAGTTACAGCGAGCCTGATCAGGAAAATTTGGTAATCAGGGCTTCCGCCGATATTTCATTGCTGATGCTAAATCAGCGGCGTAACGCCATCCATATTGAGAATTATCCACACACCAGTGACGAAACTTTGTCCATGCTTTCGCTAAATATTCTCCAGGGACTGGGCATGCGTTACTCAAAAACCGAATTTATTGCTTGTCCGTCGTGTGGGCGAACGCTTTTTAACCTGATGGAGCAATTGGCGCTGGTTCGGGCCAGGACTCATCATCTGGCAGGTCTGAAAATCGCTGTGATGGGTTGCGCTGTTAACGGACCGGGAGAAATGGCCGATGCTGACTACGGATATGTAGGGGCAGGCCGGGGAAAAGTAAACCTGTATCAGGGAAAGGAACTGGTGGATAAAAACATACCTGAGGAGGACGCTGTGGAGGCCCTCATCCAATTAATTCGGGCCGGTGGCGATTGGAAGGAGCCAGGCGATGCAGTAAAGAAATCACCTACCAATTGAGTTCATGTACCTCAAATCCTTTTGACTGGTACTCTTTGATGGCTATGCTTTTCGATTCGATGGCCTTTTGCTCGCTTGAAAACCCGTTGGCAATAATATTTCCCTGATCGAACTCATACCAAAGCGGATAATCGCGCCGGATAATTCGATTGAATTTCCTTTCCATTTCATACTGAACTTTTGGCTTTCGGATGGGGCTAAAAAAGGCGTGGTATTCTTTGGAACCATCTCCATCCAAATCGGCCCAGCAGCTGGCATAAACATAAAAATATGTTGATTTCGGACGTTCAGGAACCACTACCGAGTTGTTCCATATATCCTCATCGCCCTGATTACGGGCAGTATCAGCCTTCATGAAAGGATCGTTCCTGTACACCCTGGTAATAAACCTAAAATCTTTGGACATGCCCGAAACCAATACATCCAGATCGCCGTCGTTATCATAGTCAGCCCAATGTCCATCGCTCATGTGGAGTCCAATGATGTCGGCATTTAAATCAGTAAATTTATCCTGACGTTCGTTGCGGTACACTTTTGAAACAGGCCCCACCGTTGATTCTCCGGTTAACAGGAGATCCAGATCGCCATCGTGGTCCATATCTCCCCAATCGAGCGAACCCGATCGGACGGAAATAAAACCGGGAAAGACGGGCGTAAAACGTTGGTTCTTATTGTTGTTATAGAGTTGTGTTTGTAGTTTTCCTTGTTGTGTTTCGCCATTTGCAACCAAATCCAGGTCGCCATCATTGTCGTAATCGCCCCAGGCCAGATCGCTTAGCTGTAAATTAATCAGTCCCGGATTCATTTCAATAAAAATCCCTTCCATGTTTTTAAACAACTCAGTAACCACCAATCCACTACTTTCTCTTCCACTGACAACAACATCCAGATCGCCATCCAGGTCATAATCGGCAAACCGGGCCATACCAAATGATACCTGCGGGAATTCGGTTGGCAGGTCAAGAAATTTGTTGTTTCTGTCGTTTCTGTATATTTTGGTGATGGGGCCCTTGTCGGATTCACCGGTAATCAAGAGGTCCTGATCGCCATCTCCGTCATAATCACCCCATTCCACTGAACCATCACGAACTCCGGTAAAATGAATGGGTACATATTGCAAATTGTTGGTGCGGTTATTTTTATAAAGCCGGGCAATTTTTGTTCCGGTGGCGGTTTCGCCAATTACAAACAGATCGGTGATGCCATCCAGATCGTAGTCGGCCCAATCCATATCTCCCCGAAATACATTTATAACAGGTGTGGTTACTTCCGTAAAACGATCGTTCCTTTGATTTTTATACAATTTTGAATAGATTTCATGCTTGCTGCCTGAATAAAAATCACCTGTGACAAAGATATCCGGAGCTCCATCTTCGTTGTAATCGATCCAGCAGTTTGCACTCTCGCTCACACCGGTAAGTCCCGCTTTGATATCGGTAAATGTTTGGCCATCTGTCGCGACGACAGCACACAACAACAGCAAAGTGAGGATGAATTTTGGCATGGTTAAATTTTTTACAATATTATCGAAATTGTTGGTGAATTCAAAAGGCCGGGTGGTTTATTTGGTTTCATTCTTAATTTCAAAAATATTCTGTTCAGTATTCGGGGTAACACAATAAGTTTGTCTACTTTTGTGAATTATTTAACAGCAAATCTTTTATCATGAAAATATCTCATATTGAACACCTTGGAATCGCAGTGAACAGCCTGGTGGAAGCCATTCCTTACTATGAAGACATGCTTGGTTTAAAATGTTACGCCGTTGAGGAGGTTATTGATCAAAAAGTGAAAACAGCTTTTTTTCAAATCGGTCAAACCAAGATTGAATTATTGGAGAGCACAGATCCTGAAGGACCCATCGGGAAGTTCATTGAAAAACGGGGACAAGGTATTCACCATGTGGCTTTTGCAACCGAAGGCCTGGAAGATGCCTTGGATGAACTTGCTGAAAAAGGTGTTCAGCTCATCGATAAAAAACCCCGAAAAGGGGCCGAGGGCCTTGACATTGCGTTTTTACATCCCAAATCAACTTTTGGAGTGCTTACCGAGCTTTGTGAAAATAAAAACATATAATCCGGGATTTAAAAAAACACCTGATTAAATCAGGTACAAACATAAATACCACAATACAAAAAAAAAATGACGATCGAAGAAAGTATCCAGCATTTGTTGAGTAAACGCGAAGAAGCCAAGCTGGGCGGAGGAACAAAGCGTATTGAAGCGCAACACAAAAAAGGTAAACTCACTGCACGTGAACGCATTGATCTGCTGCTCGACGAGGGAAGTTTCGAGGAATACGACATGTTTGTTACCCACCACTCTACAGAATTTGGTCTCGACAAACAGGTTTTTCTCACCGACGGCGTGATAACCGGACACGGAACCATTGATGGGCGGACCGTATATGTGTTTTCACAGGACTTTACCATTTTTGGAGGTTCATTGTCAGAAACCTATGCCCGAAAGATTTGCAAAATTATGGACCAGGCCATGAAAGTGGGAGCACCAGTAATTGGCATCAACGACAGCGGTGGTGCCCGTATTCAGGAAGGTGTGCGTAGTTTGGCCGGTTATGCTGAAATTTTTCAGAGAAACATTATGGCATCGGGTGTTATTCCGCAGATTTCTGCCGTATTTGGCCCATGTGCCGGGGGAGCAGTTTATTCACCGGCCCTCACCGACTTTATCATGATGAGCAAGCAAAACAGTTATATGTTTGTTACTGGTCCAAAAGTGGCCAAAACCGTTACCGGGGAAGACATCTCTACTGAAGACCTAGGTGGACCTGATGTACATGGAAAGAAATCAGGTGTGGCCCATTTTATTGCTGAAGATGAGGAAGAAGGCCTGATGCTCATTCGTAAATTATTGACTTTTTTACCACAAAACAACCTCGAAGATCCCATTACCACAGAATGTACCGACCCGATTGACCGGAAGGAGGATTTACTTAACGAAATCATTCCCAACAATGCCAACATACCGTACGATGTAAAAGATGTAATATACTCTGTTGTCGATTACGGTGAGTTCATGGAGGTTCAGCGTAATTATGCGCAGAATATCATCACGGGTTTTGCCAAGTTCAACGGAAGTCCGGTGGGCATTGTAGCCAATCAGCCCAACTTTTTGGCCGGTGTACTCGACATCAACGCATCCCGAAAGGCGGCTCGTTTTGTGCGTTTCTGCGATGCCTTTAATATTCCCATTGTCACTTTTGTAGATGTTCCCGGATTTTTGCCCGGCAGCGCTCAGGAATATGGCGGTATTATTATTCACGGTGCCAAATTGCTTTATGCTTATGGCGAAGCTACTGTTCCTAAGGTAACTATTACCCTTCGGAAATCATACGGTGGTGCCCATGATGTAATGGGGTCAAAACAACTTCGTGGCGACCTCAACTATGCCTGGCCAACGGCCGAAATTGCTGTAATGGGGCCAAAAGGAGCCATTGAAGTGTTGGAAGGAAGTTATGTGGCCAAACTCGAAACAGAAGAAGAGAAAGCTAAATATATTGCCATTAAGGAAGAAGAATACCGCGATAAATTTGCAAATCCCTATCAGGCGGCTGCTTATGGATATATCGATGACGTGATTGAACCCCGGAACACCCGGTTTAGGATAATCCGTGCATTGAGGGCATTGGCTTCAAAAAAGGACGTAAATCCTCCTAAAAAACACTCTAACATTCCATTGTAAATACTCAACCGAAAAAAATATGCAACTGATATTTCAAATTCCCGAAGTAATGATTGAAGGCGGTATCATTGCCGTGATTGGGTATAGCATCGTGTTTTCGGCGTTGGTGGGTCTATACTTTTCTTTTTTTTATGTGGGGAAATTACTGGCCTGGAACACCCGCAGAAAACTTGCCGTTGCAGGTAAAATTACAGCGAAAGAGATGGAATCAGAGGTTACCGGTGAAGAGGCTGCAGCCATTGCTGCAGCCATTTTTCTTTGCCGCGATCTGCACGATGACGAAAGCGATGTGATAACCATTAAACGGGTATCAAAGGTTTATTCACCCTGGAGCTCAAAAATTTATGGACTGCGGAACTATAGCCGATAACCAACACCACTTTCATAATCAGGTATTAAACACCACGAAAAAACTAAACTAAATGAAAAAATTTAAATTCACCATAAGTGGAAACGACTACGAAGTTGAGATAAAGAAGTTGGAGGACAGCACGGCAAAAATTGAAGTGAACGGCACTACCTTTAATGTGGAGTTGCACAAAGAAGAGCGTGCTTCAAAGACTCCCGTGCTGGTAAGGTCATCCATAACCAATCCAAAAGACTCGCATAAGATAAGCAAGACCTCCGATGTTTTGTTTAAGATAAAAGCACCACTTCCAGGGAATATCCTACAGGTTTTCGTTAAAGTAGGCGATGAAGTGGCCAAGGACGACAAACTCCTTGTTTACGAAGCCATGAAAATGGAAAATAAGCTGCTTGCAGAAAAACCGGGAACGATTAAATCCATTAAAGTTCAACCTGGAGATTCAGTATTGCAGGATGATTTGTTAATTGAATTAGAAGTAAACTAAAAGGGGATTGCAGATATGAATGCACGAAAAAAAGCAATCACCGTATTTGGGATAATCGCTTTATTGGTTGGGTTGAATTTCATGGTATTTCAAATTCCGGGTTTGGCTCAAACCATCAGCAGTTCAACGGAAACAGTGACCACTCCGACCGCAGAAAACGGGTTGAGTATTTCAGTAGGAATTGCCAAATTCTTCAGTTATACTGGATTTAGAAATGCGACTCCTGGCCATTTGATTATGATTGCGGTCGGCCTTTTCTTTATCTTTCTGGCTATTAAATACGATTACGAACCTTTACTTTTGATTCCCATAGGAACAGGGATTATTATTGGAAACATCCCGTTTTTTCAGGATGACGGTATTAATCTTCAATTGGGTATCTATCAAGATGGAAGCGTATTAAACTACCTTTATTTTGGTGTTGTAAAGGGGATTTATCCGCCTTTAATTTTCCTGGGTATCGGGGCCATGACCGATTTTTCATCGCTGATTTCAAATCCACGACTGATGTTGCTGGGAGCAGCAGCTCAAATTGGAATTTTCCTTACCCTGATTGGTGCCTTGTATTTAGGTTTTAACATGCCCGAAGCCGGTGCCATCGGAATCATTGGAGGTGCCGACGGTCCTACAGCCATCTTCCTTGCTTCAAAACTGGCCAACGGAGGTATTATCAATGGGTTACAAACACAAAACCTGATTGGGCCTATCGCCATTGCAGCATATTCTTATATGGCTTTAGTTCCTGTAATTCAGCCTCCCGTTATGCGGTTGCTCACCTCTAAAAAAGAGCGTGTAATACGCATGAAACCACCGCGGTCGGTAAGTAAACTGGAAAAAATTATTTTCCCCATACTCGGGCTGATTTTAACCACTTTTATTTCACCCGGAGCGCTTCCGTTGCTTGGCATGCTTTTCTTTGGTAACATCCTGAAAGAAAGTGGTGTAACCAAACGTTTGGCCGATACAGCACGTAATCCACTCATCGACATCGTTACCATCCTTTTGGGAATTACTGTAGGCGCCTCTACACAGGCTGACGTATTTTTAACCAGTGGTTCGATCCTGATCTTTGTGTTGGGCGCTCTTTCGTTTATTGTAGCTACTGCCGGAGGAGTTCTTTTTGCCAAGGTAATGAATCTTTTCCTCAGCGAAGGCAATAAAATAAACCCATTGGTGGGCGCGGCCGGAGTATCTGCTGTACCCGACAGTGCGCGCGTGGTGCAACTTGAGGGTCTTAAATACGATCCGTCGAACCACCTTTTAATGCATGCCATGGCACCCAATGTGGCCGGCGTAATTGGTTCTGCGGTAGCAGCCGGGGTATTGATGAGCTTTTTAATGTAAACAACACCAGGATAATAATATTAAAACAAGAGGCGGAATGTCGAAGGCATCGCCTCTTTTTTTATTTTTGATCGGTTAAATAAATTGAATTTATGTTGATTATTGGAATCGCAGGTGGCAGTGGATCAGGAAAAACAACTGTTGTAAATAAAATTATCGAATCGTTACCAAAAGATAGTGTGGCACTGATTCCTCAGGATGCTTACTATTACGACAACGGACACCTTTCGCAGGAAGAAAAGTTGCAAATCAATTTTGATCATCCCAATTCCATTGAATTCGATTTGCTGGTCGATCATTTGCATGCGCTTAAACGGGGTGAAACCATTGAGTTACCCATCTATTCCTATGTAACCTGCGCCCGATCGAAAGAAACCATACCAATCACACCTAAAAGGGTGGTGATTGTTGAAGGAATTTTAATTCTGGGGAACCAAAAGCTACGTAAACTGCTCGATATTAAAATGTTTGTTGCCACCGACAGCGACAACCGCCTGATGCGAATTATCCGCCGTGATGTGCAAGAACGTGGCCGAAATTATAATGATGCGCTACTTCATTATGAAAAATTTGTGAAACCCATGCACATTCAGTTTATTGAACCAACCAAACTCTATGCTGACTTAATTATTCCTCAGGGAGGCATGAATAAAGTGGCCATCGACATGGTGGTTTCACGGATTAAAGTCAACCTCGACGACGGCCGGTTACCTGTTGTTACTTCTTCAGAATCGTAGATTACTCTACGCTTTCGGATAGCAAATTTCAAAATCGCCGACCTTCCGGAACCCGTCAATTTTGCTATTAAACTGCATGTTAGTACTTTGTGATTTTTGGTTTCAAAATTGCGAGTGTAATGGAAAATCCAAAGGCCATGTTAATCTATTTTATTGCCATCTATTTGTTAGTAACATTCATTTTGACACTAATGGGTATCGACGGCAAGTCAGAAGGTGTACGGATATTCCTGTTAAGTTTATTCTTAACCCCCATAGTGGGCATGTTATTTATGATGAAAGAGCGTCGTAAGGCAACCCCTGTGCATTACTATTATTGTCACGAATGCGACTATATTTTCCCTGTAAAAATGTATCACTGCCCCATGTGTCAGGAGAATGGAAAAAAAGTCAGGTTGACCAAATACGTGAGTCCCCATAAAATCACCAATCAAATTGGTCAGCTTAAGCTCAGTTAGAGAGATCCAATTGATTTCGCCTTTGTCAAAATGATTGGGTTACCATTCTGATGTGATTGTCTTCGATGCTCTTTATCCAATCTTTTTTTCTATCATTTCCCGATAAATGTCTCATTTTATTATGGCCAGATGCTTGCTTTTATATAAAAGTGAAAGATATGGAATTTATGTAAATGAAAAATGAGTAGCTTTGAACAAAATCCAGCTACATGAACACTGAGGCATTCTTTAAAATTTCGTACGGGCTTTATATCATTAGCACCGAATTCAAGGGCAAGAAGAACGGATACGTCGCCAATACTGCTTTTCAGGTAACGGCAGAACCTCCGCAAATTGCCATTTCCTGCAACAAAGATAATTTTACCAGTCATCTGATTGAACAATCAGGTCATTTTTCGATTTCGGTTCTTGAAGAACAAGCATCGGCTGAACTGATTGGCCTGTTTGGATATAAAAGCGGCAAGGACGTTAATAAATTTTTAAACACGCCTTACATTTCAGGTAAATCAGGTGTTCCCGTTGTTACGCAAGAATGCATTGCCTGGTTCGAGTGCAAACTGATTACACAATACGATGTTGGTTCGCACATTGTGTTTATTGGTGAAATAATCGATAACGGGTTGCTGAACGAATCCAAATTACCGCTTACTTACCTGTATTACAGAAATGTAAAGAAAGGTAAAGCCCCTAAGAATGCCCCGACTTATATAAAGCCGGAGCAAGCTGACGCGGAAATGGTTCAGGAAAAGGATCGTTCCATGCAGAAATATCAATGTCTGGTTTGCGATCATATTTATGATCCATTGGAAGGTGACCCCGACTCGGGAATTCCTCCCGGAACTCCCTTTGAAGATCTTCCCGACGACTGGATGTGCCCTGTCTGCGGTGCGGCAAAAGAAGATTTTGAACCTTACAATTGATCTTATTCCTGCATCAAACCAAAAACTCCGTTAATCAATATTTGCTGACCCTGAATTAAAGGCACGCTGGAAGGCAAAATTTCAGCATATTGATCGTTGATCAATCCAACACTAACGGGTATCTTTTCAAAAACGAGGCTGTCATTTCCGGCAGACCGCATCACAAATATATAATCGATTCCGCTCAGAGAAGCCAGAGCCTCCACCGGTACACACTCTGCCATGCGATCGGCAGTTACAATTTCGGCCTGGACAAACATGCCAATCAGGCCGGGAAGTCCATACTCGATATCAGGGTGTGCATGTATATCTACCGTACGGTTCTCCATATTAATGGATTTGCCCACTTTAAATACTTCACCTGTAAACGAACTTTTTTTAACGTCCGGGAGCGTGAATCTAATCTTTTGTCCGGGTGTTACATTCATCACATCCTTTTCAAAAATCTTCATTTCCAAATGTAAATGATCGGTATTGATGATTTCAAAGAGTTTTTCACCCGGACCAGAAAACTGGCCATTTACGGCATTAACACTGGCGATATAGCCATCGATGGGTGAGACCAACCTCACCACCGGACTAACCGTTTCAGGTGTAATCTGTTCAGGATCAATATTGATCAGCCTGAGTGTTTGACCAAGTGCGGCTTTGGTAGTCAACATATTGTTGTAATCGCTTTCAGCCATCAGAAGCATGTCTTGCGAATTGATGTTTTCGGCGGCTAAAACCACCTGGCGATCGTACACCGACTTTAAATAGTTTAGCTTCTGTTTCGATACCAGATAATCCTGTTGCAAGTTGATGATATCCGGGTTGGTCAGGTTGATGAGAAACTGGCCTTTTTTTACATAATCACCAAGCAATAAAGGTGTAATAGAGGCGTATCCGCCAAGATATGAACTAATTACAACACGATATTCCTGAGGAACCGATAAGTATCCGGTGGTGCGCACAAATTCTTCCAGTTTTTCAGGCTGAATAACTCCCGTTTTCATCTCTGCGGATTCAAATTGTGCCCGGCTCAAAACAATAAGATGGTCCGGTTTAGCATCTTGACTTGCAGGCAGGTTTATATCGTTGTTTTCTTGTGGTTTTTCAGATTTGCATCCTGCCATTAGCGTAATGGCCAGTACTAATGTGATTAGACTATTTATTTTTAATATTTTCATTTTATCAGGATTATAAGGTCAGGTATTTAATTTCAAAAAGAGTGGCATTATATTGCACCAGATTATCGAGATATTCAATTACAATGGAAGTGGCGTTTTCGAGGCTTTGTATGTACTGAAAAAAATCAATTTCA
This sequence comes from Bacteroidales bacterium, assembly GCA_030690365.1. Taxonomy (GTDB): domain Bacteria; phylum Bacteroidota; class Bacteroidia; order Bacteroidales; family F082; genus UBA6244. Next base: position 10,394 of record JAUYGX010000148.1, on the reverse strand, counting down.
CCGTTGTGATAGCTTTTTTGAGCCGTCCGGTTGATTTCCTCTGCCAGATTTTTCCCAGTCGACTGATAGTAATATATAGCCTGACTGTATTTTTGCAACAATGCTTTCAACTGGTTTTCTATTGATTGAAGTCGTATTGAATAATTACTGGCATGATATTCAGTCATTTCACGTTGAATGCGGGCTGCAACAATTTTGTTTTGTTGCGGTTTAAAAAACAGGGGAATTTGAATCCCAACCTGATAGGCGTTGTACTTTTTTGAATCGGGACCGTCGTTGGTACTCAAAAAATATTCGAGTTGTAATCCGGGGAGAAGTTTGCTTTTTTCAAGTTTAAACCGGGCTTCAACCAGATTCACCTGTTGCTGCATATAACTTATTCCGGGATTTACCGCCGTATCTTCGTTTTCAAGCAACTGCACTTTAAGCACCTGGTCCTGGATCACAAATGAACTATCAGTTTGAACCACTGCTTTTAAACCGGCCATGGTCGATTTCAGCTCCTGCGCAAGTTGATTCAATTGCATCAACCAGTAGTTTTTTTTGGATTGTGCCGTCAGCATTTCAAGATAATTGGTCTCGCCAAGCTCATACTTGCGGTTGGCAGCATTTGAAAAATCCTGAAATAAGCTATCGAGATATTGGTAAAGCACCATCTTATTCTGGTAATAAACCACCAGATTGTATTGTAGGGCCACTTCCTTCGAAATGGCGAGTGCCATCATTTCCGATTGGGTTATACTGAGTTGATAATCGATCGAATTAATGTGTCTCTGTCGGTTGTATACCGTTGGGAACTCCAGATTTTGTTGAATACCAAACACACTAAGTGGCAGGTTGTTTTCACCGAAATTACTTTGATCATAGCCATAAAAGACCCCGGTTTTTTCGATTGAATAGGCGGTTCCTATGAGCCGATCGCTCTGCTCAACCTGAAGCTTCGATGCTTTGTATTCAAGGTTGTTATTAAGGGCCAGGTTGATGGCTTGCTCCAGAGTAAGGTTCTTTTCCTGGGCCATGGCCGGCACGGCGAATAAGCTCAAAATTAAAAACAGGGTCATTCTACTCTTCGCGGTTCGTAAAAAGGAGAACTTCCATTCGTCGACCAAAGAATAAAGCACGGGTAAAACAATCATCGTTAAAAAAGTAGCGCTGATTAAACCACCTATAACAACTGTGGCCAGTGGTCGCTGCACTTCAGCACCGGCAGAGGTTGAAACAGCCATTGGAAGGAATCCCATCGCAGCAGCTCCGGCGGTAAGCAAAACGGGTCGCAAGCGTTGTTTGGTTCCTAAAATTACCCGCTCATCAATATTGGTTATTCCCTTCTTTTTTAAATCCTTAAAATGTTCAATTAACACAATTCCGTTTAAAACAGCTATCCCAAACAGCGCTATAAAACCTACGCCCGCAGAAATACTAAAAGGCAACCCTCTGATCCACAGCAACAACACACCGCCCACGGCAGACAATGGAATGGCTGTGAAAACCATCAACGCTTCACGGAAACTTTTAAAAGCAAAATGAAGCATGATAAAGATGAGGATGAGGGCAATCGGCACGGCAAATTTTAAACGCCGGCTGGCACTCTGTAGGTTTTCGAACTGTCCGCCATAATCGATGGTATATCCAACAGGCAGTTTAACTTTTGTGTTAATGATGTGCTTAATATCTTCCACCACCGATTGCAAGTCGCGGTTTCTTACGTTAATACCCACCACAATGCGTCGTTTGGTATCGTCGCGGGAAATTTTCGCAGGTCCTTTGGTATACGATATTTCGGCCAGTTCGCTCAGTGGAACTTTACCACCTCGCGGCAAGTCCACATAAAGAGTTTCGATATCCTTTATGTTTTTGCGGTGATTTTTATCAAACCTGACTACCAGATCAAATCTTTTTTCTCCTTCAAACACATTTCCAGCCGTGGCACCGGCAAATCCCATGGTGATCATGTCGTTTAAATCTTTGATATTCAATCCGTATTTGGCGATTTTTTGTCGGTTGAATTTTACGGTCATCTGTGGCAAGCCCGTAATTTTTTCAAGAATGACATCGGAGGCCCCCGGAACATTTTCAACCAGCTGTTTTATTTCCAGACCTTTGTTATACAGCACATCCAAATCTTCACCAAATATTTTAATGGCCACGTCGGCACGCACACCCGTAATTAATTCGTTAAATCGCATTTCAATGGGTTGGGTAAATTCAAAATCAAGTCCAGGGATTATTGACAGGGCTTCTTTAAATTTTTCGGCCAGCTCGTCTTTCGATTTTGCCGACACCCATTCACTTTTGGGCTTCAGTTTGATAATAACGTCGCTTTCTTCCATCGACATGGGATCGGTAGGTACTTCTGCAGCCCCAATGCGGCTTACCACCTGGTCCACTTCCGGAAATTGATCGAGTAGGATTTTCTCTATTCTGGTGGTAATGGCAATGGTATTGCTAAGCGAAGTCCCGGTACGCAATACCGGTTGTATAACGAAATCACCCTCATCGAGCGTGGGAACAAATTCTCCACCCATGGTTGAATATAAATAAACAGTGAACAGAAGCAACGCCAACGAACTTGCCAGAACCACCTTTTTAAATTTCATGGCCAACTCAATCGAGGGAGTATACATGGACGAAATAAAATTCATCAACCGCAATGAAATGTTGCGTTTCGATTGTTTTGATGGTTTCAGAAACAGTGAAGCAGCCACCGGAACATAAGTAAAGCACAGAATCATGGCGCCTGCCAATGCGAAGCTAAAAGTCATGGCCATAGGTCGGAACATCTTGCCTTCCACTCCGGTGAGAGATAAAATCGGAATAAAGACGATTAAGATAATCAATTGTCCGAATACCGCCGAGGTCATCATCTTGGATGAACTTTCCATTGTAATGGAATCGATGATACCCACTCGCTCTTCCTTGGTGGCCAGATCAATTCGCTCCTTTTGGGCCGTAATCTTATAGGCGATGTACTCCACTATTATGACCGCCCCATCGATAATAATTCCAAAGTCGATGGCTCCAAGACTCATCAAATTGGCATCTACACCAAAAACATACATCATGCCCAGAGCAAAAAGCAAACTGAGCGGAATGACCGAAGCGATAACGAGGCCGGAGCGCATATTTCCCAGCAATAGCACCACAACAAATATCACAATCAAACAGCCCAGGATCAGATTCTCCGCTACCGTATTGGTTGTTTTTGCAATAAGTTCGCTACGTTCGAGAAACGGATTTATATAAACACCTTCCGGTAAGGTTTTCTGAATTTCGGCAACACGTTCTTTAACGTCTTCTATCACCTTATTGGAGTTGGCATCCTTGAGCATCATCACCTGGCCAAGCACTTTTTCGCCCTCACCATTGCCCGTGATCGCACCAAAGCGGGTGGCATATCCATCCTGAACTGTTGCCACATCCCGGATGTAAATGGGTAATCCATCCGTGTTTTTAACAACGATGTTTTCAATGTCATCCTTTGACCCAACCAAGCCCTCTCCACGAATAAAGTAGCTTTCGTTGGTTTTTTCGATATACCCACCACCGGCTACACTGTTGTTGTTTTCGAGTGCCTGAAAAATTTCACCAATGGAAATGCCCATCGACTGTAATTTTGTAGGGTTTACAGCCACTTCGTATTGTTTTAGAAAACCGCCCCAGGTATTTATTTCGACCACACCGCTAATTCCGGAGAGTTGTCGTTTCACAATCCAATCCTGAATGGTTCTTAAATCCATGGTTGAATACAATGTGTCGTACCCGGGTTTGGTGTCGAGAACATATTGATAAATTTCACCCAAACCTGTAGTGATGGGCCCCATTTGAGGTGTTCCCATCCCGGCCGGAATATTTTCTGCAGCAGCTTTCAGTTTTTCGGCAATAAGTTGTCGGGGCAAATAGGTTCCAATGGCATCGTTGAAAACGATGGTCACTACCGAAAGTCCAAATTTTGATACTGACCTTATTTCGGTAACACCCGGTAGATTAGCCATTTCGAGCTCCACCGGGTAGGTAATGAATTGTTCAACATCAAGGGTAGATAAATTGCGCGAAGTGGTAATAACCTGAACCTGGTTATTGGTTATATCCGGCACTGCACCTATCGGAATCTGGGTAAGCGAATACAGTCCAAAACCGACAATTGTCGCAGTAAAGAGCATAACAATCAGCTTGTTCGCAATACTGAACTGAATAATTTTATCTAACATGGCAAAGTCAATCTAAATGGGTTTTACAAAGTACTGTTCAGGTGTTGATAAAGTCCTTCACCCGCTTCTTCAAGTATGTCAATTACGAGTTCAAATCCTTGTGAGCTCCCATAATAAGGATCTGGAACACTGGAGTATTTTCTGGAGGATGAAAAATCAGTCATCCTGTAAAGTTTCTTTGTATCTGCTTTGTTGCGTGACATCTGTTTTAGATTAAACAAATTTTCATCATCCATGGCCACAATGATATCAAAGTAATCAAAATCGCGGTTCGGATTAAAGGGTCTTGAAATGGAAGTTAATTCATAACCGCGTTTTTTTGCGTGCAGGTTCATCCTGGCATCAGCAGGCTCGCCGGCATGATAATTTGAAGTGCCTGCCGAATCGATTTCATATAATAAGGTCTCGCCTTTTTGCTTGATAATACCATTAAAAACAGCCTCTGCAGCAGGTGATCGACATATATTTCCTAAGCACACAAACAATACTTTTCTTTTCATTTTTTTTTGATGCAAAAATACTTCTACAACTTTTTTTATTTGCCGGCTATAACTTAAAATTCACTTAAAAGTCCTAAAGGTACAAAAACTCTTTCTATTTTATGATTAATAACATGTATTTATTCAAAATAGATCAAAGAAAGGTTAGGCGACCATTAGCTTAACATGAATTTTTTGGTGGATCGTATTACCACCTCGAACAATGTTTGTATTTTTGTTAAATATTTAACAACCATAATACTAAAGATGATAGAAAAACTTGACGACATGTTTGAAGTGCTTAAGGCACAGGAAAAAAAAAGGTTAGTGGCAGCCTTTGCCAACGATTCGCATACTATAAGTGCCGTAAGCGAGGCCATTGATTTGGGTCTGGTTACAGGTACGCTTGTTGGGGACCACCTAACCATCGCCAAAAACTGTGAACGGGAAGGCATCGACATAACCAAGTTTACCATCGTTCATGAGCCAGATGAAATGAAAGCCGCTACCAAAGCGGTTGCACTGATTAATGCTGGTGAAGGAAACCTGTTGATGAAGGGTTTGGTTAGTACCGACAAGTATATGCGTGCCATTCTTAGTAAAGAAACCGGATTAATGAATCCCGGGGCCGTATTAAGCCATGTAACGGTAATCGAAAACGTAAATTATCATAAATTACTGATTGTAGGTGATGTAGCAATTATTCCGGCACCCGAAATAAAAGAAAAAATTGCCATTACCAACTACCTGATTCAGGTAGCTCAGGCTTTGGGAATCTGTGAACCGAAAGTAGCCCTTATTGGTGCCACCGAACAAATTTCCACTAAAATGACATCTTCCACAGATGCAGCCATCATTTCTAAAATGGCCGATCGTGGGCAGATTACGGGAGGACTGGTAGACGGGCCACTGGCATTGGATGTGGCCATTGACAAAGAAAGTGCCGAAATAAAGAAAATATCAGGAAAAGTGGCCGGCGATGCCGATTGTCTGGTTTTCCCCAACATTGAATCGGGCAATGTGTTTTACAAAACCAATACCAAACTGGCCCAAAGCGAACTTGGTGCCATAGTAGTAGGTGCACGGGTTCCGGCCGTATTGTCGTCGCGTGGCGACAGTACCAAAACAAAACTGTATTCCATCGCATTGGCTGCCCTGGTGGCCAAATAACAAACATTGTAAAACGAGTTGTATCACATGGAAGAAATTAAAATACTTGCCATTAATCCCGGTTCTACAAGTACCAAAATTGCCGTTTTCGAAGGGACAAATCCTGTTTTTATTCAAACCATCAGGCACACTACCGAAGAACTCGAACCTTACGATGTAATTACCAGTCAATTCTCTTTTCGCAAGAATCTGATCCTCCAGCAGCTTAAAGATGCCGATATCGACATCAATACCATCGCCGTTGTCATGGGCAGAGGAGGTTTATTAAAACCTGTTGAATCAGGAATTATTGCCGTCAATGATAAAATGTTGCACGACCTCAAGAGTTGTGCTTATGGCGAACATGCCAGTAACCTGGGTGGTTTAATTGCCTGGGATATTGCACAATCGCTGCCCAATGCCAAAGCCTTTATTACCAACCCCGTGGTGGTGGACGAACTGGACGATCTGGCGCGATTGTCGGGTCACCCTTTGTTGCCCCGACGGTCTATTTTTCACGCACTCAACCAAAAAGCAGTTGCCCGTCAGCATGCCAAATCCATTATGCGAAAATATGAGGATCTAAACCTTATTGTTGTTCATCTGGGTGGAGGTATCACGGTAGGTGCTCACAAAAAGGGCAGGGTAGTAGATGTAAATCAGGGACTCGACGGCGATGGGCCATATTCGCCTGAACGTACCGGAACTTTGCCTGTGGGCGATTTGGTACGACTTTGTTATAGTGGTGCTTACACCGAGAAACAAATCCTTAAAATGATTAAAGGTGAGGGTGGATTGGTAGCCTATTTAGGGACCAACAGTGCCTATGAAGTGGAACAGCGCGCCGAGAAAGGAGATGCCGAAGCCAAATATATTTATGACGGAATGGCCTATCAGGTGGCCAAAGAGGTGGGTTCAATGGTAGCCGTACTGCGTGGTGAAATTGACGGAATTCTGATTACCGGAGGCATCGCGCATGACAAATATTTTGTTAATCAGGTGATTTCGTACATTCACCGGTTTGGACCTGTTCATGTATATCCCGGTGAAGACGAAATGAAAGCCCTGGCCATGAACGGATTGCGTGTAATATTAGGAGAAGCGCAAGTAAAAGAATACCTCTAACATCCTCCATCTTCAAGATTTGTATACAAAAAGATTAACATTTTATTATCAATTTAATTGTTAATTTTTCTTATATAAATCCATTTAGATATACTTTTGTTGGGACAATGATTCTATTTACAGTTAATTGAACACTAAATGAAAAAATTTACACTTTTTGCCATTGGTATTTTTGCGATACTGCTGGCTTTTTCCTTGAATTGGGCAATCAGTAACAACACAATGACGGAACGTGAGAAAAGAGCTCAGGTGAATACCCGCATTGATAACAACGGATACTGGAAACTGATGGCCTCCAAAGGATTGGCCGTGTTGAACCCCGAAGTTGAAGTTCCTAAGGCAACTTTTACCGGGAGTAAAATTAAATCAAGAATGGTTCGTTTTGATGATTCACCTGATGTGCCTACAACAGGCCAATCCTCAACACAAAGCGAAAACTCCATTTTTATCGATCCCAACAATAATATGGTGGCTTTAAACTCGAACAACTCAACCCCTTCGGGCGGAGGTTCTGTTTATGGTGCCGATTATTTATACACCATGGATTTGGGTGAAACCTGGGGCGGTGGCATCCAGGGACCAAACGGAAGTAACAGTGGTGACCCAGCTTCCTGCATAGGAACAGATGGCCGCTGGTACGTTGGTTACATTGGTAGTGGAAGCGGACAGGATATTTCCTATTCCGACGATCAGGGTGGCTCGTGGACACACGTAAATGTAGCGCCAAAACCTGGCTCAGGTTGGGGTGACCTGGCCGATAAGAACCACATGTGGATTGATGCTAATGCCGGAAGCCCTTATGAAAATTATTTGTACGATGCTTGGACCGACTTCGGCGGCAACGCCAACAATCAGGTGGTTGTTAAAAGATCAACCGATAACGGGTTAACCTGGGATTCAAAAATCGTTTTAAGTAATGGTGTAAATGCAGGAAGTCATAACCAGGGTGTAAACCTGAGTACGGGACCAAACGGTGAAGTGTATGCTGCCTGGTCCATCTATGATGGCTGGCCACAGGATGAAATATCAATGGGATTTGCCCGTTCGCAGGATGGAGGAGCCACTTGGGAACCTTCGTACCGCATTATCAACAACATAAAAGGAATCCGCAATTCAGGCGTTCCTCAAAACATGCGCGTTAACTCATTCCCAAGCATGGCGGTTGATGCCAGCAGTGGCCCGTATAGTGGTTATATTTACATCGTATGGACCAACATTGGTGTGCCAGGAACAAATACCGGCAGCGATCGTGATATTTATATGATTAAATCAACGGACGGTGGAGCTACTTTTGGTACCCCAATCCGGGTAAATCAGGATCCAATCGGGCAGGGCAAAACACATTACCTTCCCTGGATTACCTGTGATGCTTCCAATGGTATTCTCAGCACCATTTTTTATGATAACAGAAATGTCGCGAATGCTCAGGCTGAAGCCTGGGTTGCAGTTTCAAACAATGCAGGCGAAACCTGGGACGACTTTAAAGTGAGTGATGTATCATTTAGCCCCACACCAATTCCTGGTTTGGCAACCGGATATTTTGGCGATTATCTGGCTATTCATGCACACAATGGAAAAGTATATCCCGTTTGGACAGATAACCGCAGCGGAGTGGCCATGTCGTATGTTTCTGTATTTGAAACCATCGAAATACATTCTCCATACGCATTGAATGCCACTGTAAATCAGGATAACGGACTGGCCAGCCTGAGCTGGAATTTTGTGCCTTCCTCAGGATTTCAAAATTTTAATATCTACCGCGATGGCAATCTGATTGGAACAAGTACTGAAACTGTGTTCGAGGATCAACTAACCGATTATGGATATTTTACCTATGAAGTAACTGCAAATTATGGTGGTACGGAGTCCACTTCAACGTCGGATATGACTCAGTACGGTTCATCAACCATCGAAGTTTCTCCCCTTGAATACACCGTTCATCTGTCCCCGGGCGACAGTGCTGAGCGTGTACTGAAAATAAAAAATACAGGAGTTCTTCCACTTACCTTCCGCTTGTCGCCATTTAAGTCACCCGCCAAAACTTCTGAATATGCACAGGCTCAAGGAGGTGGTGATGAATATATCAGCGGTGTGAAAATCGGAGACATCAATAGTACTTCTGGCTCAGACAATTATGTCGACTATTCAGATTTTATAACCCGTATGCGTGCAGGCAAATCCTATCAATTGGTGGTTGAAAATCGAAATGGATACCAGGGAGATCAGGTATATGTTTGGATCGACTGGAACCAAAACCGTCAGTTTGATGAAAATCCTGTTGTCCTGACTCCAAATGGAAGCTATACTTCTTTCGAGGGAACCATCTTTGCCCCACAAGGTGAGGTGCAAGGAACTACCACCATGAGGATTCGTCTTTTTGGTCCCTCAGAAAAAGGAACTCCTGAAGGTTCATCACAATATGGTGAAGTGGAAGATTATTCGGTTGCATATGAGGATTGGTTGATGGTAACGCCTGAAACAGGTGAAGTTGCGGTAGGAGATTCACTGAACGTGGTGTTGATGTTTAACTCTACAGGATTGCCAAATGGCATCTACCCTGAAACTTTAACCTATCTTTCAAACGACATCAACAGCGGGAGCATTCCTGTAAACCTCACAATGATTATCAGCAATTTAAGTGTTGAAGCGTCAGCTGATCCAACTCAAATTTGCTTTGGTGAAAGCGCACAGCTGACCGTTATTCCTACAGGTGGTAGTGGCTCTTATACCTATAGCTGGACTTCCGTTCCTGAAGGATTTACCTCCAACGAGCAAAATCCAGTTGTAACCCCGACTGAAACCACCGTTTATAATGTATTAGTTAATGATGGCATGATCACCAACCAAGCTGAGGTTTCCGTTGCGGTTTTTGCCAATCCTGAAGTTAATCTCGGGCCGGATGAAATCCTTTGCGGAGAAAACATGTTCAGCCTGAATGCAGAAAATGAAGGATCTACCTATTTGTGGTCCACTGGTGAAACCACCCAGACCATTGTTGCAGAAGGAAGCGGATTAACCTCGTTTTGGGTTGAAGTAACCAACTTGAATCAGTGTAAAAGTAACGATACCATTGAGCTAAACTTTGCAGCCCTCCCGGAAATAAATCTGGGACAGGATACTGTAATCTGTGGTGACGAAAGTATAATGTTGAACGCTGGAAATCCGGGCTCTACCTTTTTGTGGTCCAGTGGTGAAACCACCCAGACTATTGTTGCAGTAGGAAGCGGATTAACATCGGTTTGGGTTGAGGTAACTAACGAAAACCAGTGTAAAAGTAGTGACACCATTGAGATGAATTTTGCCACCCTCCCTGAAGTTAATCTGGGACAGGATACCGTTTTCTGTGGTGGTGGAAGTATAACTTTGGATGCAGGAAATCAGGGTTCAACCTATCTTTGGTCCAATGGTGCTACTACACAAACCATCATGGTGG
>JAUYGX010000144.1 GCA_030690365.1 Bacteroidales bacterium | reverse complement strand
ATGTATTTCATGTCTGACTCCACGCCACCTTTTTGTTCTGGATGATAAGGAACACAGGGATTAATAACCACATTTTCATGAGAAGCCCAATCTAGAAAATCAGAATTGAATTGAAGATCATAATGTTGGTTTTTGATGACTGCCGCTTTAAGATTGTCAATTTTTAATCGTTTGGGAACTCCACCAAAAAAGATAAAGGCATTGGTAATGCCTTTGATAAATGTGGTCACCTTTTGATCGTGAACCATGATTCGATAGGCCAGACGGGAATAATTTAGCCTGACTGATAAAAACCAGGTTTTAGCCAGTCTGAGTGGTTCCCCGGGAGCATTAACTGGTAACAAACCAGCATAACCAAAATCCACTTCGGCCATTTCTCCCGGGGAAGTAACCTGAACCCCAAAAGCCTCTGGTATTTTAGGAAAATCTTTTCGAATGTATTTACTTAAACTGTCATAAGTACGGTTAAGCTGATAATTCTCCACCAAAAGTTCATGAATGCGTAGTTGAGATACTTTTTTTACCAACCATTCCTTAATTTGATCACGGTACTGGTCAAAGTAGGATGTCTTGTTTCGGGTGGGTTTCTCAATGACAGGATGATTGATAATATTGCGAACAGTGTTACGATGGCAACCTAATTCGGTCGCAATTTCCGTCTGTTTTCGGTGTTGTTTAAATAATGTTTTAACTGTGATTTGTTGGTACATGGTTAGCATGGTTGGGTTTTTTTCAATGGTTTAATAACCACTAATTGTGACCCAAATTCTGCACAATCTTAAACTATATCCATGCACATTTTAAAACTATTACTAACATTGACCATCAATCTTACACCGGGAACCCGAATTTTATTGTCAGAGTATCGAGATTTGGTGGAGGAAATGATGAGAACAAAATCTGCTCCAAGTATTGAAGAGATCGATTTAATACCAAAGAAATTGAAAATACAATGAAAATTTATTTTGTCCGCCATGGTTCTACTGATTCGTTGGAAAAAAGAATTAGTCAACCGAACAGTGAACCATTAAACAAAAATGGGGTTGGTCAGGCCAAGGAATTGGCTAAAAGATTTGCCGATACTCAGATTGATTTGATTATTTCTAGCCCACATCTTCGAGCATTACAAACTGCCCAAGCAATTTCAGCAAGTATCGAAACATCGGCTTTATTTGCCGAAGTCAGAAAACCCAAAGAGATAATTGGCCAATC
>JAUYGX010000142.1 GCA_030690365.1 Bacteroidales bacterium | reverse complement strand
TGGTAGATAGGCTCCAGCTCAACGAATTGAAAGTAGCCTTCTTTTTGCTTGGTAAAAGTAGAAAAATAAAAATAAAAATAATGAACGAATATATTGGATTTAGACACAGTATCTTTAGGGGATTCCAGCCTGCGGTTGGCAGGTAGGGGTAAAGCAGGTCCCATTTACGGTATACCAACCAACCTGCCTCCTTTAGTTGAACCCGCCTCTGCTAACTTCGGCAGAAAATCGAAAGGTAATCAGCATGAATACAAGGGTGTTCTCCCCATATGGATAATCCAAATTGTTTTGATATATTTGCACTAAACCATTAAATAAAGCCGTTAAAGACTCAGCTATGCTTAAACATTTTTTCAAAACAGGCCTGCAGTTTTTAAAAGCAAACAAAGTTTTTGCCATCATCAATGCATTGGGACTTTCTATTGCTTTGGCTGTTTCATTCATCATTGTAGTTTATGTTGTAAATGAGTTGAGTTACAACCACTGTCATAAAAACCGTGACAGGGTTTTCAGGGTGAATAATTATTATGTTGACTTTGGGAAAATCTATAATGGAACACCCTATATCTTGTCTTCGGCACTCAAGGAGGAGTTTCCGCAAGTTCAAAAGTCAGTACGGGTGCGATATGCAGGAACCGTAAGATTAAAATGTGGGGATGCATACATCAATGCCTGGGGTCCAATGGCGACGGACTCTGAAATCTTTGATATTTTTACGCTTCCCCTGGTTGGGAATCAGTCAGGTCAACATTTACTTGATGACCAAAACTCCATTGTCCTCACTCAGAGTCTGGCTAAAAAACTTTTTCCGGATGGGAATCCTGTTGGGAAAGAAGTGGAAGGGATCATCAACAGTGAGTCGCATAGGTTTAATGTAACCGGAGTGTTTGAAGACATTCCCGTTAATTCTACATTCCGGGCCGGTTGTTTTGTAAATAGCAAATGGACCATCGCTCCGATGAATAAATCATTTAATATCACCGATATCGATCTCAGTTGGAAACACGATTTCTGGACAACATGGGTACTGTTATCAAATGAACAGAGCCCCTCTGAACTGGAAGGACAATTCAGGACACTTGAGGTAAAAAACCTGGGTGAAAAGCCTGACAGGAACTATTCGCTCCAGAGTTTATCGGATGTTTATCTGAAATCAGAGGACGTAATGAATTCAGGAATGAGGGGTGACATGAAAAACATCAGGCTGTTTTCGATCATTGCCCTGCTCATTGTGCTCACCGCCGCCATCAATTACATCATCCTGTCAACGGCAGTCTCATCTATCCGGGCAAAAGAAATTGGCATCAGAAAAACTTTCGGTGCCAGCAGTAGAAGCATCAGGTACCAGTTGCTAAGTGAATCCATACTGTTGGCGCTTCTTGTATTGCCCATAGCCTTGGTGATGGCCTGGTTTAGTATTCCGTATGCCGAAATTCTGTTTCAAACGCACCTACAAATTCTCACCTCCAACCTTCCTGATTATTTATTGTGGTATTTGTCCATTACGCTTTTTATTGGTGTTGTATCGGGTATTTATACTTCAGGTTATTTGTCAAGGCAAAAGGTCATTAGTATATTGAAAAGCACTGCCCGATTTGGCAAAGGAAAACTGTTTTTACGTTCACTGCTCATTGTAGCCCAATTGGTAATCTTTTGTTCCTTTATAACAAGTGTTCTCATTATCAGATCACAATATAACTTTATGATGAACAGTAATCCGGGATATTACAATAAGGATGTTTTGCTGATTGACATAGATACCGATTTTAGCGGCTACACTTCTTATTTGAACAGTATCAAATCAAATCCAGAGGTTATCATGGCCGCAGGTGCCATGGAAGGTATTCCGATGAATGGATCAGCTTCGATGATGGTTCCTCATTTTCAGGATAATAACCTCAAAGTTACGGTCGAAGGGATGGCGATCGATTTTAATTTTCTGAAAACCATGGGAATACGGCTGGTTGAGGGCCGCTACTTTTCGGAGGACTATGGCGGTGATTTGGAAAACTCTGTCATCGTTAATGAAACAGCCATAAAGCAATTGGGGATTACCGATCCCATTGGAAAAGAACTGATCCACAAGACAATAATTGGGGTTGTAAAAGATTTTAACCTGCATTCCCTGCATTCAGATATTCCACCCATGGTAATTGAGCTGAATCATGATTACCTTGAGCAGATCGCGGTTCATTACAAAGCACAAACATTAAGCACTCTGCTCCCGAGGCTGAAATCGGAATGGGAAAAACAGTTTCCAGATAAGCCCTTTCAATCTTCAACAATAGAGGAAGTTAGCGAAAATCTCTACACATCAGAAAAAAGCCTGAATGCGATCGTTTCATTTTCTGCTTTGTTTACCATGTTGATTTCGATGTTCGGATTATTTGGTCTCACCTTGTTTATGGCCAAAACGCGCACCAAAGAAATTGGAATTAAGAAAGTCCTGGGCAGCTCCGAAAAATCCATTGTCGTTTCATTTTTGTGGAAAAATATGGTACTGGTCATGGTGGCCGCGCTGCTATCTGTTCCACTGACCACCTATTTTATGAATCGGTGGTTGGCAAACTATGCGTATCAGACTACGATTAGCTGGTGGTTTTTTGTCATTTCATTTCTTGTTGCCACCATCGTTGTATTGTTAACCGTATCCATTCATTCTATTAGGGCATCCCGTGTAAATCCTGTCGAATCCTTGCGGTATGAGTGATTTATAACTCAGGATTTCTAAGTAAATTAAATATAACCGAGAATTTGATTGTATAAAGTAGGGTAAACCCCTCCTCATGCGGTTAGTATTTTGAAAACACATTAAAAAATGAAAAGATGAAAAAAATCAATTTCCTAATTGGATTGTTCATGGTGGCAAGTCTTGCCCTTGTTTTTACCTCCTGCAAAAAAGACAATAGCGCTGTAAGCGAAACCTCTGCTTCCAGCGATGATGCTTTCGCTGAAAGAATTTACGACAACGTGAGTATTATTTCCGACGAAGCTTACTCCGAAAAATCAAGTACGCTTAAATCAACTGATGGAAGGCGGTTGTTCCTGGGTGATTGCGTTACTATTACTCTTGATACGGTGGCAGTTCCTCATGCCTTAATCGTTGATTTTGGCACAGAAAACTGTCTGTGCAACGATGGTCGCTACCGCAGAGGACAAATCATCGTTAGTTTTACAGGCCGTTACAGGCAACCTGGTACTGTGATTACACATACATTCAATAACTATTATGTTGACGATAATCATGTGGAAGGCACCAAAGTGGTCACCAACATGGGCTTTAACGAGGCCAATCACATGTATTTCCAGATTGACGTGGTTGGTGTAATTCACCGTGCGAACGATGGTGGCACCATCAGCTGGAATTCATCCATAACCAGGGAATGGGTGGAGGGTCTTTTTACTTTCACGCTGTGGGATGATGTGTACTTGATTTCAGGTACTTCATCCGGTATTAGAGCCAATGGCGAAACCTGGCAAAGAACCACTATCACTCCCCTTCGAAAAGAACTCGGATGCAAACATTTTGTTTCGGGAATTCTTGAAATCACGCCCGGTGAAAGACCTGTACGAGTACTTGACTATGGCGACGGTGAGTGCGATAACATTGCTACCGTTACCGTCAACGGACAAGTTTTTACCATTTATTTGCCTTAAATAGTTTCAGTTACGGACAAGTGGACAAATGGCAACAACTAAATCTGCTATTTGTCCACTCCGTTTTAATCATATTTTTGCTTTTTACTTTAAAGGAATATCTTGACACGCGAAGAGTTTAAAAATATTTTCGACACTCATTTTACGATCGTGAGAAATTACATCTATTACCGATGCGGAAATACCGACCTGGCCACCGATGTGGCACAGGAAACTTTTTTAAAACTCTGGGAGAAGCAGGAATCCTTCAAAAACAACAATGTAAAAGGCTTGCTTTTTAAAATGTCAAACGATCTGTTTATCAGTCATTACAGAAAGCAAAAGACCATTCAGAACTACCGTCTTCAACTAAAAACCGAATATGTACAACAAAGTCCTGAAGATCTGCTTCAATTTGATGAGTTGCAAAAAAGTTACGATAACCTGTTACGTGTCATGCCCGAAAAGCAAAGGGTGGTTTTTTTAATGCACCGCATGGACGAACTTAAATACCATGAAATGGCCGATCGGCTTGGTTTGAGTGTGAAAGCCGTTGAAAAGCGGATGAAAATGGCCATTGAATTCATTAGAAAAAATTTAAATAATTGAATGATAATAATCTACATATTGACCCTCGGCTAGACGATAGCCACTTTGAAGACTTTTTCAACAAAGTGGAAGTTCCTTATAACAAGTCCGCTGAGGAGGTGTGGGAACAGCTTTTAAAACAACCGGATGACAGTAAGGTGGCAAAGCGAAGCCAGATATTCATTCGTCGCTGGATATACGTTGCTGCCATGCTCCTGGTTTTGTTTGGTGTGCTGTCGGTAATGAAATTTTACACGATGAAAATCCAAAGTCAAAAAGGAGAGCACCTGGTTTATAACCTTCCTGATGGATCAAAAGTCAGCCTGAATGCGCAATCGGGCTTTGCCTACCATCCCTATTGGTGGCGGTTTAGTCGAAAAATTAACTTTGAGGGAGAAGCCTTTTTTGATGTCCAAAAGGGGGGTACTTTTCAGGTTAAATCTGCAACTGGTAAATCCATTGTAATGGGAACCAGCTTCAATATTTTTTCCCGTAATGGAGCTTACCGTGTGACTTGTGTAACTGGAAAAGTAAAGGTGGTTTCGCCCGAAAATAAGGAAGTGCTGCTAACTCCTTCGTATTATGCTGATATTCAGAAAGACGGAGCCATCAGGGTCGCAAAATTTAACAGCCGCATCGAATCTGCCGACTGGATGAACAATATGTTTAGTTTTACCGCCGTTCCTTTGGTCGACGTCCTGAAAGAAGTCGAAAGGCAGTACAATGTTAAAATTGAGACTACGATCGCTCCTGATTTGATTTATACCGGACATTTTCAGGGCAAAAGAGAGGTGGAGGAAGTACTCGCTTTGTTGTGCAAACCTTTTGGATTGAAATTTGTGAAAATCTCAGGCCGGGAATACAGGGTAAACTGATTATCAGTATGGTTCAAAAATCCATTCTTGTTTCCATATTCATTTGTTTCTTGTGGTCAGGCAACCTGTCTGGGCAACAAATCCATGTGTCAGGCGACAACCAACCTGTAAATCAGGTTCTTTCCAATATCATTTCTGATTATAATGCAAGCATTTCGTTCAACGATAGCGGTTTGTCAAAATTCCGGATCACCATCGATTCAACTTTCGCTTCTGTTAATGAGGCCATTGCCTTTATAATAGAAGACCTGCCCCTTGATTTCGAACAAAAGGGCGAGGTGCTGATCATTTTTCCAAAACGAAACGATAAAACACAAAAGTTGTGGACACTCTCCGGAAGAGTCATCGAAAAGGGCAGCGGAGAGCCCCTTCCATACTCAAGTCTTCTGATCAACGGCCGGGGAACCATTACCGACCAGATGGGGAATTTCTCCATCACCACTCAAACGGACAGCCTTTTTCAGGTAAAAATTTCTCATCTGGGATATTATATATTCGATTCTGTGGTTGCAGGTTCAGGTACCGTTCATTTTGAATTGATACCTTCCAGTTTTGGGCTGTCTGAAGTGGTTATTGAAAACAGCCGGGTAGACCGATCGGGCCAGTATGGGCAGAATGCTGGTTTGATCAAGCTAAACCACCGTGTTGCAGGTTTTCTGCCTGGTTATGGCGATAACTCGGTTTTTAACCTGCTCAGGCTCCAACCCGGAATCCTGGCTGCCGGTGAGCAAACCAATGAGTTGATTATTTGGGGCAGTTACGAAGGCCACAGCAAGGTAGTTTTTGATGGTTTTACCATGTATGGTTTGAAAAATTTTAACGACAACATCAGTTCTTTTAATCCGCTGATGGCCAAAGACATTGAAGTGCATAAAGGAGGATGGGATGTGAAGATGGGAGAACGTGTGGGAGGAATTGTGAATATTACCGGCAAGTTGGGAAACATCAACAAAACCTCGTTTGAATTTGTGGCCAATAACATGACCCTGAATGCTTTGATGGAGATTCCAATAGCCAGGAAAGGATCCCTCATCCTGGCTTTTCGTCATACCTATTATGATCTCTACGACCCCAGTGATTTATCGGTTTTAGTTAAAAGAAACAACGATGCCGATACCACCAACGATGCAGATGTGGTCATAAAACCTAATTACAAATTCAGGGACTTAAACATAAAATACTCCACCAGGCTTGGAAAACATGAAGATTTGTTTTATGTGGGTTTTTATGGAGGTGTGGATAACTTCTCTTACCACATTGATGAAATTTTCAGGACATCTCAACTGCTTAAAAACACCAAAGAAGAAAACTCCCAAAGTGGAGGTTCGGTTTTCTATGGAAAAAAGTGGAGCGCGGTGGCCAGAAGCCACTTTTCTTTCAGCTACTCCTCGCTCAGATCAAAATACTTTAATGATTTCAAGTTGGTTTTCCCGCAAATAAGTAAAGTAAATCAAATCGAGGACAAAAGGACTGATAATAGGCTTACGGAGGCTTCCCTGAAAGTGGACAACAGTTTCAACCTTGGAAGTTGGCATACCCTGGAAACGGGGGCGGAAATCATTTCAAACAGGGTGGCATTGGTGGAAGACACTTTTAATGTGAACTACCTGAACATGCAAAACAAATCGCCACGTATTAATTTGTATGGACAGGATATTATAATGTTAGGTAACCAGGTGATTGTAAAACCAGGGTTGAGATTAACCTATGCCAATTTGGTACGAAAGCCTTTTGTAGATCCGAGGTTATCGGTTACGTATGTTGCCAGTAAAAAGTGGAGAATCAATCTGGCCTGGGGGAAATATCACCAGTTTATCACCCGCAGTTCGGTGCTTGATGAACAGGGAAACTACAAATACCTGTGGACTGTATGCGACAATTTAGAAGTCCCTGTACTGTCGGCGGAACATTATGTTGCAGGCACCTCATTTAATTCATCAGGATTTACCCTCAGCATGGAAGCATATTTAAAAAACACGGATGGATTGACACGGTTTATCAGGTCAGAGGCCCATGATATTCAGGATATTTTTTATGGAAAAAGCCGAAGTTATGGGGTTGATGTAATGCTCAAACAGGATTTTCGATCGCATTCGTTCTGGGTTTCGTACTCCCTGAGCAAAACCGAAGAGTTGTTTACCTATTTCCTGAACGGAAAATACCGCCGTGCCCCGCAGGATCAGCGCCATGAGCTGAAGCTGGCCGGCTCGCTGAATTTTGATCCCTTCTTTTTTTCGGCTGATTATGTTTTTGGTTCAGGATTTCCTGATTTTGTGTATGGACAGCAAATGGGAACTAATTCGGCAACTGCAACAAAAAAATACAGCAGGCTGGATGTTTCGGTGGTGTATAAATTTCTAAATCGCCGACTGAAAGGAGAAACGGGTATTTCAATCCTGAACGTGCTTAACCACGAGAACTTTAAGCTCGAAAACTTTGAGCGCATTCCTGCCGGACAAACCAGTAATATCAATATCTATGCAGAAGCCATTCCGTTTACACCCACCTTGTTTTTAAAGATTTATTTATAAATCATACAACAGGTGGTATTTTGTCTGTTCTGACGGGCTTCAACTAAGTATAATCCTTTGGGGATATGTGGAGCGGGAATCCATACACAGCTTTGGAACGGCTGATTTTCACCCACTATCGTTTTCTCCCACACCGGTTTCCCCGAAAGGGAATAAATGGTTACCTGAATATCATCAGCACCCAAGGTTGAATTCACGTTGATTTGTACTTCCCTGCTAAATGGATTAGGGGTAGTCGAAATGGTGATGTCAGAGGCTGGTTGCTCGCTTACACCACCTTCGATATAGCCTAGAAATTTGGCAAAATCAAGTGCCACATATCCATTTCGGTGCGATTGCCAAACCGCGTAAATCCAAAATCCCATGATGCCATCGTACTCGCCCCAATATAATTTTGGATTGCTGTTAAGTACCCCATCGTTGGTCAGATTGGTGGTGTCGGGGGCGTTACCATATTCACTAAACGACCCATAAATCTCAGTGTTATTATCCTCTCCGGTTGCATATAGCAACACATGGGGCATCCACTCATTTTTTACTATAATATCCCACATGATGTACGATGGGTGTTGAATGTTGGGAAGGTTGCAGGTATTCAGTACAAACTCATAAGAATAACTAAAACCATGAATTTGGTTATTCGTCACCCAGATTACTTCCTCTCCGGAACTAAACTCTGATTGATCGACAGTGAGGTCGGTATTATTCCCTGTGGTTTTAATGGGATAGGTTTCGTCCCAATACCAACTCTCTGTACCAAAGCTGTACTCATAATTCCGACCGAATATATGAAGGGAATCGCCCACTTTCCTTTGGAAAGAGGCATTATTGCTCCCTATTACCAAGGAAGTATTTTTCAACGAATCCAGTTTGGTAATTTCACTGAGCATAATTTGGCCGTTTTCAATATCGGGTTGGGTTATCCAGACACATGAATCTTCGACCCATCCAAGATGTTGTTTCCGTGTAGAAATAGTCATGCTGTGTTCGGCTCTTTCCGTGAAGGTAAGCTGGGTTATTTCAGAAATGGTTAGATCGTTATTAAGTTTGGCAGCATAAATATTGGTATCGCCATCCATGTTGGAGAGATAGAGAATAAATCCCTCAAAATCATTGGCATAAGCAGAAACAAAAACAGGATTGTCATGCATCTCATTACCCGTTAACACGGGAATTTCCGGATCCATGGTGGTGAGGTTTCTGTACCAGATATCGGCATTGCAGGTATCGCATACTCTTTTTTCATAAAAAACACCAAATTGTTGGTTGTCAATCAGCCATCCGGTTGGATTGCTGTTAAACGAAGCTGAATCTGTGATTGGAATGGCAGGCCCCCATTCGTAAACACCTTGTGCCTGAACTTGAAATAGAATTGACAAGGAATAAAACAGACCTGTTATCAATAATGCTTTGGTTTTCATTGTGAATTTTTTTAGATGCTATAAAGGTATAATTTTTTTTTGCTGATTGACATAAAATAACCTGGAATCAAATATCAATATAAATATTTTCAAAATCATTTGAATAATTGAAAAATTATGCCGTATTTTGCACTCCCTTTTTGAACACCAATTAAACTAAGGAAAGATGTCAAGAATTTGTGAAATTACCGGAAAAAAAGTGATAACTGGAAACAACGTTTCTCACTCTAATATTAAAACGAAAAGAAGGTTTCATCCCAATTTGCAAACCAAAAGGTTTTTTATTCCCGAAACCGGTGAGTGGGTTACTTTAAGGGTTAGTGCCAACGGGTTACGTACCATCAACAAAAATGGCATCTCAGTAGCCTTGAAAGATGCAGCAGCCAAAGGTTTTTACAAAGCCTGATCTGAAAAAATAAATTCAAAAAAAAACTGTACCGGATTCCGGTACAGTTTTTTTTTGGCTGTAACTTTCAATTACAAATTGCGTTTGATTAATTCGGCAATGCTGCTCGACAGGTTGTCGAAAACTTCTTCCCGCGAACCATCGGCATTTACCCGGTGGTATTTATTTTGTTTCTGATAAAATTCGATCACGGGCTCGGTTTTCTCCCGATATTGTTCCAAACGATTGACAATAAGATCGGTACTTAAGTCGTACGACCTGGCTGTGGAGTGGTTTTGAGCTCTTGCCGACAATCTTTTTAAAGCACTCAAGGTACTTATTTTAAGTTCTATCATCGCCGACACGCGCATATTTTCGCGTTGAAGCAATCCGTCCAGAATGTAAGCCTGCACAATGGTGCGTGGAAATCCTTTGAAGATAAATCCGTTGGCATCGGGGTGTTTATCGATTTTTTCTGCAATCAGTTTGATGGGGATTTCATCCGGTACAATTTCACCTTTGTCCATGAAAGGCTTGGCAATTTTGCCCAATTCGGTACCATCTAAAATTTCTTTTCGGAGCATTTTCCCGGTGGAGATGTAAACCAGATTGTGTTTTTTGGCCAGCATATCGCCCTGAGTCCCTTTTCCTGATCCGGGTTTTCCCAAAAGCACGATGTTGGTATATTCTTTCTCTTTGTTTTTTTCAATCACTTCAACCAGACTGTCGAAAATACTTTCCAGCGACCCCACACCATTTAATTTGAAGTATTTTTTCTGCTTTTCATAGTATTCGGCAACGGGTTTGGTTTTGTTTTCATATTCCAAAAGCCGGAATTTAATCACCTCAGCGCTATCGTCGGCACGGTGTGATGTTTCGGCACGCAACAATAACCTTTCGGTGAGTTCTTCGTAAGGCACATCCAGACTTAACATCATGTGCAGGCTGGTATTCAGCTTCAGTAGCAGACCATCCAAAATATAAGCCTGAACTACAGTTCTGGGAAAACCATCAAATAAAATACCACGTGTGTTGGTATTCATGGTGATGCGTTTTTCGATGAGCTGAACAATCATCTCATCCGAAACCAAACCGCCCTTGTTGATAATGTCCTTTGCTTCTTTCCCGAGATCAGAACCTTCTTCAATTTCCACCCGCAACAAATCACCTGTAGAAATGTAGGTGAGGTTGTATTTTTCGAGCAGTTTTTTCGACTGTGTCCCTTTACCGGCACCGGGAGGGCCGAATAATGCGATATTCAGCATGTTTTTTTGAGTTTAAGATTCAACAATTTTATAGATGTCTTTCAGGTTACGCCCAAATCCATCATAATCCAGACCGAAACCAACGATAAAGTCATTGGGGATTTCGATACCGATATAATCAATTTCAAAATCCTTTTGAAAGGCAGAAGGTTTAAAAAGCAAGGTGGCTATTTTTACTTCAGCAGCACCCATCCGGTTTAATCGGTCGAGTACTTTTTCCATCGTGATTCCTGTATCGATAATGTCCTCAAGGATGATCACGGTCCTGTTATTTATTTCTTCGTTAAAACCAATGAGTTCGCGTACCTGTTCGGTGGATTGGGTGCCTACATACGACGAAAGTTTTACAAAACTTATCTCACATGGAATGGAAATTTTTTTTAACAGATCGGCTGCAAACATAAACGAACCATTCAGGATGACCAGAAAAAGAGGTGTTTTGCCTTCCAGGTCTTTGTTCATCTGGTGGGCGAGGCGTTCGATGGCTTCATCAATGGTTGTGTACCCGATAAAAGGTTCAAATTGTTTGTCGTGTATCCTGATTTTATTCATGTCGTTGGAAAATCGGTAGTTTACAAAAATAATCGCAATGGTGTTGATTAAGAAACCGACAAAGATAACATAACGGGTGCATAATCCTAACCCTAATTTGTTATTTTTGCCACTCAAGTATCAAGAAAAGTTCGATTTATGAAACCATTGGTAAGTATCATTATGGGAAGCACCTCCGACTTAAAAGTGATGGAGAAAGCAGCTCAGTTTTTCGACGAGATGGAGATTCCCTTTGAAATTAATGCCCTTTCGGCGCACCGCACCCCTGAAAAAGTAGAGCAATTTGCTAAAAATGCCGAAGCAAAAGGCATTAAAGTAATCATTGCCGGAGCAGGAATGGCCGCTCACTTGCCGGGAGTAATTGCTTCCATGACCTCGCTTCCGGTTATCGGAGTCCCCATCAATGCCGCACTCGATGGCATGGATGCACTGCTTGCCATTGTTCAAATGCCTCCCGGAATTCCTGTAGCTACCGTGGGTATTGATGCAGCGTTGAATGCAGGAATACTGGCGGCTCAGATGATGGCTATTGGTGACCCGCTACTTCTAAAGAAATTGCATACATATAAGGAAGCCCTGAAAGAAAAAATTGTGAAGGCCAACGAAGAACTGGGTCAAATCAAATTCAGGTTTAAAACCAATTAGTTTACCGGAAGTTTTCTAACCAGCAAAAGCCCGTCGCGCACCGAAAGCATAACCTGTTCCACACGCGGGTCTTCGGCTACCAGCTTGTTAAGCGACACAATACCTGCCGTTTCTTTTTCAAGGGCTGCCGATGGCTTTATCACTTTTCCGCTCCACAATACATTGTCTATCAGAATAAATCCACCAGGTTTTAACTTCTCAAAAGCCATTTGATAATAGTCCACGTATTGCTCTTTGTCCGCATCGATGAAAATCAAATCGAAGGTGTTTTTTAGCTGAGGGATAATTTGAAGGGCATCTCCGATGATCAATTCAATTTTTGATGCCTCCGGCGACCGGGCGAAATTTTTTCTGAGCATGGATTCCATTTCCTGGTTCACCTCCAGGGTGATGAGTTTGCCATCGGGTTGCAGGCCTTTGGCCAGCGCCAATGCCGAATATCCGGTAAATGTACCGATCTCCAGAATGTGTTTTGGTTTGATCATGAATGAGATCATCTCCAGAAATTTTCCCTGCACTTTTCCTGACAACATGCGTGGATAGTAGGTGCTGAGGTGGGTTTCGCGGTTAATGGCATACATCAACTCATCTTCGTTGGTGGTATGTTGTTCGATATACTCTTCAATTTTTTTGTCGATCATGCTATTTGCTTTGGTAGGTGAGGGTGCTGAGCTTGCTTTCGTCGAGAATTTCATTTGCGGCTTCCATTACCTGAACAGCGGTGATTTGTTCCATTTCGTGCAGCAATTCTTCAATCGACTGTACTTTTTCGTATATCAGGTGCGATTTGGCGATGCCCAGCATTTCGTTTAAAAACGATTCGCCTCCAATGGCCACCTGACCTTCGATTTGCTTTTTTGCACGGTGAAGCTGTATCGTTCCCAGCGGCTTTTCGCGCATGATTTTAAACTCCTTTCGGATGATTTGAAGGCTTTTTTCAACCATGTTTTTTTCTGTTCCGAAGTACACGCCAAAAACACCTGTATCAGAATAGGGCTGATAATAGGATTCGATGGTGTAAGCGTACCCATATTTTTCGCGCAGCGACATACTTAACCGGCTGTTTAGCGTAGGGCCACCAAGCAAGTTGCTAAGCAGGAGCATGGTAAAACGCTTTTTTTCGTTTTGGCCGTAGGCCTGGTTTCCAATCATGCAATGCGACAAATGCGAATCTTTTTGTGTGCTTACTACCGATGGCTGATAATCCTGAAACGGGATTCTTTCGGGATGCAGGTCGTTTGGCTTGAAATCACCAAAATAATCTTCTGTCCAGCGGATGAGTTGCTTCATTGGCAGATTTCCCACCGAGGCAATCACCATCTGATTGGTGCTGTAATTTTTTTTGATGAATTTAAACAGGTCTTTTCTGGTAAAGGAAGCCACTGAATCAACATCGCCAAGGATGTTTCTGCCAAGTGGATGACCGCGAAATAGCTGGTTTTCGAAGTCATCAAAAATAAGCTCCGAAGGGCTGTCGTTATAAGAATGAATTTCATCGATGATGACTTCTTTTTCTTTTTCGAGTTCTTTTTGTGGAAATACCGATTGAAAGGCCACATCGGCAAACAGCTCAAGACTTTGTTTGTAGTAAGGGTTTAAAAACGAGGCGTATACACTTGTTTCTTCTTTGGTCGTAAAGGCATTTAAATCGCCGCCATTGTTTTCAATCCGACTGAGTACATGATAGGCTTTTCGCTTTTTGGTCCCCTTAAAAATCATGTGTTCCATAAAGTGCGCCAGGCCGCTTTCGTTTGGTGCTTCATCGCGTGAGCCTGTATTTACCATCACACCGCAATGGGCCACCGATCCGGGTATGCTGCGGTGAATCACCTTGATTCCATTCTTAAGTGTATGATATTGATAGCTCATCAAATAAAATTTTGGCGAAGATACTAAGTATAATTGTTGCGGCCCACTATCGGGATAATTCAAAAAAACTATACCTTTGATAGAAGTTTACCTACAATTCGCGCATTATGATGTTCGTTACTTTAAAAAAGATCAAAATTCGTTACAACCTGATTCTGTTTGCACTGAATTTTATTTTTGTTTTTGTTATCGGCCTGGTACCCGAAAGTATGTATATCAGTGAAATGTATAGTATCGGAGTATCCGGAATTTTCTTTGCCTCCATTTTAAGCGTTAGCGACAAGCACATAAAATACTTGTACATGGCCATCGCTATCACGGTACTCACCTGGATATCAACCTATCTGAAACTGGATGCTGTACAGCATTTTACTTCCATTGCATCGCTTGCCTTTTTCTTTTATATCATTGTGCTTTTGGTGATTCAGATTGCACAGAGCCGCCAGGTGGGAGCCCTCGAATTTCTGAAAGCAATCAATATTTACTTTTTGTTTGGAATCATGGGTGCCATCGTTTTTCGCACTATTTTTCTGGCCAATCCTCATGCCATTAGCTTTAACGATGATGTACAGTTTGTCTCCACCGACTTCGTGTATTTTAGTTTTGTTACCATGACTACGGTTGGTTTTGGTGACATTACACCCGCTTCTCCACTGGCGCGTACCCTGGCTATATTTTTAAGTTTCTCGGGTCAGCTTTATCTTACCATGATTGTGGCCTTGCTGGTTGGGAAATATTTAACCGGAAAACAGGTGTATACTCCGTCGGTTCCTACTCATACGTTGCCTGTAAATCAGGAGGTAAGCCAACCCATACCGACTCAAGCAAAGGAGGAGACAAAAAAAAGCGACCCGGAATAACCAGATCGCTTTCTATGTTGAAATCATTTTTGGTTAATCCCAACCAAGGATTGCCCGAAAATCGAATTCTTCAGGATGGGCTACAAATGCCTTAGCTGCTTCGTAATCACCGGGTTCGATAAATTGCAAACCATATTGTATTACAAGCTTGGTTTTTTCCGCATTCATGTCCACCAAACGGGGTTTTACTTTTCCAAATTCATCGGTTACGTCGTCGAGATAAAGCGGTGCGATGTTGCCCACATTGTCAGCGGTGACCATACAACCGGTGCGGCCTTCTTCGAACAGTTTTTTAACGCCAATGCCCAGCATGCTGCAATAAAGCAAGTCGTAGGCCACCGGTTGAACACACCTGAGTTCATAACCCAGTTCCACGGGTCGGCTTTTAACTTTCAATCCGATTTTCTTCAATTTGTTTTGAAGTAAAATATTGAAAATGTGCGCCTTGCTTACGTTACCAAGTTCGGGATGCCCGTGATCGTCATAGGTAAAAGTGATGCCGGAATTATTGATTTCGTCATCACTCATAAAATGAAAAACACCTTCGCTAACGATAGAAGTTCCGTATTCAACGCCTGTTATCTTTCTTTTTAAAATGGCTGAAATCAGCAAATTAGTAATTCTGTCGAGGGTAACATTTACCTTGTTGAACATCTCCGGGATAACAATCATGGGAAACTGACAGGCGGCTCCGATACCGAAAGCCAGGTGACCAGCTTCACGGCCCATGGCGGCCACAATAAACCAGTTACCGCTGGTACGTGCATCTTCGTAAATGGTTTTTGCGATGCGTACGCCTTCCTGTTTGGCGCTTTGGTATCCGAAGGTCGGGATGCCAACAGGCAATGGCAAATCGTTGTCGATGGTTTTAGGTACGTGGATGTTTTGAATGCTCACATCGTGGTTACGCAGGAATTTTGATATCCTGTTGGCCGTAGAAGCAGTGTCGTCACCCCCAATGGTGACCAACAAAACGATGTTGTTCTCGACGAAAAAGCGGGTCGAAAATTCATCATCCTTGGGTTTGTGGCGACTCATTTGCAACGCCGATCCACCGCGTTTGTGGATGTCGTCGGCAAACTGAAAATCGATTTCCTGTACTTTGGGGTTTTCGGCAAATAGTCCTTTGTATCCTTCATGAATACCCAATACGCGGTATCCTGTTCTTAGGAAAACCAATGCTACGGAGCTGATAACCGAGTTGATTCCAGGAGCAGGACCGCCGCCGCATAAAATAGCAATAGATTCTTTCATCTTGAGTTAATAAATTTAGTCTGAGCCGGCAAAGATAATAAATGACCTGCTTTTTCCTGAGTTACATTAAATAATTGATGAAAAAGCTGTACAGATTATTTCATTAGCACCTGAAAAGTTGACCGGCTCCTCTGTTCAAGGAATATTTCTTTATCAGAAGTCACAAAATCAATGAGAAACGGGGTATAATGCCTCAGGGTGATTAATTGAAGACCTGAGTTATATTTTATCTCAAATTCTTTTCCCAGAGAAGTCATCAGCTGTATCAATTTTTCCTCATGATAATCAAAACAAACGGAGAAACTTACTGCCGAATGTTGCATCAGGTTGATGTGAATTTTATTTTGACTAAAAGCTGCAAAAAGCCTGGTGAGGCTTTCTTCGGCTATAAATGATAAATCCCTGGTACTCACTGAAAACAAAACCTGGTCATCCTTCACAATGATGCTGTGGGTTTTTTCTTCTTCGGTGGATTGATTCGAAATGCAGGTGGGTGTGATTTCGGGATTGTAAAACGAACGCACATAAAGCGGGATATTCAACTGCTTCAGCGGTTGAATGGTCTTTGGATGGATGATGGTAGCACCATAAAACGCCAACTCGATGGCTTCATGGTACGACAAAAAATCAAATTTGATGCATTCGGAAAACCGGTTGGGGTCGGCATTCATCAGGCCGGGAACATCTTTCCAGATGGTGACTTCGTCGGCGTGGAGCAGGTTTCCCAGAATGGCAGCAGTAAAATCTGAACCTTCACGCCCCAACGTGGTAATGTGGCCAAGAGGGTTGGAGCCAACAAATCCCTGCGTTAACACCATCTTCTTCGCTTCAAGCACAGGTTTTACCTTGTTTTCGATATTGGTTCGGGTCGATTTCCAGTCGATTCTGGCGTTGGTGTGGTTGCTGTCGGTGGCAATAAGGGTGGCTGCATGAATTCTTTGTAAAGGAAGTCCACGCGCGGTGGCAGTGTGTTCTACCAAAACACTGGCCATCTCCTCACCAAACGATACAACACTGTCGTAAGCCTGAAATGTATCGGGATATTGGTTGTTCAGTGCCTCCCAAAGCCTTCGAAACAGTTCTTCCAGTTCGTTAAATAGCAAGTCGTTGTTATCCGGAAAAAGTTCCTGAACAAGTTGCAGGTGTTTGTGTTTGAGATTGAAGAATTCCTGCTGAAGCAGCGGGATATTGTTTTGGTTTTTCAACCGGATCAGTTCTTCGAGGGCATTGGTGGTTTTTCCTATGGCCGAAACCACCACAACAATGGGTTCGCAACCATATTCTTCCATCAATGAAACTACTCTGTTGATCCCTGCTGCATCTTTTAACAATGCACCCCCAAATTTATATACCCTCAACATAACAAACCTGATTTTGTTAATAGAACAAAAAATCCACCATTTTATTCTTTTTCTTTGATGAGACCTTTTCTAAATGCGGCCAGCAACATTTTCAGGTCGTTGATTTGTTCCTGAAGTACTTTGCCTATATCTGTGTCTTTCACCCTCTTGCGTGATGCATTGGTCTCAATAAACACCCTGTTAGAAATAATGTCTTTTTCTTCTTTGATGGCTTTTGCTTTCGATTCGAAGGCATTGTGTTCAACCAGCACAAGTCCGTAAGAATTATAAATTAAGGTATAACCCGAAACACCTGTAACCGATTGGTAGGGAATGGACATGCCACCGTCAATAACGAAAAGTCGGCCATTGGCCTTAATGGGGCTTTCTCCTTTTTTAACTTTTACGGGCACATGCCCATTTACGATGTGTGAATTAGCCGGATCAAGACCAAATTCTTCCAAAATCTGGTTGCAATATTTTTCCTGCTCAAAGGCCAGGTTGTAATATGGATTTCTGTCTTCGGTGTGTGTTTCTTTGTCAGCCACGAAGTAACGTTCAAAGGTAGTCATTTTTGTTTTCCCGTAAAGGGGCGACAGCGGACCGCACCATAAATACCACATATAGTCGAGGCTGGTATCGTCGGCTTTTTTAACGCTGCTCTGGTAGTATCCCTTTCGGGCAATGCGGTCGAAATTATCGCAAAGTGCTTTACCTGAATACGATTTTCCTTCCACCTCAAAACTGGCGAATTTTCCTTTTTCGGTCATGGGAATACAGCCGTGGTACAATAAGTTTGAATTGTAGGCCAGGTACATGCTGCCATGGGTATATAAAAAGTTGATGTGCTCCTGTAGGCGCTGACTGCCGCGCATGCTGCCGGTGAGTTTTTCCATCACAATTTCTTCCTTTCGGGTAAGTTTAAACGGCTCGGAAGGGGTGATGGTAGGGAAATTTTTATCCAAAAGCTCGTGGGTTTTGTCGCCTATGGTGATGGTTCCTTTGTTAAAATCCACTCTGTCGAGGATCATGCGGTCGTGCATGTTGAAATGCGGATTACGCATGATGGTCTGACCTTCCAGTTTAAACTGGATAATGGCGATGGCCTTCTGCATTTGCTTTAAAAGTTCAAAGTCAGGGCCTTTAGTATCTGATTTTGGTTCAAAAAGGTCGCATGGATCGTTTTTGTAAGTTTCCATGGCAAATTTTGCCAAAGGAAACATATTGATTCCGTAAGCGTCTTCCAGCGTATCCAGGTTGTCGTAGCGCAGCGAAATACGTACCACATTGGCAATCAGTGACTGGTTGCCCGAAGCGGCACCCATCCAGATGATGTCGTGGTTACCCCATTGTATATCCACCGAGTGATATGACATCAGCCGGTCCATTACCTTTTCGGGATAAGGCCCGCGATCGAAAATATCGCCGATGATGTGGAGGCGGTCGATAAGCAAACGCTGGATAAATTCGCAGAGCGCCACAATAAAGGCTTCGGCCCGCGAAATGCTGATAATGGAATTGATGATGGCTTCGTAATATTCTTCCTTTCCCTCACCGCCCTCGTTTAACAACTCGTCGATGATATAGGCAAAATCTTTGGGCATGGCTTTACGCACCTTCGACCGGGTATATTTTGAGGCTGAAGCACGCGCCACTTCTGACAATCGCTGTAGTGTAATACTAAACCATTCGTTGATGTCTTCTTCGGTTTTCACCACGATGGACAGTTTTTCTTTAGGATAGTATATCAGTGTGGCTAGTGAATCTTTTTCTTTTTTGCGAAGGGTTTTGCCAAATACATCTTCAATTTTGCGTTTTACCACACCAGAGGCATTGGCCAGCACATGGCTAAAGGTTTCGTATTCGCCATGGATATCCGAGAGGTAATGTTCAGTTCCTTTCGGGAGATTCATAATAGCCTCAAGGTTAATTATTTCTGTACTTGCATCCTGCAAATTAGGGAAAGTTTCGGCCAACAGTTTCAGGTATTTGAGTTCGGCCTGTAGTTCGGATGTAGCATACTGTTTTTCAGCCATGTTATTCATGTATATCGGGTTTTGGATGTGGCTGCAAAGCTACAAAAGCAATCCCAATTCACAAACGATTGCGGACGAAATTCGCTATTTTATTTAAACTGTTTCCAGATAGGGGGATGCAGGGTTTAGGGTTTAGTTGTTTAGGGTTTAAGGTTGATTGAAACAAATAAACACTCAAACCTTCCTCACAACACCATTCTCTAAAATATATTTCTCCCCGCTTTCGGGGCAAACAGCAATTCCTTCTTCATTAAATGTTAGCCGATGCCCGAATTCGCTGATCCATCCCATCTGTTTGGCCGGGTTTCCAATGACAAGTGCGTAAGGAGGAACTTCTTTGGTCACCACGGCTCCTGCTCCGATAAAGGCGAATTCACCAATATCATGACCACAAATGATGGTGGCATTGGCTCCAATGCTGGCCCCTTTTTTAACGGTGGTTTTGGTATATTGTCCACGGCGGTTTACGCCGCTGCGCGGATTTATCACATTGGTAAAAACCATGGAAGGCCCCAAAAAAACATCATCCTCGCAGATGACGCCTGTGTAGATGCTTACATTGTTCTGAACCTTCACATTGTTGCCCAATACTACTTCGGGCGAAACCACCACATTCTGACCCAGGTTACAGTTTTCGCCCAATATGCAGTTTGACATGAGGTGCGAGAAATGCCAGATTTTTGTTCCTTTTCCTATTTGGCAGTTGTCATCGATAACCGCTGTTTCGTGTGCAAAGTATTCTTTTTCCATGGTTTGAGTTATTAAAAAAAAATGACCAATTTAAAAAAAGCGGAATTTTTGCAAAAGTGCAAAAAATCCGGCTTTCATGTCGGGTTTCATTCGGCATGCGATGTGCTTTCAATGCCAAACAGGTCATAAGGTTTTTCACTGAATGGTTCGTTAAATAAGTATACGGCTACCACAATCCAGGCGATAAAGCCCAGAACAACCATTAACTGGGTAACAGATGTTTTCTGAATCGGCTGCCTCGTTTTTACATCACACACTTCACCGGGGCAGTATTGCGCTTTCACCTTATAGAACCATGAATAGAATTTACACCCCAGGCAAATGCCAAAGGCCGATTCAAAAAACAGGAATATCAAACAAATAAAACAAATCAGGCCGGTTATCGGGCTGAATGAATTAACGATGATTTGCAGCACAAGCATAATCACACCCAGCCCTAGCCCGATGATCCATGCAAACTTTTTCTGCTGCGCCCCCACGTATTCGGGTGTTTGGTTATACACTATCAGACGACCGAGAATAAGTGTTGGGGCATATTTGGGATTAATAAAAACCCGGATGATGAAATCAGTCAGAAAGATGACGATGGCATATTTTAGCATCAGGAAATCCCCTTTCATGATCACTGTCATGATAGAAATAAACATCAATAAGAAGAGCAAACCTGCGGCTGCCCTTACTTCGCGTTCATTCAATACCGGAATGTTATAACCATCCACATCTTCTCCGAATTTTATCGTTTTATTTTCCCTACTCATGGTTTATTTTTTTAAGTTAAAGTATTACGACGATTGATATGCATAAAAGTTACAACACAAGCTAAAATATCGAAATACTTCATTTCGGCTGGTTCTTTTTTCGCCTTTTTCATCTTCGTTACCACTGATTTCTAACGAGGACGAGGTAACGGATTCCAACTGTTTTATATTGTGTGTAGTGTGTTGCCATTGTTAATTTTCAAACTATCAAATTCTTTTCTTAATAAGAAAACACCAATAATGGACACTATTATTGCACCGCCAGTAATTAAAATCAAGTTGGCAGTACCTCCATACAATTCTGTTAGCGATTCATTCATCATTGTTTCCGCATCCGTGAATTGCATCCCTATAAAAGCAATGAGATTATTTACAAAATGAATCATGATTGCTAGTGTCAGCTTTCTTGTTTTGTAATAAATCCAACCTGAAAACAGGCCAATTATTAAGGCCCCAATAAATTGCCATGGATTTAAATGAACAATTCCAAAAAGAATACTTGATATTATAATCGATTTAGCTGGAGAGTATTTACGTAAAAGTCCATTTAGAATAATTCCTCTAAAAATCAATTCTTCGAGTATGGGTGCGACAATAACAATCGCTACAAAAGAAAAAATTCCATTTTGATTTGCTAATTCAAGAAATATCTTTTTCATAAACTCAGGCATGGGCAATAAATTAACAATTGGTGAAATTATTCCTGTCTGAATTGCAATTGTGGAGATAGTAACCAATACCATTATCTTAACAGAACTAAGACTTAAGTTATATTTACTAATCCCTGTTCTTTTACTTCTTATCGAATGGACAATTACAAAAGGAACTCCCATTGCTAATAGATAATAGATTAAAAAAGAAATTTCCCTGCCTAACACATTGTTTAATAGAATATTTACAGGACCAAATAATAGCATTGAGAGTATCACTATTCCAACTATTCCCCAACTTTGCCTTACATCGGGATAATAGATTTCCATTTTATCAATCATAATTTTCATGGTTTAATTTGCTTCTTGGTTGCACACAATGACTATAAAGTAGTAGAGGTTTTTGCGAATGTATCAGTATAGAAATTTTGGCTACTAAGATAGCTTTTTTTTGAAACCACCCTCGTCCGCATTTGTAACGCGGATGTTGTAGACGTTTATCTAGATTTGATTTGGCTTGGAATTGCATCCGTGTTGCAAACGCGGATGAGAGGGATGTCTTCCCCCAACCTGCCGGGTTTTTCCAATCCGCCAGGTCACAAAAAAAGCCGGATTCCTGCACAGGGGCAAAAAATCCGGCTATTATGAGAATTTATCTGAGTTTAGTTTCCTACAAACTCAAGAACGGCTTCCGTAATTTCTTTTAAAATTTCTACGGTGAGTTCGGTATGAATAGGTAGCGACATCACCGTTTTGCTCAGTTGTTCTGTAACCGGGAAATCGCCTTCTTTATACCGTGGATCAAGATAGGCTTTTTGCATGTGCAATGGAACGGGATAGTAAACTGCACTGGCGATACCTCTGTCGTTAAGGTGTTTCATAAGCCCGTCACGGTCAACACCATTCAGCACAAGGGTGTATTGATGGAAAACATGCGTGGTAAACGAAGCCGTTTTTGGATAGGCAATTTTATCTGTTTTCGAAAAAGCCTCATTGTAATAGTTGGCTGCTTTTAAACGGGCAGCACCATATTCGTCCAGGTGGTCAAGTTTGATGTCCAAAATGGCTGCCTGAATGCTATCGAGACGTGAATTCACGCCCACCAAATCGTGGTAGTAACGAACGGTCATGCCGTGGTTTACAATCACACGCATTTTTGCTGCCAGCTCATCACTGTTGGTAAAAATGGCTCCGCCATCGCCGTAGGCACCCAGGTTTTTTGAGGGGAAAAACGAGGTGCAACCAATATCACCAATGGTTCCGGCTTTTTTAACGGTACCGTCAGGAAAAGTAAACTCAGCACCAATGGCCTGGGCATTGTCTTCAATCACATACAGTTTGTGTTTTTTGGCAATCTGCATGATGGCGTTCATATCGGCACATTGTCCAAACAGATGTACGGGGATGATGGCTTTTGTTTTGGGAGTAATGGCTCTTTCAACGGCTTCGGGATCAATGTTGTAAGTAATTGGATCAACATCAACTAAAACAGGAGTGAGTTGAAGCAATGCAATTACTTCGGCGGTGGCGATAAAGGTAAATGAAGTGGTGATGACTTCATCACCCGGTTTTAAATCGAGTACCATCAGGGCCACCTGCAAGGCATCCGTTCCATTAGCACATGGAATTACATGCTTAACATTCAGGTATGTTTCCAGGTTTTTCTGGAATTTTTGTACTGCCGGCCCGTTGATGAAAGAGGCATTGGACACCACTTCGAGGATGGCTTGGTCCACCTCTGGTTTTATTTTTTTGTATTGGCCAACCAGGTCGACCATGTTGTGTTTAATCATGTGTATTTTCTTAATGTTAATAAATTCACAAACAGGGTGCAAATATAGATAAAGTGTGGTAATTGGCCAGATGAAACATAATTTTTAGTCGAAAATTCAGTTATTGGAGGATAACTGCAACGAACGCTGATATTCAGGTTATATTTGCAACAAATTTATGGGGTTATGTATAGAAGGTTAGGTGTCCTGATATTTCTGGCATTTATTTTTAAGGTTTCTTATTCACAGATTAATGCTGCCGATTCGGTAGTTTCAGCTTTTATGCCATCCATCAGCTATTCTTACCAAATTCCTGGTGGTGATTTGGCCAAACAGTACGGAAATAATTCTACCATTGGTGGAGGATTTAAGTATAAATCCAGTCACAACTGGCTTTGGTCATTAGATGTAAACTTTATTTTTGGAAGCAAAATCAAAAATGCGGATTCTATTTTGAGAATGGTTTCCACGAGTGACGAATATATTATCGATGGAAATGGAACCTATGCCTTGTATACTTTGTACGAAAGAGGTTACAATGTTGCTTTTTCGGTAGGTAAAATTCTGCCAGTGCTGAAGGCAAACCCAAATTCAGGATTAATGATTTCTGTGGGGGGTGGTTTTTTGGTACATCGCATGAAAATAGATAACCAGCACAAAACCGCTCCGCAAGTTGTGGATGATTATGGCAAAGGGTACGATCGGCTTACAGCCGGATTTTCGTTGAATGAGTTCGTTGGCTATTTTTATATGGGCAATTCCAAACTGTTGAATTTTTATGCCGGTTTTGAATTTATTCAGGGATTTACAAAAAGCCAGCGTCAATGGATTTTTGATGAAATGAGAAAAGACAACAGCAACCATCTTGATTTATTTTACGGCATTAAAATCGGATGGATTTTACCCATTTATAACCGGGCTCCCGAAAAATTCTATTACAATTAAGGATGGCCTGTTTGTATCAGTTTTTTATTTATTTCTATTCGGCGGTGGCCAATATTGCGGCATTGTTTAACCCAAAAGCCCGGTTATGGGTGGATGGTCGAAAGCAGTTGGTAACCAGAATAAAGCATGAAGTAGTTACCGAAAGTCCCCTGGTTTGGTTTCATTGTGCCAGTCTGGGCGAATTTGAACAGGGAAGGCCTGTGATTGAAGCACTTAAAAAGCAATTCCCCAACATCAAAATCCTGCTCACTTTTTTTTCCCCTTCAGGGTTTGAAGTGAGAAAAAAATACAACCACGCCGATTGGGTCTATTATTTACCGATCGACACCAAAAAAAATGCCCGCGAATTGATCGATCACCTAAAACCTGTACTGGTGGTATTTGTAAAATATGAGTTCTGGTTTAACTACATGGATGTGCTTTATCAAAATAAGATTCCTACCTTGTTTTTGTCGGTTATTTTCAGGCCCTCGCAGCACTTTTTTAAAGCATGGGGAGGATGGTTTCGCCGACAATTGCATAAAATCACTTTCTTTTTTGTTCAGGATGAACTTTCTGCCGAATTATTAAAGAAGGCCGGAATAAACAACTTTGAGGTAGTCGGAGATACCAGGTTCGACAGGGTGGTGGAATTATCCAAACAGTTGCATAGATTTCCGGAAATCGAACTCTTCAAACAAGATAGCCGGCT
Source organism: Bacteroidales bacterium (assembly GCA_030690365.1). Lineage (GTDB taxonomy): Bacteria > Bacteroidota > Bacteroidia > Bacteroidales > F082 > UBA6244. The sequence continues at coordinate 62,674 of JAUYGX010000142.1, read as the reverse complement.
GATAGTCGGAGGAAGTACCTGGCCGATAGATGAGAATTTATTGCTGGAGGTATTAAAAAATACCTCCTCAGAAACAAAACTTTTATTGGCTCCTCATCTGGTGGATGATAACCACATTACTGCAATTGTAAATAAATATTCAGCCTTCAACCCGGTGTTGTACACCAACCTGAAATCAGGGATTCCTGAATATTCCAGGGTGTTGATACTGAATACCATAGGATTGTTATCGCAGCTTTATCCTTATACCGAGCTGGCTTATATTGGTGGTGGATTTGGCGTTGGGATTCACAACCTGCCCGAGGCCGCTACCTATGGAATTCCGGTAGTTTTCGGTCCCAATCACCAACGTTTTAAAGAAGCCAATGACCTTAAAAACCTGGGAGGCGGGTTTTCTGTTAACAATCAAAAAGAAGGTGTTGAAACCATTTCCCGGTTGTTAAGTAATGAGGACGAACGAAATTTGGCAGGCAAGGCGGCCCGGGAATATATTCACAACCATGCAGGCGCAACCTTAAAAATTGTGAAAATGGCGGCAGAATATCTTGGCCGATCTTAGGTAGATCAAACTTTTCTTTCATCTAAAATTCGGCTAACTTTTGGCGGCTTTCTGCTTCAGGAATAATAAATCGGACACCTGATCACATTAAATTTTTCAATTTATAAAAACCTTTGGTATATTTGCCCTTCTTAAAGTTTTAAACCATGAATATATTAATACGAAAGGGTCTGCGAAAACCAACAGCAGCCAATGTCATATACCTGATAAAAGCCGGAACCGATTTAAAAGAAGCCTCGCTGAATGAAGATGAAGTCGATTTTGTGAGAAAACAACACCGTTTAAAACACAAAGTTGTTGAATTGAACCGATATAAAAATCTGGCCTATGTGGTATATGGTGATTTGCTTGGAACCCGCGAAATAAGGTTGGAAACTTGGCGAAAAAATGGCAATGCCACCCAGCATATGATTAAGAAAGCTCAGATTGAGCGGGTTGTAATCATACCCATTAATGCTTTTAAGGAAGAAGTACTTGCCTTTATAGAAGGCCTGATTCTTGGGAATTATCAATTTTTGAAATATAAAGGGGATGCGAGCAAAATCCAAAATAGCCTGAGCCAGGTGGATGTTTATATGCCTGACATAGAGGATGCTGATCTGGATTATCTAAAGGTTCAAACAGAGGCGGTTTGCTTCGCACGTGATTTGGTTAACGAACCTGATAGCTATCTCACAGCGGAACAGCTTTCTGAGGAAATCAGGGCCAGAGGTGAGATCAGTGGTGCCAAAGTGGAGGTTCTTCATAAAAGCAAAATAGAATCCCTTAAAATGGGAGGTTTGTTGGCGGTAAACCGTGGAAGTACCAATCCACCGACTTTTACTATTGTAGAATGGAAACCCGAAAATGCAATCAACGAAAAGCCATATGTGTTTGTTGGCAAAGGAGTTGTGTACGATACCGGAGGGCTTAGCCTGAAACCAACAAATTTCATGGATACCATGAAATGCGACATGGCCGGTGGTGCGGCGGTAGCGGCAGCCATTCATGCCATTGCTCAGGCAAAATTGCCGGTGTATGTGGTAGCTTTGATTCCTGCCACCGATAACCGTCCGGATGGAAATGCGTATGCCCCTGGTGATGTGGTGATTATGCACGACGGAACCACGGTGGAAGTCCTGAATACAGATGCCGAGGGTCGCATGATTTTGGCCGATGCCCTGAGTTATGCCAAAAACTACAATCCTGAACTGGTGATTGATATGGCAACACTTACCGGATCTGCCTCACGCGCCATCGGGACTATAGCCATGGTGGGTATGAAATCAAAGTCGGATCAGGAATTTGATTTATTGAAAAAATCTGGCGATCTGGTTCATGAGCGCATAGTTGAGTTTCCTATGTGGGACGAATATAAAGACATGCTGAAATCTGAGGTGGCCGATTTAAAAAATGTTGGCGGAGCCGATGCCGGAGCCATCACTGCCGCCAAATTCCTGGAGCATTTTACTGATTACCCATACATCCATCTGGATATTGCAGGCCCTGCTTTTATTACCAAACGCGATAGTTATAAACCCATTGGCGGCACCGGAGTAGGTGTGCGTCTTTTGTTTGATTTTATTCAATCAAAGGTACAGTAATACTGGTCGCGGTCTCAACCGCATGTTGTGGCGGTTGAGCTATTTTATCCATTAACCAACTGTAAAATGGAATTAACTCCTGCCTCAAAAGGACGCAGTTAAAATTGCATTTGATGGTCTGCGAATTCTGTAGGCACTACCTAAAGCAATCGCACATAGTCAATTCACATCTTGTCCAAATGGGTTCTATTGAGGCCAAAAACCTGACCTGGAAACTGACAGAGGATCAAAAAATGCGACTCGCCGAAGTTGTTGAAAAACAGCTGAATAAAAATTAATTTAAGTTTTTCTTTCGTGATGATGTAAGGATGTGGATAGATCCACGTCAAAATGGGTGATACAATTTTATCTTACTTAATTACTAATATCATGGAAAAAAGACTGAAAACTACCAGTATCGTTGCCAGCAGTTTACTTGCAGGAGCTTTGGTGACATTTGCAGGAACAAATTTAAATGCACGTCCTTCTACCAGCCAGGTGCTTGGCAATGGAGCTGAACTTCGCGGCCAGATCATCGATCTGAATATTAACTTTTCGCCTTTAAATGTTTTTGAAATGAAATGTGGTGAAGCCAAACCAGAGGAAACTAAAAAGGAAACAAAAAAGGAAGCGAAAGTAGAAAAGAAAGAGGGGAAGGCTGTAGAAGCTAAGTGTGGTGAAGGAAAGTGCGGTGAAGGCAAGGCCGCAAAAACCACCGAAACCAAAACCGAAAAGAAGGAAGAAACCACCAAAACCACCGAAGCCAAATGTGGTGAAGGTAAATGTGGGGTTTCTTAATCACATCGCTTTTCATCAAACAATCGAATTGGCAGGTTAAAGTGCTGCCAATTCGATTGTGAATTTTTAATCACATGAACCTACGGAAAAACATAAGTAACATCGGTATGGGATTCAGACGCGATATCGCGGATGCATTCCTGAAGACCAATGAAATTATCCCCGACTTTGTTGAGGTGGCACCCGAAAACTGGATCAATATGGGAGGTTATTGGGGTGCTCAGTTTAAGGAGATCAGCCGCTGTTTTCCGATTTTTCTACATGGGCTTTCATTGTCCATTGGTAGTCCGGATGAACTGGATTTTGATTTTCTCCGACAGATAAAGAATTTTATTGCAGAACATGATGTCAGGGTTTATTCCGAGCATTTATCGTTTGCAAAGATGGATAATGCGCACTTGTATGATTTGTTGCCCATTCCTTTTCGGGACGACAGCGTGAAGCATGTGGTAGCCCGCATAAAACAGGTTCAGGATTTTTTGGAAATGCCTATTGCCATCGAAAATGTTTCGTACTACACGCCAGTGGCCGCTCAAATGACCGAATCTGAATTTATCAACCAAATTGTTTCGCAATCGGGATGCAACCTCTTGTTGGATGTGAACAATGTGTATGTCAATGCTTTCAACCACCATTATGATCCATACGAATTTATTTCAGACATGCCGCTCGATCGGGTGGCTTACATTCACATGGCAGGTCATGAGCAAGTTTCCCCCACGCTGATTGTCGATACCCATGGCGAAGCCATTATTGATCCTGTTTACGATCTGTTTGACTTCACGGTGGCAAAACTTAAGCCTGTTCCGGTGTTGCTCGAAAGGGATTTTAACTTTCCTGAAATCAGGATGCTCAACCACGAAATGAATCAACTACGTTCAATAGTCCATAAATACTGGATAAAAGATGTTGTACCAGCCTGATACTTATAAAATAGAGCAGGATTTGTCTCGGTTCGGACGGACCGGAAACGATACCTTTATTCCGGGCGCTACAGAAGAAGGATTGCGCCAATACCGCAGACTGCTCAGGAACAACATCAACAATACCATGGTGCAGGCTTTCCCGATTTCACGTCAGGTATTGCCGGATGATGAATGGAATGAACTGATAAATCTGTTTTTTGCCAATCACGATGCTAAAACAACCCAAATCTGGAAGTTGCCGGCTGAATTTGTCACTTTCGTGAAAGAAAAGGATTACGCCACTTTATGGGGCAAGCCCTGGTTAAATGATCTGCTTTATTTTGAATGGATTGAAATTGAAGTATATACAATGCCGGACATAGAAGCAGAACCATTTACTCTTCAGGGAGATATTAGGAACGGGACGATTGTTGTGAATCTGGAATACCGCCTGATTCCGCTCCGTTACCCGGTTCATTTATATGCTGTGGAGGAAGCCAAAAACCATCCGGGAGATTATTTTATGATGGTGTATCGGCATCCTGAAACCAGAGAAGTACTTTTTGCCGACCTGTCGGCCCTGGACACTTTTACTTTTGAAAATATTGCCCATGAACAACTTTCCTTGTCCGACATAGCTGCCGGACTTAAACTTCAGTTCGCATTATCGGATCAACATCCGTTATTAATCAACATGATAGCATTCGTTCAGGAGATGATGGCTCAGAAGTTATTTCTGGGATATGCGGTGGAAAGGAAAGAACAATTTTAGTAATTCTCTTTTAATCTGATCCATTCATTGAAATCATTAAAAGTTGTATTTTGTGCAAGTTTTAAGGTTTAATCAATAAACTTGTAGTGAAGGTTCATTTTACAACTGGTATTTGATAGCAAAATAAAAACGGTATTCCAAAACATCAGAATACCGTTTTTTACGTGAATTATCTACTCGACCAAGGTTATATAAACCCTTCCCATTTGATCCATTCTCTTGGTTCGGCCATGGTTTTCTCAATTTCTGCAATGGTTTTTGGAATTGGTTTTCCCAATACACGGTGGCTGTTTTCGGTTACCAGCACGTCGTCTTCAATGCGGATTCCGCCAAAGTCCTTGTAGGTTTCAACCAAATCGAAATTGATAAATTCGTCAAAAGTGCCTTCCTTGCGGTATTGATCTATCAAAGCCGGGATAAAGTAAATGCCTGGCTCCACCGTGAGTACCATGCCTGGTCTCAATTCTTTGCCCAACCGCAGGTAGGCGTTGCCAAACTCAGTGGCTCTGGTGGTATTTTCGTCGTAACCCACATGATTTTCGCCTAAACCTTCCATGTCGTGGACATCCATACCCATCATATGACCCAGACCGTGAGGCATAAACAAGGTGTGGGCCCTGGCATCAACCGCTGCCTGTGTATCACCTTTCATTAATCCAAGCTTTTTCAGTCCATCCACAATAGTGCGGCAGGCCAAAAAATGAACATCTCGGTATTTTATTCCGGGTTTGATGGCTGCGATGGCCTTTACATTGGCATCCAATACGGTTTGATAAATTCCGGCCTGGCGTTTGTTAAATTTTCCGCCAACAGGCACAGTCCGGGTAATGTCGCTGCAATAGCCTTCCTGGGTTTCTGCACCGGCATCGGTTACCATCATACGACCTTCCGTCAGCACCTTGTCGTGGCAATGGTTGTGAAGTGTTTGACCGTCCTGGCTCAGGATAATCGGAAATGAAACAGGTCCGCCCAATGCCAGCGAAATTCCTTCGATGGTTCCGGCAATTTCCTGTTCTACCATACCCGGTTTGGCCATTTTCATGGAAGTGGTGTGCATCAGATAGGCGATGTCGATGGCTTTTTTTATTTCGGCAATTTCAACTTCTTCCTTAATTTCCTTCAGTTTTACCACCGCTTTAATCAGTTCAACGGAAGCTTCGCTTTTTAACTTATCGATATTCAGGTTCAGTAACTTCGAAAGTTCCACCATGGTTTCGCCCCGGTAGGCCGGGAGAAAATGAATGCTTTTACCCTGACTGATCGCTGATTTTAAATAACCAGCCAATTCTCCGTAAGGAGCTGTATGCCCGATTCCTGCTTCAGCAGCCATATCTTTCACAGCAGGCTGATTTCCCATCCAAATAATATCTTCAATATCAACATCATTCGCGAATACCAGATCGGTGTTGCTGTCGAAATCGATCACTCCGGCAAAACCGGGATGATTAAGCCCAAAGAAATATAAGAAATGACTGTCCTGCCTGAAAGAATACGTGTTAGCCGGATAATTAAACGCCACGTCAACATTCCCTAAAAACAGGCCTATACCCGATTTGATTTCATTTCTTAACTTTTTTCTTCTGGTGATATAAATTTCTTTGTTAAACATATGAGTAGTTCTTTTTTTGATTTCTATCGGGTAAAATTAATATAAAATCAACAAACAGGCCTTAGATTGATGAATTCGTTGGTAGTAAAATGTGGAGACAAGAGGCTGTTCTTTCGGTTTTGTAACCATTTACAGCGCATATTAATTAAATAGAGTATTTTTGAAAAATCAAAACAAAGAACTTATGAATAAGAACCTCATTACATTCGTTGGAATATTGCTTGTTTTAAGCCTTGGTGCCTGTAAAGAAACAAACACCGATCCGCCCGATCCCAAGCCTGTTTTACCTATTGCTGACAGCTTGGAAGTTATTCGCAAAGCCACTCAAACTGAGCTGGGTGTTGTGATTCCTTCGGTGAGTGTTTATATTGATTCACCAAAAGGAACTTACTTCGCCACAGCAAACGAACCGGATGAAACGCCCGTTACTACAGAAACTATTTTTCGGTTCGCCAGCAATACAAAAAATTTTACGGCCACCGCCATACTAAATATGTATGAAGATGGTTGGTTGGATATTTATGATACCATCACCGGCTTGATTCCCGGTACAAATATCCCTTATGTGCCAGCTTCTGATGCCTGGAATATTCCACACAAGAGTGAGATTACTATTGAACAGTTATTGCAGCACAGTGCCGGGGTGTACGATATCGACAACGACTCTGTACCCAATTGTGGCGGCGAATCGTATGTGGAATATACCTTTCATAATAATCCAACCCATCAGTTCAGCGCAGAAGAACTGGTGAACCAAATAGCCATAAATGGCCTGAGTTATTGGGAACCTGGTTATAGTCATCATTATAGCAATACAGGGTATACCATTTTAAGCGAGATTATTGCCCGCGTTTACAGTGCCAATAAAACCACCGGAAAGACTTATAAGGACTATTTGTTCGATTACATTTACGGCCCGCATTCCATAGTACCGCTCGATCTGTATTTCCCTGCTCAGGCAACCGATGTGGCGATAAATGAGTTGCACGCCACTGGTGTTATTTATAATCCTGAACCAGAAGGAACTGTATATTACGACCAAACGAATATGAGCGCCCATGTGGCCGAAGGAAATGGTTATGCCAATTTTACCGAGCTTAATACCTATGTTCGTACCCTTATGAAAGCTCAAAATGTATTGGAAGCAGAAACGGTTACGCTGATGCAAACGGATTTCTCACCTGATGTCAACGGGCCGGGTAATTATGCGCTTGGATGTATCCGGACTACCAACCTGGGCTTTGGCCACAATGGTTGTATCAGAGGGTATTTAAGCATCATGATGTACGATCCGTCTGTGGATGTGTCTGTTATTGTCATGATGAATGCTGTAGATTACAGGTCGGAGGATAACTTCTTAAAGAACTTTACCTCCATGTACGATTGTGCATGGAAAGCCCGGGAAATCCTGGGTTATCCCGGTAAGCCTGCAAAATAAACTTAGACAGTTTCTGACACTGGGAAGTTAATTGCTTACTTCCAGTTTAAATCCGATTCCGTGTACATTAATAATTTTTACACCGGAGTCGGATTTTAAATATTTGCGCAGTTTGGTAATAAACACATCCATGCTGCGTCCGATAAAGTAATCGTTTTCGCCCCACACAGTTTCCAATACCACTTCCCTCGACAGCAAGGTGTTTTTGTTTAAGCACAATAGTTTAAGTAAACTGGCTTCTTTGCGGGTGAGCCTGCGTTCGCCGGCAGGTGAATTCAGAACCAGATTTACACTGTCGAATGTAAAATGACCAATGGAGAATTGCGTGGTGGTATCGTGTTGTGGTTGTGAGTCGGCTACACTACACCTTTTCAATATGGCTTTTATCCGCAAGCTAAGTTCCTCAGTACTAAATGGCTTTGTAATATAATCGTCGCAGCCATGCTGAAAACCTTTAATGCGGTCTTCTTTCATATTTTTTGCCGTAAGAAAAATGATAGGTACCTGACTATTTTTCGATCTGATTTCGCTGGCCAGTGTAAACCCATCTTTTTTAGGCATCATGATATCGAGGATAACCAGGTCGAATTTCTCAGAAGAAAATTGAGCCAGCCCTTCTTCGCCATCGCTGGCATGGATGACGGTATAACCGATCATCTCCAGATAATCTCGCAGGATCATGCTGAGGTTTGAGTCGTCTTCAACGAACAGGATGTTTGCAGGAGGTGTTTTTTCTTCCATTTTATTATTCGTTTATCATTAAATAGATGTCGAAGGCGGACCCTTTGCCGGGTTCACTTTTTAAAACAATGTGGCCATTGTGTTCTTCAATCACGGTTTTAACATAGTACAAACCAAGTCCAAAACCGTGTACTTCGTGGATATTTCCGGTAGGTACACGAAAAAGGCTTTTAAAAATATTCTTCTGATGCTCGTGGCTGATGCCTATTCCATTGTCCTTAAACCTGATCACCAGCTGATCACCCTGATTCCAGGTGCTGATTTCGATAAACGGGTCATTTGGTGTATATTTTAAGGAGTTGTCGAGCAGATTATAAAAAACATTTAAGAGGTGAAATTTGTCGGCCATCACCGTTGGTTTAGCGGCCCTTAAATCAACAGAAATCCGGGCATGACTTTCTTTTATACGCAGTTCAAAACTCTCGATCACCGACTCCAATAAATAGTGGGCATTGGTTTTTTTCATTTTAAACCGGGGGCCTTCCTGTTCTATGGTAGCCACCTGGAGTACCTGTTCGATCTGGTTCTGCAACCGGCTGTTTTCATCCAGAATAATACCTGCGTATTTTTTAATCCGGTTTGGATGGCTCATCACCTCTTCGCGCAGAATCATTTCAGCAGCCAGCGAGGCAGTAGTGATAGGCGTTTTAAATTCATGGGTCATGTTGTTGATGAAGTCGTTTTTGAGTTCAGACAGTTTTTTCTGTTCCAGAATTTTCATGATAACATAAATAAAGCTATAAATCAGAACCACTAAAAAGAGTACTGAGAAAATGAGCCAATAACTGACCATTTTAATGATAATGGCAGTTTTGCTCGGAAAGTAAACCGACAGGGTATAGTCGCCCGGACGGTAAATGCTGGAAACCGAAAATTGATAAGGAGAAGTTAGCAATGCTTGTTCATGCGAAATATACGGCCCAATGGCAAACCGGTTGTTTACCTTATTATATACGGCGAAATAATATTTACTATTGATTTTCATGCATTTCATTTCATCGTTCATCAACGAATCGAGCATGTGTGGCTCAATATAATCGAACACATCCAGGCGCGACCTGCGACACCTCAAGACATTAAGCTTATGTTGGAAAAGTGTGTCGTTTTTATTTTGAAGTAATTGGTTCACAACACTTTTGATGGCTAATCGGACGCTGTTGTCAAATTGATCTTCCTTCAATCGCAAAGCTGTATTTACCCAATAAACCTGTGTGAATATAATTCCGGTTAACGACATTGAAGTGAGTACGATGACAAGTATGATGGCTTTTTTCTTCATTTATGTAAATTCTCATCAAAAATAATCGGAAATTAATTGGTGGACATCGATTAACATATCATTAACAGAAATTAACAAGGCATTAACAACTATCCTACAGTGTTATTACTACTTTTGGACGGTAATTTTACGAATAATTAAAACTCAAGTAAAGATGAAAATGAAAAGTTTAGCATTGGGACTGATGTTGCTGTTTTTTGGCGGCATGACAAGTTCTGCAGTAGCCTCTGTTGTTAATTACGAAAACGGCGTTACAGTAACCAGAGTAGATGACGACAAAGATAAAGACAAAAAGAAAGCAAAATCAAAGTGTGCTGACATGAAATCATGTGGTGATAAAAAATCATGTTGCAGTTCAAAGGCTATGGATCCTGCCTGTAATGATAAAAAGGCAGCTCCTGAAACCAAACCTGCTTCAGAAACCAAAGCAGATCCGAACAAAAAATAGCTTTTTCATTAATTAATTTGGTTTGAGCCCTTTGACGTAAGTTGAAGGGCTTTTTAATTTTTAGTGGTGGTGTTTGACAAATTACTTTAATTTTGCCGATGTAATTTATATTTAATCCAAATAATTGAAATTGATGAAACCCGTAGGAATATTTTTTGGCTCAACATCCGGGATGACGGAGAAGTCAGCAATCAAAATACAGCATGCTTTTGGTAAGGATGTAGCCAGCGTATTTAATTTAAAAACGGCCACTGTTGAAGATATGAAACCATTTTCGAACCTGATTTTTGGTACCTCTGCTTGGGGTATTGGCGAGATGCAGGATGAATGGGAAATGACCATCGATCGCTTGTCAACACTGGATTACAGCGACCGTAAAGTGGCCCTTTTTGGTCAGGGAGATCAAAAGGAATATCCCGAAAGTTTCGTCGACGGACTGGGAACATTGTATTGCCGCCTTCCTGAAAAATCGTGTGTGGTTGGGTTTTGGCCTGTGGACGGATACAAGTATTATTTTAGCCTCGCTGATAAAGACGGGCAATTTTCAGGCCTTGCTTTGGACGATCACAACCAGGAAGAATTAAGCGATGATCGGATTAAAAACTGGGTCGAAAAGCTAAAAACCGAATTCCTCTAGCAGGTAATAATATTTATTTATTATTTTTGCATCCGGATGAGAACGAAATCATATAAATTAAGTTTGAAATTCAGAATAGCTATTCCGCTACTGGCTTTCACTTTTTTTTGGTTGGTAATTGGTGACCTGATTACTTACCATCAAAAGGCAATTTATGGCTACGATTTATTCAATTTCCAAACACCTTTTACAAAACCGTCGAAATCCGACAATGGTTTTCTGCTCCTGAAGACAAAAAATGGAAAGGTCGCTCACGGCGATACTTTCTCCATATCGTTACATGCACTATTTGCTGATGATTATTCGATAGAGCTAGTTGATTTCGCAAAAAATGTAACTGTTACCTTTGATTACCTCAGCATTTACCAGCAGAGATTCCTATATTCAGGAACTTTGCGAGGCCCTCCTGCTGTTTAAATACATTTCTTTTTCATTTCCGTTTCACCCAAGTGAAACATTTTTTTTTAAATTACTGAAAATCAGTAATTGTTTGTTATTTTGGTATGCTTGGTTTTTGATGAACCACAAAAGCACCCGGATAGCATATCGCAGTATAAAAATTAAAACCAAAAAACAATGAAGATTTTAAACATTAGCATAGTAACCTTACTATTTTTGGCACTCCTTTCACCTGTCAAAAATGTTGTTGGACAAGCATATACACGTGATTCACTGACTATGGGCCAGGGATACGCTAACGACCTGTTTTATAGTTTTGCCAATGGTTTGGTAAAAGAAGAACCTCGTTCAAACTGGGACATTGCCTTTTATACACCCAAATTTAGCGCCGGTATTATGATCAACCAGGGAGCAGGCGTTAGTCTGTATACCTATCCTAAAGGAGATACCAATGCATGGGCCACTGTGGATACCAACGGATTTAGCACCTGGAAATCAATGAATAATTCGGTGAATAATTGGGAGGACGGCGCTTTTAATGAAAACCAGCTCAGTGAGTATGATTACGGTTGGGGCATCTACAATATGGTTACCCACAATTTGACTGGTGATTCTCTTTACGTAATTAAGATTGCTGACGGCAGTATAAAGAAACTTTGGATGATGGATAAATTTTCTATCCAAAACATCTATCATTTTAAATATGCCAACATTGATGGTTCGGACGAAAAAATGGTAGAGTTTAATCTGGTTCCTTACGAAACCAAAAATTTTGCTTACTACAGCCTGGTAAACAATGCCGAACTCGACCGCGAACCTTTGTCTGGTGCCTGGGATCTGTTGTTTACAAAGTACATGGATTCCGTTCCTGATATGGAGGGAAATATGCAACTTTATCTCATTACAGGGGCTGCTAATAATGTAGGGATTGGAGCCAGTCATTTTTATCCGGTCGGACCAAACTTTACCTTATGGGGACTGAAACCTTTTGTGGCAGAGAAAAATGTGATCGCAGCGGGATGGAAGGAATTTGACAATACTACTTTTTCTTATCAAATGGTTGATTCCACATACTATTTTGTAAAAGATACCGCGGATAACGTGTTTAAACTAAAATTTGTGTACTTCGATTTTATGACTGGAAGTTTAGCTTTGGATAAAATGCTGGTTTCGATTTCTGATATTAATGACAATATGGCGGATAGAAAGTCGATGAGCATCTATCCCGTACCAGCCACCGACAATATCACCATCCGTTTGAATACTAAAGTGACTGATGATTCGCAGTTGGCCATCTACGACTTGAACGGAAGAAATGTTTATTCTCAATCTATTTCGGGTACTTCTTTAACCAATGGTGCTTCGGTAAATGTAAACTTACCTGCCGGATTGTACATTGCCAAAGTGACTGTCGGTCAGGCTGTTTACAGCCAAAAGTTGCTGTTACGCTAGCCTATGAGGTTAATACTTGTTTTTATTTGTCTGGCTTTGCTGACCACCCTTCCCATGAGTGGTCAGCAAACCACCATACTTTCTTTAAAGGATAAGGTAAGTGGCCAACCTGTGGCTTTTGCCCATGTGTTGGCTGAAATCCTTCCTCCCGCCAAAGGGAAATCTATTACACAAATGACCAATGAGAAAGGTGAGGCGGAATTTAGCATTTCTTCACCTGTGCGGGTTTCCACCTCATTTATTGGATATTTGCAGGCGGCAGATACCCTTTATCCCGGCAAACCACTTACCATGCGTCTTGAACCTATGGTTTATAACGTTGATGAAGTGGTTGTTACCGGTCAGATATCGCCTGAGCGTGTGGATAACTCGATTTATAAAGTAAAAACACTTGGTACACTGACCATTAACCAGAAGGCAGCCAACAATTTGAGTGAACTGTTGGCTGGTGAATTGAGTATTAAAAGTACTCATAGCAGTGTTTTTGGATCTTCTGTTATGATGCAGGGAATGGGTGGAGAGCATGTGAAATTCTTAATCGATGGCGTTCCTGTTATCGGCCGCCAGAGTGGCGAACTTGACCTGGATCAGATTAGTATGCAAAATGTGGATCATGTGGAGATTATCGAAGGGCCTATGTCGGTGATTTATGGAAGCAATGCTTTGGCAGGAGTGATCAATGTGATTACTAAAAGCCCCGATAGGCAAAAAATGTCTGTTTCAGCCGAAACGTATGTCGAATCGGTTGGCGTATATAATTTTGCCGCGACGGGTTCGTATTCCAAGGGAAGAAACAGCATTTCATTTACCGGGTCGCGTAATTTCTTTGGTGGATTTAGTGTGGTTGATACTTCACGCCATGATGAATGGAACCCCAAACTTCAATACGAGGGAGAATTGGCCTATATGTATCGGGTAAAAAGGACCACGGCAAAGCTTAATCTGGGTTATTACAACGAGGAAATCAGGGATTATGGTAATCCCCATCCTACCTTTAACTACGACAAGGCATATGATAAATATTTTTTTACCAATCGCTGGACTGCCAGGGGCGAAATCGACCAAAAAGTATTTAAAACCGGAAATCTGAATGTAGTAACCGCTTATTCATACTATAACAAAATAAAGAACACCTACCTTCAGGAACTTACCACATTGAAAAAATCAATTTATGTGGGTGTGGATGCGCAGGATACTTCCTGGTTCGATAACTTTTTAATCCGTCCGGTATTCAGTAACCTGCTGGCAAATACATTGTTGAAATACCAGTTGGGTTTTGATTTGAACTATGAAAGTGGCGGTGGAAAAAGGGTAGAAAATGGCCTTCAATCGATTGGTGATTATGCAGCCTTTTTAAGCCTGGCCTATACACCATTACCTCAAATCAGCATTCAACCGGGTGTTCGAGGTATTTATAACACGAAATATGCGGCCCCTCTGGTATATTCCTTAAATGTGAAATGGAACATCGTGGAAGACCTGATTGTTAGAGGAAGCATGGCCAAGGGATTCCGGGCTCCATCTCTAAAGGAACTCTATTTGTCCTTTGTGGATGCAAACCATACCATCATTGGTAATCCCAATCTGGAAGCAGAAACTTCCGTCAATTTAAGCGCCAACATCAGTTACAATACGCAAACTGCTGCTGTTTACAATTGGGGATTGGAATTTGGCGCGTATTACAACCACATGAAGAATAAGATTCAGTTGGCCAAAATGGTTGGAGACCAGTTATCTTATACCTACGTGAATGTAGATCAGTATTACACACAGGGCTTTGACGTGAATTTCAACAACAGGGTTTATCCCTGGTTAAAAGTTGTTCTTGGTTATGGCGTTACAGGTCGAAAAATGTTTAATAATGATATGTTAAAGGATAATGGATTCTATTACTCAAGTGATGTAACTGTACAGTCAAACATTACCTGGCGAAAACCGGCACTGGAATTCAGTGTTTTTTATAAATACAGCGGTTCTTATCCTGATCTGGTATTTGATGATTTTAAACAGCTTCAGATCACTACTGCTGAAGCCTACAATACTTTGGATATCAATGTCAGCCGATGGTTCTTTAAGCGTTCGCTGAATGTACAGGTAGGTGGTAAAAACCTGTTTAATGTAACCAATTTAAGCACAAGCGGGTATTTGGGTGGTGGCGAACCTCATACAGGTGGAACAAACAGTACACCAATGGATTGGGGCAGGACCATTTTTGTAAAATTGCAATATAATATTTCCAAATGATGAAAACGATAATTCCATGGTTGTCAATGTTGTTGGTGTTGATTTTAGGCACTACTTCCTGTTTTAAGAAAGACACCAAAATTGAACCACATCCGGCGGACACTACAAAAGTGGAGATGATTGCGATGAAACAGTTTTATAACAATCAGGTTTATTTTAACTTGTTGAAAGGCGAGCAGGTTTCGCAAAACATCAAGAGTGATTACGACCTGTTGTTTTCGTCGGCCGATACAGGATTCCTGATCAGGCTGAATACCGCCAGTTTTATGATGGCGGCCGCCACCAATAAAACTAGTTTCGATCAGGTAATGGATACCACAGGACTGGAATGGGCCTTCGATCCCTCGAGTGGAAATGTGGATTCAACGGTTTTTGTCGACTGGATTAAGATTCTGGGAACAGACACCTTGTTTACTCAACAGGTATACGTCATCAATCGGGGTCTTGATGCATATGGTCACAACCTTGGTTTACGCAAAATTATTTTTCATTCCTTGAAAAAGGACAGGTACTCTTTTTCGTATTGCCAGATGGACAATACCGATAGGCATGATGTGGTGGTGGAAAAAGATCCCGGGTTCAACACCATTCAATTCAGTTTTGAAACCAATGAATCATTACAGACTGAGCCATTGACTGATGATTGGGACTTATTGTTTACCCAATATACCACCATGTTGATAACGGATGCCGGTGAAGATTATCCTTATTTATTGACGGGAGTATTAATCAATCCAAGTGAAGTGGGTGTGGTATTCGACACTACCATGGTGTTCGACGAGGTTACAATTGATAGTGTTTTATACCTTAATTACAGCACCAAACGGGATGCTATTGGTTACGACTGGAAAGAATTAATTGGAGACATCAACGGTGGGGATATCTATTATAAGTGCCGTCCTAACTACAATTATTTTATTAAAACCCGTACCGGCGTGTTTTTTAAATTGAAATTCACCAATTTTTATGAGCCCGTTACAGGCGAAAAAGGATATCCTACATTTCAATACCGCCGCTTGTAGCAATTTGCTAACTTTGCCCAAAAGTTGAAATTATGCTGCTTCATTATATTGTCTGGAACGTAAGGCCCGAAATATTTATCCTTCCCGAAAGCTTCCCATTGATTGGCGGATTTTCCATACGTTGGTATGGATTGCTTTTTGCGCTTGGTTTTGTTCTTGGATATTTGATTCTGCAAAAGATGTTCAAAAAAGAAGGGGTTCCCATCAAAGTCCTCGACGACCTGGCTACTTACATGTTGATATTTACCATCGTGGGAGCACGTCTGGGTCATTGTTTATTTTACGAACCCGGATACTACCTGGCACATCCCCTCGATATCCTTAAAATTTGGGAAGGCGGCCTGGCCAGCCATGGGGCAGCGGTTGGAATTCTAATCGGACTTTACTTTTTCTCTAGAAAGTACCACCGTTCTTATTTTTGGGTACTCGACCATGTTGTTTTGGTAACGGCCCTGGCTGGATTTTTAATCCGAATGGGCAACCTGATGAACTCTGAAATATATGGAGACGTAACCACGCTTCCATGGGGTTTTATTTTTGTAAGAGATGGTTTAACTGTGGCCCACCATCCAACTCAAATATATGAGGCACTTAGCTATCTGCTTCTTTTTGTTTTCCTTTACAGATATTATTGGAAACATGACGGCAAGCCCGTTGAAGGCCGTATTTTCGCCTATTTTCTGATTGTTTTGTGGACGGTTCGTTTTTTAATTGAATTTATCAAATTGCCCCAGGTGGATTTTGAGAGCCAGATGATGTTGAATATGGGGCAATGGTTAAGTATTCCTTTAATTATCGGAGGCTTTGTTATCCTTTACTTTACCCGTAACAAAACAATAAGTTCCCCCTCCCGGTAGTTATTATTCTTTTGTTTTCATGTTGCTTTAAACTAATACGCCCATTGATGGTTCGAATATTTTTGCCCTTTATATTCATATTGCTGATCTTAATAACCGGTTGTACCAATACCACCGACCAGGAATCGGTAATATATGAACAAAGTATTGATACCGTTGTTACAGAACCTAAAGTGGCCTATGGCATTGTGGTGGATAGTCTGGATGTAAACGAAGGCGTAGTGAAAAAAAATGAGTTTCTTTCGGATATTTTGTTGCGTCACGGCGTAAATTACGGTATGATTGACTATCTGGCCCGAAACACACGTGACACCTTTGATGTAAGAAAGATTAAATCAGGGAACCGATATGCCGTGATCAGCCAACGCGATTCGACCGCAACACCTTTATTTTTTGCTTACGAAATTTCACCCGTTACCTATGTGCTTTATGCCCTCAAGGATACCATTTCTGCTTCAATAGGCCGAAAATCAATTGAAATTGTAAACGATACCCTGGAAGGAGTTATCGAAAGTTCGTTGTGGAATTCATTGGTTGCTCAAGGCGCCGATCCAAACCTGGCCAATGAACTTTCGGAAATCTATGCCTGGACCATCGATTTTTTCGGATTACAAAAAGGTGATGTATATAAGGCCATCTATACCAAACAATATGTTGAAGGACAATATATTGGCCTTGGCAGGGTTGAAGCCACCCTGATGTTGCATGGGGGTGACAGCCTGTATGCTTTTTATTTTATTCAAAACGAAAAGGGTGATTATTTTGACGAAAAAGGATTGAGTTTGCAACGCGCATTTTTAAAGGCACCTTTACGCTTCACGCGGATCAGTTCCCGATTTTCAAACAGCCGCCTGCATCCCGTGCTCAAAATACGCCGTCCACATCATGGTGTGGATTATGCTGCTCCGGAAGGGACTCCTGTGTTTTCTGTTGGTGATGGTACCATTGTTAAAAAAGCTTATCAAAGGCTTGGAGGAGGAAATTATCTTACTATCAAGCATAACGGGACCTACTCAACAAGTTATATGCACTTAAAGGGATATGCAAAAGGGATGGCTGTTGGCAAGTATGTGCGTCAGGGTGAGTTAATAGGATATGTTGGGAAGACCGGTCTTGCAACGGGGCCGCACCTTGATTTTCGTTTTTACAAAAATGGAAATGCCGTGGATCCGCTCAAAGTGGAATCTCCTCCCAGTTTGCCCATCGAGCCGGCCTACCGTGCCTCTTTCGATAGTGTTGTCGGGGTTTATAAATCCAGATTGGCTTTTTAATCCTGTTTTACTTCAAATACCTTCTGTTTTGTAAAGTAGCGGCCTTTCTCATCCATGGCTTTCAGGGTGATGGAGTATTTTCCCGGTGAGTCGGGTGCTGAAACTAGGATTCGTGCATTATTGTTGTTTAGCTGGATTTCGGCTTAGATTTATTTTAAAACAAAGTAAATAACAAGTGTTTTGAAGGATTCAGAATGCGTTACAAATATTGAGTATCCGTGCAATGAAGGAAGTTATAATTTTGTTATAGGATTGATGAGGTGTAATAAATTTTATTGTGATTTTGTATAATAATCTTGTATATTTATTTGCACTACTAACCGAAACTTTAAAAAACGAAAATGCCTGAGAATCTCATATTTTGTAGTCGACAAAAACTCACATCAATGATGAAATTACACTGATATAGCAAAAATAACAAAAAACCGATACTTCGTCAGGGTTTAGATTTAATCCCAACGCGTATACTTTGCAGATCGGTTAGTAAATTCCAAACTGACAAAGGGTATCATAAATAAAAGATCTACGACCAATTGGTGGCATTAAGTTT
The DNA here is from genome assembly GCA_030690365.1 of Bacteroidales bacterium. Lineage (GTDB taxonomy): Bacteria > Bacteroidota > Bacteroidia > Bacteroidales > F082 > UBA6244. Next base: position 44,131 of record JAUYGX010000142.1, on the reverse strand, counting down.
CGGACAGCTAGGAAGTGCTATACACTTTCTGATATAAGTTGCGGATTATCAATCAGCAGTACCTTTATACTTGATTTGGGATTAAAGCAGACCCCAGTCAAATCAATGACGAGCGATGGCAACAAAAAACGGGATTACCGTGTTTTCTAAGATATTTATTATCAGCTGATTGAGCATTGTAGGCCCACCTTGACAGATAAGCGGGACAGGGCTGTGATTGATGAGGTCAAAGATGAAACTATTACTTATTGACAGCTCCACTGTGAGCTTGTGTTTGAACCTCTTTGACTGGGCTAAGTTCCGAACAGCTAAGGGCGGGTTAAGAATCCATACCGTTTGGGACGACACCTTGGGACTACCGGATTATATCAATATAACTGATGCCAAGGTGCATGATAGCAAAGGGTTGATCAGTCAAATATTCCCGAAAGGCACTATTCTAGTGGAGGATAGGGCTTACTTTGATTTTGAGTTATTTAAAAGCGGTAATGATGCCAAAAATATTTTTGTGACACGTCTCAAAAGCAACATACTATACGAAAGTGTTGAGGAATTAGAATTGCCTGATGACAGGGATCAAAATGTTTTGAAGGACGAGTTGATAAAATTCACAAGCAAAGATGCAAAAAAGTCAGGGATTGAAGATGCTATATTCAGGTTAGTAACTGTTTATAAGGAAGATGAAAACAAGGTAATTCACCTTATTACCAATAAAATAGATTGGCAGGCAATCACAGTAGCCGACCTATATAAAAAACGCTGGGATATCGAAATATTTTTTAATTTGATGAAGCAGAACCTCCAAATCAAAACCTTTGTGGGGACAAGCGAGAATGCCGTAAAATCCCAAATCTTTGTTTCCCTGATCGTTTACCTGTTATTGGAAACTTTCGTATTGACAGTGAAAATTCTACAATTGAAAAGCGTTAGTTATGTCCATTACGAAAATATTTTTATGTTTGTACTACCAATTGGAATATTATAATTATTTAAATTAAAAAAATGCACTATGAAAACAAAAATTATTCTTTTATGCTTGTTACTTTTAGGGCTTACAAATTTTGCCCAAAATAACACCAACGTTCCCAATTCAGAAGGGAATAATCGACAGACCAAAGAGTCTCTGAACAATGCTCAACCTGCAAGTCCTTCGCTTACAATTACCGGTGAAACTGATTGTTGTTATAATCAACCTCCTTATAACAACACTTATGACTACACAATTCATATATCAGGTTCTAATGTTACGGTTCAAAAGTTCGACGTTACGGTAACAGATGGCACTGTTCTCTTAATTGATGGAGTGAATCCAAGTACCGGCTGGACTCATACTGGCGACAAGTGGAGTACTAATCAAAATAATCCAACACACACGTTTAGAATCAACTGGGACGACGAAAATGGCATGGGGAAAATTCATGCTTATGTGGAATTTTACCAGGTAATTCCCATGGGTGCACATAGAAATGCAGATAAGCACATTTTCATTGGCCCTCCTGTGGAACTCACAACGCTTAATTTCTCCAATTCCCATCCTTATGTAGGAACACCAATAACCTGTTCTACGAATCCGACCGAGGGCGCACAAAACTATATATGGAAAGCCAATAATACTACTTTTCACCAGGGTCCAGAAACTACCGTAACCTATACTCCTACTAGTTCAGGGCAGAAAAGTATAATGGTCATTGCAGAAAATGAATGCGGACAAGTGTTTAAATACGGTTACATATTTGTTAATCCTATACCGCCATCACCCTTTGAAGCGGTTATATCGGGTCCTTCTTCTGGTAATAATTCCGGAACTTATACCTGGGTGGCTACATTAAGCAATGGTGAACCAAATTATAATTATCACTGGTATTATTCCTACGATGGGGTTAATTACAATTATACCTGGGCTACCACATTAAACACTTCAAGCGAAACTGACAGCCATACACTCAATTTGCCAGAAAATTTTGATTTATATTTAAAATTAGTAGCCACTGATGGTTCCAACGATCAGGCAATTGCTTTTTTCTTTACAAGAAATACGGATGCTGGAGGTCATCCGCTTAATATGCAAGGAACCAATGATCAGGATAATACATTATTAAAGGATTCTAAGCAAATTCAAGTAACTGATATTAATTCATCACGTACAGATTTTTTACCATATCCTAATCCCGTGTGTGAGAATATTATATTGCCTGAGGATGCGTTAAATAAGTACAAAACATTTAGTTTAAAATCCTTAGACGGGAAAGTGGTTTATGAAGGCAAACTGACCGATATCAAAATCAATATTGCCAGTCAGTCAAACGGTCTTTACATTTTGGTTTTAAACAATCCTGAATCAAACACTGTTAAATATTTCAAGATTGTCAAACAATAATGAGGTAAAATCTAATCTTAAATCATACAGAGGGGTGCCATTCAGGGACCCCTCTTGTATTGATAGTCGATTCTTAAAAGAATGATCGGCTTTAAAGTTTGTGACTTAGATCGCCAATTGAGACATGTTTTACACAGCGTCATCAAACAAAGAAATATCTGTAGATGGTTGAATTTCAAACCCACCAGACACTTTTTCGAGTTGGCCAATGTCGGAAGAATGGAAGAAGCAGCGGACCCGTTTACCGGCTTGCCGCTTTCTTGAGTTTGGTTAATTTCCTATGTAGTGAAATGCTAAAACGCTGAGGATTGAATGCTTTTCAATGCGATAGATTTATTCACGAAGTCGTCGAAATTCATACCTATTGCTCTAGCATGTAAATGAGCCCTAGTATTGTTAAATAATAGCGCCCAAAATTGTTGACAACCCTCGGTTTGAAGTAATATTAGAGCTGGCAAATAATGAGGTTTCACCCAGCTATTTAGCTTGATTCTAAACTTGCATGATCAAACTAAAACACAGTAATTAAAAAAGGCTGTTCGATTAGGACAGCTTTATTTTTTCAACGGTAAAAAATTCAATAGTATAGCAGTTTATGTTGCTGGCAACTAAAAGATAACTACTTTTCTAATGTCTTTTTAATTTGTATCGTTTGATGCTTCATTGCGCGGACTGGTTTTTTTATGCTGGTGACCATGACATTATAATTTGCTATCGATTGAGGCATTTTTATTTGGATAGGCAATGAATCTGACTCTTGTATGATATTCCAATAACATGTATTGGCAAAGTCAGGGAGATTGGAATTATCGACCTCATTATTAAAGGATGCAAAACTACTTTCTTTTTCAAATGTTTTGTATTCGGCAAAAATGCCACTTGGATCCAGAGGCAAACCTCCAAGATTCCCTTCACTGGTAGTGATCATGATTATACCATTAAATATTTGACTTCCATAGACATAAACACGACTTATAACCTCAATTTTTTCTATTTCTGTAGGTTGTAGTTTTAGAATCTCATCAATGTGATCATAAGGAACCTGATCTACTAATACCAAAGGATCATCGTATTCGATTTTCAAAGTCTCGTCCAAAACAATCAGTTTATAATGGCCCTCTTTTTTTCGGACTTTTACGAAAGGAACAAGCTCATTAAAAACTTCCTGTGTTGTTGCCAGTTGAACAAAATCAGTCAGTACGATGGTGTTGCTTGGATTTCCAAATAGAGTTCTTACAGGTGTTTTTCGTTGACTTATGTTGGTTTTACTAATATCAAACAACTGATTTACTTGTTTGTTAAAGTATAACTGTGTGATGAGTTTTTCAAAAGAAGTATCCGGTGAAAAATAACAGGCATTCCAAAGGGGTGGAATGGGACAGAACCCATTTTTAACTAGGATAGAAGTGGCAGACTCAATGGTAGATGGTGTTCCTATAAAAATGTCTTTCGTGCCGAATGCGTGGTTAAGTGTAAAGACAAAATTCCCGTCCTGTGATGTTTTTGTAGTGTGAAATTGAGACTGATCACCCAGAAGAGCGCAATAAACCAATTTATCGGAGAGTGGTTGATGGTTATTGGCATCCAGAATTTTGCCTTCCACATTCATACCATAGATTTCTGGCACGACAAATGTAGTCGTTATTGACTTGATTTGATTTAAAATTGCTCCTTTTTTTATCGAAAAAGCAAGTTGGATTTGGTCAATCAATTCAGGTGTGAGTTGTTCTTTTCCCATTATAAAATGAGTAATATACCATGGGTTGTCGATGAGGTAGTTAGGCAATTGGTTGACAGTTAAATTCGTGGTTCCCCGGATTACGCAAGAAACAGAGAGTGGATAGTAGTTTGTGCTCATTTCTTTTAGATCAAACGTGAAAACAGATCCGGGAGTTGCAGTTGTGTCTGAAAAGCTGTTTTTATTCGTGCCTTCAAATTCAGGTAGGAAATAGAAAAATTCATCTATCAAGGCTTTATGCTTATCCAAAATGGAAATCTTTAACAATCCTTTACCGACTATTGTACCTGGAATTCGAATAAAAGCACTTTGTTCATTCACCTGTGCAAAATGCATGGTTTCAATCCCGCTATGTATGTTTAAAATGTTAATGGTAAGGTTATTATCTTGGTACTTTATCTTGCTTAAGTTAAGGTCCAGGTCACCGGATTTATATTGAGTTTCGACATGAAGCAAGGAAGCCTTGGTGGTGAATTTGCGACTTTGTAGGGTATCACCTTTATTAAGGGTCATTTGCAAAAATAACCGATCACCTTCATTGGGTATATAATTAATTCTGCCCAACCCATTTTGATAATAGACAATCTCCTTGTTAACTTTGGATCCATTTGAGTAAAGTTCAATGTTTTTAATCTCCCGTGAAACTGGTTCTTCAATATAGAATTCCAATGAATAGCCACTTCGGGCTACCATGTTGATCTGATCATCTATCTCCTGATTAGGAATACCGATGAGGGGATGGTTTGGATTAACGATACGCAAAACAGACGTTTCCATTTCCCAAACCGGGAAATTTTGATCGTATTTTGTGTAGGCACGTAACAAATAATATCCCGTTTCAGCCTGCTCAGGGATTAAAATTGTTCCTGTAATCAGGTTGTTGGTAATTTCCACTTTTTGTGATGCCACAACCTCCAGTTCATTGTTGAAAAGTTCAATATACAATACCTTACTTAAAATATAGTCGGGATCGCTTGGCAGGGAGTAGTATATGTGATACCAGATGTTCTCTCCCGAAAGATAGAGATTGCGGTCGGTTAGCAAAGAAATTTCTTCGAGATGGGGAGGAAATGTAGTTTGTGCAAAGCCTCTTTTTCCTGTTGAAAGCAGAAACAGAAGCAAAAGAACCAGGTATTTTGTATTGTAGGTAGGCATGTTGGAGTGTTTAGTTTTCCCAGAAATCGGGAGGAGTTAAGGAGCCACCTTCAAGACGACAATCGAAACAAACATCAGATGACGCCATGGCCCAACCTTTGCCTGGAATGTCCGTGATAAAGATTGGCCAGAAAATAGGGGGCGAAGCACCAATTTTTGTCACCGTTTCAAAATCAGGTACACAAACGTCATAATAAAATTGGAGATTGAGAGGTCGGTTCAAAAATATACGCTTTTTTGTAATACCGGCTACCGTAAAATATCCCAGTACAGGTTCATCGGCATTATCCAGATTGTGCACGTTTCCACGAATTTGAATGGGTTGGCGGGCATAGAGACTAGCTTGTTCAATGTTTTGTTGACGAAGAGCATCCCAGAAGTTAAAAGCTGATTGCGAAATGGTTAACTGGTTTACCAATAGGCTATACCTGATACTGAGCATTTTGGTCTCAGTGGAAGCATAGTTTAATGGAAAATGGGTTATTATGGGTGTCGACAGATTTTTTGTGGAATAAGTAAATATTTCATCCACCTGTTTTGTTCTCCAACAAGTTCTCAACGAATCGGGATTACCAACTGTAATGGGATACCCAACCCAAATGTAGTCCAGGGAAAATGAAGCCTTGTATTTGTATGTCTGAACACATCTCCAAAGGTAATAATTAGTGTCAGCAAGGTTGCTATGATTATTCACATAAAACTGTACTCCCTCCAAGTTGTGGTTATAACCTGAAATTTCTTGTGATTCGTTCACTCCATAAACTGAATCGATAGGTGACGGAGCTGCCAGCTGACAAAGGTCGGAAGCATAGTGCCTGCCATCATGTAATTTAATATCCAATTTGTACCATTGACCTATTTCACCCTTAAAGGAATGATCAAGAATTTCGTATGTACCTGGGGTAGTTTCTGTGAAATAAACAAATGAATCTCCGAACTGACTGGAAAGATTCAAGTTAGCTCGTGTCACCGGGATTATCTCACTTCGATTCAGTGAGCTTGAAAGTGATAATTTAACCACTACAGGCTCATCATTATTTGTCAGCAGTCCGTCAACAACAAGTAAATTCTCATACTTATCAATGTCGGGCCGGTATTTATCAATGCATGATGTTGTAACCCATAACATCAGCAGGATGAGAGGGAGTTTCTTAATCTGCATAATTTCCAAGTTTGAAGTCGTAAGTAACTGAAAATATTTGCGTTCCGAATATTGACATCTTGTAACCATTAATTTGACCATCTTCCGACTTAAAATAGACAGAGTAAGCATTTTTTCTTCCGGTTACATTGTACACGGAAAATATAAAAACACCGTGAGCCAGTTTTCTGGAGAAGAGGTTTCCTTCAACTTTTACAGACAGGTCGATGCGGAAATAGTCAGGAATGCGGTATTCGTTTCGTTGACTATAATGCAATATTTTTTGACCATCCTGATAATAAATCGCAGTGGGATAGGTGATAGGACGCCCAGTGGAGTAAATTAGATTTCCAGAAAGTATTAACCTTCTGGAAGACTTAAAGTTGGCCACGATATTTACCGTGTGCGGATGGTCGTAGTTGGAGGGATAACGTTGTCCAAAATTGATGCTTTCACCGGTTTCTTTTTCGTTTACCAGAACGGAAGATTTGGCATAGCTGTAATTAACCCATCCGTTGAGCCTGCCAAAAGGTTTTTTTATCATCATTTCGATACCATAAGCTTCGAGATTACCTTGCAAGATATCCCACTCAACCACTTTACTGATCACAAGGTTGGCACCATCTTTATACTCAACCAGATCATTAACGTTTTTATAATAGCCCTCAATCGAAGCTTCGTAATTTTTACCAAAATTGGCGTAGACGCCAGCCGAAAATTGGTCCCCCACCATGGGTTTTATATTATAATCGGCTAATTTCCAATTGTCAGTCGGAGAAAGTGCGACTGTGTTGCTTAACATGAAAATGTATTGATGCAAGCGGTTGTATCCCCCCTTTATAGACAGATTCGGATTGAGCACAAATATGGCTGATAGTCTATAATCCAATCCTCCATAGGTTTTGATGGGTACATTATTGCCAAAATATAATGTATCGGTGATGGTTTTGGAAGAAAGCGGGCTGTTTGGTTGATATTTATATACATTTTGTGAACCAAGATAGGAATATAAATTGTAGCGTAACCCGCCCATTATGGTTATCAGCGGTGATATTTTCCATTCATCGCTAAGAAAAACAGCCGATTCAATTGCCTTTTCTTGTCCAAAGTTAATAGGAACTTCTGTTGAAGCATCATTCAAGGGTAAGTGCTTTCCTCGGTCGAGCAAATAAAGAATACCCGAAATTCCGGTGGTAAGGGTATGCTTTTCGGAGGGCCGTAAGTTAAGTTCCACATTCACCTGATTGTGATTGAGCCTGTAATTTTGTCTGTATGCTGCAATTTCTAATTCAGAATTATCTTCAGTAAACTGATAATCAGAATAGATAAATGTAATGTTAAGGTCATGTTTACTATTAAAACCATGGAACCAGTTGAGGGTAGCTCCAAGGTTTTTAAATTGGTATTTAGTGCTGTTGGAGAGTTTGATGCGGTCTTCACTGCTGTAACCAAAAAGCTTCATTTTGTTGTTTTGATCAATTTGGGCATCAAACCCAAGGATGGCATCGCCAAAATATACTTTTGAGTTGCGAATTTCAGGATCCTTCACCAGATTCAACACCCAATTAGAATAAGTAGTTCTGATGCCCGCAATATAGCTTACTTTTTTCTTTGCAATTGGCCCTTCGATCATAAATCTCGCCGTAATCGGACTAATTCCTCCTCTGGCCGAAAAATGTTCCATGTTGCCAGTCTTGGTACCCACATCAAAAATTGAGCTCAACCTCCCGCCGAAACGGGCAGGAATACTTCCTTTATAAAGGGTAAAATTATCGATGATATCGGGATTGAATGCAGAGAAAAATCCAAACAAATGAGAAGTGTTGTAAACAGGTGTACCTTCAATGTAGAAAAGATTTTGGTCGGTAGGACTTCCACGAACATTATAGCCCGCAGCACCTTCGCCGATGGAAGTCACGCCTGGTAGCAACATTGCTACCTTGATGATGTCTTGTTCTCCAAGCACCACCGGAATTTCTTTGATCATCTTACCTGTAAGCTTTTCAAATCCCCTCTGCGTACCATGAACATTATCGTTTTGCGAAGACTTAATCTCGACCTCCTGCAAAAGGTAAAGATTTTGATCTAAATTGATGTTAAGTATTCCTGATGATCGTAAATCGATTTTTACAGTGCGTTCTATGCTTTCCAAACTATTAAATACCAGGGTGAATTTACCTGGTTTTAGATTCAAGAGATAATTTCCCTTTTCATCAGTGGTAGTTCCCTTTTCAAATTCTACGATATAAATGGTACCTCCAACTATGGGATGTCCATCACTCGAACCCATGACTTGTCCGCTTAGGCTGCACGTACTTTCAGTTGATTGTCGCTTTTCGCCAATAACAATGGTTTTGGAAATATAGACATTGCTTGTAGATAAATTGCCATCATTGTTTCGGTGATTTACCTGTTGTTTCAATCGAGTGGAGGCCTCAGCTTGCTTAAAAAAGCCCAAAGGTAATTGGGTTTTAATGCCCACTCTTTTGGTAATGAAAAAAGAGCCGTCTCCATCTGCAGCCACTTTATAACCAAGGGGTTCAAGATTAGATTTGAGCACATTCGTTAAAGTCATACTATCCGAATCAATTAGAATTTGTATGTTTTTAAGGCTATCATTTTGAATGTAATAGCGTATGTCAAAGCGACTTTCAGATTGCTTTTTAAAGTCATTCCATTCCATTTTGTTAAGACTCAAGGGAATTGTGGGATTTATCTCCTGTCCAAATATTACTGTGACATTGATCATTATCCATACCAACGAAAAACTGATGAGGAGCCTGGATCTAATCATTCTGGAGATTCATTTGAAAATGACAAAATTCCATCAACCTGTGCAATTGTTCAGGTGATGCCTTCTTAATCTTTAAGTGCTTTTTACTGATATATTGAGTGAGTTCCTTCTTGATATTCGGAAAGAGTTTTTGAAAATATTTCTTTGACTTGATCCGAACAGCTTTATGATTAGTTAGATAGTATAATGTACGTGTGTCATGACTAAACTTGCCAAAAGGAATATTTTGATTGTATTGATGAATGAATTGTTTCGAGTAAGCTAAAACCAATTGATTATTTCCATGACTTAATGCCAGTACATAGGTGGTGTTAAGGTCGACATGTAATTTGTTGGTGTTTATGAACAAGTAATCATAAAGCAAAAAAGAATCAACCAACATGTTATCAAGGCAAATGGGCAACCGGGCTCCAGTGGGCATAGTAGAAAGCAGAATCAATTGTTTTGATACAATGTCGTAATTTAAATCGCAATTATCAAAGCAATGTCCACCAATAAACACTGCCCCTTTGGTATAATCAGGGGAGAATAAAAACGGACTTCCGCTTGCTTTAGGGTTTTCCTGAAAGTATACGGCACCATTAACAAGTATGTCACTTAATCCATATATTTTCCTTGTTGAGTCAATAACGGATAATAGCTCATGACTATTTTCTTTGTTTTGTGATAGAATTTCCATTGGCATAATTAACGTTATAACCAGCCATAATCCGAGTAAACCAATATCGGTATTCAAGAAGCGGAAATATGTCTGGTATGTCTTAATCATCAAAGTTAGTTTAATACCGATCTAAGGCATGGTAATTCACTGCCGGAACATCCGTATCGAAACCATCTTTTAATGCTTGAGCCGTCATTTGCATGTTTGTTACAGCAAACAGTAGTGTCTTCAGAATGGGATGCCAATCACCAAATTCATTAATAATGGTAAACTGTTTTTTCATTTTTGGTCGATCTATCCCACAAAGATAACAATCGTCCTTCTTGGAAAATTGTTTTAATTGAAGAATAATTCTTAACAATGGATTTTGACCACAAAGGCACATGGTAATAATTAGCGAGAATAAATGTAATTAGCGGTACAAAAGAAACTATCTTAGTTTGGTAGTAGGCTAACGATTGGAGTCAAATAAGGGGTAAGTATAAAAAAAATGACTGCCCATTTAGGGCAGTCATTTTTTATAAATAGCTTACTACATCATCAAGGGGCATCCCACCAAACTCTGGTAAAGAGTTGGTCAAGACCTTGGCTAGCAACAGCAGCCTCATAGGCTTTTAGGTTGGTTACTTGTTCCTGCTCAGGGTAGAACAGTCTGGAAGCAATTTTTCTTGTTCCAACATCACCCAGTGGGCCATCAACAGGACCATCCAATAAAGGAAATCCGGTTCTTCTCCATTCAAACCAGCCCTGGTTGCCTTGCATATACATACCCAGCCATTTTTGTTCACCAACAGTTTTAGCACTGGCGGGAGCGGCAGAGGCAATATAAGTGGCAACGTCAGCTGCATCAACACCCCATGTAAGCATGGAAGCTTCGATACCGTTTTCGTATTCCGTTTGATTCCAACCATTGATCTCTGATTTGATGAAACAAACTTCACCATATGTCATCATCCATCCTTTGGCATCAGGAGCAACCACAATTGCAGCTGAAGGGAGAGATACATTTTGACTTCCAGGTCCTGCAACAGCAGGAGCTTGTGTTGCATTCAAACCGTAAGGTAAACCACGGTAAGGAGTATCTGTTGTATCAAAGGCTACGGCTTTATCAGCGTATAAGGGCAAACGTGGATCGTTTGTACTGACCAGCATGTCTATTAAAGGTTGACTTACAGCAAAATCAGGTGGACGACCACTAACAACGATTGCTTCGTACAAAGGGTTGTATCCGGGAGAAATTTTATCGAATTGGAAATAAGCATCGTCTTCATAGCTCGTGAAAGCACCAGCTGCTATGGCCGCTTCAATTTCAGCTTTGAAGTTAGGGTTAACCTTTGAGGTGCGAAGTGCTATTCTCATGCGAAGAGAGTTGGCAAACTTTTTCCATTTGGTCATGTCGCCTCCATAAATGAGGTCACCATTGATGTCACCATCAACAATCATTCCTTGAGCTTCGGTTAATTCTTTTAAGAGGTCAGCATAGATATCTTCTTGAGAAGTATAGCTGGGTGCTGTGTTTTCGATACCTTTAAGTGCATCGAAATAAGGAATATCGCCCCATATATCTGTCATCATATGAAAGGTGAAAGCCTTAATGATGCGGGCAACGGCAATTTGATTTTCATTGGGTCCACTGGCAGCAGCAGCCCCTTTGGTATCTTCATTGGTGTTGATCTCAATAATGTTCTGTAGATCCATCATGTTGGTGTAAAAGAATCCCCAGTATGAGTTGGTGATGTTTACACGGGGTTGATAGCGACTTTCTTCAGTATAAGCCGTTTGTGACCAATATTGAGAATACACTAAGCCTTGGCGGCCATTCCACCATTCATCCCAAGTGTAGTCCATAATTCTGAACTCGGCATTAGTCAGCAGGTACTCTGCTGGTACCAGTGTTGGTTCGTTGGGATTTTTATTGATATCTTCAAAATCCTTCGTACATCCTATCATCAGGAATAAAAGGGTGGAGAAGAGAACAATTGTTTTATAAGATATTTTTTTCATGTTTAATTCTTTTTAGATGAATAAATATTCAAATGATTAAAAATCAATTTTCAAATTGAAACCAAATGTTCTGGTACTTGGGTTGGCTCCACCTTCGATTCCTTGCACGTTACCAGAGTTGGTAGCCTGTTCGGGGTCGATGTTTTTGAGTTCTGCATTCCAAATGGCCAGGTTACCGGCATGTAGTGTAAGTGATGCACCATAGATAAAGGTTTCATTCATCCATTTTTTTGGAAGATTCCAGGTGAAGTTCACATCGCGTAGTTTAATGTATCGCGTACTGAAGGTATTTAGAGCACGTGGGCCGAAATAGTTTGCTGATGCATATTCGTATGAATCAACATAAGTAGTATTTGCTACTGGCACATCACTTGGATCGCCGTTGGCATCGGTATATTGAACGTTTCCGTCGGCATCAAATGTACCATAAAAGGTGTTTTCAATTAATACTCCACCGCCATCTGCAACGTCGGCTCTCTTTTCAAACCCTTTAGCATTAAGTCCAGCAGATTCAGCAAAAATACCTGTCCATCCGCCAAACATGTATGTTGTTGAGAACAAAGTACCACCTTCTTGAATGTCGACGAGGAATCCCAGGCTGAAATCTTTGTATCTGAATGTGTTTTGGATACCGGCATTCCAATCGGGAAGCACACTACCTAAATCTTCAATTGCTTGTGATTTCATATAGGTTCCGTTGGTACCCACCATCAAATTACCATTATTGTCATATACAAAGTTTGATCCACGCAACATTCCATAAGGTTGATCAACTGTGGCAGTAACATAAACACCCCATAAGTTAGCAAGTTGCAAGGTGGTAACTCCTTCTTCAAGCGACAACACCTTGTTTTGGTTTTTGGTATAGTTTACAGTAATGTCCCAGCTAAAGTCCTTCAATTTAACTGGTGTACCATAAACAAGCAACTCAATCCCTTTGTTTTCAATTTCACCGGCATTTCGAACCATACTGGTATAACCGGTTGAAGCGGAAATATCAACAGGGAATATTTGGTCTTTGGTCCGTGCGTTATAATAGGTCAAATCGAATCCAAGACGGTCACGAAGGAACTTCATATTCAACCCGAATTCGTAAGAAGTGGTTTTTTCAGGCCTAAGCTCACTGTTGTTCAGCTGTGATGGTAAAGTGTACCTTGGATTTCCATCAAAAAGCGTTTCAGGCACATAGGTTGAATACAGGCGATAAGGATCGGTATCATTACCTACCTGAGCCCATCCCAGTCTTAATTGTCCGTAATTGATGATACTGTTGTCTTTCAAAGGAGCTAACTCGCTGAAAACAAAGCTACCAGATACAGAAGGGTAGAAATAGGATGCATTATTAACAGGCAGTGTTGAAGACCAGTCGTTACGACCTGTAACGGTTAAATAAACCATGCGATTCCACTCGGCGGTTACACTTCCGAAAACACTATTGATTTTACGATGACGTTGGTAATCATCATAATCAAGTGGTCCATTGGAGTTTGCCAATGAATAGAAATTAGGGATGCTTAATCCGCCTGTGGTAGTCTGTATATTTCTGGTATATTTTTGATCCATCATGTTGATACCTGCAAATGCATTCAAACTAAAGGTTTCTGTGACCATTTTATCAAAATTCAAACGTACCTCACCGTTGTATTCCGAAAATTGTCTTAGTTCAAGGTTGTAGAATGATTCTGCTGCTGAATAAACCGCTGTTTGGGTGGTTCTTCTATCAGCATAACGGTCAGCATAGATGGCGCCGGTTAAATTCAAATAATCAGTAATTTCATATTTCAAGTTGACATTACCATAAAACCGGTTTCTATCATTGGTATTGTAATTCATGTATTGAGTCCAATATGGATTGTCGCTAAAAGCAGGAGTAGGATCTGAGACACTGGTTCTGTTCCATGTTCTTTGTGTTCCATCAGGATTTTTATAATCCTTCATTTTATCCATATCCCATGAGCGTTGGCCCCATTGAGAGAATTTTTGCATAATGGAATTGTCACCATATCCGTTTTCAGGAAGTGCTGACGAAACGTTTACTACATAAGTACCACCAACAGTAGCAGTAATTCTTTTGCCAAATTTACTCATACCGTTAAAGTTAAGTGTGTTGCGGGTGAGTTTACTATTTGGAAATACACCGCTACGTGTAAGATTGGTCCAGCCTGCTCTAAAGCTACTAATTTCGTCACCACCTGATACATCAATACTATTTCTGTATGAGATTCCGGTTTGAAAAAAGTCTTTTACGTTGTCGGGCTGAGGTGACCATGCGCTGGTTTGCGGAGTGTCTGTGATACCTTGTTCATAATCATAAGCATTCCACCATGCATAAACTTGTTGGCCTTCCATTTTTGGTCCCCAGCTTTCGTCTGCACCATAATAGGGGGTTAATACATCAACACCACCCACATTTGTAGTGTCAAAAAAGTTGTAATATCCTCCACCATAGGTGTTCTGGTAATCTGGAAGAACTAATACCTGCTCAGCTGTGATACCTGTGTTGAATGTAACTCCAATCCTGTTGCCTTTGGTACCGGAGGATTTGCCAGATTTAGTTGTGATGATAATTACACCGTTGGCAGCACGTGAACCGTAAAGTGCAGCAGCACTTGCACCTTTAAGAACAGAGATATTCGCAATATCATCAGGGTTGATGTCCTGAGCCATATTCCCGAAGTCAACACCCCCTGCCCCACGTGCTTCATTGGCAGTATTATAGTTGGAGTTATCCAAAGGAATACCATCAACAACATATAGAGGTTCATTGTTTCCCAACATAGAAGAGGCTCCTCTGATTAATACACGAGATGAACCGGCCATGTTCCCAGAAGAATTACTGATACTAATACCAGAAACTCTACCAGAAAGAGAATTAATTACATTGGTGCTTGCACCTTTTGTAAGGTCATCTCCTTTTACCTCTTGCACTGAATATCCAAGTGATTTTTTTTCTCGAGAGATACCCAAAGCTGTGACAACAACCTCATCCATCTGATGGACGTCTTGCTCCATTTCGACGTTGATTTTAGCTTGGTCGCCTATGATAACTTCCACGGACTTCATACCTACAAACTGAAATACGAGTACGGTAGCCTCGGGTGTGACATTCAGCGTGTAGTCACCGTCAAGATTGGTTACGGTACCAGTCTGGGTTCCTTTTACTAAGACGGTAACACCGGGTAATCCGCCTCCGTCGTCAGCACTGGTAACTTTACCACTAATGGTCCTTGTTTGCGCGTTGGCGAAATTAACGCCTAGCATAAACAAGAACGCCAGCAAAATTGTAATTTTTCTCATAATGATAATTTTTGGTTAATGAATTGATTTAAAAACTATAAACTCTTAAATTTATGTGTCTTTGTCCCATATGCTTAATACTGGCTTAAGCTTAGAGACAACAAACTTAATAAATAATTAACATGTATTAACAAACCAAACTTTTTTTTTGATTTATAATATCCAAAAAAACACCAAAAAAAGAAGGAAAACAGGACTTGAAATCTCTGATAATGTTAATTTTGATGTTAATAAATAACAATCAGATTTTAATTCAATTTTTTGCGGTAGGCAATAAGGATTATCAGAAGTAAAAGAAAAACCAGAATTTCCGATAAAAACAGGTTGTTGTCAACAATTTTAGCAAATACCAAAAGTCCGGCAGTGGCACCTAAAAAAATCCATAAACCTGTTTTCTTTAACCGGAAAAGTAAAAAACCCGATAACATCAATAGGATGTGCAATCCAAAACCAATGGCCAGGTAGAACCAAAATGTTTCAATGGTAAAATAGGTGCGTGCAAATTGCAGCGAAAATTCTTTGTCAATAAGTAAATAAAAGATCACCGAGCTGAAAAATAACATGCCCACAATACCCATCACCATCGAAGAAACGCCTATCAGCCGTAAAAGAAATGGCTTCGCAGGATGTGTTTCTGTTATCGTATTTTCCGTATCAGGTTGTAAATTATCCATAACTAGTGCATTAAACTAAGGTGTCGGGCATAAAAGTAAACAAACAAGGCCGAGATGAGCATTTCGAATGCGGGAAACGGAAGGGAGGGTAAATATACCTGCTGTAATATAAGGAGTACTATTTGGGCAACGGTGTACATATGAAATCCTGGTTTTCTGAAATTCCACATAAAAATGGCTCCTGCCAGACTTAATCCATAAAACAACCCTTGAAAAAGATAATAGGTTGGATTTGCGTTGAATAACAACTCCAGCACTTCTTTTTGCTCTTTTGCCAGGATAAATGCACTAAAAGCCCCTTCCTGATAAACCAATTTAAAGGTGTCAAAAAAGGTGTACATGCTTATGTTGGTAAGAAAAGAGGCGCCACTCCCGATGAAGGTAAGTATGCAAATTACAGTTAACAGAGTAGGTCTGACAGGAATATTTTGATCCATTATTTTATTTTAAGCTTCCAGGCTGCCAATGGCCGATTCCACTTCGGACAGCACTTCGCAGGATTTAATTAGTTCTTTCATTTTGTTGTGGTCGTTGTACAACGGCCGGTCGATTTCAAGAAAATCAACATGTCTTCTCACCACTTCATGGGCTTTGGTAACTCCTTTGCCAAAGTGATATTCACGAAAATCAAGGGCCTGAGCTGCGGCCATCATTTCGATGCCCAGGATGCCATAGGCATTATCGAGAATCTGGAAATTCTTGATGGCGGTGTTCATGCCCATGGAAACAAAATCTTCCTGGTCGGCTGCCGCCGGAATGCTTTGAATACAGGCCGGTGCCGAGAGGATGCGTTGTTCCACAATTTGCATATCGGCGGTATATTGGCTCAACATCAAGCCCGAAAACATACCGGCTCCTTTGGTCAGAAAGGGTGGCAAACCACAGCTGAGTGCCGGATTATTCAGCCGGTTCATCCTACGTTCCGACATCACACTGACCATGGTAATGGCAATGCCGGCCATGTCCATGGGAAGCGAAACAGGTGTTCCCTGGAAGTTGGCTCCCGAAAGTTGCATGTTTTCATCGGGGAAGAAGATGGGATTATCGCCCACACCATTCAACTCAATTTCAACTTGTGAGCGGGCATAAGCCAGGGCATCGTGGGCGGTTCCGATTACCTGTGGTGTCGATCGCATGGAATAAGCATCCTGTACTTTATGGGCCACTTTCCCGGTTTTCAGGTCGCCGCCTTCCACCAAACGGGCAATGGCTTTGGCACTTCTCACAGCACCTTTAAAACCCCGGACTTCATGTAACCTGGAGTTATAAGGTCCCATGTTGGCTTTCAATGCTTCCAGCGACATGGCTGCGGCAATTTCAGCCTGCTTGAGCCAGTTGTTGGCATCTACCAAAAACAAAGCACTCATGGAGGTGAGTACATTCGAGCCGTTGATGGTACCGAGTCCGTCGCGGGCGTGAAGACCCGGGATTGGAATGCCGGCTTTCTCCATTGCGGCTTTGCCGTCCAGAAGCTCTCCTTCAGAGTAGGCTTTGCCTTCACCCATCAGCAACAGAGCGATCTGCGACATGGGAGCCAAATCTCCCGAGGCACCCACCGATCCTTTTTGACAAACAAAAGGAGTGACTCCTTTGTTGAGCATTTCGATCAAAGTCAGGGTGATTTCGGGACGAATCCCGGAGTTTCCATGGGCATGCACGTTTATACGGCCCAGCATGGCACCTCGTACATAATCGAGGGGCATGGCCTCGCCAATTCCGGCGGCATGGTTATAAATCAAATATTTTTGAAAGTCTTTTACCTGGTCGTCGTTAAGTACAACTTCCGAGAACTCACCAATTCCGGTGTTTACTCCATACATGATTTCATGTGCGTCAATTTTTCGTTCGAGCATGGCCCGGCATTTTTTTATGCGGCTCAAAGCATCCGGGTGCAACGCGACTTTTTTACCATTTCGGGCAACTTCAACTACATTTTCGATGGTTAATCCTGAACCTGTTATTACCAATGTCATTTGATCTGTTTTTAATGTGATCCGAAAGCTGAATAATCCGCTTCCGGGTTTTATATTGTACAGCCGACAAAAGCAAGCTGTAATTGATTTCGACGCACTAAATCCAACAGGCGAAATTAGGGAAAAATGTGGTTGTTTACTTAATCACAACAATCAAATTTGTCATCTTGAACGAAGTGAAAGATCCCATCCATCCATTCCGTTTATAGTATTTCCGCAATTTCTACCAAAGACTTTATTGCATTACTTTTGCCCTTCAAATCGATTCACTCAATATGTACAACGAAATCACATCAAACGACCAGATAATCAATGAAATAGCAAGCAATGAGGCTGTAATCATCTATTTCTACAACGACCATTGTGCACCCTGCATTAGCTTACGTCCAAAGGTGGCGGAACTGGTGGAAGACCAGTTTCCAAAACTGAAGTTATTTTTTGTGAATTCTGAAAAATATCCTGAAATCCCGGCCGGATATCAGGTTTTTTCAAATCCTACCCTGCTATTATTCTTCGGAGGACGTGAGTACCGCCGCGAAAGCAAGTATATCTCTATTCCCCAGCTGGCTGCCGAAATTGACCGGCCTTATCAAATGATTTTTAACTAAACCTCCGGGTTCAGTGCATCCGGCAAATCATATTCAACATCACGCAGGAACTGAATGGATTTCTCCATCTCATCATGCATCAGGGTATCTTCGTGTATAAAGGCTACTTTTTTGCGGTATTTGCACATAAAGTCTTCCAGAAAGGGGGATGATTTTTCAGGCCGGCGAAAATCGAACGCCTGAGCTGCATTAAACAATTCGATGGCCAGAATGCGCTCCAGGTTTTCCACCACTTTGTATCCTTTGGTGGCCGCATTGGCTCCCATGCTCACATGGTCTTCCTGTCCCTGCGACGATTCGATGGAATCTACCGAAGCGGGTGTGCAAAGCTGTTTATTCTGACTTACAATGGAAGCGGCGGTATATTGCGGAATCATAAAGCCGGAATTTAATCCCGGATTAGCTACCAAAAAATGAGGAAGTCCCCGTTTCCCGCTTAGTAATTGATAAGTCCGTCGCTCACTGATGTTGCCCCATTCGGCTGCTGCTATGGCCATATTGTCCAACGCCAGCGCCAGAGGTTGTCCGTGAAAGTTTCCCCCCGAAACAATGATGTCCAGGTCCGGAAAAATGGTTGGGTTGTCGGTAACGGCGTTTATTTCTGATGAAAAAACACCCGAAACATAGTTGATGCTGTCCTTGGAAGCGCCATGTACCTGTGGAATACACCGGAACGAATAGGGATCCTGAACGTGTTCCTTCGGACGGTTGATAATTTCGCTGCCTTTCAGCAACAGGCGCATACGTTCTGCAGTTTGTATCTGGCCTTTGTGATGCCTGATCACATGAAGTTCGTGCATAAATGGCTCAATACGACCATCAAAAGCATCCAGTGAAATGGCACTGATGATATCGGCCAATTCCGATAGCCTGAAAAGTTTTAACAACGAAAAAACACCGTAGGCGCTCATAAATTGGGTGCCATTCAACAAGGCCAGTCCCTCTTTAGAGCGAAGTGTCACAGGCTCCCAACCACGTTGCGACAAAGCCTGAGATGCAGGCATTCTTACGCCATTGTCGTAAACCTCTCCCAATCCGAGCAGCGGTAGCGACATGTGAGCCAAAGGCGATAAATCGCCGGAAGCACCAAGCGAGCCCAATTGATAAACAACCGGAATGATGTTGTGGTTGAAAAAATCGACCAGCCGCTGGACGGTACTCAATTGCACTCCCGAATGGCCATAGGAAAGGGATTGGATTTTTAACAAAATCATCAATTTCACCACTTTCTGCGGCACTTCCTCACCCAGTCCACAGGCATGCGACTTGATCAAATTTTCCTGTAGTTTGCCCAGGTCTTCGCGTGAGATACGTTTATTGTAAAGTGCTCCGAAACCTGTGTTAATCCCATAAATTGGATCTTCCTGGTTGGCCATTTTCTGATCCAGATAGCTGCGGCATTTTTCTATTCTGTTGATGGCTTCCTCCGAAAGCTGAATGGAATGCCCGTATTTGAGCAATTCAAAAATGGCTTTAAAGGTTAACTTCCCGTGGTGGATGAGTTGGATTGTCGGATTCATTATGATTAAGATTTTACTGTTATTTTATAGGTAAAAAATTTGGCTTGAAGATTGACCCGAATCCCGAAAGCCCAGAATCCCGAACGCATTCTGGATCGGGTGTATTCTGGATCGGGGTTTTTACCCCCTTATTCCCCTGAAGGGGGAAACTGTCGCGGCCTACTCTTTTATGTAATAGTATTCTTTTCAAATGATATTGATTTTTAATAGATGCTTATCTTCCGACTTCCCCCGATGGTTATCGGGGTCTGGCTTCCCGCTTCCAACTTCCAACTTCGGACTTCCCACTATCAGCATACTTTTGTCTGTGCGCCAACTGAATTAACCAATAACATTATTGCAGAACCATAATTATCAAAGACTGATGTTAATTATTTTGATGAGTTGTTTGAGGGTGACATTTTCCTGCAAGCCGTTTTTCATGTGTTTCAGGTTGTAACTTCCTGATTTAATTTCCTCTTCTCCCACCAACAAAACCAATGGAATGCCTTTTTGGTCGGCATATTTCATCTGTTTTTTCAGCTTATCGCTATCAGGATACAATTCAGCTTTGATACCTGCCTGTTGAATACTTTCGAGCAATAACAAGCTGTATTTGGCTTCCTCCTCTCCAAAATTTACCAGCAGTACCTGGGTGGTGTTGTGTACGTTTTCCGGAAAAAGATCCAATTCCTCCATCACATCATAAATGCGATCGGCACCAAACGAAACACCAACCCCCGACATGCCATCAAGTCCAAAAATACTGGTTAGGTCATCATAACGACCACCACCACAGATGCTTCCGATTTGAACATCCTGTGCTTTGACTTCAATAATGGCGCCTGTGTAATAATTTAACCCCCTGGCCAACGATTGATCCAGTTCCACTTTGGCTTTGATGTTGAGTGTGCCCAGGTGTTGAAGTACTTTTTTAAGCTCTGCAACTCCCAGGCTGCCTTCTATGGTATGTCCGATCAGTTTCTGTAGGGCTTCCAGCTTTTGGTCGTTATCGCCTTGTAAATTAATAATCGGAGCCAGTTGATCGATATTTTCTTTGGAAAATCCTTTTTGCCGGAGCTCTTCATAAACCTTTTCCAGCCCAATTTTATCCAGTTTGTCGATGGCGGTGGTCAGGTCCGTGAGCATTTCTGGTTTTTCGATGGTCTGGGCAATGCCACTCAGGATTTTACGGTTGTTGAGTTTGATCACGATTTGGATGTTGAGTTTCTTAAACACATCATCGATCATGCGTACCAGCTCTACTTCATTCAAAAGCGAACGGCTCCCGATGACGTCCACATCGCATTGAAAAAACTCACGGTAACGACCTTTCTGGGGTTTGTCGGCACGCCAAACCGGCTGAATCTGATAGCGTTTAAACGGAAAAGTGATGTCGTTGCGGTGTTGCACCACAAATCGGGCAAAGGGCACGGTGAGGTCGTAACGCAGGCCTTTTTCAGAAATCCGGGTAGTGATTTTCCCCAGCGATTCTTCACCCATCATGTCGGGATTCACCTTGGCCAGGTAATTCCCGGAGTTGAGTACTTTAAACAAAAGTTTGTCGCCTTCTTCACCATATTTTCCCATCAGGGTGTTTAGGTTTTCCATCGCCGGCGTTTCGATGGGCAGATATCCATACTGTTGAAAAACCGTTTTGATGGTGTCGAAGAGATAGTTTCTCTTGATCATTTGATCGGGATTGAAATCCCTTGTTCCTTTCGGAATACCGATAATTTGTGCCATGCAGAGTTAATCCTTAAAAAGTGCTGCAAAATTAAGCATTTCCTAGCCTGTATTATTCATGATCATCTTCGATGTTTATAAAATGGAACACAGATAACGCCGATAAAACAGATTTTCACGGATCTTATAATATTATTTAAAAGAAATTTTCTATGTTACATTGATATTATGTGAGTTGAACAAGTATGTGAACACAAAAGATGATTTCAGATTTTGCTCGCGGGCAGAATTATAAGTTCATCCAGCGAACGCTTGGGTACCACATGGCGGCCACCTTCTTCCTCAAAATATTGGGTGTTGCTGTCTTCGTTGACTTCACTAATTCTGACGTCCTGGTTTGGAAATCCGATGGCAATCACCAAGATAATCTCATGCGATTCAGGGAGTTGAAAATATTTCTTGAGTTCGTAACGGTTCACTGTACGGATGATGCAACCACCCATATCCATTTCGGTAGCGCCCAGTAGAATGGTTTGGCTCACAATTCCTGCATCAATATCGGCTTGTTCGTTGATGGTTTTATCCAACGCAAGAATAATGTAGGCAGGCGGTTGTTCCTGCGGCGTAGGGCCACTCCAATCCTTTAAAAACCAGGCCCACTTCAGGTGCTTAAAAACAAAGTTTGCGTCGGGGTCCTCAGTAACCAGAACATATTTCAAAGGCTGCCTGTTTTTTGAGGACGGCGTTAACCGAGCCAAATCCACGAGTTGACGCAATGCTTCAACACTTACTTTTTTATCAAAATGAAACTTGCGGTAACTTCTGTTTTTTATGACGAGATCTTTCAGCATGGCACAGTTATTTAGCGGGTTAGTCAGCGTTTAGTAAGTCTTCCAGTTGGTGGGTAGCTTCCTCCCAGTTATAATTTTTCAATACAAATTGGTGACCGTTTTCGGCAATTTTTGAATAGAGTTCCTGGTTGGTGAGTAAATTGATCAGGTGATCAGCCAACGATGCTGCCTCATCGCCCACAAGTATTTCCTTGTTTTCTATTGCGTTCAACGCACTGTTTGCCAATGGAGTGGTGATGGTCGGGAGTTTCATCGACATGGCTTCCAGCAATTTATTCTGAAGTCCGGTTCCAATTCGCATGGGCGCGATAAAAACGCGCGATGTGGCGTAAGCCTCCCGGATGTCGTCCATCCAGCCACTGACCTTTACTTTGTCAGATTTTAGCGCGGTCACCCGATGATCGGGGCTTGCTCCGGCCAACAACAAGGTGGCTTCCGGAATGGCTTTCCACACCAGTGGCATAATTTCTTTGGCCAAAAAAACAGCGGCATCCACATTGGGCGGATAAGCCATGTTTCCGGTGAAAACCACATCGGTTGTTTTCTCCTTTTGCTGTGGTTTAAAAAATTCATGGTCTACCCCGTTGAGTACCACTTTGATGCGGTTTTTGTCCTGATGCGGAATCAGATCCCGGTCGGGAATAGAAATAATGGTGTGGTGGTCGAAAAGATCGAATACATGCGATTCGTAATTGTAAAGTCGGTTGAATTCCAGTTTAACGAAAGGACGAAAAAAAAACGGCGAAGTGGCGATCCTCCTCTTCATTCCGTGCGAAAAAACATCCTGATAATCAATCGTCTTTTTAATGGGGATATTTTTAACGTATTCAGCCGTCCTGATCAACTGGCAATAAATGTGGTCGGGTTTGTATTCCTTGATCAAGCGCTGTATCTCGCGTGCAGCGGATCGGTTATAGAAAAATCCCGATTGAAAAGGTAGTTTGGAAAAAAAGGCACGTGCCATGTTAATCAATCGGCCATGAAGGGGAAGGTCTAAAAAATTGATCGACCGACAATAAGGTTGCAAGCTGCTGAAAGCCTTTTGTTTGTCGATTTTTGAAACCGGATTTAATGCGCACAGGATGATCTCATTGTTCTTCGACAATTCTTTTATCTGATGGAAAGCCCTAAGTTTATCGCCTTTTTCAAGTGGATAGGGAATTCTGGAAAGCAGAATAAAAATACGCATAATCGTTTATTCATTAATTGTGGCAATAAAAGGAGTTCATCTGCCACCAACTACAATTCAGTGCAAAAATCATAAAATATTGCGATAGAAGCCAACCAATTGCTCAATAATTTTTGGAGTATTGTGGTCTCTGCGGATGAGTTTTTGCGCTTCCATTCCGATTGCTTTCGTTTTCCCGGGATCACAATAAAGCTTTTTGACGGCTTCGGCAAATTCAGTGGCATCGTCCGCAATCAGAATGTTTAAGCCATTCGTGTAGTTAATTCCTTCGGCACCGATGGTGGTCGAAATCACGACTTTTCCCATAGCCATACTCTCGATAATCTTGATCCGGATGCCACTTCCCGAGAAAAGAGGTGCTATCAAAATGGATTTGGATTGTATGAATTCCCAGGCATCTTCTACTTCTCCTACCACCTCAATTTGGTTGGAATGTAAATTGCTGAGCCAGGATGGCATTTCCCGACCTGCGATATAGAGCTTCAAATCAGGAAGTTCTGCATGTACTTCGGGCCAAACCTGATCGATAAACCATTTTATTCCTTCTTCGTTGGGCATCCAATTCATGGCCCCGATGTGGAACAAGGCATGTTCCGTTTCTCCGGTTTTGATTTCGGGAATCCGGTTGGGGTCGATACCGGTTGGCAGGGCCATCACCGGATGGTTGGTATGATTTGTAAAAAAAGGGGCATCAAAGGAGGAAATGGGCACCACGCCATCGTAATCTTTGATAATCTCTTTTTCGTATCGCTCCAGCGTAGAACTAAGGTGATTGAGGTACACCTTTTTTAACAGGTTTTTCGAAATGGAAGCCACCCGTTTCCAGATTCTGTGCTCTATGTTATGGGCACGCAACACAATTTTAGCCGACGACAATTCCCGAATTGTGGACAAATAAGGCGACATAAACAAGGTTTCTATCTGAACGATGTCGTAGCAATCGCGCGTCAGCACTTCCCGAAGTTTCCGATCGAAATCGTTGGAAATAAACCGCTCCACATGATATGATTTGGCAGTGAAAAGGTTGAGGAAAGCGGCCACCGGTTTGATGGATAAGTCGATGTAGTCCAGTTCGATATGGGTTTTATCGTGGTATTCTGCCGGAATATCTGCCGGCTTTACCGAATATTTGTTGGTGTTGATAGCCAGTACCTTTACCAGGTGACCAGCATCGGCCAATCCCTCGATCAGGTTGTTCATGGCAATAGGTCCTCCTTCCCGCGCAGGCCAGGGAGACTTATTGCAGATAAATAGGATGCTTAAAGGCTTTGTTTCGGATAAGGTCAAATCTTCAGGCATGTCTTACTTCTTTTTGAAATGTAAGCGTTTGAAAAATTTCTGCCAGCTTTCGGTGTCCATTAACTGAGCATCGGTGGTGGCTTTGAAGGTTAAGAACAATCCCAGCGGCAATATCACCAGCGTTGACAGCCAAATTCCAATATCCACATTCCATTCGCCGGTTTTAACGGCTTTTTCCCCGGTAATGGAGATGATGTGGTACATAACGAAAAACAACACCGAAACCACTACGGGCAGTCCGAGTCCTCCTTTTCGGATAATGGCACCCAGTGGTGCTCCGATGAAGAAAAAGATCAGGCAGGCAATACTTAATTTAAACTTTTGGTGCCATACCACTTCATGTTTGATCATATTCGCTTCGCGCGATTTAATATCCTCCCTGTAGTGGATAAGGTTGTCTTTGGCAGCCCGTGCGCCTTTTAAGGCGGCATCAAGAATGGTGTTCTGATCTTCGTATGAATAATCCTTCAATACAGCAAGTTGCATGGTGTCGGCTTGCCTTTGAGTAATGATTTTGGCCGGTGCGGATGGTTTATCGTGCAAACTATCCCTTACCTGAATTATGGGATATCGTTTTACAAAATTGGTTTTATACCGTTGCAGTGCTTCGTTGCGTTTAGTGCTGAGCGAATCGATGGCCTCATTGAGCTGCTGAATGTTTAACATGGTATAATGCGACTTAAACAGGTCCTCGTTGGTTCTGTTCAGTTGGAATTCCGTTAGGTCGAAGGTGAGAATCTGTTTATCAAATTTGGTAGATTCAAAGGGCCTGGTTTTACGGTAATTGGCTATGTTGGTAATATCGGCGTAGCGGGTACCGTCAAACAGAGTGAAAATAATCATTTTTTTGTCGGGTGACATTTCCATATACCCTTTTTCCGCTGTGGTTACGATGGTATTTCCCATGCGGTTGGTGTGGTCGTAAATGGTGATGTCGTAAATGGTTTTGTTGTCTTTATCCTTTCTTCCTGCCCTAATCACATAATTTTCAATGCCCTGGTAATAAATGCCTTCGGTGAGATTAAAAGCCAGCTTCTGCTGACGGACATCATATAGCAACGAACCAAATTTTAAGTTGGCCACCGGAAGTACATAATTTGAAAACAGGAAGGCTGCGATACTGAGGAATACTGATAAATATACCAGCGGTTTCATGGCTTTTCGCAGCGAAATACCGGCTGCTTTCATGGCAACCAGCTCATATTGTTCGCCCAGGTTGCCAAAGGTCATTAACGATGAAAGCAAAATGGCTAAAGGCAATGCGAGTGGAACAAAAGTAGAGGAGGCATAAAACATCAATTTGGCAATAATATACCATTCCAGGCCTTTACCAACCAGGTCGTCGATGTATTTCCACAAAAATTGAAGCAGGAGAATAAACAAGGCTATAAAAAAAGTAAACACAAATGGCCCCAGATATTGCTTGAGCATATAGGAGTACAGTTTTTTCATTCGTGTTTTAAAAGTTTATTGCCGTGCAAATATAAGTTGAATCTGTAATATATCTTTCTAATGTTTGTTAATGTGGTAACCATGTCAAACAAACTGTTGCAAAAGTTTCCTATTGTTCGGGATTTGAGACATTGTTTTGAGGGAAAACCATGAAAATAAACCTACATTCCGCAAGTATAATAAATGTCTTGCTACCAGGATTTCGCAGAATAACTCAGATGAAAGAATTTGAATTGAGTTCTTTGTATATCAGCTCAATAAGCGAGAAATGTATTCTGTACTTTTTATGACCTGTGGTTTATTGTCTACTGTTATTTATTTCCACACAGTAACCTCTGGAGAAAACATAATTAAACGCAAGACGATAGTGGAATATTTATCGCAACAACCTGATTAATTTCAATCCATAATATTGACTTTTCCAAAGTTCCAAACTTTTGGAAAGTTTTCAGATAGACTAGAATTCCGATGTAAAGTGGAATTGAATATCCTTGTATTTATCCTGGGCCATTTGCAGCGAAAATTGAGAATCGGCTAAAAACACCTCCCGCCCTTCTTTGTCCAGAGCTATCTGGTTGGCTTTCCTGGCACGGAAATCATCAAGCTGGGCTTTGTTTTTGCTGGTAAACCAGGCTGTTTTGTACAAGGTAATGTGTTCGTAGCGGCATTTGGCATTGTATTCATGCTCCAGGCGATACTGAATTACTTCAAATTGCAAAGCGCCTACGGTACCAATAATTTTTCGTCCGGTGTGTTTCCCGGTAAAAAGCTGTGCCACTCCTTCGTCCATCAACTGGTCGATGCCTTTGGCAAGTTGTTTCGATTTTAAAGGATCCGCATTTTCAATGTATTTGAACAATTCGGGCGAAAAGCTGGGGATGCCTTTGTAGTTCAGGATTTCACCTTCGGTGAGCGTATCCCCGATTTTGAAATTGCCTGTGTCGTGCAAACCCACGATATCGCCCGGGAACATCTCGTCTACCACACTTTTCTTTTGTGCCATAAACGCTGTGGGACTGGCAAACTTCAGCTTCCTGTTGAGCCTCACATGCAAGTAGTTGGTATTGCGCAGAAAAACCCCTGAAACTACCCTCACAAAAGCGATGCGGTCGCGGTGGTTGGGATCCATGTTGGCATGGATTTTAAATACAAATCCGGTAAACGCTTCATCGTCAGGGTTTACATGACGCACGTCGCTGTCTTTTCCGCGGGGAGTAGGTGCGAAGGAAATAAAATTGTCCAACAATTCTTTCACCCCAAAATTGTTCAGGGCACTCCCAAAAAATACCGGCGACAAATCTCCGTCCAGGTATTGCTGCACATCCATGGGGGGATAAACACCTGCAGCCAGATCCACTTCCTCACGCAGTTTATTGGCATCTTTGGGTAAATATTTGTCCAGTTCGGGACTGTTGATGTCGCTTATTTCGATGCCTTCCTGAATGGTTTGTTTGTTGGGGGTAAACAAGTTCAAATTCTGTGAAAAAATATTGTAGACGCCTTTAAAATTGGTTCCCATATTGATGGGCCAGCTGAGAGGCGTTACCCGAAGTTGAAGTTTTTTTTCAATTTCATCCAGCAATTCAAAGGCATCTTTACCGGGACGGTCCATTTTGTTGATAAAAACAATGGTAGGCGTTTTCCGCATCCGACACACTTCCACCAGTTTTTCGGTCTGGGGTTCCACACCTTTGGCCACGTCGATCACCACAATTACACTGTCCACTGCGGTGAGTGTTCTAAAGGTATCTTCGGCGAAGTCCTGGTGACCGGGAGTGTCGAGGATGTTGATTTTGATGTCGTTGTATTCAAAACCCATCACGGAAGTGGCCACCGAAATGCCACGCTGGCGCTCTATTTCCATCCAGTCGGAAGTAGCCGTTTTTTTAATTTTATTCGATTTTACGGCCCCTGCCACCTGAATGGCACCGCCAAAAAGCAACAGTTTCTCGGTCAGGGTCGTTTTACCCGCATCGGGGTGGCTGATAATGGCAAAAGTACGGCGGCGGTTTATTTCTTTCTGAATATTCATATGCTATGGAAAAAGTTTGCAAAATTAGCAAATTTCTGCTGATCAGGTATGTTGCTTTCCTGATTGACTTCTGAGTAGTTTTAATATCTTTGTAACAGGTTGCAAAATTATAGCAGATGACACATTCAGGAGAACTTTACCGCAAACAATTTAGTGAAGTAAACATGCCACAATACAGGTTTATAGGTGTGTTGCTAACCCTGGCCGGTGGTTTTATGCTCTGGAAATTGAATCCGATCGGGTTGATCCTGTTTATTGCAGGTATAGCGCTGGCATTATTCCGTGAAGGCATTGAAATCCGGATTAAGGAACGGCAGTTTCGGTCGTATACCTCAATCTTTACCATTTTCATGGGAAAATGGAAACCCCTGCCTGAAATTGAATACATAACCATTTTTAATGAACGGGTTAACCAGGAGGCGTGGATGCTGAGCATTCATGGCAATACCCTTGATGAGCATATTAAGGTGGTGATTGTGCATGGAAACCACCAGCAAATACCGGTGGGCATTTTTAAGGATAAGGAAATGGCGGTGGAAGCGGCAACAAAACTGGCTACTCAACTGGGAACTAAGTTATTGGATTATACCACCAAAGATCCGGTTTGGGTGCTTTAGGAGTTGTTGGATTGAAAGTTTACCAGCGTAATTAACTTACAACCATAAGGCAATTGAAAGAGCGGGATGTTTTAAATTTAACTCTAACCCTTAAAGCATTACTATGAAAAACTTTATTAAAATGTCTGAAGGTTTTCTTTCAGCAGGTTTTTCCGATAATATTGCCGGGGTTCACCTACCCTCGTTTGTTAAGGTTGATGGCAACGGGAACTACCTTTGGGATCAGATAGTAAGTATGGGGCTGAATTATCACGAGGGAAACTTTCAGGTTGTTAAGGAACTTGACAATGGCCATTTTGTATTGTTTGGGAGCAAACAAAAAACGATTGGCAACAATAAATCTGATTATTTATTTTTACCCTGACACACCTTCCCTCAGGGTTTTATTTCTACCGGATTTATGACTATGATCAGGTGTTTAAAAAGGGGAAGTGGGTGAAATTGTAAGGAGAAAAAAAATATCGTTTTTTTCAAATCAGATAGCTTCTATTAAAATATTTGTGTATTTTTGGTTAATCCTTACTTGAGAACACAGGAAAGCGTTAGCCGGAAAAAATATATGAAAACGCAACTAATAGTAGTTAAGCGTATTACCGCCCCACCGACCCCCTCCAATTTATATCCGGGAGAGGGCTTTTACGTAATAGACGGCTATGAGACCTGTTTTAATATTAGAACAGGCACACTATCTTTCAGGATCAAAACAATTTTTATTCTTGGCAAGAATAAGTTTATCATACCCTAGCCGTGGGAAAATTTCTTGCGGCCAAAATTTTCTTTTGACAATATCGCGAATTTGTAATTTATTGATTTGCAAATCAATTTTTTACAACAAGGAGGGTTGATTACATACCCCATGATAAGCATTAACTATCAATATTTGTAGTACCTAAATATTTCAATCATTAAATACTAACATGATGAAAAGGCTAATATTTATTACATTATTTACATTACCATTATGTGCATTTTCACAATGGAATCTTATCTATGTTAACGAAAAGCCCATAATTGCCCTCGATGTTGTACATCCTGATATTGTTTATGCTGTAGGAAATCAATGTGCCATCAGGACAATTGATGGCGGTACTACCTGGACTAATATAAATTACAATTGTGATGATATTTTCTTTGACGACGTAAACTTCCCAACATCCCAGATTGGATATATACTTGGCAGGTCAAATATTATTCTTAAAACTGAAGACTACGGCAATTCATGGGAACAAGTTTCACAGGATACAACAGCTCATTTTTTTGAACTAGACTTTATTAGCCCCGATACAGGCTGGATTATTGGGAATTATTCTAATCATGGTGATATAATTATGCGAACCTATGATGGAGGAGCTTCCTGGAATTATTATTATCCAGATGCTTTTCAAGTAACTCATATTCAAATGATAAATTCACATATTGGCTATATAACGCATTGGGGTGGTGTACTTAAGACCATAGACAGTGGAGATTCCTGGTCCCAGTTAAGTGATGTATATGGCGATTGGATAGATTATTGTTCCTTTATTAATGCAGACACTGGTTTTATTGTGGGACATAATTTGTATAAAACGGAAAATGCAGGTGAGGATTGGACGGTTATACCTAATGAAACAATAGATAGATATGGTCAAAGCCAATTGCAATTTATGAATAACGACACCGGTTATTATGTTGCTTATAGTGCTTTGGCTGATTATGGAAAACTCTGTACAACTACAGATGGTGGTTATAACTGGATGGAAAAAGAAGGTGAATACGATAACATAGAAATGTACAATGAGGATGTTGGTTATTGTATTGAGGGGATAGGTAACATTTATAAAACTACCGTGGGCGGAATATTGGTTGAAATTAATGAATATGGTTTAAACATTATTCCAACATTGTTTCCGAACCCATTCGATAATCAACTTTTTATTTCGGTAGCCGAATTAAAAACATCAAATGGACAACCTGTAACGTTTGAGATATTTGAAATTACAGGCAAAAAGGTCTATTCAAAAAATATTCAACCCCTGACTTATATGATTCACAACCTGGGTAACCTCCAACCAGGAATTTATATTTATTTAATAAAGTCTGCTAATAGCATCTTAATATCAGGTAAACTTCTCAAAAAGAGCAAAAAATAGGACATCACATATTTCTAATTAAAACCAAGCATTATGAAAAAGTTTTATTTAATCAGTTTATTAATGTTAATCGCCTATATGGCAAACAGTCAGGTTAATAGTAACCTGCAAACGGGTCAAAGTCAAATAGCATTTACTGTTGACAATAATTACGACAGGATAGATATTAATTACCCTTTTTCTACAAAAACCTTTAGTTCTAAACAGGGTAACTACGGCAAACCGGAAATACCTATTGTTCAAAAAAGGTATCTTATACCAATTAATGCAGAACAGGTTTCTGTTCAAATTACAAATGCTACAGAACAAACTATTTCGGGCTTATATAACATTTACCCGGAACAGCCCCCGATTCTGTTAAACGGCATGCCTGCTCCTGAATGGGTTGAGCCTGATCAAGATACCTATAATTCAAACAACCCGTTTCCAGGGAAAATTGTTGAAATAGCCCATGTAGAATTTACTTTTGGGTATCAAATCGTTACGGTTAACCTTTATCCTATTTCGTATTTGCCTTTGTCTCAAACCCTAAAATTATATTCTGAATTATCATTTCAAATAATCTATACTTTGAACACAAGCCTGGATAACAGACCTGAAAAAATATCTGCTTACATGGATCAGCTTACTTATAATCATATTTTAAAAAGTGTTAGTAATCCTTTGGACATTGGTAATTTTTTAGGCGGTGGTAAGGAAGTGGTACAAAACAATAGTAATAAAAAAACAGATTATGAACTCTTTACCTGCTTCCGAGGGCAGTGTACCTGAATTCATAATTATTACATTAGAAGAATACAGTATCCCTGTTCCTGATAAATATGATTTTACAGATTTTGCTGACTGGAAAACAAAATCCGGGATACCAACTGTTATTATAACTTTGGAACAAATTAATCAGGAGTATTCCGGATCCGATCAGGCAGAGAGGATATTTTATTATCTCAAAGATGTTTATAACAACTGGGGCAGTGTGTTTGTATTATTGGGAGGCGATACGGAAATTATTCCGGCACGATATGCCTATTTGGATGAATTAGAAAACGATTGGCGTCCCTGCGAATTATATTACAGTGATGTGAATGGCGGCAATAATCTTTACAACTGGAATTTTAATGGCAATTCGCAGTATGGAGAGTCCACAGATATTATAGATGACGGGCCTGACCATTTCGTGGGTCGATTGCCCTTCTCTGATATTAACGAACTTGATGCCAGCCTCTTAAAAATAATGAATTATTCAAAAGCAAATGTTCCTGTTACAGATTTAGATTATTATAACAACCTTATGTTTACTACAGGATATTTAGACGATCAATATGATTTACATCTAGGAGGTGTTTATAATGACTGGATTATTGATTTACTCTCAATATCAAATCCCAATCTTAATTTTTGGAGGCTTTATGATGATCCTGCAATTGGTGATTTTGGCTTTGATTGGGATGAAGTATTTAACTTACAAAATACTTTAAGTAATCTAGAAAATGGCGGTTCCTTATTCAGCGATCCTTTCCATATAGTATTTCACTTGGATCATTCAGGGCCAATGTCCATGTCTACATCATCGAAAATTGCAAAAGAAAGTATGTGCACAACAGATGTGGACAATCTTTCAAATTCACCCTATTATCAAATTTTCTTTACATTAGGTTGTAGTGCAAACTCTTTCGACTACTATGACGGAATCGGCGAACATTATATTAATAATCCTGATGGCGCAGGTATTGCTTTCATCGGTTCTACGGCAACTGTCTACGAGAAGGATCCACCATTTTTATATTTCTGTTCATATCTATATGATAATAGTATAAGTATCATAAGTGATCTGGTTTATGCTAGTTTTGCTTACTACAATGGAAACACACATATTCCCATTAGGAGAATCGGACTGCTTGGCGATCCTTCAATGGACATCTGGACAAACATGCCACAAAACCTAAGTGTTAGCACTAATCCTTCAACCATCTATACGGGGGAGCAAATTATTCAGGTAAATATTGATAATCTTGCAAACGGAAGTATTGCAAAAATTTGCCTTTTTAAAGAGAATGAAGTATATGCTGTTGAGCAAGTAACAGGTAATGGCAGTATAGTAAGTACAAATATTGATATTACCCCAAACACCCATGGAGAGTTATACTTAACAATTACTGGACATAATTACATACCATTTGAATCAATATTAAATGTTTCAATTAATTCCGGAACACATTTATTTGTTTCGGGGTCGACGATTGATGATGACCTGACAGGTTCAAGCTATGGAAATAACAATAACAAAGTTGATGCCGGGGAGACGATCGAATTAAGCCTGGATATTGAAAACCAGGGACTGATATCTGGAAACAATGTTATAGCCACTCTTAGTCTTGATCCTGATCATGCTTCTTACGATTATCTTACGATCAACCAAAACCAATCTTCATTCGGAACCATCGCTTCATTGGCTCAGGGTAGTTCAAATCCGCCTTTTGTATTTGTCGTTTCAACTGATACACCTGATAACTTGCTTGGTAAATTTATTCTGGATATTGAAGATGGATCAGGTAATACATATCAAGATGAGTTATATATAGAATTTCACACAGCTATTCCTGAGATTGTATTAACAAATTTCATTACACAAATTAACAATGATGAAATAATTGATGATGGCGACCATGTTTCAGTAACTTTTCAACTTTTTAATAATGGTTCAGGAACAGCAACTGAGTTGGAAGGTGTATTATCAACCTCAATGGTAAACCTGATTTCTATAACTATCCCAAATCAAACATTTGGCACTATCCCTTCCTATACTTCTGGTGAGAATTTCAATCCTTTCGAATTTGATGTGGCTGCCTCATATTCGGGTCAGACCATTGAAACAGACTTAACGATTATTGATGACTTTGGTAAAGAATGGGAATACCCTGTTAATTTCGACAAACCCAATATAATAACAGGATTAGGTTATCATAGTAGTCCGACCGAAATTTCGCTGTACTGGATACCAGATAATACGGCAAAAGGTTATAACGTTTATCGCAGTGAAACTGAAATCGGGCCTTATTCCAAAATTAATGCACGAATAATTGAAGGCTTTTCGGGGTATACGGATGCTGGATTACCAGAATTAACTACCTTTTATTACAAAGTTTGTGCTGTTTCAAGTTCAGGAATAGAAGGTGAAAAAACTGTTCCGTTAAAGGCCTGGACAACATTGCCTTATCATCTTGTATGGAATCCAATAAGAACCAGTCTATCTGATTACGGTTCTTATTGGGGTGCTCCAAACGTTTATGATCTTGAAAATGATGGTGAAAAAGAAATTTTTATCACAAGTGGCACAGGCGACCAGGCTGGAAACAAAGGTGTAATATTTGCTTTTGACCATGAAGGTAACGAACTTTATAATATTGACGATAACATAACCACAACGAGTGGTTTCGCCAATATCGGCATAAGCAAGACCTGCACCCCTGCCATAGGAGACATTGACAATGACGGCATTGCCGAGGTCGTTGTAGCTACCAGGATGGGAATCCCTGATGCTGCTGCTAATTACAAACTCTTTGTTTATAAAAACACGGATGCTGATGATGACAAGAAACCTGATTTGATGCGGGAAAAACAGATTGCCTATAAAAACTTCAATGGAGTAGTCTTGTCAGACCTTGATGGTGATAGAACGCTGGAGATGATTGTACCAAACCAGTGGGGAAATACAATTGAAGTATTTGATTATTTGGGTAACAATTTCCCCGGTTGGCCGAAAACTACCGATGAATATCTAAATGACAAGAAGGCTGTTTCGATGCCCGTTGTTGTGGACTTGGACAATGATGGTGATAAAGAAATTGTTATTGGCCTTGAAGGCGGGATTTATATTTGGAACAGTGATGGAACAAATTACTTAAGTCAAAACCCAATAAACTTAAATATTCCTTCCGGGGGACGTTTGGATTGTCCGGTAATAGCGGCAGACATAGATAATGATGATTTCTTTGAAATTCTTTTTATGTCAATCCGAAATACAACAGGCTATATTTACGCCATCAAAGCTAATGGTGATCTGGTAACGGGTTGGGCAAACAATAATCATGATATTGAACTTAGTATTGCAGGCCAAACCTGGGCGTGGCCACCGGCATTCGTTTGCGGCGATATTGATATGGATGGTAATATTGAAGTGGTTGTTGCTGATGCCGGTATGCTTAAAGTATGGGACAACCAGGGCAATCCTGTGTTAAACAAAGAAATTCCAACATTGCAATGCCAATATTTACAACCATTAATTGCAGATGTCGATGGGACAGATAATGAATGTGAAATCATTATTCCAACAAATACAGGATTAATACATGCTTATAAATTAAATGGAGACCCTGTAATCGGCTGGCCATTAACTACTAGTTCAACAACATCAATACCCTTAATCGATGATATTGATAATGATTCTAAAAATGAGATTATTGCAGCGTCAGGTTCTGAAATTTATATATGGGATACCGAAGGGAAAAGCAAATTAACCCAATGGGGCAGGTTCAGGGTCAATTCATATAATAATGCGGTGTTTAACAATTTCTGTTCATTTAATGAGACCCCTGTTGAAATATCCACTGCAAATACAATATGGAATACTGACAAAAACATCCATAGCCACCTGATAATCAAAGCCAACGCCGATCTAACAATACACTCAACGGTTACTTTTGTGGAAGAGAGTAAAATTATTGTTGAAGTTGGTGCTAAACTCTTTATTGACGGAGGAACCTTAACCAACGGATGTGGTGAAATCTGGCAAGGCATCGAAGTATGGGGTACCTCAACCGGTGCTCAAAACCCCGTTGAACAAGGCTGGGTACTCATTAACAATGGGATTATTGAGAACGCTATACGAGGCGTTGTTGCGAACAATTATTACACACCTGAAGCATGGGAAGAAGGTTATACCGGGGGTATTATTCAGGCTTATGGTTCCGTGTTTAGAAATTGTAACACTGCTGTACAATTCGATTCCTACGACCCCGCCTCCATAAGTAGGTTTATGGGCTGTGAGTTTATTACTGATGAAACTTATTGGCTAGTTGGACAGCCACTTGCAGCAAATACTTTCGCTTTTGTAAAGCTAACCAGTCATAGAGGAGTCGTATTCGCAAACTGCACTTTCCAAAACGAAGCCCCTGTGTTATTTGGAACACAAAGCCGTGGAACAGGTATCCTAAGTACAAACGGAGGTTTCTCAGTAAAAGATGGATGCAGTTTTACCGATTTATACTACGGTATCTACGCTATGGATGTGCTGGCTCAAAATACATTCTATGTGCATGATGCCAGCTTTAGCAGTTATCGTGGTATTTACATGAATTCGTGCTTTAACAACCAAATCGATGGCAGTACTTTTGTGGTTCCGGTTAGTATCACGGGAGTAAACAATGAAGCTTACGGTTTGTATATGGAGTATTCCACAGGGTATGCCATCGAAGACAATAGATTCACCAGTGCAGAGAGTACTCCAACGGGAATTGGAGTATATATCAATAATTCTGGTACCGATGATAATGAGATCTACAGCAATGATTTCCGCAACCTGCAATACAGCATTGTGGCACAGGATATCAATCGGAAAAACACCGTGGGTGGTTTGGTTATTAAATGTAATACGTTTGATCATACTACGAGTGACATCACTGTTGTGGGAAGCGTGAACGCCCACGATGTGGTTGACATGGGCATTGCCTACCACCAAGGCGCACCCAGTACCGACCCCACCCAAATGGCAGGCAACCGGTTTTATTACAATACAACCGCCATTGATTTCGATGACCTGAATAATGGGCTCAACCATTTTAATTATTACTATCCAACGAATACGGCTTTTGGGGAAAATGTTGAACCTATGGACTTTACACTTAACACTGTAACAAAGTATGGAGTGTCGTTCTTTCCAGCGTGGTCCTATACAAATGGTTGCCCGCCCCACGAAACGGGCGGAGGAACACTGTTAACCAAAATGGCTGTTGCCGATGAAAAAGCTGATTCGACCGCTTCTGTACTGGCTGTTCTGGTGGATGGTGGCGATACCCCTGAACTTACCAGCGTTGTGGATCAAAGTACTCCTGCTCAAGCCGTGGATTTGTACAATGAGCTGATGGCTACTTCACCCTATTTGTCCGACAGTGTGGTAGAATCTGCCATCGTAAAAGAAGATGTGCTGCCCAATGCTCTGTTGCGCGATATTATGGTAGCCAATGCCCAATCATCCAAGTCCGAAGTACTGATGAACACCCTGGATACGCGCTGGGATCCCATGCCGGATTATATGAAAGCCCAGATACTTCAGGGCAGAAGTCTGGTATCCTTAAAAGAAGAAACTGAATCGCGGTTGGGAGCTTTCCGTTTAGACAAAGCGCGTGCGCTTTACGGATTATCCCGCCTGTTCATGTACGATACATTGAATCCATCTACTGCTGTAGATAGTTTGATTGATCTGTTATCAACAGAATATACGCTGAGTGCACAGTACCAGTTGGCCATGCTTGAATTGGGTAAAGGTGAATATACTCAGGGAAGTAGCGTAATAAGCAATATTCCGACACATATTGCCCTCACTTCACAAGAGTTAACCAAACATCAACAAATGGTTGACTATTACAATTGGCTCACCTCTGTAAAACAAAGCCAGGGTAATATATTGAATCCAAGTGCATCTCAAAGACAACAGTTGTGGAACATGGCTATGGCTGACAGCAGCAAAGCGGGAGTTTATGCCCGAAACCTGTTGGTGGCGCTTGGCGATACCACTTATCACGAGCCTATTATTCTGCCGGATCTTTACAAAAGCGCTCAGGCACAGGCCTCCTATGAAGATTTACTAAATGTACAGGGGCCAGGATTACTTAAGGTCTTCCCAAATCCTGCTTCCGGTTATGTTATTCTGGAATACAAATTGGAAACCGATATGCCAGCCACAATTAGTATTCATGACATGAAAGGTGTGAAGATTAAAAGCATGAACACCAGTGGACAACAAAACCAACTTACAGTCATTACCCGTGAATGGTTGCCCGGTGTCTATCTGGTAGGACTTTATGTCAACGGAAAGTTAATAGAAAGCACTAAATTTACCGTCGTTAAATAGAATAGCGAAAGCCAATTTAAGCTGCCCTGAAATTAACCAGGGCAGCTTATAATATTTCGCATAATGTAGTGAATATGAAAAAGATAATTCTAATATCAATACTTTGCTTTCTTGTGCAACTAGCTAATGCGCAAAGGTGGAGCACTACTTTTGGCACACATAACCATTACGATGAAGTGTATGATCTATTGGAAGATTATGATAAAGGGCATTATATTGTTGGCTGGGATGCGATTGCTAATGGAAACGGAAAGGGTTGGGATATAAAAACGAATATCAATGGTGAATTGTTGTATGATAAAAGATTGGTTTATACCGGGGTAAGGGTTGGTGTTGCCGGATGTCAGGACAGCCTCGGCAACAAGTATATTGCAGGTATTGATTTTGGCGAAATCGCCTGGCCTTTTTTAATTAAGTTTAATCCTTGTGGTGAAAAAATCTGGTGTAGCTTGTTAAAACATTGGGATTTCCTTTTGGGTTCTCCAAGTGATATAATTATCAATGACGATGGCAATATTTTAATATTAACACGTTTCGAAGATGGTGGGCAACAGATCAACCAGATATTTTTGCTCTGTTACAGCCCAGATGGCGATCTTTTGTGGTCAAAGCCCTATGCTTCCAAAACGGAACACCCTTTGATTAATTTTGCCTATGGAACAAAACTTTATCGTTTTGGCAAAGATTATATCATAAGTGGATATTGTTATTACCCCTACCCTGATAATCCGAATCATGCCTGGTTACGACCTTTATTTATTGGAATAGACAGTCAATTTAATGAAAAATGGGTGGTGCCTTTTGGTGTAGCAGATAGTGTGGTGGGGGAAGCTTATTCAGCCATCCCGCTAAACGATTCGGTAATCATGGGTGTGGGAAGTAAATTTCTTGATTACTCCAATGGGTACATACGTAATTCATTATTGATGTTTGTAAATTTTGAGGGTGATGAGCTTGGCTTCAAGCGTATTTGGGGCGATTCCATTATTCCGGGCACAATGGACAATCTTATGGTCGAAATAGAAACGGTAAATGATTCTATTTTTTTAGCTACTGCTGTCGTAGGTCCTTTATCAACAGGCAATCCATTTGGCGAGATCGTTTTTGATACTTCAGGACATGTCTATAATGCTGAGATTAGGCCAAATACCAGAGGGATTTCTCACATGATCAAAACCTTTGACAATAAATATGTGATTGCCTGTACTGTTAATGAAAATGACATGAACCATACGGACATATACATGTATAAAATCAACGACAACCTAGAGCAGGACACCCTTTATACTCAAAACTTTGTGTACGACAGCCTCTGTCCCGATACCATCGTTTCGGGGGATATCGATATGACTAATTGTTCGGTAGTGCAGGTTAGTATTGGCGAAGCACCTACACCAGAAGATTACTATAAAGACCTGAATACAATCCCCGTGAAGGTCTATCCCAATCCATCGGAAGATTGCATTAGTTTTGATTATAAAAATACAGATCGTCATCAGAATATCCATTTGAATTGTTACGATATCAACGGGCAAAAGATTTATTCTGAAAACATTTCCACTGGTCAGCAGGGAAGCAAAATCAATATTTCAAAATGGGGTAGCGGTGTGTACATGGCCATCATATCAAGTGAAGGACGGATTGTGGGAAAGGCGAAGTTTGTGGTAAGGTAAAGGATAAACAATTAAAATTTAAATCATGAAGAAACTTATTGTCATAGTATTTGTGTTGCTAACCCAGATTTCCCGGGCACAGAACCCTGTAGAGAAAACGGTCTATTATATTCCGGTACAAAATAACATAAACTCCTCCACCATACCCTTGGAATATAATACCCAAACCACCCGCCTGGAGCAGGTGTTAGAAGTACCAGTTGTTGTTGCCAAGGATCCCATACATGCAGATAGCGTACAAATATCAAGGATGGAATCATCAGAAAATTATAAGTTAAAGGCAACAATGAATCATGATTCTGCAACAGTTGTATTGGAATACAAATTGGATACCGATATACCGGCCACGATTAGTATTCATGATATGAAAGGAGTTAAACTTGAAAGCATGAACACCAGTGGGCAACAAAACCAACTTACCGTCATTACCCGTGATTGGTTGCCCGGAGTCTATCTGGCAGGACTTTATGTCAATGGAAAGTTAATAGCAAGCACTAAGTTTACCGTTGTTAAATAGTAAAGTGAAAGCCAATTTTTTGCTGCCCTGATAAAGTTCAGGGCAGCTTTTAACTTTATACATAATGTGTAGAAAATGAAAAAATTATTTCTAATATCCATACTATGCTTTCTTGTGCAACTAGCTACTGCGCAAAGATGGGTAACAATTTTTGGAAATCCGAATAGTTATGATTACGTAAATGATATTGTTGAAGATTATGATAATGGTTATTATCTTGTAGGACGTGGGCAACAAATAAGTTCAAATGGTAACGGATGGAATATAAAAACAAATATTAACGGTGGTTTGCTTTGGGATAAGAATTTGGTTTTTCCAGGAAAAATGATTGGAAACGCTGTTTGCCAGGACAGCATCGGCAATAAATACGTTGCAGGGATTGATTTTAGCGAAATTGCCTGGCCTTTTTTAGTCAAGATGAATGCTTGTGGAGAGAAAGTCTGGTGTAGCCTGTTAAAACATTGGGATTTCCTTTTGGGTTCTCCAAGTGATATAATTATCAATGATGAAGGCAATATCATTGTTCTAACCCGTTTTGAAGATGGTAATCAGCAGATCAACCAGATATTTTTGCTATGTTACAGCCCTGATGGCGAACTTTTATGGTCAAAACCCTATGCATCCAAAACCGAACACCCTTTGATTAATTTTGCCTATGGAACAAAACTTTATTGTTTTGGCGAAGACTATATTATAAGTGGCTATTGCTATTATCCATATCCAGACAATCCTAATCATGCATGGTTACGACCTCTATTTATTGGAATCGATAGTCAATTTAATGAGAAATGGGTGTTGCCTTTTGGTGTTTCCGATAGTGTTGTTGGTGAAGCTTTTTCAGCAATTTCTTTAAACGACACTCTGATAATGGGTGTAGGTTATAATGTTGTTGAACAGAGTGGGTTTTTCGGACGAGCATCCGCCTTGATGTTCATTAACCGTGATGGGGAGGGATTAGGCTATACCGTTATTCCACGTGACTCTATTGCTTATGGAACTCATGATAATTCTTTAGCAGAAATTGAGCCGATTAATGACTCTCTATTTTTAACTACAGCTTTTTTTGGTCCCTTATCGTCAGGAAATCCCTATGGTGAGATTGTCATTGACACCAGTGGAAGAGTATATAACACCTTGTCTCACCCTAATACAACAGGTGAACTGCCATCACTAATAAAAACCTTTGATGGTAAATTTGTAATTGCCTGTGCCATCAACGAAAGCGATATGAACCATACTGATATCTGCCTCTATAAAATCAATGCCAATCTGGAGCAAGATACCCTTTATACCCAAACATTTGTATATGACAGCCTTTGTCCCGATCCCATCGTTTCGGGGGATATCGATATGACCAATTGTTCGGTAGTGCAGGTTGGTATTGACGAAGCACCCACGCCGGAAGAATATTACAAAAGCCTGGATGCCATACCTATTAAGGCCTACCCAAATCCTGCGGATGAATTAATCAGATTGGAGTATCCGCACACCGATCGTCATCAGAATATCCGGCTGCAATGCTACCATGCCCTTGGTAAAAAAGTACACGCAGAAGACATTGTCACAGGGCAGCAGGGCAGTAAAATCAATGTTTCAAGCTGGGGTAGCGGTGTGTATATGGCCATCATATCAAGTGAAGGACGGATTGTGGGAAAGGCGAAGTTTTTGGTGAGGTAAAGGATAAACAATTAAAAATTAAAATCATGAAGAAACTTATTGTT
Organism: Bacteroidales bacterium; assembly: GCA_030690365.1. GTDB lineage: Bacteria > Bacteroidota > Bacteroidia > Bacteroidales > F082 > UBA6244. The sequence goes on along the minus strand of JAUYGX010000142.1, from coordinate 1,915 downwards.
ATCGTGTTTGTTTTGCTAACCCAGTTTTCCCGGGCACAGAACCCTGTAGAGAAAACGGTCTATTATATCCCGGTACAAAATAACATAAACTCCTCTACCATGCCATTGGAATATAATACCCAAACCACCCGTCTGGTGCAGGTGTTAGAAGTACCAAATGTTGTTTCCAAAACTTCCATACACGCAGATAGCGTACAAACATCAAGGATGGAATCATCAGAAAATTATAAGTTAAAGGCAACAATGAATCATGATTCTGCATCAGTTGATCTTGAATACAAATTGGAGTTGGATGCTAAAGCCAGCATTATTGTAAGTGATTTAAGAGGGACAACAATCGACACCAGAAATACCACTGGGCGACAAGATCAACTAACCCTGCTAACCCGTGATTGGGTTCCCGGAGTTTATGTAGCTAGTCTGAAACTGAACGGGAAATTGATAGAAAGTGTCAAATTTACCGTTGTTAAATAGATTAGTGAAAACCAATTTCAGCTGCCCTGATTAATTTCAGGGCAGCTTATAACTTTTCGCGTAATTATATTGAATATGAAAAAGATAATTCTAATATCCACACTATGCATTCTTGTGCAACTGGCTACTGCACAAAGATGGCAAACAACAATTGGAAAACCCAACCACTACAATAGTGTGTACGACCTTATTAAGGATTACGACAGAGGCTATTACCTTGTAGCATCTGATGTAGTAAATGGCACTAGCGGTAATGGTTGGAATATAAAAACAGATATTAATGGTAATTTATTATATGATAATAAACTAATAAATACCGAAGCACAATACATTGGTTGGTGCGGTCACAATGATAGTGCAGGAAACAAATATATTGCAGGAGTGGCTTTTTTGGATCTCCCATGGCCATTTTTATCTAAGTTTAATCCTTGTGGTGAAAAGTTGTGGTGTAGAGTATCAAAAGATTGGGGTTACATGAATGGTGTCGCTGTTGACATTATGATTAGCAATGAAGGCAACATCATTGTTCTTACCCGTTTTGAAGATGGAAATCAACAGATAAATCAGGTATTCTTGCTATGTTACAGCCCTGATGGCGATCTTTTGTGGTCAAAGCCCTATGCATCAAAAACAGAACACCCTTTGATTAATTTTGCCTATGGAACAAAACTTTATCGTTTTGGCGAAGATTATATCATCAGCGGATATTGTTACTACCCATACCCTTCTAATCCGAATCGTGCTTGGTTGCGACCTTTATTTATTGGAATAGACAGTCAATTTAATGAGAAATGGGTGTTGCCTTTTGGTGTAGCAGATAGTCTGGTGGGGGAAGCTTATTCAGTCATCCCGCTAAACGATTCTGTAATCATGGGTGTGGGAAGTAAATTTCTTGATTATCCCAATGGGTACATACGTAATTCATTATTGATGTTTATAAATTATGAAGGTCAAGAACTTGGATACAAACGTATCTGGGGCGATTCTATTATTCCGGGTACAATGGACAATCTTATGGTAGAAATAGAAACGGTAAATGATTCGATTTTTCTTGCTACTGCTGTCGTTGGACCTTTAACAACAGGCAATCCATTTGGCGAGATTGTTTTTGATACTTCAGGACATGTCTATAATGCTGAGATCAGGCCAAATACCAGAGGGACTTCTCACATGATCAAAACCTTTGACAATAAATATGTGATTGCCTGTACTGTTAATGAAAATGACATGAACCATACGGACATATACATGTATAAGATCAACGCCAACTTAGAGCAAGACACCCTTTACACAGAGAATTTTGTGTATGACAGCCTGTGCCCCGATCCCATCGTATCGGGTGATATTGATATGACAAATTGTTCGGTGGTGCAGGTTAGTATTGACGAAGCGCCCACACCGGAAGAATATTACAAAAGCCTGGATGCCATACCTATTAAGG
>JAUYGX010000132.1 GCA_030690365.1 Bacteroidales bacterium | reverse complement strand
GAGGATAACCCCCCACCTGGTAGATAGGCTCCAGCTCAACGAATTGAAAGTAGCCTTCTTTTTGCTTGGTAAAAGTAGAAAAATAAAAATAAAAATAATGAACGAATATATTGGATTTAGACACAGTATCTTTAGGGGATTGAGGGGTAAAAGTGGCAGAAATCATTCTAGTACCTTTTAAACCTGACTCATTAAACTCATTTTATTCGTAATTACACCTTGCATGCACTATTTGTAGCCTTTCTAAAATGAGGCAGTGCATGCTTTTTTTTTGTTCCCCGGTTTTTCCTAAAAAAAAACAAAATACATTTGCAGCGACAATTGATTCAGGGCAGGGTGAAATTCCCGACCGGCGGTGACAGTCCGCGACTCCCATTCCTAAAAATTTTCGAATGGGACTGATCTGGTGAAACTCCAGGGCCGACAGTAAAGTCTGGATGGTAGAAGAGATTGTTATTGTGATGAGTTGAACTGATATCAGTTTTTGGTATCGGTTGCTTGTTATAAGGCTATATTTTATAGCAACTGCTGCATTGTAGTAGTCCCAATCCGCCCTGAATCGATGTCAGGGTTTTTTTATTGTTTCAACTTAAAGTAAAAGAAATGAAAAGGATTGGATTATTTATTGTTAACTTGTTGTTAATCACACTCACACTTCACGCACAACACCCTATTTCGGGCATTCTTCAAGAGGCAGAAACAGGTCTCCCTATCGGGAATGTTCAAATTACATCACCCGGATCAGCCATCGGCACCACCAGCAATGCTGATGGCAGCTTTTTGCTGATAACAGACAAAAACAACATTCAACTGGCATTTCACCACCTCAGTTATAAAACATTGTCGAGGTATGTGGTGCTGCATTCGCAGGAGATGGATTTGGGAATCATTCAACTGGAAAAACTTCCGGTTAACCTGGATGAAATCAACATCACCGGAGGAATGGTTACCGAAAGCAGCTCGCCAATAACCATTTCAACAATCACCGGCAAAGAGATTCAAACGCAATTGGGTGATCAACCATTGCCATTGTTAATGAACAGCATTCCGGGTATTTACAGCACGCGCACCGGCGGGGGAAGTGGCGATGCGGAATTGAGTATCAGGGGATTTAACCAGGAAAATATTGGTATTCTGTTAAACGGAATCCCAATCAGTAGCGTCGAAAACGGGTTGGTTTACTGGAACAATTGGTTGGGACTGAGTCACGCCATTGCCGAAATTCAGGTTCAAAAAGGGCCTGGTGTTTCAAATGCTGCCATCAATTCAGTGGGCGGAAGTTTAAACATTGTGACCTCAAATCCCAAAGAAATACCCGACTTTTCATTGAGCTATCGGGTAACTTCATTTGGCAACCAGGAAATTTCGTTTTCTGCCAACAGCGGAATCATGGAAAATGGTTGGAATGTAGCCTTTTACGGTTCTTATCTTCACGGTGACGGTTACATCGATGCCACCAATGTTTCGGCCTGGTCGTACTTTCTCACCTTAAACAAACAATTCAACGCTAAAAACAAACTCACCATTACCCTGTTGGGAACGCCCGAGATACACGGCCAAAGGACTTTAAAATTATCCGATCAGGAACACCGGTATTATGGCAACCTGTATAATAAGGACTGGGGTGGATTGAATGGTAAAGTAAAAAATGCTTCCGAAAACTTCTACCACAAACCCGTTTTGAGCGCCAACCACAATTACACCCTCAACAGCAAGACCATATTAGCCACGGCGGTTTATTTCACACCCGGTTATGGCGGTGGAAACTGGTCGGAAAGCTTCCAATACGCCCCTTCGGTTTTTGAATTCAGAAATGAATCGGGTCAGATTGACTGGCCGGCCATATACAACAACAATGCAACTAACCAGGGTAGTTCGGTGTTGGAGAACGGGGATACCATTTCGGGTTATTCAATCAATGTTGGAACGCAATACCTGGCCAGCCACATTCAAACCGGACTGATGTCGACCCTGCGGCATGCCATCAACGACCAGCTAACCCTGACCGGAGGTATTCATTACAGGTATTTCAACTCGTTTGTACGCGAACAGATCACCGATTTGATGGGAGGTAAGGTTTTTATTGATGATTATTCATGGGCGGTGGATGGCGTTTCGGGAAGAGACCAGCTAAACTACGTCGGCGACATCATCAAAGTGAACAATTCGAGCATTGTAAATTTTACAAGTGCCTATTTACAGGCTATTTACAATTCAGGACGGATAAATGCCTATGTTTCGCTGGGAGGCAACAACAACTGGTACCAACGTGTAGACCGGTACAATTACGTGAAAAATCAAAAAAGTGAAACCATCGTTAAACCAGGGTTTGATTTAAGGGGAGGAACCTGTTACAATTTTGGAACCCGCCATGAAATATTTGCCAATGCAGCTATCATTTCACGTGCGCCTTACTTTAAATATGTTTTTGGGAACTACACCAATGTTCCGGTTCACGACTTGAAAAATGAGCAAATCAGCACGGTGGAAGCCGGTTACCGATTTCACAATCGAAGCATTAAATTTGAAGCCAATGCCTACTATACCGATTGGGGGAATGTTTCGATGCTTTCGAATGAGTATATTCAGTTGGAAAACAACACCCAAAGCAGGGCCATGGTGAATGGGTTGCATGCCATCCACCAGGGTGTTGAATCAGTGCTGGATGTGCAAATCAATAAAAACATGGGTATGGGATTGATCGCCTCATTTGGGAATTATAGTTGGCAAAACGATATAACAGCCACCTTATTAAATAGTGACAATGTGGTGGTTGACACCATCATGGTGATGGCCAAAGGGCTCAAAGTGGGAGGTACAGCGCAGCAGCAACTGGGGGCTCAACTCAACTTTAAAGCGCTTAAAATAATCGATCTAAAACTGGAATGGATGTATTACGATCAATTGTATGCTTCTTTCGATCCGGTAAACCGGACCAATCCCCACGACCGGATGCAACCCTATCAAATACCGGCTTTTCACATCATAAATATATATGCAGGAATTCATACCAAAGTGCTCAACACACCTTGTTTACTACAGCTAAATGCGTATAACCTACTCAATACCATTCATGTAGTATATGCACAGGATGGGTCGGGTCATGATTTAGCGACCATGACCGGGTTTTGGTCGTTTGGGCGCACTTTTGATATCACATTAAAATTCAGCCTCTAAGGCAAAATAGTTGCATGAGTTCACGAATAACTTATTAACAATACACAATAAATATCTGGTTGATTTTGTGCGCATTATCCTTTATTAACGAGCATAATCTCACCAATCAATACTAATCATTAAAAATTAGTACTTAAAAAAAGAGAGTGGCTTTAAAAGCCACTCTCTTCACTATAAAAAATATTCTACGTTTACTAAAAAGTAACCCTCAGACCAATCTGGGCATGCCAGCGGCTAAAGATATCGCTCTTGGTAACTTCACTACCCTGGAAAGAGTAGGTTGGAATTTTGTTTCCATCAGCATCCGTTGTCAATGCAGTTACTTTCAATATCTGCACATTGTAGTAAGATGAATAGGAAGCACCCCAATCTTTATTGATCAAATTGCCAACATTCAGAATATCAAAGGTCAAAGAAATTTTTCCGCCTTTTTCTTTTGCATAGTAGAAATCTTCGGCAAGATGAAGGTCAAAATGACTTTCCCATGGAGCACTGTTTGAATAACGTTCAGCATACTGTCCGCGGTTATCTTTTGCATACTTGTCACCTTCGATCCAGTTTCCATAACTTGTCCGATCGTCTTCAGAAGCAAAGGTCATTTTGGCCAGTTCACTGGTTGTTGGAATGTAAAGCAGTGAGTTGCCATATTGACCATCATTATTGAAATCCTTGGATTCATTCATTGTCAGACTATAACGCTGACCGTTGAATCCATTGTAAACAAGTGATACAACAGTACTCAGCTTTTTGTTTAAATATTTCGGTGTGGTGTAGGATAAAACTGCAATAACACGATTAGGAACATCAAAAAGTGAATAAGACAATTCATTTGCATCATTCGGATTAACAGAATAGTTATATTTCCAGTTAGAATATGCAATAGAGCTGGTTCCATCATTTACAGAGTAAGCATGTCCGAATGTGTAGCCTGCCATCAGATCAAAACCGAGATCAAAGCTCTTTTCAACCTTTGCGCTTAAGTTGTAGGTATAACCTTTGTTAGTATTCTTCAGGTTAACGATAGCATAGTAGCTACCAGCATCCCTTGACCAGTATATAGTAGATGAATTCGGGTCGTCAGCGCTAACAGCATAAACTTTGGTTCCTTCGTCAGTAAGTGCAAGATTTTCCCACCAGACATTATTCATGGTTTTTGAATACAACCCTTCAAGGGTTACTTTCCAGTCTCCTGGTAAAATTTGTTCTAAAGCAAGATTGGAACGGAATACCTGAGGATATTTGAAGTCTTTTGATACGGTGTTGATTGTTGGTTTTGAAGCTGATCCGGAAGCCGAATTCATCGCCGCAATCGGGTCGTTGCCATATGTTTCAAATGAAGGCACATTGCTGGAAATCGTTGTACCCTTCATTTCAACACCTGTATTACTCCATACATTTGATAACCAAACCAAGGGTTCACGACCGGTGAATATGCCAGTACCACCGCGTAATAAGGTTTTGTGGCTATCGTTGGTATACCAGCGGAAACCAACTCGTGGAGAAACCAACAATTTTGTAGAAGGTACTTCGCCAACTTTTACCCCATATTTTAAAGCATAATCACTTTGATTGAACTCATTGTTGGTGGAAGGTTTATTAAAGAAAGTCGGAATGTCTAAACGTACCCCATAGGTCAGATCAAAGTTTTCTGAAATATTCCATTTATCCTGTGCATAGAGTCCGAATTGTCCGGCTTTTACGGTAGCTGCCCACTTATACGAACCAGTCAGATCATAATCAGAATATTGGTACGCAAACTGGTAGGCGCTATCGTGCATGAATTCATTCAAAGAGTTGTATGAATAGGCACCATTACTTGCTGGGATGAATAGGTTATGCATCTTGTAGAACTCGTTGTGGGTACCAAAAGTGATGGTATGGTTTCCTTTGTACCAGGAGAGGTTATCCTCAATCGTATAAATATCCTGGTTCAATAAATTAGCTCCTGAATAATACTCTGTTCCAATATTGACTGCAGTTGATCCCTCGCTCCAAAGATTTGTAGAAGCGTCATAAGTACCACCTACATTTTTTATGTACACATTAGGAGCCTGGTAAGAAACATCGCGGTTGTCGCGAACCATGGTAAGACCGGCACGTAATTCATTGTACAAAGAATTGTTGATGTGTGTATTCAATTCAGCAACAACTGAATTGGTCTTATCAACCATGCGGTAGCCGCTGTTGGCAAAATAGTAAGTTTTTGCATTTGCAGCATACACATCTTTATAAGAATCATTCAACTGATAGCGTAATGAAAACTTATTGTTTTTATTAATATTCCAGTCAAGACGGCCTAAAATTGATAAGCCTTTTGTTTCCAAATTACGTCTTCCATAGCTATCATCAAAACCCGTTATGGATTTATACCTGTCAAGAATAGCTTTAGCTTCGCCTGTTGAAATATAACCGTCTTTATATCCTGCATAATAATCAGAAGGATAGGTATCAAATTTATATTCAGCATTGACAAAGAAGAAAAGTTTATCCTTGATGATAGGGCCACCTACACTAAATCCCATGGTTTTGGTTGACTCGTCGGTAAGTTTAGCTTTTGATTCACTGACCTGGCTCCAACTTCCATACATACTCTGGTTATTGAAATAACCATAAGCTGAACCATGGAACTGGTTTGTACCTGATTTTGTAATGGCGTTTATTCCACCACCGGTAAAGCCTCCCTGGCGAACATCAAAGGGGGAAATAAGTACCTGAATTTCCTGGATAGCATCGAGAGAAATTGGGTTGGCTCCTGTTTGACCACCATTGGTACCAGAACCGGCAAGTCCAAACACATCGTTACTTACCATACCATCAATCTGGAATGAATTATAACGGTTATTGGAACCAGCGATAGAAATACCACCAACTTTGGTTGTCATAACCAGTGGAGATAATTTGGCAACATCATAAATGTTACGGTCCACGGTAGGTGCATTAACAATTTGATCTTCTTTGTAGTTAGTTGCAGCGCCACCACCAGCATTTTCGTCATTTAAGTTTGCACTAACAATAACTTCACCTAATTGGCTAGCCGACTCTGTTAAAACTGAGTTATAGACAGATGCATCACCTAGTGAAAGCTGAACATTGCCGTACTCAACATTGGAAAAACCCACAAAAGAAATAATAATCTTGTAAGGTCCGCCTACGCGCATACCCTGAATAGAATAACGACCTTTGTCGTTTGTAACAGTGCCATAAGCTGTCCCGGAAGGTTGATGAATAGCCTGAATAGTTGCGCCAGGCAAGGTAGCACCCTTTGCATCGGTAATCTGACCAGTTAGAGCAGCCGTGGTGGAACCCTGTCCAAATGCCCAGACACTCAACAACATCAACGCTGACATTGCAATTAAAGAATAATACTTTTTCATAAGCAATAGATTTTAAAATTAGTTTTTTTTGTTGACCAAAAATATAAATTTCGACATATAGATTTGTTAAGAAATTGCTAAGAAATATATGCGTTTTCAAAGATTTGAATATAAATATCTGAATTTCTGCTAAATACCTCATTTGATATGTTGATAAGTTGTTCAAAATTCGTAAATATTTATTTATCCTAAAATTACTGAAAAATAGAGTGTTATCCACAATTTTAAGCACTATTCTCTAACATGGCTGTTGAGTGTTGAAAAATCCAATGAAAAGATGGTGGCTTTTTTTATCTTTGTCGTTTTATAATCCATGCCATCAAAAAATAATCATTTCGTTTCGTGAAAAAGAAAATACTAAACATTCTGCTAATCATGCTTCTAATAAGTATGATATCAATAAGCTGTTCCTCTGATCACAAAAAAAAGGAACAACCCTATCTCATAGTACTCTCGTTGGACGGTTTCCGATGGGATTATCCAGATCACTTTAGTACACCCACCCTTGATTCGTTGGCCAAAGTGGGAGTAAAATCCGAACTGATTCCCTCCTACCCGACCAAGACTTTTCCCAACCATTACAGCATAGCTACAGGGTTATATCCCGATCACCATGGCATTGTACTAAACAGCTTTTATGCCCCGGATTTAAAAAAACAATTCGCCCTTTCCGATCGTAAATCGGTTACCGACGCTTCATTTTATGGAGGGGAACCTATCTGGAATACGGCAAAAAAGCAGGGTGTTAAAACAGCTACTTTGTTCTGGGTTGGCTCCGAGGCACCCATTAATGAACAGCAACCCGACTATTGGTCTACATACGACCAGCTGCTTCCATTCCCGGCACGCATCGACTCCATTGCCAAATGGCTTTCGTTACCCGAAGCACAACGCCCGCATTTAATTATGTGGTATTATCCTGAGCCCGACCATGTTGGTCACGAGAAGGGGCCCATGAGTGCCGAAACCAAGGCAGAAGTCGAGCAGTTGGATCGCTACCTGGGTAGTTTCTTTGCCCGTATGCGGCAACTCCCCGAGTTCAATCAGCTTAATTTTATAGTCCTTGCCGATCATGGCATGGGTGAAATATCGCCCGAAAGGCAGGTTATTCTCGACGAAATCGTCGACACTTCCTGGCTTGAAAGATATGATGGCTGGAACCCCACCTGGAATTTCAAGGTAAAACCAGGTGAACTGGATCAGGTTTACACGAATCTAAAAAAAGCACCACATATTAAAGCGTATCACCACGACAGCATCCCCGAACAGCTGCATTACGGAACCAACCCGCGTACTTACGATCTGACGGTGGAAGCCGATTCTGGTTACAGCATCTATTGGTCGTGGAGAATTAATGATGGTTTGGGCACCCATGGCTACGACAACAAGAACCGCGATATGCATGCCATCTTTTATGCGGCTGGTCCTGCGTTTAAAAATGCATACCAGGCGCCTTCCTTTGAAAATGTGAACCTGTATGAACTAATGGCAGAAATCCTGCACATTGTCCCTGCAAAAAATGATGGTTCACCGGAAAATACCAACAACATGCTTTCGTCTCAGAAGCCTGTTCAGTAAAGGAATTTGGGGTAATCTGATTTTACAAGAGTTAAGAACAATAGATCAGTAATCATTGGGTAGCGGAACCAATACCCTTTCGGTGGATGTCTCTGCCCCCCTCATCCTCGTTTGAGTGCAGGGGGTAACGAGCTTGCCTACCTTCGGTAGGTAAATCTGTCGCCCTTTATGCAGGGATGCCATCACAATTAAAAGACCTTAAAACAGTACAGGTATAGAAAACATAAAATACCAATCAGTCAAGAAAAAGAAGTAAAAACCAATAATTATGAAGATCCTCAGTACACTTTCTTTAAGTTTTCTCATGTTCTCATTGGTCTGCGAACAAATTGACAAAAATAACAAACCCTTTAAAGATGATTTTTCAGGAATAGATAATAATCACCTTTCCTTCCGTATTCAGAAAACAAATCATGCCTCCTCTCCTACCCTCTGAGCAAAGAATAGCAAAATCAAAAATAGAGTTGAGCGTAGTCTCATGCCTCCATGATTCCGTGCCGAAGGAAGGTTCACTTACCGAAGGCAGGTAAACCAGCAGAAAAGTGAAACCAGGCTGAGGATGGACTTTTTTAATCCTTCTTATTTTACTTTCTTAAGCTTTCTAACTTTTGAAGCCCTGCGGCTACCATGAATAATACCGAGAATAACAATTTCAGAGACTTTAATTTTGTAAATGATAAGCCAACTCATACAAACCGCATTGCGGTATATTTTAGTTTTAGTCGGAATTTCTTCACATCCCCTAAATATCAAAGGGTTCTGCTCAATGCGGTCTATGGTCTCAAAAATTTTATCACCAACACGGATAGCGTTTAAAGGCTGGTGTTTGATATAGGCAATATAACCCGTCATATTGTCAATATTTTGCAGAGCGCTTTTGGTTATCCTTAACGAATAAGTTTTTGGAGCTTTTTCTTTTGTGTTGCCCATCGTTGTTTGGCTTCTGTTATACTTACAGTTGGAGAATCTTCGGCATACTCGACCCACTTTTTAAAATCTTCTTCACTTATTGGTTCACCTGGTAAAGCATATGAGTTTAAATCCGGTTCATTTACAATCCGTATCAAATGCTTATGCTCTAAGTCTTGCAAAGCCTTCAAAGAGTTGTTATCTGTAAGTTCTATTGTTACTGTTTGCATAAGATAGGTATTTACATTGAATAAGCTTGCCATGCTTTGACAAGATCTGCTTGGGACCATTTATTTTTCTTACGAAATTCGGTTATTTTACTTCCAATGTTTAACATAGTTCACAAAAGTATAGTGTTTGCTATTAGTTAACGCAAATATAGTGAATATAGTTCTACAAATAAAGAAAGAATTATTTTGCAGAATAATCAAGCAATTCCACTTTTATTGCACATGTTACACTAATAAAAAATCTACACATGGTAATAATTTAGATAAACCAAAGGACTGAAATCCTGCACATCGCCCCCACCCTTGTCCTCGTGTGAGCGCAGCGGTAACGAGAATACAAAATACCCTAAACGACCCGGTTCCCAACAATTTTCAATTGGAAGGTAAAATGACAGTTAATGCATTTTGGCACGCGTTGAAAAAAAGTGCGCCTGAGCACAATCTTGATTGGCCTAATTTCCACCACAATTCATCCGGCTCATCAACAAATGATCGGCAATCACCAATGCTGCCATGGCTTCTACAATGGGAACAGCCCTCGGAACCACTGTTACATCATGGCGGCCTTTACCCTCGATGATCACCGGATTGCCTTCTTTATCAATGGATTCCTGTGATTTCATCAAAGTAGCCACCGGCTTAAAGGCCACCCGAAAATAAATATCCTCTCCATTGGAAATACCCCCCTGGATTCCGCCCGAAAAATTGGTTCGTGTGTGAACTTCGTTGTCTTTCTCAAAAAACACATCATTGTGCTGCGAACCCGTCATAGTAGCCGCCTTAAAACCGGTCCCGATTTCAAATCCTTTTACCGCATTGATGCTCATGATGGCTTTGGCCAGATCGGCATGTAGCTTATCAAAAACCGGTTCGCCAATCCCCACCGGAACTTTTTGTATCACGCAGGTGATTTCACCGCCAAGGGTATCGCCGGCCTTTGCCGCTAAAGCAATCGCTTCTTCCATCACCTTTGAACTCTGTGCATCCGGACAGCGTAGGGGCGATTGTTCAGTTTTATTTAAGTCAAGCTCCATATACGGCTTTTCAACTGATATTTGGCCGATGCTGTTCACATATGCCTGAATGGTAATACCTTCCTTACTTAAAAGTTGTTTTACGAGTGCTCCGGCCACTACGCGTGCAATCGTCTCGCGGGCTGAGGCACGTCCGCCACCACGGTGATCGCGTATGCCATATTTGATTTCGTAGGTATAATCGGCATGTGAAGGACGAAATACATCTTCCAGATGATCGTAATCCGAAGGATGCTGATTGGTATTCCTAATCAGAAAGGCAATGGGAGTCCCCAATGTGACGCCGTTATATATTCCAGATAGGAACTCCACTTCATCAGGCTCATGGCGGCTGCTCACCCATTTTGATTGCCCGGGCCGACGCCGGTTTAATTCGCGTGTAATTTGTTCAAAATCAACCTTTATCCCGGAAGGAAACCCATCCAGGACTCCTCCTATGGCTTTTCCATGCGATTCACCAAAGGTGGTGAGTTGAAGAAACTTTCCAAAAATATTCCCAGCCATAATTACCTAAATTTCACCAATCAAGATGTAAAACTACAATATTTCCAGTTAATTCTCCAGATTGCATTTACGAACCTTTGCAAAATAAATTTATGAAAACCAACTTCTCTTTAGAAGGAATATTTACACTTCTAATTTTCTCTACCAAAAAAAAACCGGGAATCGATCCCGGTTCTAAGTTTAGTTCAGCATTTTAAGCTGTTCTTTCAGTACTTCAAGCTCTTTTTTAGCCCGATCGATTTTATTTTCAAACTCCATTTTTAACTTGGTAGCCTGTTTAGAGTTGGCGAAAAACCCGATGTTATTTTCCCATAACATCACATCGTCCTGTAGATGTTTCATTTTAGCAACCAATACATTTCTTTCTTTGTAAAGTCTGCGATCGGCTTCGGGACCGGTTTTCATCAATTCGACCTTATTTCTAAAATCACTCGCCGTAGCCTCCATCCTGCTCAAGTCCAGTTTATTCATGAGCTTGTCGATGGCTTCGCGGTACTCATGCTGAACCTTATCTTTCATCTGAAAAGGAACATGACCTATTTCAACCCATTCGCGTTGGAAACCATTCAGGGTCTCCATATTGGCCGATTTATCCTTCTGAATTTCGTAGCCCGTGATTTTCGCTACCAGTTCCTGCTTTTTCTTCAGGTTGTCTTCCTCAAACCCATGCTGGTTTTTAAAATGAGCCGATTTACGTTCAAAAAACATATCGCAGGCCGCCCTGAAACGCTTCCAGATTTTATCTGAATGCTTGCGCGGAACAGGTCCAATCTTTTTCCATTCCTTTTGCAGGTTGATCAACTCATGCGTAACTTCCTTCCAATCTTCACTCTCCGAAAACGATTCGGCACGGACACACAAATCAAGTTTCAGGTTATAGTTGTTGATCTGCTGATCTTTAAGTTCATTTAAATAATTCCGGCGGGAAGTGAAAAAACCATCCAGTTTTTCCTTAAACCGATGCCAAACTTCATCGTTTTGCTCATTTGGCGCTCTGCCAATGGATTTCCACATCCTGACCAGTTCGTTTACCTGATCTGTTTTACTTTGCCATTCCTTTAGCGATTCGGGTGTAGCACCCACAATTTCTTCGGCTTTCTCAATCAGGGCCCGTTTGGCATCCAGGTTAGATTGCTGCTGACCCTGAAGTTCTTTGTAATGTTCTTTGCGGCGCTGATTAATTTTATCCGAAGCTCCTTTAAATCGCTCCCAGATGTCTTCTTTTACGTCCGAAGGAACCGGACCGATCTCACGCCATTTTTCATGATAATGCTGAAGCAATTTAAACGACTTGATAATGGATTTTTCCATCAGCAGTTCTTCGGCTTTCTCGCACAACTCAAATTTTTGCTCCAGATTTTTTTTCATATCCAGATCGCGCAACTCCTTGTTGATACGGACTTTATCGAAGAATTTCTCAACTAAAAAATGATAGTTTTGCCAAAGGTTGCGCAATTCAGTAGCCGGAACCATGCCAATTTCCTTCCATGCATCCTGTAGGTTTTTAAATTCGTCGTAAGTTTTCTTCAGGGTTTCTTCTGAATTGATCAGATTTTTTAATTCTTCCAGTAAATCCAGCTTGCGCTGAAGATTCAACACCTTTGTTTTTTCGACTTCCTCCGAATTTTTGGCCTTGTTGTGTTTATAGTGATTAAAGGCTTCTTTGAAACGGATATCCAACGGATCTTCCGATGGAACAAATTCCTCTTCGTTTCCGCCATTGGCAACAAACTCCTGACGCTCCTTATCGTGTTCTTCCTTAACAATTTTACGGATAGCCGTATTAATTCTGGTAACCTGAATTTTCACCTGTGAAAAATCACTTTCCTGAACCACATCTTCAAGCAAATCAACAAGTTCCTGTTTATTCAGGTCGTCGTAGTTAATTTCTTCACTGGTGTAATCAAGGTACTCCTCAACAGCAGCGGGGTTTCCACGCAACAACCTGACAACAACACGCTTTTCTGAAGCACTGATTTGATGAACCTCCTTTTTGGGTTCTTCAACAACGGGCTGTTCAACTTCCACAACCGCTGGTTGTTCAACCTGCTCAACAACGGGCTGTTCTACCTGTTCGGCTACAGTTTGCACAACTTCCACAACAGCGGGTAGTTCAACCTCTTCGGCAACGGCAGGTTGCTCAACCTCAGTTCCGGTTTCATCCGGTGCGGGAGTTGCATTGTCAGGTGATAACGCATCCGAAATCCATTGTTTGTCTTCGGGTGATAACTGTGAATTTACTTTGTCTTCGGCTGATGTTACTAGCGAAATAGACTTATCCTCCTGTGAATCTGTCTTTTGATTCAACTCGGGATTCTGATCAGGTTGCATCTTGGTTTCCATTTAATTTAAATTGTTTGAGTCCGATGGGCCAATTGGCGTACGGTACATAGTTTTCAGTTCAGAACTTTTAATCAATTTTATAAGGGACAAAAATAGCAAATAAACCATACCAGTTTAAGGCGTTAAGCTTTAAAATCATTTGTTTAAACAGATTCTAATTACAAAAACCGATTGTGATGGCTTGTAACATCCCACCGACACCCGAAAAGAGGTATTTGTATCCGGTTAACGGTAAAACCGCGATTTATTGAACAACAAATAACCCAGATTGAGCAGGAATCCAAATTTGCTGCCCGGTTGATTGATATAATTAATGCTAGCACTAATTACGCCTATTGGCGGATGATAAACCAATTGCGCCGAACCAGCAAAATACTGATATGAAAATGGAGTACTTAAACGACCATTTCGGCCATCGCTATCCAACAATATTTTTTGGTAAGGCACATAGCAATAGCCATTTAACCGGAATTCAAATTGCCTTTGAAGTTCAAACACCGTGGTTAGTCCGATACCACCTGATGAAGGAGCCCGGTAGCTCTCAAGAAATTTGGTTTTCATAAATTCAAGGGGCTCGAAAGGGGACGATATCAAAAGGCTCGAAATGTAGTTCGACAAGATGGGTTTACCGGTGATGTCCATATCTATAGAAATGCCAATATCCATGGGGGATGTGAGTTTCCAGTATTGCTGGTACCGTAAAACCAGGCTGTAAAAACCCAGATTGCGTTTTATTTCGGTTTCACCATGACTTTTACTTCCGGGAATGGTATGTTCAGTCCCGAAATAAGCATTAAAACCAATAAGCAGGTACTTTCCCCTCGAAGCAAATTGCTTACGGTTGAGTGTTTCATACTCATATTCAACAAAAGGCGTGGCAAAGTAGAAATTTGAAATATCAGAAGTATCGTTGCGTGAGAAATAATTATCCGGGTAATACTTGTAGCTCATGTTCAAATTACTAAATCCCAGCGTAAATAACCCATCCTGACCCGAAGGTATAATGCCCGCCAATTCGGCATAGTTCTCATCTATAATGATATAAGCCGGAAACTGATCTTCAAAAAAGAACCGTGCATTGCTAAAATAGTTTTTTCGTGAAGAGGAGAAATTTAATTGCAAGATGAGCGGAACTTTTGCCGGGAATTCAATCCTTCCCATGGCGGCGACGCTGTTATAAAAGGTTCCAAAGTTGGCACTGGCAGATAAATGCCGGGCTGTTTTACGCAGATCCATATAATCAAGGCCCACATATCCTTCGTTAATTCCGGTGGACGAAATATACCCTCCTATCTCCACCGCCAACGGATCGTTTTGGGTAATATCCAATTCCAACACACTTCCTTTATTATGAGGATAATACGTAAGCGAAGGATAGACACTTTTTATGTTTTCATTGCGGTGAAGCTTCACAAAATGACTATACATCGTATTCAGATTAAAACCGGACTGTTTTTTCAAACCCAGTATCTGGCGGAAGTATTTCTGTTGTAACTCGTTGATTCCTTCAAACTTTACTTCCGACACCTCTTCATCAGGCTCTTTGGCCTTAAAATGTTCACGTTCTTCGGCAACCACCGTTTTTGAATGCGAATGAGGCAATTTTTTTTTCAATTCAGGAATCACCCTCAGGGCAGCTACATAACCACTATCGATATATTCATTAATCCTTGCGAAGTGGAAAATGCTTTCATCCCCCGAAATCGTTTCAATGAGGATTCCATCGCTGGAACCGATGCTGAAATCTGCTTTTTGCATCAACATATTTTGCAACAATGAAACCACATCGTCGGGGTTGGCTTTTGAAAAATTCCTGATGGCCTTGCTGCCAATAATAAAATCAGGCTGAAATTCCTGACAGGCAACATCCACCGGGAAATTGTTGTAGATACCCCCATCAAAAAGCATATTTCCATCAATTTCAACCGGCCGGATGAAAAGCGGGAAAGTCATAGAAGCCCGTATCGCCTTGGACAGATTTCCTTTCTTAAGCGTTAACAGCCTGCTCGAATCGATATCGGCCGCAATACACCTGAACGGAATCATCAAACTATCAAAATTGTAATGGGCAGCGGCTGTTGCCGAAGCAAAAACGCTCATCATCCTGAAATCAATGTATTGCAAATCGTACATCTTAAAGGGAAGATCGAACCGCAAGCCATTTTTTATATAAAACGGTATTCTGGCAAACGAAGCATTGGGTTCTCTATGCTGATAAAAACTAACCCTGGTTTCGCTTACTGCATTTTCGATGCTGATAAAAGCAGGATCAGTTAGCATCACCTGTATTTCATCAGGACGATACCCCGAGGCATAAAGTGCCCCAATGAGTGCCCCCATTGAGTTGCCTACAATATAATCAATGGGGATGTCATTCTCTTCAAGGGCTTTCAACACACCGATATGCGAAAAGGCTTTTGCACCTCCTCCACTCAAAACTACAGCCACTTGCTGACTTTGAGCAAAGTAATTTAAAAAAAGCACAAATAACAAACATGTTAACCGAAGCCTGACCATGGATAATTTTGATTGAATTATGACTGTTTTAGCGGAACGAAAGTACTATAAATCCTATAAACAACAAACGTAACAAAGTACCAAATTATGATGTCTATGAAGGATCCCTTTTCTTAAGCTGTTGGAGGATGATTTTTAATAACACTACTGCTGACATTAGTACCCATTAAAAAGTGCCGATTGCTATCGGGATCGGCACGACCGACATTGTAACCCTGGATTTCAATCCAGGTGATCTAAAGGATGATCGTGCTTGTAATGACAGAATATAATTTGAAAATTACTTAGAAACTGTCCAAATTTTGTTTTAAGGCTCCGTTAGGAGCAAAATATGGGTAGAATAATCATCTTAATAGTTTATTTCGTCCGCCTGGGGCGGACGATACAATTACAGTTATATTCCGTTTTCTACCCATATACTTTCCCTACGGGAAAAATTTAGAAAGTTTCTTAATTTGAAGAGTAGGCATCAAAAAAAAGCCACCCAAAGGCAGCTTTTAATCTTTAACCATCCGTCATCTCAAATTTTGATAACATGACAGCTTTTAGTAAAAACTAATTTACAGTATGTTAAACATTTGGTTTACACCATCGAAAGCGCATGATCCAGGTCGGCAATGATGTCTTCCACATTCTCGATTCCAACGGAAAGCCGAATCAGTTCATCTGAAATACCACCCTGTAAACGTGCTTCTTTGGATAATTTTGAGTGCGTCATGGAGGCGGGATGCTGAATCAGGGTTTCGATGCCACCCAACGAAACTGCCAACAAGGCCAAGTGTACATTGTTCATCACTTTTTTTCCGCCTTCGAGTCCGCCAACTACTCCAAAAGAAATCATGGCACCCGGGCCATCCATTTGCTCTTTGGCAAGTTTGTATTGAGGATGCGATTTTAGTCCGGGATACAACACCCAGCTTACCTTTGGATGGGCTTCCAGAAATTCGGCTACTTTTTGCGAGCTTTCCTGCGCACGATCGATGCGAATCGACAACGTTTTCAATCCACGGCGTGTTAACCAGGCTTGGTGAGGATCCATGTTAAAGCCCATGTTCATCATCACATATTTAAGCTCGCTGTACATTTTTTGCTCTTTGGCAACCACCATTCCGCCAACGATATCTGCATGACCATTGATAAATTTCGTCATCGAATGCAGTACAATATCTGCTCCCAAATCAAGCGGACGTTGGAGGTATGGGCTACAAAATGTATTGTCAACACACACCAGGATATTGTGTGCATGAGCCAGCTTACAGGCTGCCTTGATATCGGTGATTCCAATGGTCGGGTTTGCAGGCGTTTCCAGATAAAGCAATTTTGTGTTGGGTTTGATGGCTTTTTCTATCTCGTCAAGATTGGTGGTATCAACAAAAGTGGATTCAACCCCGAATTTCGGGTACATTTTTTCCATGATCCCACGCGATGGTCCATAAACTGCATTGTGACTGATCATGTGGTCGCCCTGGCCTAAAATGGCCATATATACCGTGTTTACAGCTGCCATTCCCGAAGAAGTAGCAATACCGCCGAAACCATTTTCCAGCTCTGCTACCGTAACTTCCAACTCTTCAATGTTTGGATTGCCCAGACGTGTATAGATATATCCCTTTTCTTCGCCGCTAAAGCAACGGGCACCGTGATCGGCATCCCGAAAACTAAAGGTGGAAGTTTGATAGATAGGGGTTACAGCGCTACCCAGCGAATCTTTGATGCCGCCTGCGTGAACCAGTTTGGAGGTAAATCCTTTGTCTTTTGTATTCATTAAACTTGTATTACAATTAATGGTGGCCATACATATTTGTCAGCCACCTGATTTTATTTATAAATGGCAAATTAGAAAGGCCAGAAACTATTGTCGTTCCAGATTTGTTCTTTCAGATCTTCGTCGAGTTTGTGCAACAAACGGTGATGTGTGCCTTCCCACTGGGCCAGCATCTGATAAAGGGCTTTTTCGTTGAGATCGGTAGCTTCTTTCGCACGACCCGAATAAATTTCGATGGCGCGGTTTTCAAAGTCGATGGCAGCCGAAATAGCAGCAGCCTCGAAACTGGCAGCAGTAATTTCATTCTTGATTTTCTCGGTCAGAATTTCGGCGGCAGTATCATCTTCTATAGGTGCTGCGTCATTAATCATAAACTCATGGTGCTCAGAATAATGCTTAAATTGCTTCATCAAAAATTCAACATGAGCCTCTTCTTCTTCAGCCATCATTTCGAAAATCTGTTTGGTCGATTTACTTTCACTCTGGCGGGCAGTCTGGGTATAAAATGCTTTCCCTCTGCGTTCAAGCAGAATGGCTGTTTTCAATATTTCAACCGCTTTATCATTATGTTCCATGGTATAATATTTTAAAAATAGGTTTTCAGCACAAAATTAGGATTTAATACCAAAGGATGGGAAAAGACGGGCAATTTATTTCAATTCTAAGGGGGAGCGAGGCATAGGAAGTATGTCAGGTTAATATTCATAACGGATGCGCATGAGTGTTTTAAACTAACAATGTGCCTGATAGCACGCGAAATTTCCCTTATACAACAAAGAGGAAGGAATAACCTTTGACATTCAGGGTATTTAAATCTTATCTTTGACCAATAATCAACCCTTAGCACAATGGAAAAACCTAACCGGATGCCCCAGATTTATGGTTATCTCGTTTGTCTGGTAACAGTCATCACATTCATTATTTGCCTTGCCAACATTATTCCTTCCATCATCGATCTCGGAGACCCTATGCATTCACGTTCGATGTTCAGTATGCAAAACTCACCAAGCCTGGCTTCGTTCGAGAATTATAAAATGGATGTCCTGAAATCAAGTGAAAAAGGTGGTGAAGGAAGTGTTCATTCGTACATTCCTGATGACCAGACGATCAAGGCCATGTATGAAGCTGCCAAATCTGAACGAATTCAAAATGTTGTTCATGATTCCAACAGGTCAATCGTTGTAAACAGCATTATTATTTTGGTATGTATTGCCCTCTTTTTCACTCATTGGATTTGGTTGAAAAGGCAGTCGAAGCTTGCTGTCAGCGAATGACCAATATGGACTCCAGGGTACAAAACAAAATTAATATCCGTGATTGTTCTTGTTTAACAGCTCAAATAATCGAGCTCTTTGCTTAAATCTGTACTTTTGTGAATACAGATTATGCAACTATGAACCAGGAACCCATTACTAAAATCAGGTCACTCCTTCAATCCATGGGGCGCACTGAACCATGTACTTTAACACCACTTCCTCCTTCCGGCAGCGATCGAAAATACTACCATATTGTTTTCGATGATGCTTCACTTCCTGATTTAATGGCGTTTTATAATCCCATTGTGGAGGAAAACCGTGCCCAGGTTGAATTTACCAGCCATTTCAGAAAACTCGGAATGAAGGTTCCGGATATGCTTGCAAAGGATGATTCTGAAACTGTTTTTATCGTGGAATACCTTGGAAACCAAAGTTTGTTCGATTTGGCATCGAAAGGAATCACGGATGAAGTGATCGGATATTACCAACAAGCACTTACTGATTTGGTTCATTTTCAGATAGATGGAGTCAAACAACTGAATATGGAGGTCGCTTATCCGGTGGCCAATTTCGACCGGCAATCCATTCTCTGGGATTTAAACTATTTTAAATACTGCTTTTTAAAACCGGCTGGAATTGCCTTTAACGAACGTGTACTTGAAGCTGATTTTGAGCTTTTTACCGATGAGTTGTCGCGATCGGAACCCGACTTTTTCTGCTACCGCGATTTTCAGGCCCGGAACATCATGATTCATCAGAACAAACCGTGGTACATTGATTTTCAAGGAGGAAGACGCGGTCCCCTGCCCTACGATGTGGTTTCTTTATTACATCAGGTGAAGGCCAATCTGCCCGAAGAACTCAGGGATTCGCTGTATCAGTATTACCTCGCTGAACTGGAAAGTGTTGCACCAGAGGAAGTTGCAAATGTGCAGCGATATTACAACGATTTCGTTTACTTCCGGCTGATGCAGGTTCTGGGAGCCTATGGTTTCAGGGGACTTGTGGAACGGAAAGTACATTTCCTTCAAAGCATACCTTATGCTGCCAGTGCGCTTTCGCTGAGATTAAAACAACATCCGCTCCTCATCAACCTGCCTGAAATTAAGCAGGTGCTGGAGCAAATCATCCAAAAATTTCCACCAATTGATCTATCTGAAAATGAAAATCTGACGGTGAAAATCTACAGCTTTTCGTACAAGAAAAAGGGCATTCCCGTT
>JAUYGX010000125.1 GCA_030690365.1 Bacteroidales bacterium | reverse complement strand
CATTTAAAATATCAATTTTTTTCTGCCTTGCTTTTATTCGGTGAGGATTATCAATTTCGAGTTTTTGCTGGATGGCGTAAGAAGTCAAGTATTCTTCAGTTTTGTAAGGATAACCAAAAACCATGGTAAAATCATCTTTTTTTACTCCATCCATAGAAATAGCAAAATATTTTTTAGGCTGATAAGGAACATTGTCCGCCGCATATTCGGCAGGTTGGTTGTCTTTGTTGGCATAAATTCGGAAAAACGAAAAATCTCCTGTATGTCTGGGCCACATCCAGTTATCGGTGTCGCCACCAAATTTACCGATGGATGAAGGAGGAGCACCAACCAGCCGAACATCACGGTATACCGTATAAACGAACATATAGTATTCGTTTCCACTAAAAAAGCCCTTTACCACCACATTGTATTTACCATCTTCGGAGGCTTGTTTCTTTAAACGGCTGGTAATTTCACGAATGGCAGCTGTGCGTTCTGCCGCCGACAAAGTGTCGCTTAAAAAAGGAACAATGCTATCTGTAACATCGGCCATGCGGTATAAAATCGAAGCCGACAATCCTTCATTGGGAAGTTCTTCGTCCATACTCATAGCCCAAAAACCATCGGCCAGATAATCGTGCTCAAGTGAACTGTGTTTTTGAATGGCATCGTAACCACAATGGTGGTTGGTAAACATCAATCCCTGTTTGCTAACCAGTTCGCCTGTACAAAAATAACCCTGTGGGTTAGGCCCTTCAGACAGTCCAATGATCGCATCTTTTAAACTGGCATGGTTAACGCTGTAAATTTCCTCGGGAGTTAGTTGCAATCCCATTTTTTCCATGTCTACATAATTCAGCCGCTCAATAAACATGGGCAGCCACATGCCTTCGTCAGCTTTTACTTTAACTCCGGCCATCACGACCAAAGTCATTAAAATCAGAATACCTTTTTTCATTATTTTTAGTGGATTATTTGATAAAACATTGAGTTATCAGAAATTATACCAACAATTATAAATAATTGAGGGTCTTATTATTGAAAAAATGAGGAATTGTTGCAATTACGAACACTGTCCGTAAACGCACATAATTCCCCAACAATCGGACAGTAGACTAAAGGCCAAGTACCTGTGGTCCCTGTTCGAAATAGATATCCACAGGAATACCCATTGCATTTACCCGGTCGAGATCCTGTTGTAGCTGGTCAGGAATATTTCCCTGAGCTTCTATCCATTGAGAGGCGCCTTCATAATTGCCATCTCCCTGGAGGGTGAGAATTTTATCAATCAGTTCAACGGAAGCCGTTTTCATGGCCTCAAAATTTACTTCATAGGTTCCATCCTCATGACGTGTAAACGCACCTTTTTCAAGAAAATAATTAAACCTCAACATGTTGGCCATGCCATGGGCACTGCTTGCGCCAAATCTGACCGACCTGAAAATGCCGGCCATGAAAGTAACATAGTTGTCCATGAGATCGGTATCATTAAACTCACCCATTTCGTTCAGTTTGGTAACCAGATACAAACCCAGCATGTCGGCTTTTCCTTCTTCGATGGACGAATACCTTTCTTTTAAAGCTTTACGAACAGATCCATTGCCATTGATGGTATTTTTAATTCCCAGTCCATGGGCCACTTCATGAAACATGGTGTTGGAGAAGAAAGCATTGAAGGTGATATTTTTGCGTTGCGACGGGGTAATGAGTTCGTTGGCAATGGGCATCAGGATTTGATCGAACTTGGCCTGCATGGCATTCTTAAGCTGCAACTTGCGGGTGCCTTTTTCAAGCTGAACGCGTTCGTCGTTGGGCAGGTTGATGGCGATGGTCTTGATGGCCATATTGCAATCACCAGCATAATACACTACATCATAAGCATTTAACTGTGCATCCATACCCGGAACTTCGGCTTTATACTCAGGAGCTACCGGAATTCCTTTTTGTAGATCAGGAAGGAAAGTAGCAAATCGGGCCAGACGGTCGCTCCACTCAATGTCCTTGATTAAAATAAAGGATTCGTGAGCCGCTTTATAACCAAAAAGCTGATCGGTATAGTTTTCGATGGGACCAACCACCAAATCAATTTTATTGTCTTTCATATCGAGCCAGGCAATATCGCTGGCATAATAATCGTCGGTAAGCAACGCGGTTGCACGCAAGTTTAAATAGTTGGCAAAGCCTTTATCTTCGGCCAGTTCCGCTGCCTGTTGCAACAAAGCTGCCGCCTTTTCAGTCTGCGTTTTAAAACCATCATGGTACCATACGCTTTGCAGACCACCTTGCTCGTTGCGCGTAATGAGCGTGTACAAACTTGATTTGTCGGGGTCATCAAACTTTTCAAATTCTTCTTTGGTCATGTCGGCAGGATAGAACTGAGCACCGGCAGGTTTGGCGCCATATCCCGGAACAAAAGGAACCAGGTTGCTCAACTCATCCCAGGGTCCGTAATTAATGTCGGCATATTGTTTTAATGCGGGATCGGTGATCCCCAATAAAAAAGCGTTTTTTTCGCCCACATTCTCCATCCAGAAAATCTGATCCATCTGGTCGGCAGCCTGGAAGAGCAATTTTAACATTTCCTTCTGGTTCTCGCTCAGGTGACTGATGTTGGCCGTGAGTTTAACCTTTGCATACTTTTTCATTTCGTACGGTTTTTCCGTGGTTTTGCTTTCGCTTTCTTTACCAGTCTGGCAGCAACTTACCGACATGGTGGCAACCGCAATAAAAGCAATTGAAAGCAATTGTGTTTTTAACTTCATGTGATTTGGTTTTTATATCAGGCAGCGAAGTTAAGAAAAATGGGGATTTGGAAAGCTATGTCTCCAGGATGGATTTTTGTGTTTCAGCTAATTGCAGTCCTTTACCGGCTTTGGTAGAAAGCAATCCACAGGCTGCATCAATATCCTGACCACGGCTGGCGCGGATGGTGGTAAAAATTCCTTTGGATACAAGGGCTTCCTTAAAAGTCATCAAACTTTCTTCATTGGTTCCTTGCAGCGGTGTATTTGGGATGGGATGAAACCTGATAAGGTTGACATGACATTTTACCCCATTCAATATGCGGGCCAGCTCCTTTACATGTTTGGGGGTATCGTTCAAACCGCTAAAAACGATGTATTCGAACGAAACGCGCCGTTGCCGGTCGAAACCCTGGGCTTTAAGTTCGGTAATGATATCGGCGATGTTGTATTTGTGGCTCACCGGCATCAGCATTTTACGCTCTGCCTCGAACGGAGTGTGCAGGCTAACGGCCAGATGTGCTTTACTCGTTGTAATAAAATGGTGCATGGCCGGGATAATGCCAATAGTAGAAACCGTAATTCTCTTCGGCGCCCAGTTCATCCCCCATGGTTCGGTAAGAATTTTCAGACTGGCCATTACCGCTTCCAGGTTATCCATGGGTTCGCCCATACCCATGTACACGATATTAGTGAGTTGTTCCCTTTCGGGAAGACTTAACACTTGATTAATAATTTCACCCGCTGTGAGGTTGGCCTGCAGACCTTGTTTGCCTGTCATGCAAAACAAGCATCGCATCTTACAACCCACCTGCGAGGATACACACAGGGTATTCCGGTTCTGCTCAGGAATATAAGCTGCTTCCACAGCTCCCTTCTCCCCCACCATATACAGGTACTTTTTAGTCCCGTCCTCAGATGACTGAACCGTTACCGGAGATTTTCTTCCGACTTCAAAACGCTCATTCAGCATTTGCCTTCCAACCTTCGACAAGTTGGTCATCTCATCAATGGTAAGGACTTCCTTTTTGTACAACCAGTCCGAAATCTGGCGGGCAGTAAATTTAGACAACCCCATTTCGTTGGTGATTTCCAGAAGTTGCGACAAGGTTTTGCCTAATAGGGATTCTTTCATGAGTGAGGGCAGCATAAACAAGATTCAGGCTGCAAAAGTAATAAAGTTCCCAGAAACCCTGCAAGTAACCCTGCAAGGGTTTAAAACCCTTGCAGGGTTTCTCCCTTGCAGGGTTACGGGAAACTACCTAGCTCAAATCCCTTTCCACATCTTTATCGCCTCTGCCCGACAGGTTAATGATGCTGATTTCGTCTTTCTTATTTTTCAGCAACTTTGCCGCCAGTGCCAACGCATGCGATGATTCGATGGCCGGGATAATGCCTTCCAGTTTCGATAGCAGCAAATAGGCCCCGATGGCTTCTGTATCGGTTACCAGATGATAACTGGCCCGGTTACTGTCTTTCAGAAGTGCATGTTGTGGGCTCACTCCCGGATAATCCAGACCGGCTGCAATGCTGGCCGTTGGATATACCTCCCCGGCTTCATCGCTTAAGGCGTAACTGTAGGTTCCCTGGAACACTCCGGGTTTTCCCATGCTCAGGGTAGCGGCCGTTTTCCCAAAAACAGGTCCCTCGCCGCCACCTTCGGCACCAAAAATCCGAACGTTTTCATCCAGTAGAAAATCGGTAAACAATCCAATGGCATTGGAACCGCCTCCCACACAAGCAAACAAATTGTCGGGCAAACGGTCTTCTCCTTCCAGAAATTGCTTTCGGGCTTCTTTGCCAATCACACTCTGGAAGTAGCCGACCATGGTGGGATAAGGATGTGGCCCCACCTGCGAACCAAGGAGATAAAACACATCCGGATGTTCAATATAATAACCCAAAGCGGCATCCACGGCATCTTTCAGCGTTCCACGTCCGGCATGGGTAAGTACCATTTCGGCACCCAGCAACTTAATGCGGCTCACGTTCATTTTTTGGCGTTCGGCATCTTTGCTCCCCATAAAAATTTTGCATTTCATGCCAAATAATGCCGCAGCCGTAGCGGTAGCCACTCCATGTTGCCCGGCACCGGTTTCGGCCACAATTTCGGTAGCTCCCATACGTCGGGCCAACAAAATCTGCCCGATGGTGTTGTTAATTTTGTGCGAGCCGGTGTGGTTGAGGTCTTCGCGTTTCAGGTAAATCTTTGACCCGATATGTTGCGACAGCCTGTGCGCATAATACAATGGCGACGGGCGTCCCACGAAGTTCTTGAGATAATAGGCAAATTCCTGTTCAAAATCAGGAGTGCCCCGGTGTTTTTCAAACACTTCTGCCAGATGTAACAATTTGCTTTCGAGCACCGGTGGTACATACATACCACCGTAAGGGCCGTACATTCCATTGGTTGGGGCAAAGATTGATTTTATTTTTGTTATTGTGTTCATGATATAAATGTTTAGTGTTTAATGTTTAATGTTTTAGGTTTTAGGTTTAGTGTTTGGTTTGAGGTTTAGTGTTTGGTTTGAGGTCATCTTTGCCATCGAAACAGCACTCTTTTTAGCCAGTTGATTATATTTTGATTCATGGTTTTAAATTTTTTGAGCAAAAAAAAACCGCAGGTGAAATACCTGCGGCCTCATTATCTTAAAAAGATGGATGCGTGGTTATCTCTTCCTCATCGGATGAATAACACACCACCACCAATTGTTTAATTTCATTGTTCTAATCATGACGGCAAAATAAAGGCATTATTTTTAATATAACAACGAATTTCTAAAATAAATTTAGGGTTAAAAACATAATTACGACTTCTCTCACCATTTGCTTTTTCTCTTAACTAAACTTGCCGAAAACAACAATCCCACATAATTACCTGATAACCTATAATCTCCACGGGTAGGTGGAGATATTAAAAGGTTGCCGAACTGGTATTCTCCCTCAATGGTGTTTTGAAAGTTCATTACATAAATTAGCTTCGATTTAATCAATACTTTCTTCCTGGCATAGCTTATCCCTGCACCGATAACATAACTACCCTGAAAGGAATTCTTATTAGAGCTTAATGTTGATATTCAGAGAATTCTTGTATTTGTATTCCAATTTCACACAAATTCTGCTTATAAAACTTTCAATGTTTAGAAATATTGTCATCCGGTTTGGCCTATTTTAAATTATTTTAATGCGCTCGTAATATTTGTACTATATCCGGATATTTGATATACGAGAATGGCGATTCGATCGTTTAGAATGCTACTTGTCTCGCAGAAAGGCAACGTCTTTTATTAGGTCTTCATCTTTAAACACCATTCAACAATGAAAAAAACAATCTGGCTTTTATTTCTCTTGGTTTGTTCGCTAAACAATTATTCGCAAAATAATTATGCTGTTACCTGGGGATCATCCGGTTACGACACGCTCACAACCTATACATCAATATTATATGAAATGCTGCCAGAACCTTATATGTCTGGTGAAGTTGATATTGATTTCGGCTTCAGCTTTCCATTTTTCGATTCAAATTTTAATTCGGTAACCATTGATAGTGATGGGGTTGGCTACTTTCCTGATTCAGATTCTGTTTACAACCTTTCCTTGTTTGCCGGAGAATTTACGAACCATGTATTTAGTCCAATCTTTAGTGATTGGCGATATACGTATGATACAACAGGGATATTGGATATTTTAAAAGTTGAATGGAGAAATGTTGGAATAGCTGATGACATTGAGGGTCAGGCACCCACAGACCACAGAATAAATTTTCAATGGTGGTTTTATGAAAATGGAGTGATAGAAATCCATTTTGGAGAAATCGATTTAGCAAATACACCTTATTATTCGGAAACCGATGGGTTTATTTGGGACGATGGGGAAAGTTATGGACCATGGATCGGGATTGCCAATAACAACGAAAGCGAAGTTTATTTCGTATCGGGCACAAATGCGGATATAAGCGTCATTACAATTAGCGATAGCATTGATATATTTTATGATATACCGCCATATGGAAATTATTTCAGATTTACGCCAGATGAGGTCACCAGTATTCATTCAGTAGAAATGACCAATTCAGCCGATTATATCATCTTCCCAAATCCCGTGAAGGATGTCTTTTCTGTTAAATTAAAGGATAAAAACAATACCTCAGTTTTCAAAACAGAGCTAAAGATTTACTCGTCAACAGGTGAATTGGTTAAATCGAAGTTCATAACAAACAGTGATGACCTGGTTAATATTTCAGCGCTTCCCTCAGGGATCTACTTCGTGCGGTTATTAAGCGAAAAGTTCCAGACATCTCCAATGAAATTGGTGAAACAATAAGATAATAATCATGGTTTATGGTTCGATTGCAATGGTTAAACAGCACTAACCCGTGATTTTTTTTGTAACCCTTCAAATTACTTAACCAGATTTGTGATTCGTGCTTATATACAAGAACAGACAGATAAAAATTTGTCCCTCTTTTCCTATATTTCAAGTCAATTTAGATCACATCTATTCTTTAAAAATTAATGCATTAGCAACACAGTATCAGGAAAAAAGGAAGTAATTTTGCGCCCATTTTCATCGCACTCAAATCTGTAAAATAATATATCATGGCTTTTTTACAAAAGGATAAGATTTTCAGCAAGAACTGGATTAAAAACTACAGTCTGATCATTATTGGAGCCTTTATCATGGCCTCCGGCTTTGTCATGTTTATCACTCCCTACAAAATTGTACCTGGTGGGGTTTATGGTATCTCCATAGTACTACACTGGATGCTGGGAACACCTGTTGGAATGATAGCATTGTTGTTCGATATCCCGCTCACGATTATAGGAATCAAGGTACTTGGGCCGCGTTTTGGAATTAAAACAGTGGTAGGTTTTTTTTCTACCGCCATTTTCATGGATGGGATCACCTATTTTTATGGCAGTCAACCTCTTGTTGAGGGCGATCCGCTGCTGTCGTCCATCTTCGGTGGAGTTTTTATCGGACTGGGTCTCGGCCTCATCTTCAAAGCCAAAGCTACTTCGGGCGGGTCGGATATTGTGGCCATGATGATTGGAAAATACACCAAACTCCCCATGGGACAACTGATGATCCTGGTGGATTCGGCGATTGTTCTGGTGGGTCTGGTGGCCTTTCAGGACTGGAAAATTCCCTTGTATTCGCTGATTGTAATTTTCATCACCGGCAAGGTTGTCGATTTGGTGCTGGAAGGAGCCAACTACGAAAAAGTGCTCTTTATCATTTCCGAGAAATCGGAAGAAATCCGCAATAAAATCGTCATCGACCTGAACCGGGGTGGCACCTTTTTGAAAGGCGAAGGTATGTGGGGACACAATGAAAAATCGATTATTTTCACGGTAGTTAACCGGCGCGAAATGTCGATGCTACAGGAATATATTCACCACATCGATCCCAAAGCCTTTGTAACCGTTTTGAATGCAACGGAAATTCTGGGTAACGGATTTAAGTCGCTGAAAGATAAAATAGCGGAGTAGGAATTCATGGCTGGGTTTTATAACCGCGTGTTGCCTGCTATATCTTCATTATCCAATCGAGATATTCAAATGCTTTCCTAATCCAATTTCAATCAGTTTATAGTATGTTGAAATCTGAATATCACTTTGTCCACGTTCAATTCTGGAAATATAGCTCTTTTTTGTACCAGTCCTTTCGGCAAGTTCTTCCTGAGTCACATTTGATTCTTTTCTCGCATCTTTTAACATTACGCCTAATCTGAAAGCAAGTGAATCAGCATCGAACTTAGCTCTTGATGGAGTACCTTTCTCTCCATACTTGTCTATTAATAAGTCTTCAAAATCCATTACATTTTTCATTTTATTGTCCTCCATATTTTTCATTCAAGTAATCTTTTTTCAGTCTCTCAGCCATTTTTATCTCCTTTTTTGGAGTCTTCTGAGTCTTTTTTAGAAAGCAATTCGTCAATACAACAAGGTCTCCTTTATCTTGAAAGCACAGAATCCGAATACTCTTAAAAGTGGTTATTACTCTAACCTCCCAAATTCCATCAGTATTTTCAAGTAATTTGTAGAATTTCTTCGGAACTTGCCTTTCAAATCTCAGCAAGTCAAGCACATATTCTATCTTTTCCTGAACTTTTGTATCTTGAGATTTATAGAAATTAATAAAATCATCCTTATATACGATTACTTTTCTAATCATAGCGCAAAGTTAACTAATAAGTTTACACGATCAATATCTATCAAAACTATTTTCGAAAGGGTAAGGAGTCATCCACTTTTGCAGGAAACGATGGAATAAATTCCAACGTTACAGTATCGGTCGTGCCGATGGCACTAACAGGTTGATTTTCTATTTTTTTAAGCTAATGACAGCCAATCACATTGCATACTTTATACCCAAATTTTGTCTACAAACACATCTACCTTGTCTTCCCATCGGATCATGGCATTGAACAACCTGGCTTTTGTGAAAAACCGCAGATGCCCGGGCCTGATTTGGGTTGGGTGGATTTTCCCCTGCAAAATCAACATGGCTCGTCGCGTGCCTTTCAGCAACGGCTTATCAGGTGTAAACCAATGATTTCCATCGAATAAAGCCAGATTGGCATAGGAAGAATCTGTCAACAATCCGTTTTTAACGATGACAATATCATCACAAGTTTCCTTCTTCAACATCAGTTGCTCCAGCTTTTGCCTTTCGGCGAATTTGTGGGCGTAGTCGATCTCATCATCAATAACCAGTTTTAACGACCGGATTTCAGGCAGCGTGTAGGGCATGAAAGTGATTTCCTCCAACTGTCGCGAATAAACCACCCGCATCTTGAAGATTCCGTTATTGAGATTGGATGGATTGGGATTTTGAATACTTTCATCTACCAAATCCTGAAGATTAATCCCGGATGGGTGCCCAAAGAAATGCAGACACGACTGGTCCATCCTGAATTGATGGGCATTCAGGTTTTCAACCTGGCGGTTTTCCATTCGGATGGTTTCAAGCAACCGGCACATAAATTTTATCCATTAGTTCCTGGTATTCCTCATCGCAACGGCTTTGGGTGGTAATTCCTCCACCACTTTTATAGATTAACCCACCGGGAGTTTGTTCCACAAAACGGATCATCACTGCACTATCGAGGTTTGTTCCATCAAAAACACCCATCACACCCGTATAAAAACCGCGCTCATACTGCTCTGCCTGACGGATGATTTCAACCGTTTTCTTCTTAGGAGCACCTGTAATACTGCCCGCCGGTAACATTTTTGAGAGGATGGTCCCGATATTTTCAGGATAGTCGGGCGACAAATCTCCGGCAATTTCAGAACTCATCTGCAACAGGCAATGGCGGTGTGTTTCAAGCCGTTCGATGTACCTGAACCGCTCAACCCGCACATTTTTTGATACCATGCTTAAATCGTTTCTGATTAAATCGACAATAGTGTAGTGTTCGGCCAGTTCTTTCTCGCTTTCAAGCAGTTTCCGTTCTGCATCCGCGATGGAGGCGTCTATGGTACCTTTCATGGGAAATGAGCGGATGACGTTCTCTTTTATGGTTACAAAAGTCTCGGGTGAAAACACCACAAACCGATCTTTCATCCACAATTTATAGCGTGCATGAGCCGAATAAAATATTTCCTGAAGCGAATAATTGGATTCTATCGCCGACGGCATGGTGAGATTCAGTAAAAAACTATCGCCATAATGCAGGTGTTGCTGCACCAGTTCAAAGGCCTTCTGATAGCGTTCACGATCCACGGGTGTAATCCGAAATGCCAGGTTATCTTTGATGGACATGGGTTTGTCCAGGTTCGATTTTCCATTGAATGAATACAGCATCAGGCTTCGGTCCACCTGATCCAACGGAGAAACAATCACTTGATTTCCATCAAAATCGATGACAAAAAGAAAAGGAATACCTTCCTTTCCAAATTGGTTCATTTTTTCAAACCCTGTATTCAATGGTGGCATTTTTCGCAAAAGTAAGCTTTTCGTAAAATACAGAATTCCGTTTCGTTGAATTTGAGAACAAATTTGAGTCCACTCCAAAAAGTATGTGCTCTTTACCTTATTTTTGGCGCGTGAAACTACTGATGATCGACAATTACGATTCGTTTACGTACAACCTGTTGCAACTGGTTGAACAGGCTGGCGTGGAGGATGTTCGGCTGGTAAAAAACGACCGGTTAATGGCACTGAACACCGGTGATTTCGACAAAGTACTTATTTCGCCCGGACCGGGACTGGCCGCCGAAGCCGGGGACCTGATGCCTTTTCTAAGCAAAATTATGTACCAAAAATCCATTTTGGGTATTTGTCTGGGATACGAAGCCCTGGTAGAACTTTGTGGAGCCTCATTGGTACAACTTGAAGAACCACTTCATGGCATCAGAAATAGCGGAAATGTAACCGTTCCTCATGCCATTTTCAAAGGTCTTCCCCACCGGTTTCACATTGGGCATTACCATTCATGGATTGCCGACGAAGGCACATTTACTTCTGACATGCATGTCATTATGCGCGATGAAACAGGTTTAAACATGGCTTTTGCACACCGCAGCCTTTCCCTTACGGGATTGCTGTTTCATCCCGAATCGGTGATGACAGATTTTGGACTGGAGATGATAAAAAACTGGCTCAAGATTTCGGGATAGGTACGGCCGACATGTTTTAACATGGGTTTTATTCCAGGTGATGGAAGTGACGGATGTACTTGGTAAGAATAGGTAATTGGGCCTCGCTAGAACACTGACGACCCCGTACGAACGGGACAGGCACGGGTTGAACGGATGACAACGAATTATTTTTTGATTACTACTATGATCGGGCCTCATTGGAACCCCGTACAAACGGGACAGGCTCAAATGTTTATGATTGGTGATGATCATCAATTGCACCCACATCCCAGTGCCAGCGGCACGACCGATATTGTAAGCCTGGATTTCAATCCAGGTAGTAGAAGGCATGGTGGTGCCGGTGAGGTAAGGAAAGTATTAGAACACGGGTGACACGGGTTGAGCGGATGGACACGGATTTTTCACAGTAATTACATCAAAAAAAACACAAAGCAACACCCAAATTATCAAAGGTTTCAATTATTCCGAGTAAAAAGACACCAGGAAAAGGGGCTGTTGGTCTACCTATGACAACTTTTGGTTATAACACTGTGTATAAGGTTAGTGTAAAAATGGAGGTTTTCAATTCCCGGGGGATACCTACCTGCCGGTAGGCAGGTCTCATCAGCTTGAGGCTGATTTCGATATGACAGGTCGGTGCTTTGGGATTTGTCATCACACCATGTATGCCCCATTTTTCCGAGGGAGTTTGGTCTCAAAATGACCGGGCAATTTTTTGGCGTGTATAGGATTTATGGTGAAAGAGTTGTTTTTGCCTGTTTATTATATAATGTCAGGCATCGAGTAGTCAGACTACTCGTGATGCTCATATTCATCCTGATTCAAGAAAAAATTCCCCAGAAACAGACCCATCTACCTCATCGCCACGGCTTCTATCTCCACCAAAGCACCCAGTGGCAATCCTTTAACAGCAAATGCAGCTCTTGCAGGTGGCTGGGTTGGGAAATAAGTTCCGTAAACCTCATTCATCGCCCCAAAAAGTGACATATCACTCAGGTAAATGGTGCATTTCAAAATGTTGGATAAATCGTTTCCAAAGTCGGCTGCTTTAACAATTGCCTGGATATTTTCCATCACTTGTTGGGTTTGCTCGGCAACACCACCTTCCACAATTTTTCCGGTAGCCGGATCAATGGGTACCTGACCCGAAATAAACAACATGCCGTTATTTTCAATGGCTTGGCTATAAGGACCAATGGGTGCCGGAGCGTTTTCTGTAAATATGACTCTTTTCATGGTAAATTTAATTTTTAAAGTTAATTTTTGAATGCTTTCAAAGGTATAAAAACTATCCGAAGCGTGGTTTTGACCACCAACTAAAAGTTTGTACTTTTACACTTCATAAACAAAAAACGCCAATGTACACTGCACCCGATTATTACCTTGTGGATGAATTGCTTAGTGAAGAACACCGATTGATCAGAAAATCGGTACGCGATTGGGTCGACCGATCGGTGGTGCCTGTAATTGATGGTTATGCCCAACGCCATGAATTTCCCAAACATCTGATCAAAGAGATGGGTTCGATCGGCACTTTTGGGCCCTACATCCCCGAAAAATACGGAGGCGCAGGATTGGACCAGATGGCTTATGGCCTGATTATGACTGAACTCGAACGGGGCGACTCTGCTATCCGGTCAACGGCTTCGGTACAATCTTCACTGGTGATGTATCCCATCTATGCTTTTGGAAACGAAGAGCAACGATTGAAATTCCTGCCAAAACTTGCTTCGGGAGAAATGATAGGCGCTTTTGGATTGACCGAACCCAATTATGGATCCGATCCCGGAAACATGTTAACTAAAATCAAAGATGCCGGAGATCATTATATCCTGAATGGTTCCAAGATGTGGATTACCAATGCACCTATTGCCGATGTAGCCGTGGTATGGGCAAAAGACGAGCAGGACGTGGTTCGCGGCCTCCTGGTTGAAAAGGGCATGGAAGGCTTCACCGCTCCTGAAACGTTAAACAAATGGTCGTTACGTGCTTCTTTAACGGGCGAACTGGTATTCGACAATGTACATATACCCAAAGAAAACCTCCTGCCCAATATCAAAGGGTTAAAAGGTCCGCTGATGTGCCTGAACTCAGCTCGTTATGGTATTGCATGGGGTGCCATTGGAGCCGCCATGGCCTGTTATGATACAGCCCTGCAATATGCACTCGAACGCAAACAGTTTAACAAACCTGTGGCTTCCTTTCAGTTACAACAAAAAAAACTGGCAGAGATGATTACAGAAATCACAAAAGCACAACTGCTGGCCTGGCGATTGGGAACTTTGCGGAACGAAAACAAAGCTACCCCTGCTCAGATTTCGATGGCCAAACGCAACAATGTTGAGATGGCATTAAATATTGCCCGCGAAAGCCGCCAAATATTGGGGGCCATGGGTATTACCGGAGATTTTCCCATCATGCGCCACATGATGAACCTCGAATCGGTGATCACCTACGAAGGTACCCACGACATACATTTGCTTATTACCGGCATGGACATTACCGGCATTCCGGCTTTCGATTAATCCGGTTTGATAAACTTGGTGCTTTATTCTACTTTTGCATTCTTATTAATATTGTAGAGACAATGAAAAAATGGTTTTTAGTTTTGCTGATAGCAATTGGCATTCAGGGTTTTGGACAAACAGTGAACAAAGTAATCCTCGACCCGGCAATCAACAAAGAGGTCATGATTGGCTACTGCAACAAAAGCGGTCTGGAAAAAGGCGTTTTTGCTGATTATTTCAATCCCGGATTTGAAAAATATAAACCTTCAAAAAAATACATCGATCGGCTCAAGCCAATCGCCGATAAAATAGAATTTACCGTTGTGATGGGAACCTGGTGCGGTGATAGTCAACTACAGGTGCCTCGTTTTTATAAAATCCTCAGCGAGCTGGGATACAGCGACAAACGGGTGAAACTGATCGGTGTAGACCGCAGCAAAGCGGCTATTTTGGTGGACATCAAGGATTTGAATATTGAGCGGGTTCCAACCTTTATTCTGTATAAAAACGGGATTGAGATTGGTCGAATCATCGAAACACCCACCAAGTCGATGGAGAAAAATCTGTGGAAAATTATTTCCACCACACTTTAACCAGCCAAATCAAAGGTATGCACGTTTTTAAAACCATTGAAGAAACCCATCGCTATATAAACAAGGCACGTGGGCTCAATCAAACCATTGGATTTGTACCTACCATGGGCGCTCTGCACGAAGGACATCTGGAGTTGATGCGCCGGGCCAAAAAGGAAAACGACCTGTTGGTGGTTAGCATTTTTGTGAACCCCATCCAGTTTAACAATCCAACGGATTTGAAAAAATATCCCCGGGTTCTCTTCAAGGATTTGGAATTATTAAAGCCCATAGGCTGCAATGCGGTTTTTGCTCCTTCGGTAAACGAAATGTATCCTGAACCCGTGAAAAAAACCTTTGATTTTGGATCGTTGGAACGTGTGATGGAAGGTGCTTTCAGGCCAGGTCATTTTAATGGTGTGGCCATTGTAGTACAAAAACTTTTTGAGATTATTGCGCCCCACAAGGCTTATTTTGGTGAAAAAGACTTTCAGCAGTTGGCCATCATTAAAAGCCTGGTAGAGTTGGAGAATATCCCTGTTGAAATCGTTCCGTGCGATATTGTACGCGAAAAAGACGGTTTGGCCATGAGTTCGCGCAATGTGCGGCTATCCAATGAAGAAAGAGCCATTGCCCCACAGATTTACAAAACGCTTAAAGAGGTGAAAACCAAAGCCGACGAAATGGATCCTGTTTCGATACAGCAGTGGGGGCTGGAACAACTACAGGGTGTAAATGAGTTCGATGTGGAATACTTTCAAATTGCTGACAACCAAACGTTGCAACCGATTGAAAGCTGGCCTGCTGACAATGGCGTACGCGCTTTTGTGGCTTTAAACCTGGGTCAGGTGAGATTAATAGACAATATTCGAATTATTTAATAATTTTGCAAAAGGTTATCCCCTAATTTTATTCATCTCATCATGAATATCGACATACTAAAATCTAAAATACACCGGGCTACCATCACCATGGCAAACCTGAATTATATCGGGAGTATTGCCATCGACGAAAATCTAATGGACGCGGCTAACCTCATTGAAAACGAGAAGGTTGAAATTTTTAATATAAACAATGGAGAGCGATTGGCCACTTACGTGATAAAAGGTGAACGTGGTTCTGGCATTATTTCCCTCAACGGAGCGGCGGCACGCAAAGCCCAGGAGGGGGATTTGGTCATCATTGTATCGTATGCCTCTATGGATTTTGAAGAAGCAAAACATTTTAAACCTTCCATTATTTTTCCAGATAGTAACAACCAAATAAGATAATTATTTGTTAACCGCTGCACGAAAGAGAAACTTAAACCTAACCCAATACCTCTTTTTTCTGGGGTTTGGGATATTCCTGTTGTGGCTATGTTTCAGGAAACTGGATATGACCGAAGTGTGGAACGACATCCTGACAGCTCATTATATCTGGTTGGTTATTTCGCTTTTTGTTGCATTGATTTCACACATTTTCAGGGCGTTGAGGTGGAATCTGTTGATTAATTCAATGGGTTACAAAACAAGGTTGTCAACCACCTTTTTTGCAGTCATGGTGGGCTATATGGCCAATACAGCGGTCCCCCGGATGGGAGAATTCATGCGTTGCGGCGTTCTGTCGAAAAAGGAAAAAATACCTTTCAATTCCTTGTTTGGAACCGTGATCTCAGAAAGGCTCTTCGATTTGGTGGTTTTGATATTGATCATCATCCTGGTGGTTGTATTTCAGCTTGATCTGTTGCAAGGTACCCTGAACAAACTCTTTGGAGGCATTCAGGAATCGATGTTTTCGGACATAACCAATGTGGCGCTATTTGCAATGGCCCTGGCTGTTTTCTTTGGTGGTTTGTGGTTTTTTGTAAAACGCTATAAATCCTCCATACAGAAACTCGGATTCTATCAAAAAATTCATTCCTTTCTGGCAGGTTTGCTCGAAGGAATTAAAACCATCATCAACCTGAAAGAAAAGTTACTGTTTCTAATATATACCGCCGTCATCTGGTTTACTTATGCATTGATGGTATATTTTCCGGTTTTTATGTTTCCACAAACCAGCCACCTTGATTTTATTGATGCGCTTACCCTGATGTCGATTGGCAGCCTCGGCATTGTGGCCCCTGTCCCTGGCGGTATCGGAGCCTACCATTTTATTATCAAAGCCATTCTCTTGGAACTATACCATATCAACAGTACCATTGCCGGTTCGTTTGCAGCCATCACACATGCCGGACAGACTTTGCTGAACATATTTGTTGGCGCATTTTCTTACTTTTATCTTACCTGGTTAGCCAAAACCCAAAAACCACTCAATGACAAAATCTGAACTTATTTCAAAAAAAATAATGGACCCCGAAACCCTCTCCAAAGCATTGGCCGTATGGAAATTCATGGGTAAAAAAATTGTCTTCACCAATGGTTGCTTCGATTTGTTGCACCTGGGGCACATCGATTATCTCAGCAAGGCCAGGGATTTGGGCCATGTTTTAATTGTGGGCGTAAATACGGATGATTCAGTAAAACGACTCAACAAAGGAATCAACCGTCCCATCACCAATCAGATTTCACGGGCCACTATTATAGCGTCGTTGTTTTTTGTGGATGCAGTGGTTTTGTTTGACCAAGACACCCCTTACGAGCTGATAAAACTGGTTCAACCCAATGTGTTGGTCAAAGGCAGCGATTACAAACCCGAGGAGATTGTTGGATACGATGTGGTGATGGCCAACAAAGGTGAAATTATTACCATCGATTTTCTGGAAGGATATTCCACCACTTCCATCGAGCAGAAAATCAGGGGAAACCAATAGAACAAATTCTTATTCTCTAAAATCCAGATTGGTTTTCAGTCCCAATGCCAGGGTATCCGATTTGATGATGTTCCAATAATGATCCGATCCGGCACCTTTATCTTTATTGGTAAGCACAATCAGGGTTTTGTAGTGCTTCATGTCGCGGATGTAAAAGGTGCGGAACCCTTTC
The DNA here is from genome assembly GCA_030690365.1 of Bacteroidales bacterium. Lineage (GTDB taxonomy): Bacteria > Bacteroidota > Bacteroidia > Bacteroidales > F082 > UBA6244. The sequence continues at coordinate 117,740 of JAUYGX010000125.1, read as the reverse complement.
CACCATCCAAAATGATATACAACGCTATCCATTCCGCTTTTTATGCGCCATCCAAAACCGTAATTGTCTTTTCTGCTCCAGTATTTTGGACTGCCTGGTGAGAAAGCCAATTTTAACAGCGAATCGGGAACAAGGGTACTTTGATCCAGTCCCTGATCGAATTTGTACAAATCACCAACAGTTGTATATATATTTTTATCGCCCATTACACCGTTCAGGTAGTCATTTTCCATCTCGCGCCAGCGGCTTCCCCTGTGATAGAAACCAGGAATTCCTTTGTGGACGTAGAGTGAAACCGCTGTGTCGTGGCGCATGTTATTGACAAAGGAATGATCCATCCCCAGCGGATTGAAGATCTTCTCCTGAATAAAATCCTCAAAATGCTGGCCAGAAACAGCTTCTACAATGTTGGCCAGAATAGCGTAATTTGAATTGCAGTAATGAAATCCATTGTTGGGTTTAAAATATACATCCGGATGATATTTTACTAGCAAGTCGAACATATCATCGTTATCCATTGGGATTTGTTTGTTTTTCCACTCATCCTGGGCCAGACTCTCATATCGTGACAAACCCGCCCGATGCGTCATGAGCAAACGGGGTGTGATTCCTTCGTAAGGAAAGTCAGGCAGATAAGTACGAATATCCTCATCGAAATCCAATTTACCATCATTTTTCAATATCATGATGGCCATGGCGCTGAACATTTTTGAAACCGAAGCCAACTGAAAAGCATCATCCACCGCAAGTTCCCCTTTCCGGTGACGAACATCGGCATAACCATAGGCCTTTTCCAGAATCAGGTGCCCCTTCTCGGCGAAAAGCACGGTACCATTAAATCCGGTAATCCGAACCAGCCGCTTAAATATTTTGTCGAGTTCGTCTCTCTTTTGTTCGATAACAAGACTATCAAGGTATAGAATAGAAGGTGTTTCAATAATTGGACTTTCCTTTTCAACCTTATTCTCAACAACTTTGCGTGGCCCGCATGCGAACATCAAAAAAAGCATGAAACCCAGATAAACAAAGGCGGGGATGTAGAAAGTATTTCTTTTCATTGGCCGCAAATTTAGCAAAACATGTGCAGGCTGCTTCATTCTTTAACTCCATTTTTAACAAAATAATATCCACATTCGGAGAATAATTTCGATAGACCCCGGAGTAACTTTGATTAAAAATCTAGCCATCAATTCTTTGATTTAAGCGGCATAGGATTTGCACCAACTTTAAAAAATTTGAAATATGTTGGAGTCGATAGCTTTGGGTTATTTTTGTTGTGCATTAACCGTTTCTTTATTCTCGTTCGGTAAACGGATCAGTTACTTAAACGCATTAACAATCAGCATTTTTCTTACGCCCATCAGTGGTCTTATCGCTGTTTTAAAATCAGATCGTTTTCTCAGGGTATCGCATTATATTACCAGGTATCAGTGTCCACAATGCAAAATGGAATTTACTGAACCCCATATAGTTTGCCCACATTGCGAGGAAAAAAAGCTTCAAATCGACCTGCATCAAATCAAGCACCTGCAAATCATTTGAGTTTAATCGCCACCTGGTAACTTCAACAATTGCATTCTGTTTAATTCATTCTGACAATTTTGACAGAAGGAGATTTTTTTCTGGTCAATATCTTCTACATAGGTACTCGATCGCATAACGCAAATCGGGTACTGGCAATGGATCAAACCAAAGGTATGTCCCAGTTCGTGAAGTATCACTTTCCTAAAACGCTCGATTTGCAGTGTATTGTTATGCTCAAGGCCATACAATTCATTCTTCAAGCGAAAAAGCGAGGCAATACCGGTGTTTCCATTCAAAAATGCCTGCCCAAAAATATAGGTAAGGATGGGGATAAACAAATCCACACGAAACAATCCAATAGTCTTCAGTGCATTAGTTGGTGCTTTTTCAGCAACCATCTTCAATATTCCATTGCCATCGTACTGGCGGCGGCCCGGATTATAGAAGCTGCTTAAATCGAAACTACATTCCTTTTGCACTACGGGATGATGAAATGCGCGGGTAATATCATCGGAAATCAACCTGAGCACTTCTTTTTCGAAATGACCACAGGTGACGAGTATGATAGGTTGCTTTTCCAATGAAAAATCCTGTAATTAAGGTGATTAACGGTTTGAACTATTCGTCCACTTTAAGATCGTATTTTTTAATTTTGTTATACAGCGTTACCCGATCCACATTTAATGCTTTTGCGGCACGCGAAATATTCCAACCGTATTTGTTCAAAATCATGGCAATATGCTTTTTCTCCAGATCGTCGAGACTTTCGATGGAACTGCTTATCACCTCTTTGCCCATAGGAAGATCCTTGAGCCTGATTTCTTTGCCATTGCCAATGACGATGGCGCGTTCTATCATATTTTCCAGTTCACGTACATTTCCCGGAAACTCGAACCCTTCCAGGTGTTTTAAAGCGGCCGGCTCAATGGATATAATGTCCCTGCTCATGGAAGTACAGTACTTTTTAATAAAATGGTTGGCCAATCGTGGGATGTCTTCAATTCGCTCACGCAGAGGTGGAATTTTGATGTTCACCACATTCAGCCGGTAAAAAAGATCCTCGCGGAAAGTGCCATTTTTCACCATGCTGGTCAAATCGCGGTTGGTGGCGCAGATAACCCTGAAATCGGAGGATATTTCCTTGTTGCCGCCAACCCTCACAAAGGTTTTCGACTCCAGTACCCGTAAAAGTTCAATTTGCATTTTGGAAGAGATGGTAGCAATTTCATCTAAAAAAATGGTGCCTCCATCGGCCATCTCAAAACGTCCCTTTCGGTTAAAAGTGGCTCCGGTAAACGCTCCTTTTTCATGACCAAAAAGTTCGCTTTCCAGCAGACTTTCGGATAATGCACCACAATGCACACTTACCAGCGGGAAATATTTTCGGGGAGAATTAGCATGAATCGCTCTGGCAATTAACTCTTTACCTGTGCCACTTTCGCCAGTGATAATCACCGACGAATTGGATTGCGCCACACTTTCCACTTCCTTGAGGACTCTTCGCAGGGCTTCACTTTCACCAATCAAATCTTCCACATCCACCAACGACGACAATTTATTTTTAAGGCTTTCATTTTCAGTCTTCAGGATAATCTGAGCTGTGGCGTTGCGTATCAGATGCGATAAATCGTCGGGATCGAAGGGTTTGGTCACATAATCGTAAGCTCCGTTTTTAAGCGCCTGAACCGCTGTATCCACCGAGGCAAAAGCGGTCATTACGATAAAAATGGGCTCTTTATTGAGCGTTTTTATGCGTCGATGCATCTCCAAACCGTCCATTCCGGGCATTTTGATATCGGCCAGAATGATATCAAAATCTTTTGCTTCGAGCATCGTCAAGGCCTTTTTGGCGTTCTCGGCGCATTCAACCAGGTAACCGTCATCAATAAACCAGTTATACAGGGAGTCTCTGACGGATTCTTCGTCGTCGACAATCAGGATGGAAATTTTTTTTGCCATTTTACTGTGTTTTAATTCCTGCTAAGCGGGAAAATGATTGATATGGTTGTGCCTTTCCCGATTTCGGAATCTACTGTGATTTTGCCTTTGTGATTTTCGATGATCCCATGCACGATGGCCAATCCCAGACCGATACCGCTGGCATCGCGTTTGGTGGAGAAGAAAGGCTCAAAAATATGCGACATATCTTCGGGTGCAATGCCCAAACCATTGTCTGAAATATCCAGACGAATGGAGTCCTCATCCGGATTTGTGGTTCTGATAATAATTTCACCATGTTCCTCAATAGCCTCCGATGCATTGACAAGGATGGCCACACAAGCTTGCTTGATCTGATTAGGGCTACAGAATATTTGATCGGAATTGGCCCTGAAATCGGTCAAAAAGCTGATGTCTGCAATTTTTATGGAATGGGTCATCAACGCATAAGTAGCCTCCAGCAATGGATGCAGACTGGCCACCTCAAAATCATCCTGGTCTTTTCTCGAAAAATCGAGCAATCCTTTTACAATATCGCCACACCGCTTGGTTTCTGTTTCGATGAGTTTTAGATGCTTTAAAATGGATTCCTTTTTTTGGTGAGAAAAATCGGCATTGTTTAATTGTTTATAGATCAACTTTGTATAAACAAGAATTCCTGATAACGGATTGTTGATTTCGTGTGCAACCGAAGAAGATAGTTTACCCAGCGAAGCAATTCGTTCCACATGGATGAGTTCGTTTTGTGCTTCCGACAATTCCTCCGTTTTGCGTTGCACTTTGTACTCCAGTTGCTGCGACCAGTTTTGCAATTCGGTGGCAGCAGAATCGATGTTATCGAGCATGTTGTTAAACGCCATGGATACCTTGCTCAGGTCGTCGAGCAAATTTGGTTTTATCTCCAGACGGATACTGGTATCGCCTTTGGATACTGCCTCGCTGGCATGAATGATGGAATACAATGGGTTTTTGATCTTCTTCCAGGTAAACACGATTAAAAAAGTCATCAAAAGTGCAGTAATCAGCGATACCAGAAGAAGAAAGTCGGTAGTCGACTTATTCTCGAAGGCGTCAATTTCATTCAAAGGCAACTTGATAATCAACGATCCAAGTACCTCATCTTCCCTGTCATGGGCATGACAGGCCGCTGTGTAGCATGATTTTTCGTTTAGAATGGGTTTTCTGATCAACAGATAGCGGCTGTTGGTTTCTGTTTGTGAAATTCCACAATCCGGCATCTCGCCTACGATGCGGTACGATTTTTCTTTGGGAGGAAACATGGTACCAAAATCAGTATGGCAGACCCCGCAATCCGGGTTTCCACGCCCCTCTTTTTCTGCTGAGATGGAGGTAAACGCCAGGCTGTCGTTGTCGTTGTACATGTTCACCTCATCAATTCCCGACATGGTGCTGATAATGTATAGCGTTCGTTGCAGCATGGCTTTGTCGTTTTCGAGCATGGAATAATACAATGAACCTTCAACGATGGAACTCACATTATCGCCATTTTGCCGGATTGTAGTGTTGATAAAATCTACATAAACCGATCGAAAAATAATATTAAATAACACATATAACACCAATATGGAACCACCAATAATAAATACAACCCGGCCATAGATGGATGATTTTAAGCGGATATAACTCTTCACAAGCTCGTTGTCGAGCAATTTTGCATAAAACTTTTTCAGACTTCCTGACATGGCAGCTGGTATTATTGAAGCATTATTTTTGTTCATTTACTGAAATCATGAAGGAGGATTCCTCCCGGATCCTCCTCCCAACGATTAATATGTGATCCATCTTTTGCAAAATACCAATGCTTTTAACAGGTCGAAATTTACAAAAAAAGATTCAAACAGAAGGACTTAATTCCTTATTTTTCAACTTACCTGATCCAGAAAATGCTCCTGGAAATCAAGCCATACTTCTGCCGGCATACCTACAAGCGGATTATCAGCCAATTCGCCTCCTTCCTGCAAAACCACCTGGACGGTTTCGGGGGTGTATTTGTTTATCGACATGGCCATAAAGTCTTTGAACCTCAGCAGCTCGGTCTTAAACCAGAGGGTGGCTTCATTGGCCAGAAAACATGCTTTAGTATCCTCGGCCCACCTCTCAGGTTTTATTTGGTACATCCACCCTTTTCCGTACGGATCGGCGCTTAAAGCACCGGTATCCTCACGAAGCGAAGTGTTGACTCCCTGAACCTCGCCGGAGATAGGAGATTTTATCGTAAGAGACCCCCCGACCCGCGAAATTTCAGCAATTTGTTCTCCCTTAATAACTTTGTCACCAGGCATTTTAAATACCTTGATGCTGACCTGCCCGATAATGTGTAGCAATAAATCGTCCAGACCCACATGGGCATATCCTTCTTTTTCGAGGTGCGCCCATGTGTGATTCCGGCTGTAAAGTATCCCTTGCGGGATTTTCAGGATATTTGCCGTAAGCACCCTCAACGGCGACAGGGCAGTTACCCTGGCTTTCAACGGTTTGTTCAGTGCCCTCCAAAAAGGGACTAAAAGCAAAAGAAACCCAATGATAACCAGGTACTCAATTCCCTTGGTATCGAAAATGTTGATATAACTATAGCCTTCCATAATAATCATTTTTAAGGTTAATTTATTTGTTGTTTACCCAGGATGGGGAGTCGCGCAACACCGGCAAACGGTTTACTATCCACCTGAAAATCCAGATCTCGACAAACAATACGGTAAGCGTAACAACAATCTCCATCCATGATGGGAAATAATGCACCGCCGCATCCCATCTAAAGCCAATAACAGTAACATTGAGCCGGTTGATAATTACGCCTACCATGGTTATAAATGCGGCCAGTTTTATAAGAAAGATGTTCTGATTTCGGTAACTGTAGAAAAACAGCACCATCGGCAGGAGAACAAAGCCAATGATTTCCACCAGGTACCAGGTTCCCATCGGACTGTCCAGATAAATCCAGCGCTTGCCATGGACAAAAGTAAGTACCTGTAAGAAAAAGTAAATAAACATGGTCAAGGTACAAATTTTAGAAAGCCCATGTATAATCCCATCATGAGCCCGGTGGTTTTTATCACTGATTTGGCTACCAAATATCTTATGGCTGATTGATCCTTCAAAAATAACCATCGAAAGACCGGCAAATATGCTCGAAACAAAGAACAAAACCGGGATAAATTCAGAATACCACAACGGGTGAATTTTGTCTCTTGCCATCAGGTACAAAGCCCCCAAACCTGATTGGTGAAGGGTAGAAAGTGTGATCCCAAAAATGACGGCGGCCAGGGTCATCCCCGAAAGGATTTTCCGCGCCCGCTGAAGCCCGATCCATTCCGCAATAGCGGGAGAAAATTCGATCAGCATGGCGATCATATACAACAAAAAATGCCACGCTACCAGAAAAAGTACCGAACTCACGCCAAAACTGTTGCCAATGATCGGATTAATTACATTCCAGGGGCGACCCAAATCGAGCAATAATGCACCGGCATAAAACACATAAGCCAGAAATCCGTTCAATACAGTTACCCGGACGATGGAATGGTATTTCTTCATGTGAAGGATATACACCATAAAGGTGATAACATAGGCTCCACCCGCAAAGGCGACTCCCGTAACCACATCAAAACCAATCCAGAGGCCCCACGGTACTTCCTGGGTAAGGTTGGTTACGGCACCAATTCCCTTTATAAACCTGACGACGATGATTCCGAGACCCAACAACATGATGGGTACCGAAATGACGTTAAAAGGTGTAAAAATAGCGCCCCTCGGCTTGATAGCTTCCCGCAGGAACTTAACGATGGGCATACCATCATTGTCTTTCGCCAGTATTGTTTCCTGATTATTCATGATCTTCCTCCTGTGTTGTATTGTTCTTTAAGGCTTTTTGAATCCCAAGCAAAGCGGCCGGCCACAAAACAAAAATGGTAGGTACGCTGTAAAGAAATCCCTTTGTTAATTCAGGGTAAGAGCTTTTCTGAACAGAAGTATTGAAACCCAGTTCTTTGAAAGGAACCGGAGAGAGGTACAGAAATCCGGTACCCCCGGCTTCGGTTTCTCCATAGATTTCCCCAAAATATACATCAGGATTTTCACTGATTCTTCGGTGGGCTTCCGCAACCAATTCGCGCCGGGTTCCAAAAGTAAGTGCTTCGGCCGGACAGTTTTCGACACATGCCGGCAGTTTACCTTCTACTACCCGTTCGTAACACATATTGCATTTTACGATCTTCGGATTGGCGCTGTGGTATTCAAACTTGGGTACATCGAACGGACACGAAACCATGCAATAACGGCATCCCATACATTTATCACCTGTCCAGGTTACAGGTCCCTCCATGGTTTTTTGCATGGCACGCGTCAAACAAGCTGATGTACAAGCTGGTTGGTTGCAATGCATACATTGATTTTTTACATACACCTCACCCTGACTGGTATCGTACACATTAACCACTGTACGGCGGTTTTCGTTGGCCTTGCGTACCTTGCCAACTTCCGGCATGTCGTCCGGGTCGGGTTCGGGCAATCCATGCTCCTCCGCACAGGCAGTTTCACAACCCTGACAACCCACACATCGGGTGGAGTCGTACAGTACACCATAGAATTCTGTGTCATTTTCATTTTCCCGGCTGGCTTGCAACTTTGTTCCGGTGGCCAGTGATACCCCCGTCACGCCCAGTACAGCAAGAAAGTTTCGTCGATTTATATTCATAGCATCTAAATTTAGGTCGAACACAAAAACTTAATTGAGATTTATCAGTCAGCACCATTGATAAAATCGTTTTGAAATTCCTCCCACACTTGCGGCCCGAATTCCTCCAGCATGTGATCTTTCATTTCTCCTCCCTCCTGCAATACCACAGGTAAATTAACAAACGATTTTGATTTAATGTTGAAGGAAAGAAAATCCTTCAATCTTGAAAATTCGTACTGCAACCAGGCTTGATAGGATTCGCCCATAAAAAGTGACTTTATTTCCTTTAGCCAGTTATCCGATTTCATCATGTACACCCACCCTTCGCCGTAAGGCGAAATGTTGAGAATTGAAGACTCCGTTTGAAGCCACATGTTTCTTTCCAGAATGGTTCCCGTTACCGGAGATTTGATATCCAGTTGTTTACCATGTTGAATGAGTGAAAGAAAAGGTTCTCCTTTTTTGATTTTTTCTCCCGGATTTCTCATCTTCACTTTCGTGATGGAACCCGTTACATGTTGAAGGAAATCGTCAATCCCAATTCTGACAGCACCCTCTTTTTCCATAAAGGCCCAGGTATGCGATTTATCGAAAAACAAACCGGCAGGAGCCGTTACAGAATGCTCACCAAACACCGGAATATCGGGGTTTTCTTCCGATACTGCTTCTTTTTTTTCACCACCGAAATAGTTGATCACTAGGAACAGGATAAATCCGGCAGCCACCAGTAATCCGATAAATATCAAGATCATAGCGGTTTGGTTTGAATTTGTTTGTGCATCGACAATGGGAACATGAACCTCCGTTAAGTCTTCTAATTTTGATTTTCGCTCATTGAAAACCAGTTCAGAATAACCGGCAGAATATAGATAGTGTTGTCCACCTGTGAGAATCCATTCCAGGAAATCCAGATTCGTCTCCCCCGTTGGCTGAATGCCGGAAAGGGCGTAAATGTTTTGGTACAAGGTTCTGGGATATTTACCTATCCAGAGGCCCCGGGCCAAATCACCGGAGTTGTTGTAAATATCTTCAAAATAATCCACCTTTTTATTGCTGTTCATATCAATTGGCACCAAACTAATGCCTTCCAGCAATTCTTGATTTTCAGGATCAAGCACATCGGTCAGTCGACAAAATCCAATTGAATTGGGATTGTTTAATATTTCTGTAATAAATCCCTCTTTCCCCAAAACCTTTGTATAATGGATATTTTCCTTGTTCGTTTTCAAAAATTCTGATAAGTTTGAATCGTTGTATGTTTCTCCAAAACAGGCACATCCAACTGAATTTAGCGACTCATCATCAAGCAGTTTACCCCAGGTTTGATTTGACGAACCAGCAAAAACCTCTGCAAATTGCGCGGGAGCAATTCCTTGTTGAAGGATTTGGTTGAGGAAGGGATTTTTGGTATTCATCACAGGGACGATGATTTCGCGCCCGACAGTTGTTGTCCAGACAGAAAGGTTATTGTCGTTGGTGATAAAATTACCGGAGAAAAACCCAAAAAATTCCGGTTTTTCCATCAACACATGAATATCTTCCTTGTCGGCTATTTTCAAACCCAAATTTATTTCAGGATTTAGCCGGGTGTACACGCTCACCCAGGAGGAAGCTATTTCGGCCAGATCGGGACTGCACCAAATTTGCACAGAGTCGCTTTTGGCTTCAAAGGATTTTGCCGACACCTGATTAATATTTGTAGAAAGAACTACAAAAAGGGTCGCTAAACTAATTAATGGAATGAACTTTTTCATCTTTGCGATATTAAGTGGTTTGCTGCAACGGGGCTTTATTCCCGCCGCTCACCAAAGCAAAGTCAAACCGCATGCCAAACCCAAAAACAGAGTTGTAACATGCTGTTTATATGTATGTTATAAAATGTTCGCCTGTAAAATAAGGAAGGCTTGTGTTGAATTTCGTTACACAAGATATCGTCTTTAGAAATGAGTAGGTTATATATCAGTTGATTAGGGGTACTGTTGCATTATACAACAGGTGTTGAATAATGCAACAGTTGATCTATTTAAGCAAGGAGCTTAAATTTTTAATTACTAATTATCAGCAGTTTAAACACTAGTGAACTACCTTGTAGCAGAGCTAACAAAGTATCAAAATGAAAATATCTTGTTGTTTTATACGCACCCAGGCGCGGAGAACCTGACTGCCTCAGACAAGTTATTATCAATAAGATCTTTCGACTTCGCTCAGGATCAATTCGACTAATTAATTTCAGTTCATCCCAAATTCTTGGGATTCCTGAAATTAATGTCTCATGGATTTAAAGTTTTCGATCCATTTTCTGGCATTAACAAATGCTTCTATCCAGGGGGACACCTCATCCTGTTGGTGTTTTTCCGGATACACGGGCCATTGCCAGGGCAAAAATGACCTTTCCAAGTGAGGCATCATGGCCAGATGGCGTCCATTGTTAGAGCAAATGGCTGCGGTAGACCAATCAGATCCATTGGGATTGCCGGGATACAAATCGTAGCTGTATTTCATCACCAGATTATACTTGTCGTTGAAACATGGGAAACTGAATTTACCTTCTCCATGAGCCACCCAGGCACCTAAACGACTTCCCGATAGGGAATGTAACATCACCGAGTTGTTTTCGGGGATATCCACGTTTACAAACCCGGATTCAAATTTACCGGATTCGTTGTGTAACATCTTCACCCGTTCAGGATGCTCGGGATAGATTAGGTTTAGCTCTGTCATCAACTGGCAACCATTGCACACACCCAGACTGAGGGTATCTTTGCGTGCATAAAAATTTTCGAGCGATTTGGCCGCCTTTTCATTGTATAAAAAGGCACCAGCCCAGCCCTTGGCCGACCCCAAAACATCCGAGTTGGAAAAACCGCCCACAAAAACGATGAAATTTACATCACTCAGATCTTCCCTGCCCGAAATCAGGTCAGTCATGTGGACATCTTTTACATCAAATCCGGCCAAATACATGGCATAAGCCATTTCGCGGTCGCCATTCACACCTTTTTCACGTATGATGGCGGCTTTGATTCCTGTAGGTTTCCTTCGGTGCATATCGATGCCAAAATCTTTGGCTATGCCGGTGAACCCTTTGTTAAAGCTAAAACTCAGGTCCTGGAATTTGTAATTTTGATAGCGACAACGCGCATGTCCCTCTCCGCATTGTTTTTTATCAAGCAGATAGGAAGTCTCGAACCAGGTATCGCGTAAACGATCAATATCAAGCCTAATTCTTTTTCTTTCAGGATGATTGAAGGTTAACGTCCGTTCTATTACTGTTTTCCCAATCTGAATAAAACCGACTCCGGCACTTGTAAGCTGTTGACTGACTTTTTCCAAATTTTCCACTTGTATAACAACAGCCGGATTTTCGCTAAACAGCACTTTTACAATGTCTTTTTCAGTGAACGAACCCAAATCGATTTCCATACCATGGTCACAATTGGCGAAGTTCATTTCGAGCAAGGTAGTAACCAATCCACCGGCACTTACATCATGCCCGGCTTTAATTTCACCCTGTTCGATAAGCGATTGAATTGTATTAAAAGCAGCAGCAAAATACCTGGCATCTGCCACATCAGGAGTCCGTTTACCAATCTTATTCAGCGTTTGTGCAAAACTACTTCCACCCAATTCCATGGGGGATTTTGAAAAATCAACATACAATAGCTGTAATCCGGCTTTGGGATAAGCCACGGGAGTAACTGCTTTTCTAATATCAGATACCTGTCCGGAAGCACTGATAATCACCGTGCCTGGTGCATAAACGGTTTCACCGTTGGGATATTTTTGTGTCATGGACAATGAATCCTTCCCGGTGGGGATGTTCACGCCCAGTTGAATGACAAAATCGCTGAGTGCTTCCACGGCTTTATATAAACGCGCATTTTCTCCCGGATTTTTAGCGGGCCACATCCAGTTAGCACTGAGGCTAACTCCTTTGAGCTGATCCTCAATTGGTGCCCAAACCAAGTTGGTGAGCGATTCAGCCACAGAAAGACGTGATCCGGCTCCCGGATCAACTAGTCCGCTGATGGACGCATGGCCCAAAGCCGTGGCCATCCCGGTTTTCCCCTGAAAATCAAGTGCCATGATTCCCAGGTTATTCAAAGGCAGTTGAATGGTTCCAGCACCTTGCTGCATAGCCACTTTGCCGGTTACAGAGCGGTCGACCTTGTTGGTGAGCCAGTCTTTACAGGCCACCGATTCGATCCTCAGTACTTGAAAGATGTATTGCTCTATGCTATTGGAATCATAGGTTACCTCTTCAAAATCAGGTAATTCAGTAACATCATCCAAAATTGTTTTTGGTGGTTTCCCAAATAAATATTCCAGTTTCAAATCCACCGGGCATTCGTTGTTATCCGATTGAAATTGCAGGTGCTGGTTTTCACTCACGGTTCCTACCGGATAAATGGGCGAACGCTCGCGTTTAGCCACCGCTTCCAAAATCGGGTAGTCTTTTTTCCTGATCACCAGACCCATGCGCTCCTGCGATTCATTTCCTAAAATTTCCTTAAACGAAAGGGTGGGATCACCCACCGGTAACCTGTTCAAATGGATGATGGCACCCGTTTCTTCAACAAGCTCCGACAAACTGTTCAAATGGCCGCCAGCGCCATGGTCGTGGATGGAAACAATCGGATTATCAACCGATTCAACCATGGCCCTGATAGCATTCATGGTTCTTTTTTGCATTTCAGGATTTGCTCGTTGAACGGCATTCAATTCAATTTGATTTCCAAACTCACCGGTGGCGACAGAAGAAACAGCGCCACCGCCCATACCAATGCGGTAATTATCGCCCCCTAGCACAACTATGATGTCGCCTGGTTCAGGCACCTCTTTTTGTGCATCCTTGAAGTTGCCATAACCAATTCCGCCTGCCTGCATAATGACCTTGTCGTAGCCATAGGTTTTATGATTTTCAGCGTGTTCGAACGTAAGCAGGCTTCCGTTGATGAGTGGCTGTCCAAATTTATTCCCAAAATCAGAGGCTCCATTGGAGGCTTTGATAAGAATTTGTTCAGGGGTTTGGTACAGCCATGGACGGGGTTTGAATTTAAATTCCCAGTCGCGGTTGGGGTTGTTGCGGGTATATGAAGTCATGTACACGGCAGTACCTGCCAATGGCACGCTGCCTTTGCCGCCTGCCATGCGGTCGCGGATTTCGCCGCCTGTACCGGTGGCAGCACCATTAAATGGCTCCACGGTGGTGGGAAAATTATGTGTTTCGGCTTTTATGGAAAGTACCGTGTCGACATCGCGGATTTGGAAATAGGCTGCTGTTTCCTGCGTTACAGGAGCAAATTGCTCAATTTTAGGTCCCAATACAAAAGCAACATTGTCTTTATAAGCTGATACGAGTGAGTTTGGATTTTCTGCCGATGTTTTTTTAATCATGGCAAACAGGCTATCTTTCATTTCCACACCATCGATAATGAAGGTGCCATTAAAGATCTTGTGCCGACAATGTTCTGAATTGATTTGGGCAAAGCCATAGACTTCAGAATCGGTGAGGTTTCTGTTAATCTGCTTTGAAACAGACTGTAAATAAGCTACTTCATCGGCACTCAGCGCCAAGCCTTCCTGCCGGTTGTATAAATCGATATCCGAAATAGTCCTGATGGGTTCCGGAGTTTCGGGGATGTCGAAAATTTGCTGATTGATGCCCGTGTACTTTTGCTGTAACATGGGATCAAATTTTGGATTTTCGTCCGTTGCACGGGAATACATTTCAATGCGTTGGATACCGTTGATGGCCATATTCTGGCAAATTTCCACCGCATTTGTACTCCATGGGGTAATCATTTCTTTACGGGGACCTACGAATAATCCGTCCAAAGCATCCATTTTAACCTGGCGGGCACCATTCAAAAGCCATTTTAACTTTTTCCGGTTAAAATCAGTTAATACCTCCTGCGATTGAACTACGTAGTAAACTTTTTGATCCTGAGTAAAAAAATATACCATGGCACAGCGTGTTTGTAAGATGAAAATAACAGCTGCAAAGATAGAAAAGCAAAATTGAAGGGACTATGCTTTGTTAAAAAACGTGAATTTTATTTGGTATCTTCCTTTGGAAGCTGAGCTTCTGAAACGCCAAAAACTTCGTGAGGCTCAGTATTTCCAATAGGTTCGATGTGCAACAACACATCATACACTTTGGGGATGGTGTCCTTGATTTCCCTTTCGACTTTCTCCCCCAATTCATGGGCTTCGGTAAGCGTTAACGATCCATCCACCTCAATATCAAGCACAATCATGTATTGATTGGCCATTTTCCTCACCCGGATACGGTGCGGGTTGGTAGCACCTTTTACGCCCTTTACAGCTGACAGAATTTGTCTGTATATTTCAGGCGAGTCGACACCATCCATCAGTTCGAGGTTGGTTTCCATAAAAATACGAAAAGCAATAAACATGATGTAAAAGCTCACCGCCAAAGCCGTAAGTGTGTCGATAAGAGGCAATTTAAACATAAAGGTAAACACCAGGCCAATAAGTACTGAAACAGAAATGACCACATCATTTTTCATATTTCGCGCATTGGCGATCAGCATAGCGCTATCCACGGCCTTGCCTGTTTTTTTGAGATACCACGAAAGCAACAGTTTTCCAATAATGGAAATCCCAACAACGTAAAGTGTAATATTTTCGGGAACAGGTCTGACGACCGGGTCGATAAGTCTCCCGATAGATGACATGGCCAGCTGTGCACCTGCAAAAAAGATGATAAACGACAGGAATTTAGTCGCCAGGGTATCCGCCTTTTGATAACCGTAAGGATATTTTATGTCGGGAGGACGGGCAACAATATAAGCCGCATACAGGGTAATCAGTGAGGTAATGATATCGCTGGCCGAATCAATTCCATCGGCCACCACAGCCAGGCTGCCGGCAAGTATTCCGACAGTTATTTTGAGCAGTGCCAGGGCCGCATTGCCGACGATAGCGATGCGGGAAGCCAATATAATTTTTTTCTCACGGGGTTGCATCAGCATGGTTGAGCGACTTTGGATCAAAGATAAAAAAAACGGCCTTTTAGGGAATCCCAAAAGACCGTTTCAGATTTTATTTTCAGGTTATCTGTTCTCGCCAAGAAACCGTTCGCTTTCGATGGCGGCCATACAACCCGTTCCGGCAGCAGTAATCGCCTGACGATAGTGCTTGTCCTGAACATCTCCGGCAGCAAAAATCCCCGGGACATTGGTGGCTGTTGAATCGGGTTTGGTGATCAGATACCCTACCTCATCCATATCCAGTTTACCCTTAAATATCTCTGTATTGGGAGAATGCCCGATGGCGACAAAAAAGCCTTCGATATCCAATTTTCGTTCCACACCGGTTTTTCTGTTTACGACGATAGCACCATTGAGGGCCTTCATAAATCCACTTTCTGTACCAACTATTTCCTTTACTTCGGTATCCCAAAGCATTTCAATGTTGGGGGTATTCATCACGCGGTGCACCATGGCTTTGGAAGCCCTGAGTTCGTCGCGGCGGTGAATGAGGTACACTTTACGGACAATATTGGCCAGGTAGGTAGCTTCTTCGGCAGCGGTATCACCACCACCAACTACGGCTACATCTTTACCTTTATAAAAGAAACCATCACAGGTTGCGCAGGCGCTTACACCTCCGCCTTTGAATTTTTCTTCCGATTCAAGTCCCAGGTATTTGGCTGTGGCACCGGTTGAAATAATCACCGTTTCTGCCAGCAGTTCAGTACCGTCATCAATGGTTACTTTAAAAGGACGTTTGGTGGTGTCGATGTGGTTTACCATTCCCCAACGTGAATCAGTACCAAAGCGTACGGCCTGATTTTTTAAGTCTTCCATCAATTTAGGGCCATCAATTCCTTCCGGGTAACCGGGGAAATTATCCACTTCGGTGGTGGTAGTGAGCTGGCCACCGGGCTGCATTCCTTCGTAAATAACGGGTTTAAGGTCAGCGCGGGCGGCATAAATAGCGGCAGTGTATCCGGCCGGGCCGGAGCCAATAATCAAACATTTGATTGTTTCCATTCTATAAATTTTTGTTCTGGTATCTAGCGTAAAGGTAGTTTTTTGGCAAAGAGTATGCCAAAGGAAATCCAATACTTTTTACAAGAAAAACATGTCAATTTGGCTGTAGGCGGGTGTCAATTAATTTGAAACGGATGGCTTATGAATTTCAATTAGGATAATCCATTGTTTTGTGGAATGAAACCTCTTGTACAAACAAAAATTGTTTATTTTTGCAGCCTCAACTCCGGTTGAGATTTTGTTCATAAAACATCGGGGTGTGGTGCAGTTGGCTAGCATGCTTGCATGGGGTGCAAGTGGTCGCCCGTTCGAGTCGGGCCACTCCGACAAAAAAAGCCCTGAATCAGAAATGGTTCAGGGCTTTTTTATTGAAGGGTTAGTGGTTGTTTGAATACATTTTCAAAATGAAACAATCCTTCATGCCAAATATCTACTTCTTTACTTTTTTTACGGGGAGGGTTTTAAAAAGGTGATCTATGGTCTTGTTCACTTTGTCGGCCGATACTACATCCGTAATAATTCGTCCGGTGGCAACCCCTTGCCATACCTGCCGCTTTTTGGCATCGTCAAGGAGGTCGATAATTACCGTACCTACTTCATAATCATGATTTACCATGGTATAAGGGTAATTGGGCATTCCATACCCAACAGCACCAACTCCTACACCACCGGATCCCACGCCAACACCCACAGCCACAGCACCATACCCGTTATATCCGGCATAGTGATTTGTATACGCCGAATAGCTGGTTTCTTGTTTAACAATCACAAACACCGACACCTGCAAAACAGCTCCATTCTCCTGATAAACATATCCACGACGTTCCAACTGATGTTTGATGGCCATCAGGATATTTTTCTTGGTTTCGGGCTGCACAATTTTATCATTGGCCGGGTTCCAATTTAAAAGCCCAAAGGTTTTGTACTGACTAAAATCAGCCTGGTGGTCATATACTCCCACATATTTCCAGGGATTACACGAAACGAGAAAAAGTATGAGCAGTGGAAAGATAATTTTTTTCATCCTGATATGTTTATGGTTTTAAATGAGTTAAAGTTCTATTCATAATTGTATGTAACTGGTATTGTGTGGTATTAGGATATAAAAAGCAGAATAAAAATTCAGAACCGTTTTTAACGTTTAGTCATTGCGAAAATACAATTAATTCGCATAAATGAAAACCCCGGAGTAAAAGACCTCTTCACCGACTTTTGGAATTTTTCAGTGGACCACATTGATGATTGATCATTCCTCCGAAAACTCCTTTAACAGTTTCCTGTATGCAGAGAAAATACGGGCACGGGAAACAAAGCCCATGTATTTACCGTCTTTGATCACCGGCAGGTTATAATGGCTGGTTTCCTGAAATTTACGTGCTACTTCTTCCATACTTTCATCAGGATCAACAAGCGTATCAGGCATGTACATCAGATCGGTAACCAGAGTGGTTTCGTACAATTCGGGTTGAAACATAATGGTACGGATATCGTTGATAAACACAATACCATAAAAGGTTTTTTCTTCGTCAATCACCGGAATTACATTGCGTTCCGATTGTGCAATTACCTTTACCAGATCGCCCAAAGTGCCTTCTTTATTGATTGTTTTAAAGTTGGTTTCCAGATGGTTACTTATGTGCATCATCTGCAGCACCGATTTATCTTTGTGATGCGTAAACAGTTCACCACGTGCAGCCAGTCGTTTGGTGTAAATGCTGTGCGGTTCGAAATACATAATGGTGATGTAGGATATAACGGCAGTGACAATCAACGGAGTAAACAAGGCGTATCCACCAGTAAACTCAGCAATTAAAAAGATTCCTGTTAAAGGGGCATGCATGACGCCTGCCATCACGCCTGCCATTCCAACCAGTGCCATGTTTTTTTCGGGTACCGGAATGATGGGCAACAAATTAACTGCCTTTGCGTAGAAAATACCAAACACACCTCCCATAAAAAGCGATGGAGCAAAAACCCCACCAACGCCTCCGCTGCCATTGGTAACGGCCATGGCTACCACCTTAAATATCAGAATTAACACCAAAAACAACAGCATGAAATAGACATTGGTAGTGTGGCCTAGCAAGGTTTCGTTCACCAGCGCATCCACCTTGTGGTTAATTAACTGGTGTAAAAACTCGTACCCTTCACCATACAACGAAGGCAGCATAAATATCATCACACCCAGAGCAACCCCGCCAATAAGCACTTTTACAAACCAATTGTTAACTTTTTTCATTTGTCCTTCAATGTACATGGAGAAACGTGAAAAGTACAGGCTTACAAGTCCGGTTAGCAATCCCAGCCCGGCATAATATGGCAAATGCCGCAGGTAAAACCCTTCCGTTAAATCAAACGAAAAAAGTACTCCGCTTCCCATTAAAAAATAGGCCACCATAGCACCTGTTGCCGAAGAAATCAACAGTGGAATCAGTGCACTCATGGTGAGGTCGATCATCAACACTTCAAGGGAAAAGACCACAGCAGCAATGGGGGCTTTAAAAATGGCAGCGATGGCTCCCGAAGCACCGGCCCCCACCAAAATCATCATGGTTTTGCGGTTGAGGTGAAACAACTGGCCAAAATAGGAACCCAGCGAACTTCCTGTAAGCACAATAGGAGCTTCAAGACCAACAGAACCTCCAAAAGCAACAGTAAGAGTACTGCCCACCATCGAAGAATACATGTTGTGCTTTTTCAGTTTGCCGTTGTTGCGCGAAATGGCGTACAAAATGCGGCTTACCCCATGTCCGATATTGTCGCGAATCAGATAGGTGGCGAATATCACAGTCAGCAAAATTCCTATAAACGGAAAGGCCAGAAAGAGGTAGTTGGATTTATCGAATTTAAAACCATTGGTAATTAAATCATGGGTGTAAAACACCGTGTTCTTCAACACAACTGCCGCCAGGCCACTCACCAAACCAATAATGATGCTTAACACAAGTACAAGTTGTCGTTGTCGGTGTGTGTTCGAAAGCAACCTGGCTATCAATCTGGCACGAAAATCTGTCATCTTCTTTTCTCAGGAAAAACTACGGCTAAAGTAAACAATAATGGACTTAAAATTCAGGGTAAATTCCCACTTTAGCCCGATATTACAATTAATCCTCCAACCAACCATTTCGCATGTCGGGATAGAGGGAAAAAATGTTTGCCCTGGAAACAAAATCGATCAGCATGACGCACCGGCACACACCAGAAACTTTAAAAACCAATGCTTAAACTTGTTTAACATCATCTCTGTAAACACATGGGTTTTAATGAAATATACCAACAGGAAATAAGGGCGGCAATTATGGTGGCCGGCAGTAGTGAAACCATCATGGTCATATCGAAGAGAATGACTTCGAGGGCAAACACGATGGCCGCAATGGGGGCCTTAAAAATGGCCGACATGGCAGCGGCGGCGGCAAAACCAAGCACTGCCACAATTTCTTTGTTGTTGAGCCTGAATATTTGGGTAATTATCAATCCCCAGGCAGCTCCGGTGACAACGGTTGAGCCTTCCAATCCTACCGAACCCCCAAAACCAACTGTCAGGGCACTGGTGACAATGGATGAGAAAGTATTGTGTTTTGGAATGATTCCCTGTTCTTTTGAAATGGCATATAATACGTTAGGAATACCATCGCGTACCGGTTTGCGAAGCACAAATTTGATAAAAATAAGGGTGGCGAGAATTCCGATGGCGGGAAAACCATGTAAAGTGCATGGCCATAACCTATTTCTGATATGTAATCTGGTCATTGACGCAAATGTACATAATCGCTTGTTTTATAACCTGGTATGCCTATAAAATTTAAATTCATTTTAAATTCCGACAAATAGTTAGTGGAATGAAAGAAGCGGCTTAACGCATTTTATAATCTACCTCGTCCATAAGCGACTGAACCACATAGCGCATTTCGGTAAGTTCGAGGGCCACCAGGTTGCCATATCCCGTTCTGTCGGTGAAATATACACCATTATCGAGATCGATAAATTTATACCCCGGCTGGGTGATACACATATCTATAAATTCCAGGTTTACAGGCACATGGCCATGTATCACCTTTCTGTTATTGATTTTTGCACTTTCAACCCTAAATTCCCTGATCCAGATCATCGACCGGGTATCGCTAAAAGGATCCTCCTCCTTAAAATTAAGGCCGGCATGCACAATGACGTAATCATCAGTCAGGGCAAAATAGTTCAACTGACGCATCCAATCGATGTATTTTTCAGGAATTTCCCTGGGAGCTTCCACATCGAAACTTTCGAGTGTCTGCTCACCACCATAGACTTCCCATTCTTTCTGGATTTTGGTTTTGGAACGGATTCCTAAGAAACCTTTGGTCTTTTTATCCTCCTCCCAGGCTTTGATACAATAATCTTCGTGGTTGCCCATGAGCAACTTCATCCTGTGCCCCGCAGCCTGAAGGCCCATCAGATAGTCGATAACCCCTTTGCTGTCGGGACCACGGTCGATATAATCGCCTAAAAAAAACAGCTCATCCCCTATTTCAGGCTTTATTTGATGCTCTATCAGGAATTTAAGCGTGCGTACACAACCATGTATGTCAGGAATGATCCATTTCTTAGGCATTTGTTGGTTTTTTTAGATTGGCTTCAAAAATAACAAAAATTTGCTTCGTAGGGAATTTCAGATTGTGAAGCTAATATTATTATTTTCCTTTGGCCTGATTGGCTACCTGCTCCATCAGCTTTTTAACCTCTTCGGGATCGCCCAAAAAATAGTCCTTTATCAGGTTCATATCATCATCAAATTCAAACACATAGGGAATACCAGTTGGGATGTTGAATTCGAGTATTTCTTCGCGGCTCATATTTTTTAATTTCATCACCAGGGCGCGTAGGCTGTTTCCGTGAGCCGCAATCAACAAGTCGTTTTGTTCCTTTAAGGCAGGGATCAATTCAATTTCCCAGTACGGAACCAGACGTTCGATCACTTCTTTTAACGATTCGGTCATGGGCAATTCAACGGCGGTGAGATTTGCATAACGGTCGTCGAATCGTGGATTACGCTCATCATCAGCAGCCAAAGGTTGAGGAGGCGTATCGAAGCTGCGTCTCCACAATTGCACCATTTCGGGGCCGTATTGTTTGGCTGTTTCCACTTTATTTAATCCCTGTAATGCGCCGTAATGTTTTTCGTTGAGTCGCCAGCTTTTTTTCACATCAATCCACATCAGGTCCATTTCCTCGAGTGTTAGCCATAAGGTTTTAATGGCTCTTGAAAGGTAGGAGGTATAGGCCAGTCTGAAATTAAACCCTTCGTCTTTTAACACCTTACCCGCTTTACGCGCCTCCTCAATTCCCTGCTCCGACAAGGGTACGTCAGTCCATCCCGTAAAACGGTTTTCCTTATTCCAAACACTTTGCCCATGGCGTAAAAGCACTAATCGTTTCATTTTAAAGTCTTTTAAAAATTAATAACAGAAAACAAAATTACTAAAATACGGTGCACATAATGCAGACAATTGTACTTTTGCCTGATGCAAGTTAAGCCTCCACTCGTTTTACGTTTTTTGTTACCTGGTGTAACATGGAAAATAAACACCTCCGAAAAGGTGATTTTCGTGACTTTTGACGATGGTCCGCATCCTGAAATCACACTACAGGTACTGGAAATCCTGGATCGTTTTCAGGCCAAAGCTACCTTCTTTTGTGTAGGCGATAATGTAGTGAAACACCCACAAACCTATCGGGAAATTCTTGCCCGTGGACATACTACCGGGAACCACACCTTCAACCATTTAAAAGGCTGGACAACAAACAATAAGACCTATTTTGAAAACATTGAGAAGGCAGCTCAGGTAATTGAAAGCAACCTGTTCAGGCCACCTTACGGCAAGATAACACCGATACAGCAAATGCAACTAAAAAAGCAATATCAGCTCATTATGTGGTCGGTTATTTCGTACGATTTTCGTGTACAAATCACCCCTGAACAATGCCTCGAAAATGTGATGAAACACAGTTTTCCGGGAACGATTGCAGTTTTTCACGACAGTGTGAAAGCAGCCAAAAATATGTTGGCGACACTTCCCGTTTACCTTGAAAAAATGAGTGAGATGGGATATCAGTTTAAAGCCCTGCAAACCGGGTAAAATAGCTGCCGCATGTCAATATTTTGCATCTTTGTAAATCAAACATCATTCTGAATGGCCAAACGCATTTTATATTTTTCAGTCATCCTGTGGATCGCAGGTATTCTAGTGCAGTGTGCACATCCCGTAATGCCTTCAGGTGGACCCAAGGACATTAAACCACCCGAAATCATTTCGTCGACACCACCCAATGGAAGCGCGAACTTCAAAGGGAACAAGTTTGTTCTTTACACAAATGAGTTTGTGGTACTGAAAAACATCTTACAGGCAGCGCTGATTTCTCCGCCCATGAGCAAATCTCCTGATTTTGTTACCCGTGGAAAATCTATTCATGTAAGGTTTAATGAGGACCTGAAACCCAATACCACTTACTCGGTATATTTTGGAGATGCAATTGGTGATCTGACCGAAGAAAATCCGCTGCTTAATTATTCGTACATCTTCTCCACCGGAACCTATGTTGACTCGCTTAGTTTATTTGGAACCGTTTTGAATGCTCAGAATCTGGTTGCTGAGGAGCAGGTTTTTGTGATGTTGTACAAAAATAACAACGACACCATCCCACTGGATAGTTTGCCTTATTTTGTACCACCCTATTACGTAAGTAAAACGGATGCCACCGGTAAATTTGGATTGAGGGGGCTGGCCAACGAGTCGTACCTGATGTTTGCACTCAGGGACCTGAATGCCAACTATATTTTCGACCAACCGGGCGAAAGCATTGCCTTTCTTGATTCATTGGTCCATCCATACTTCGACAACATCGTTATTCCAAAAGAACTCCCTGTTGAAGTTGATAGCGTGATCGGTCTGGAAGTGGATACACTTCAGGCCCGGCTTGATTCTATCCAACAGGATTCCATTTTCAATGAAAAATATAAGGGAATCAGCCTAATGATGTTTGAGCAGTACGATAGCACTCAACGCTTGCTGAAAGCTGAGTTGTTGCGCCGCAATACCCTACAATTTGCCTTCTCGCAACCTGCTGATAACGTGGATCTGATTCCAATGAATTTTAGCCCGGATACACTCTGGCATGCGGAAGTTTTTTCGGCTAAAAAAGACACCATTACCTGGTATTTGAAAACCCTACCCATCGACACGCTGGTGGTACTCATTAAAAACCAGGATGATACATTGGGACAGGTGTATCTGCGGCTCGACCCTGATAAATCTACCGGAAGAGCACGATTAAACAAAAAAAAGAATGCAAAAAAAGAATACCTGGAGTGGAAATCCAACATCAAAAGTAGCAACCTCATCCTGACAAAAAAGCCTGAAATCACTTTTCTGCAACCCATAGTAAAATGCATTGCCGATTCTGCTTATCTGATCGCTGGTGCGGATACCATTCCAAATCCTGAATTTATTTACCTCGACAGCCTGCATCAGTCCATCCGGTTTCCTATTGAAATAGCAGAAGAAACCAAATATAAGATTTACTATCCGGATTCGTCTTTCATCGATTGGAATGGATTTTTTAACAGTGAAATATCCCTTGCATTCACGCCAAAACCGCTCAAAGATTATGGTGTTTTCACGTTTAAATTGCATCCTGATTACGAACAACACTATATCCTACAGATGCAAACCGTAAAAGAAGTGGTAGTGAATCAGGTTGAGTTTTCCGGCGACACCACTATAGTGCTTGACTTCCTGACACCTGGCAAGTACATTTTTAAGGTAATTTTCGACAACAATGGCAACCACCAGTGGGATCCCGGATACTATGGCACTAAACTTCAGCCCGAAGAAGTGATTTACTTTGACAAGGAAATCGAAATCAGGGCCAACTGGGAAGTGGAAGAAGAATGGACCTGGTAGAGGATTGTCATTTGTCTGGTTGTTGATGAAATATGGAGGCCAGATACTCGTACAGTTCCGGATGTTTTTGGTGAAATTCGTGCGGGTTGTTAAAAAAGTATTCGCTCACCACCGACAAGAATTCGGCATTGTTGGTCATGCCATAGGGATTAATGTCGGAACGGCCGCTTTCAATTCGTTGCATTTCTTTTTTAATGATTTGCAGCCAGGGCAATACATAGGCGTTGTCCAACAACAATTCCGGGACACCGTCCACCAGACCATCGGCTTTGTCGAGCAGATGAACAAATTCATGAATCCCCACATTTTGTTTATTTCCGGTGCCATTAAAACCATTGAGCAAATCCGGTTTTGATAGTACCACTGAATTGTTCATATAGCGATCGCCCACAATTCCAATGATAGTTTGGTCGTTTTCACCGAAAGGTTCGGTTTGAAATTCAGTATCGAACGAGTTGGGATAAATTAATACTTCATGGATGTTGGGATACTCAAAAAATGGAAATGCAAAAGTCGGGATAATGGCACTGGCTGCCACCAATAACCGGGTGGTATCGTCAACAGTGGTGTCGATGCCTTCGATTTTTTTCTCCGACAAAAAAAATGAAACCCGTTGGTTGAACAACGTCTTTTCATCGGAATTTAGTTTTTTATAAAACAGGGAATGCTTCTTCAGGATCGCAATCCAGGCCAAAGGAAATGGTTTATCCACCATTTTGAGTCGGCGATAAAACCGCAGATTAAACCGTAAATGAAACAATATCAATACAATCCAAGTGGCAACACAGAAGGCCAATGGTGCAGCAGAATTGATGCGCCAGGCAATGGTGGAATAGGCTGCAAATATCAACACCGCCCAAATGGCAATCTTAAGTTGTCCCTGTTTAACACGTCGCAGGTAGTATATTTTAAGATCTGTCATGCTGAAAAACCAACATTATTTAAAAAATACCAAACCTAAGCTAAAATAATTGATTTTAGGGCCGTAATCAACATCAAATTGCTGATTATGCCTTTGGTCGGAGAAAATCCTCCGATTGGAAATGGCAAGGCAACGTATCACAAAATACTTTTGACATCACTCAGAAGTGCCATGATTTCAATAAAAAAAAGAAAGGAAATAAACAGGATTCCCTACTAATAATCATTACACCTGTTGACGCATTCTATGATTTCGGTCAGAATGAGGCTGCGCAATGAATAGTAAATCTTTTTACCAACTCTCTTGGAGTTAAGTACGCCTTTGTTTTTCAATATGTTTAAATGATGCGAGGCTGTGGCCTGCTCAATATCGAGTTGTTCGTAAATTTCAGTTACACTCAACTTTTTCCCATCAGCTAATAAATCGATCATGGCAATACGCATGGGATGTGAAATGGCCCTCAGTTTGCTGGCTGCCGATTCCAACTTTAGTATGTCGATCTCTACTGTATACATTCTAAAAATTTTTACAAAAATATTACTATCCAATCTGGTAAACAAACATTAAGATACATATATTGTTCAGATGCATATTTTTTACCAGTTCTAAATAAGAATTAGTTGACAAACAAATCTGTAAAGGTAAACGACTTGCCATCAAACAGGCCTTTGTCGCTTAATTTAAGCTCGGGTATTACCAGTAAAGCCATGAACGACAGCGTCATAAAGGGTGCTCTTAATGTCGATCCCATTTTATGGACTTCCTGATCGATTTGATAATAATGGTGCGCAACTTTGTACCCATCGCATGTGGACATTAAGCCTGCAACCGGCAACGGAAGGGTATTTGCAACACGCTTGTTCACCACGGCAACGCCGCCCTTTTCTGCAATTACCTGATTTATAGCCCGCGCAATATATTCGTCGGAGGTTCCCACCGCTACAATGTTGTGGCTATCGTGGGCCACACTGGAGGCGATAGCACCCTCCTTCAGGTTAAAGTTTTTTATAAAGGCGATGGCGGGTTTTGCTTTCCGCTCATAGCGATTTAATACTACCATCTTCAATACATCTCTTTCTGTATCGCTCACCACGTTGTTATCAACTACTTTGGGTTGCTCAAACAGGGTTCCCGTAATCAACTGGCCGTCATAGGCTTCAATCACCTGTAGTTTTCCCCCTTTGGGCACAATCCGCAAGTCGTCGGCCAGAATAGGTTCAGCATCAAAGTTATTGGGTTGGTCTTCGTAAACTGAATCGATGAGCGATTTCCCATTATCGGCCACCAGTTGCCCGTTGATGTAAGTTTGTTTTACATTAAAATCTTCCAGATTGTCTACCACAATCATATCGGCTGGATCGCCAATTTGCAGTGTGCCTACCTCTAATCCATAATGTTTGATTGGATTCAGGATAACACTTCTGAGCACTTTCAACGGATCGTATCCTTTGCCAATAGCCCGCACCACCATTTGGTTGATGTGTCCTTTTACCAAATCATCCGGATGTTTATCGTCGGAACAAAACAGCACTTCATCGGCATGGTCTTTAAGCAGGTCGACCAGGGCTTCAAAGTTTTTGGCAGCACTGCCTTCCCTGATTTGGATTTTCATGCCATATTTTATCTTGTCGAGGGCTTCTTCCATGGTAAAACACTCATGATCGGTGGTAACACCGGCCGAAGCATATTTCATGGCATTTTCACCTTTTACGCCCGGAGCATGGCCATCCACAGGTTTATTGTGCCTTTGGGCGATGGCAATTTTCTCCATTTCCCAGGCATCGCGGTTGATTACACCCGGGAAATTCATCATCTCCGAAAGGTATTTAATTTCCTTCATGCCCAGTAACTCTTCAATTTCAGTGCTTTTAAACTGAAAGCCGGCAGTTTCGAAAGGAGTGGCCGGAACACAGGCAGAAGCTCCAAAATAAAATTTGAATGGAACCCGGTTACCATTGGCAATCATATACTTAATTCCATCGATACCCAGGACATTTGCAATTTCATGGGGATCGGAAACCGTTGCAACGGTTCCATGCACCACGGCCAATTTGGCAAATTCAGACGGGATCAGCATAGAACTTTCGATGTGGATATGCGCATCAATTAATCCTGGTAGAATCACCTGATCGGTGCTAACTATTCCGGGAACTATGGATTTGATTTTACCGTTTTCAACATGGACGGTTCCTTCAATTATTTTCTGGTTATGTAAATCAAGTATTTTACCGCTAAGGGAGTAAGTTTGAGTTTTTGACATGGTAAAGCATTTAAGTTGACAGCAAAAATAATAGATAATTATGGAAATGGTGTTACTGATTACATTAAATCGGTAGGTGGTGCCTGACGACTATAACATGATTAAATCGTTTCCGGTGGAACCAAAATACTGCTTTACAGCAGAAATGTTTTTAGTAAACCCCAGTAGAAATCCTCCACCACCCGAGCCACAAAGTTTAAGGAAATAATCACCTGTTTTCAATCCATTTTGCCAGGCAGGCCTGAACGACTCAGGAATCATGGGTGTAAAATGTTCATAAAAAAAACCAGATAGCAGAGCCAGGTTCTCAAACAACAAATCAGTATCACCCTCAACGATGGCTTTAATACATTGGTTATTAGCAGGTATCAATTGATTTACAAACCGACTGTAAAAACGATGTTGCCTGCATTGATCAAAAAATTGGTTCACCAGGGGACCTGTTTTGCCAATAACACCTGTATTGATTAAAAAGACCGAGAAATCGTTAAAGTGCAAATTATCGGGTACATGGGCAAAGCCAATTTCTTGTTTGTTTTTGATCAGCAACGGCTGCTGAAGGTAGCAAAGCAGTGGATCGAGGCCAGAGCTTACCCCATGAAAATAACATTCCATCTGGGCCAACTGATTCTTCAAGGCGATGATTTGCTCTTCATTTCCGGGATGAATATCCACCGGTGTTGCCGTATATCGTTCATAAATGGCGGCACACAAAGCACCGGAGCTCCCCACACCAAAGCCCTGGGGAATCTTTGAATCGAAATACAAACCATCTTTTAATTCGGTGGCAAACAAGTTTAGGTTGAGGTCGGCAAGCAAATCACCTTTTTCATGTAATTCCGCTAAGTAGTTGTAAAACAGGCCCAGTTCAAAATTTGAATCCGGACTATTTGTTTTTGGACCACCCTCTTTAAACCGCCAATGGGCCGTAAACATTTTCAATGGCACTGTCAAGCCCATCGAATCGCAGATTACACTGTACTCGCCAAACAACAACAGCTTTGAATAATACGCTTTTTCTTCGGTCATCCCTGATTCGTTACTTTTGTCGGGCCATGCCCGATACCATCATCCAGAAAGTGATTGGAGGTGCAAAATAACAACAATTCCCGTTTAATCAGGTCATCAATTTCTGCTTTATACGATGCAGGATACAGCAAATGTACGTTGGGCCCGGCATCCAGCGTAAAACACAGGGGAATTTTTGTGTCGTTTCTAAACTGCTTGACGCGATCGATAATGGCCAAAGTGCCTCCTTCCAACAACAGATAGCCCGGTTGGGAAGCCATCATCAGGGCATGCAAGGTGAGGGCTTCCTGCTCCACAATCTGAATAAACCGTTCCAGATCGCCGTTGGTCAGTACCTGGTGCATCTCAATTACATGCTGCTCAGCCTGTTGATACCTCACCTTGGCAAACGGGTTTGTGTTCATCAAGCCATGACCGGCACTTGAGCCTACTTTTTTAGTTGCGGCATTCACAATCAGGATGGAATCGTGCATTTCTTGAAAAACCGGATGTATAGCGGTTGTTACCGGATGAGCTGTCGAATTGCTGTATTTCGGAAAACCATCCGTTTTGCCCCAAACCACGTAGCCACCGTATACCGATCGGGAAGCACTTCCCGAGCCCATCCGGGCCAGGTTGGATGCCTCCTGAAAGAAGGAATCTGTATTTCTTTTCTCACCCGAAACCTCCTCAATAACCGATAACAAACCTAGGGCCAATGCGCTAAACGCAGAAGCGGAGGAAGCAATCCCCGATGAATGCGGGAAAGTATTTCGTGATGAAACTTCCAACCGGAGCCGGGAGATCAACGGATAACGATCGGTCAGACGTACCAAATAATGAAAAAGCCTTTTTTCGAAATCGGCATTTGGCTGGTCGTCGAACAAAAATGAAAGTTTTACTTCCTCCTGGTTATAATTGTTGCTATAATGGATTGAAGTAGTAGTTAAGGCTTTATGCAACGTCATACTTAAGGAGGGATTTTGTGGCAGTTGGTCACCATATTTTCCCCAATATTTCACCAAAGCGATATTCGATGGGCTCTCCCAGGTCATTTTTCCTTGCATGGCGCGAAATTAAGATTTTTTGGATGTATGCGATAAAACCATATCTGCAAAAGAATAAACCACCTCGTATCCAGCTTGTTTCATTTCCTGAACAAAGGCTGACTTTTCCTTTTTTGTTGTGACCAGCACAAAATCGCCACCCCAGGCTCCCAGTGATTTTACCACTCCTTCATGTAGCGGAAACCGTTCCTCCTGGATGGTGGTTCTTTTTAAAATGCCCGATAACAAGGCTTCATGCGCCCTTAAAGCCCGTTCAAAATCTTCCAGCCTGTTGGCATTACAAACAATCTCAGTTAATTGATTTACTTGTTCAATATCCGATGAGTTTACCTTTGAAATATCCTTAAACCTGGCAATTTCTCTTGCAGAGTGTTGTTTGCTTCCCAAATAAACAAAATATAGCTGATGGTGAAAAGAGGGGAAAAAGTCGATGGGTTGAGTTTTTGGAACCCCTTTTTCAATGGAATAGATAATGGGGCCGGAAGCTGTTGCACAAGCGATGTCGTAACCCGATCCGCCAAATATTTTGTGATGCAACCCAAACGCATCCAAACCCAGCCATTGTGCTAACAAAGCAACCAACGTGGCACTAGAACCAAATCCAAAGGCCGGATTAAAATCGAGGATGGTTTTGATATCAAACCCCCGGTTTTTTTTGAAGAAAGTCTGTTTTAATGCTTCAGTCAATATTTCCTTTAGTTTTTTTGCCAGGAGATGGTCAGAAGTCGAAACAATTGATATTTCAGGAAGTGCGAAGGAAGATTTAAACCACAACCCGTCTGGCGACCAGGCTTCCCAGTTCAACAATTCCTCCGTGTTGGAGTTTACCTGCATTTGCTGACCTTTCACGAGTGGCAACGCCAGTGCCTGTGCGCCTTCCATCACCAGGTATTCGCCTGTTAACAGCAATTTTCCATTGGCCTTAAAATTCTTCTGAATGCTCATTAGCTATTGCGCAGGTTAGCCATAAACTGACTGACATTTGAAAAAGTAACCTTGTTGTCGATGAAGTAGGCCACTGCTTTTTCCTTTTCCTGGTTGGTGGCTTCAAAATGGTTTAAGATGTTGAGCAGATGCATTTTCATATGACCAATCTGTATCCCTTTGGTTACCAACGATCGTACAGCGGCGAAGTTGTTGGCCAATCCAACCGATGCAGCAATCATCATCAATTCCCTGGCGGTTGGATTACCCAGCATTTTTAAAGAATGCTTTGCCAGGGGGTGCAACGAAGTTAATCCGCCCACAGTTCCAAGTGCCATGGGCAAGGTAAGTTCATACCTGAAAAAACCTTTCGATAAATCCACTGTTGTAAGACTCTTGTATTGCCCTCCTCTGGAAGCATAGGCATGTCCCGCAGCTTCGATGGCCCTGAAATCGTTTCCTGTGGCAATGGCCACGGCATCGATGCCATTAAATACACCTTTATTGTGCGTGGTGGCCCTGAAAACATCAATTTCGGCTATATGTACCGCCAGCTCAAATTTCTTTGCAAACTGCTCACCAGTAAGGCTTTCATCCAAGTCATCCAAATCAGAAAATGGACATTCTACCCAGGCTTTTGCCAAACAGTTGGGGGTATAATTCGACAGGATGGACATCACAATTTCACATTCGCGTTCATCCGTTTTAAACGATTCCTGCTCCTTAAAAAAATGCTGCATTTCCTGCGCAAACTCCTCCAGACACGAATTAATAAAGTTGGCCCCCATGGAATCCACCGTGTTAAAAGCTACCCTGAGCTGATAATAGTGGTCGATCTGACGGGTAAGATCTACCAGCTCAAAACCAACAATCCCCCCTCCTCTCGACTCCATATTCACCGTAAGGTGTTTGGCTGCCTCACGCAATTTCAGATACAATTCGTCGAGAACGGCAAACAGCCGTTTCTTTTTTCCTTTCCACAAAAAGTGAACCTGACCGATTTTTTCCACATCTGTTACCTCAGCATGAAAACCACCATGTTCCGACCAAAATCGAGCACTGGAAGAAGCTGCCGCCACCACTGAACTTTCTTCGATAACCAGCGGAACAAGGTAATTGATATCGTTAATAATTACGTTGGGTGCTACTCCGTAAGGGATATAGAAATTGGAAATGGTGTTTTCGCTAAACTCGTCAAATATTTTTTGCTTATTATGATCAGAGTGCCAAAAACTCTTGAGGAGTTCAATGGTTTCCAACTGGTTGTCCATCAGTTCGGCTACAATCTTCAGCTTATCTTCTTTCAGGAGTTTTGAAAAACCCCTGATAATCAGATCACGTTTTCTTCTTCTTGGCATAAGAGATTTTCAAAAAACTTTCTTCATCGCCCGGAGTTACCAGGTATCTTCCACTTTTTCTTTTTCGGGTTTCATTTTCTCTTCCAAAATATTCCCCCAATTATTTACATAATCGGCAATCTGCTTCAGATAGCTATCCCACCTGGGGTCGTAGGCCGGATCATTTTTATCAAGCCATTTTTCAACCGGAATATTGGTTTGCGATTTTAACACCAGCTCGTCGATGGTATATCGGTATCGGTTGTCTTTCATTTCGATGGTAAAGGTGTAATTGATCATCCCGCCAACGTGTTTTACACTGTCCTTATCGTAAAAATAAATCCGGAAACGGGAATGACCAATAATCTTGCCCGACACTTTGTCGCGTTCGGAGGTTACCCTTACGGGATCTTTATAGTAATCGTTTAGCCAATAAATACAACGCTTAAATAGCTCATACTGATCGCCTTCCTCCTCCACAACGCCTTGAAATTTAATTAACTGGGTAACACTGTCAACGGGAACAAACAGATCCGTGGTCTGAGCATTTATCTGGAAGCTTATAAACACAAAAAAAAACAACGCAAGTTTATTCATGATATACTTAGCTTTGGTTAGTAGAGCAAATTTATAGTAAATAGTTGTAAAATGACCCAATACCTGTGGGTTTAATTATTTTTGCACCGAACTACTATAGAGGGTTTGATTCGTATGGCCTTTTAAGGACCTATAAAATATGTATTTTTGTCGTTAAATAAATACCCATGATATACATCACCCGTCGTGAACGATTTAATGCAGCACATCGGCTTTTCAGAGAAGATTTCAGCGATGAAATGAATGAAGAGGTTTTTGGAAAGTGTTCAAATCCCAACTGGCATGGTCACAATTATGAGCTGTTTGTTACCCTCAAGGGAGAAATAAATCCTGAGACCGGATTTTTAATCAACCTAAAACAGTTGAGCAACCTCATTCAAAGAGAAATAATTTCTAAAATCGATCATAAAAACATCAATCTTGAAGTTGATTTTATGCAAAACAAATTGGCTTCAACGGAAAATCTGGCAGTAAGTATCTGGGAAGTCCTGGAACCATATGTTAAACAATTAGGCTCTGATCTTCATTGTGTTAAAGTTACCGAGTCGGAGAATAATTTTGTAGAATATTGCGGTAACTAACCTAAATAACTTGAACAACCCTGCCAATTTGTTCTGGCATCTTTTTTGAACAGCCAATTGGCAATAATGTCATTTCCATGGAAAAAATAAAACATTTACTGGGTTACGAAAAAATAGAAAAGTTCAATCCGGGAAATTTAAAAAAACTTGAATTCCATTATCATGAAATCTTAAAACTGATAGGAGAAGACCCTGCCCGTGAAGGATTGCTCGACACACCCATGCGTGTGGCCAAATCCATTCAGTTTTTAACTCAGGGATACGATCACAACCCTGAAGAAATCCTGCTTTCAGCCAAATTTAAAGAAGACTACCGCGAAATGGTTATCGTTAAGGATATCGAAATTTTCAGCATGTGCGAGCACCATATGATCCCGTTTATTGGCAAAGCCCACGTGGCCTATATTCCAAATGGATACATCACCGGGCTTAGCAAGATTGCACGTGTGGTGGAGGCCTACTCAAGGAGGTTACAGGTGCAGGAACGGTTGACCACCCAGATAAAAGAGGCCATTCAGAACACCCTGAATCCGTTGGGCGTTGCCGTGGTGATCGAAGCCAAACACCTCTGTATGGCCATGCGTGGTGTACAAAAGCAAAATTCGGTAACCACCACCAGCGATTTTACAGGAGCCTTTAACCGACCCGAAACCAGGGCCGAATTTATCAGCCTGATATCAACCCGATTTTCATAACTTTTAAAATTTCAAAAATCACCCATAAATACAACTAACTAACCAGACTAATTTTTAAAAATTATCGTTTAACTGAAAAATTGATCAAAATGAACCAATACAATCCAATAAACTACACTGGCCAACGCGAGGAAAACATTGCCGTTACGCAGTCGTTTCTGTCGGGTGTTTTCATGTGGATGGGAATCGCCCTGGCCATTACCGCGCTTACTTCCTGGCTTTTCGCCGGTAGTGCCCAGCTGATGGGCTTATTATTTGATGCTCAAACCGGAAGCATGACAATCTTAGGATGGGTGGTCATGTTTGCCCCTCTGGCACTGGTATTGCTGATGTCGGCAGGCATCAACAGGATGTCCGCCTCCACATTGCTCATGGTATTTGTGGGATACTCTATCCTGATGGGCATGAGCCTCAGCTTTATTTTCTTTATGTACACACTGCCATCCATCGCCAAAACTTTCGTTATTTCTACCGGGATGTTTGGTTTTATGGCCATTCTGGGATATACCACTAAAACTGATTTAACAAAATTCGGCAGCATCATGTTCATGGGGTTGATAGGCATTATCATAGCCTCTGTGGTGAATGTATTTATGAGAAGCTCACAAATGGATTATATCATCAGTTTTATCGGAGTTCTCGTTTTTACAGGGCTTACTGCCTATGATGTTCAAAAACTAAAAAGAATTGGCAACAATGTGACTGCCGACAGCGAAAGCATGCGCAAAATGACCATTTTCGGTGCCCTCAGTTTATATCTCGATTTCATCAATTTATTCTTATTTTTGCTGCGGTTTTTTGGCAACAGAAAATAACAACAAAGTTCCATTATTAAATATCAAAAATCATGATTATCAATTGATTGAAAATTATCCAACTTTTAAATAGAAGAATCATCCAATCCATTTGATAAAAGACTTAAACATAAACCACTTTTTATGAACGCGTATGTTTTTCCCGGTCAGGGAGCACAGTATGTCGGTATGGGTAAAGATCTTTACGAAAAGTCGCCCAGGGCCAAAGAAATGTTTCAGAAGGCCAACAGCCTCCTGAAGTTCAAGATTACCGACATCATGTTTGATGGAACTGAAGATGATCTGAAACAAACCAATGTTACACAACCCGCCATTTTTCTACACTCGGTAATTTTAGCCGCCGTTAAGGGTGATGAGTTTAAACCCGATATGGTTGCGGGACACTCGCTGGGCGAGTTTAGCGCTCTGGTAGCCAACGGCGTGCTTACCTTTGAGGACGGACTTAAGCTGGTAGCAAAAAGAGCTGCCGCCATGCAAAAAGCCTGCGAAATTGAGCCTTCGACCATGGCTGCCATCCTGGGGTTAAGTGATGAAGAGGTGGAAAGGATTTGTGGAAATATTCATGAAGTGGTGGTTCCGGCCAATTATAACAGTCCGGGACAATTGGTAATTTCCGGTTCTATTGCTGGCATTGAAAAGGCCATCGAAAAATGTACCGAAGCCGGAGCGAAAAGAGCCTTGATATTAAAAGTTGGTGGTGCATTCCATTCTCCATTGATGGAACCTGCACGCCTCGAACTTGGCGAAGCCATCAACCTGACAAAGTTTAACAAAGGAATTTGCCCGATATATCAAAATGTTACAGGACAATCGGTTAACGATCCTGAGATCATTAAAAACAACCTGGTAAAGCAACTTACTTCACCCGTCAGGTGGACCAAAACCATGCAAAATATGCTGGCCGATGGTGCCAACAAAATTATCGAAGTCGGTCCGGGAACAGTGCTACAGGGACTTTTCAAAAAAATCGACCGAAAGGTGGAAACA
Source organism: Bacteroidales bacterium (assembly GCA_030690365.1). Lineage (GTDB taxonomy): Bacteria > Bacteroidota > Bacteroidia > Bacteroidales > F082 > UBA6244. The sequence continues at coordinate 82,431 of JAUYGX010000125.1, read as the reverse complement.
ATGAGCGCAGAATTCTAAAAAAAAAGCCGGTTTAAACCGGCTTTTTTTATTTAACATGATTGTGGATCATTCGGCAACTTTTCTTTTAATTTGATTCTCAGCATGTTCAATGCCGACAAAGCCGATCGGCGGATGTTCCGGCCCCGGTGTTCACCGTAATGAAATAACTTCGATACCACACCATCCATAGTCGCCAGAGCGATCCAAACAGTCCCAACAGGTTTCTCAGGTGTTCCACCGTCAGGTCCGGCAATGCCGCTGACAGCCAAAGCGTAATCCGTTGAAAACCGCATTAAAGCACCCAATGCCATCGCCTCTACCACTGCCTGACTTACTGCACCATGGCTAACGATTATTTCTTCGGGAACGCCAAGCATTTCTGTCTTGGCTGCATTTGTATAGCTAACCACCGATCCGTTAAAATAGGCCGAACTTCCCGGAATGGTGGTAATAAGATGCGATAGATAACCTCCGGTACAGCTTTCGGCAACAGCCAATGTTTGCCCGGTTTTCTTCAAATAATCACCCACCACTTCCTCCATCAGGCGATCATCGTAAGCAAATATCAAATCCGGAATCAGTTTTCCTAATTTTAAACATTGATTATTAACTGCTGTTTGCAGATTTTCAAGCTGATCGCCCGAAACCGAAAGCCGCAACCTGACAATTCCGGGTTGGGGCAGATAGGCCAGTTTTATTCCGATTGGCAAAGCCGATTCCCATTCACTAATGCGCTCTGCCAGTGCCGATTCGCCAACTCCATGCGTCATGATGGTTTTATGATAAATCGAACCCAAAGCAAATTTTTCCTTCATTCGCGGAATAACTTCATCAACAACCAACGTTTTCATTTCAAACGGTACGCCCGGCATCGAAACCACCACTTTCCCGTCTTTTTCAAACCACATACCGGGGGCAGTTCCATGTGTATTAAACAAAGGAATACATTTTTCGGGTACTTCGGCCTGAATCCGGTTGACATCGGTAAGCGGATAATTCCTGACACCAAACAACTTTTCTATGTGCTCAAAAGTGGGTTGATGAAACACTATCTTTGAATCGAAATAAGCGGCCAGTGCCATTTTGGTAATATCGTCTTTGGTTGGACCAAGACCTCCCGTAATCAACACAATATGTGTCCTACCCAGGGCTTCGTCGATGGCATTCCGGATGGATTGCTGCTGATCGCCAATGGCCGTTACCTGCACCACCGCGATGCCATTTTTATTCAATTCTGCAGCCATCCAGCTGGCATTGGTGTTTACAACCTGGCCAATGAGCAACTCATCGCCAATACTGATGATTTCAGCATATATCATGATAATAGAGGGTTACCGTTTGTGAATAAGATTCATAATAATTTGACAGTCTATCAACGATGATTCCGATCAAAATATTGTCAGTTTAGTGTGTTAAACGTGAGGCATGGGAATTAATAAGTCAAGGAAAAAGTTCCCAACTCAAAGGGCGTAATCGACATCACGGCCACTTTTGACATGCGGATAATGGATTGTGCAGCTGACCCCAGAAAAAACTCTATCAGTTTATTTTCCTGTTGGGTCATAATCATAATAATGTCTACATCCCCTTGTTCTTCAACATATTGCAGTAGTCTGGGAACCATCATTTTTTCACCGCCATCCGATTCGAGCAGCTCGCTGGTACACCTGATGTTTTCACCTTCTATAAACCGCTGGACTTGTTCCAGTTGCGTTAACAACTCAATTTTAATGTCTTTGTCTTTTTTCGACCAGAGTACCGAAACCACTTTGATGCCAGCCCCAAAACGCCGGGCCATCTCAACGGCATAAGTCACTTTTTGTCTGGTTTCCTTGGTTAAATCAAGGGGCAACAGGATGTTGTGGCAGAAACCGAATTTCTCCTTGCCGTTCACCGTGATCACCGGGATGGGCGACTGCCTGATAATTTTGGAAGTATTGCTGCCGATCTGATTTTTATCCATGCGCACATTTTCCGAAGCACTGTTGGTTCCCATCAATATATACCTGGCATTCATCTCCTTAGCTGTTTTTAATATTTCGGAATATACCTTTCCAATCTTCAGCTGTGTGCTGACTCTTAAACCGGTTTTTTTGTGCAGCTCAAGGGCAGTTTTTTCCAGTTGATTATTGATTTTACCAACCAATTCTTCCTTTGTGTAGAAAGCATCGGCATAATCCTGGTTTTCAAAAACATACAATAGTACAACTTCAAGCCCAAGAAATCGGGCAAAATCATAAGACCGTTGCATGGCAAATATCGATTGTTCGTTAAAATCAATGGGAACAAGGATGGTTTCAGGCAAATTTCGCATAAAGACTAAGGTTTAACGTTATATTTGCAAACTTAACTATTTCTTTTTTTGATCCCCCTTTAATATGAAGAAGATTAATCATTCTGAACTTGTACGAAATATCGACGGCTCCATTTATCATATCCACCTTCATCCCGGAGAACTGGCCGAAACCATTCTCCTGGTAGGCGATCCTGGCAGAGCACAACTTGTGGCCAATTTTTTTGACGAGATTGAATTACACCGGCAAAATCGCGAGATTGTCACTTTTACAGGAAGTTACAAAGGAAAACGAATTAGTGTAATGTCCACCGGAATGGGGCCGGACAACATCGAAATTGTGATCAACGAAATAGATGCATTGTTTAATATAGACATCGAAAATCTGAAGCCAAAGGAACAACTGACTTCCCTGAATCTGATACGCATTGGTACTTCGGGAGCACTTCAGGAAGACATTCCTGTAGTAGATTCATTTCTGGTTTCAGCGGCGGCCATCGGATTGGATGGGCTCGCCTACTTCTATCATAAAGGCCCCGAAACCATCAACATGGAAATGACCAAAAGTTTTATAACACAGATGAACTCCGACCCTTATCTGCCCCGGCCTTACGGGATTGAAGCGTCACCCGAATTGCTTGAAAAACTCGGATTTGGATGGCGACAGGGCATCACACTGACCGCTCCGGGATTTTATGCTCCACAGGGAAGAGAATTGCGGTTGGCTGTTTTAGATAAAACCTTCATCCCAAAAGCAAGTCAATTTGAATGGAATGGATTCAGGGTATCGAATTTTGAAATGGAAACATCGGCTCTTTATGTTATTTCATCCATGTTGGGCCACAGGGCGCTGACGGTTTGTGATATCATCGCCAACAGGGTGAACAGCCAGTTTAATCCACATTACAAGGACAGCATGAAGCATTTAATTGTTGAAATGCTGGATCGGATAGCTTTAAAGCTTTAACGCCTAATATTTTATAATAGTCCCTCCCCAGGAAAATCCAACGCCAAATCCGGCAAGTAACAGTGTCATACCACGCTTGAGCAATCCACGTTGCTCCAGTTTTTTCAGCGCAACAGGTATGGTAGACGAAACTGTATTTCCGGTATCTTTCAACTCAATAACCAATTTGCTTTCAGGTATTTTCAGCTTTCTACCGATGGATTCGAGAATAATGCGGTTTGCCTGATGAAAGACAAATAAATCAATGTCGTCGAATTCCATCTGAAAGCGCGACAACAACCCATCTACCAGTTCAGGTGCTTTTGAAACCGTAAAATTAAAAACCTCAGAACCATTCATATAGAAATTGCGGTGATTGCGAATATTTCCAAGGTTATCGATAAAATCCTTGCCATCGTTGTCGAATAGCGGGTTACGCTCGCGTCCTTCGCGGATGATGATGTGCTCGTGTTTGCTTCCGTCGGTTCCAAAAATAAAATCACCCGACAACAGGGACGAGTTGCTGGCGGAGATCAGGGTGGCGGCAGCGGCATCTCCAAAGATGGTGCGGTTTCCCTTATCCAATGGATGCAATGTTTTTGTGATGGCCTCGGAAGTAACCAGTAGCACTTTTTTGGTTTGTCCGGCACCGATCAGGCTATCGGCCAGACTTAAACCATATAAAAATCCGGTGCAACCCTGGTTAAAATCCATGGCACCACAGTGTGGAGGAAGATCAACACGGTCGTGTAAAATACAGGCAGATGGTGGCGTAATATAATCACCACCGGCCGAACAAAACAAGAGGTATCCGATTTCATCGGCATCCACATTATATTCGGCAAATAGTCTTTCGACGGCTTTGGCTCCCATGTCCACGGAGGTTTCGTTCCTGGCCGTAACATGCCGGCTTGATACACCGGTAAGACGTGTCATCTCCTGGATTTTAAAATCCGGAAACTCTTTCTGGATATCCGCATTGCTTAACACGTGATGCGGGTAATAACAGGCAATATGTTCTATATGTGAATGTTTCATTTCTTATTCGGGTTTTTTCCAGCCTGATTAGCAATTCCCTGGTAATAGTTGGCCGAATGGGTATCCCCGATACTGTTGTAATAGGAGGATAAAAATTTGGAGACTTCCGGGCCGGCACCCAATTTCACCGCTTTTGTAAAGTTGGAGAGCATGGTTTCGGTATCATTGGCCATAAAAGCATAGTTACCCAGGTTAATATAAGGTTGAAAACTATCGGGAAACAAACTGATGATTTCCCTGTTTTTATTCAATGCTGCCTCTACATCACCCAACTTGTACAGGACATTTGAAAGCCTGGACATACTTACTGCTGTGGGTCCGTCTGCATCGATTTCCTTTTGATAATACGCTCTGGCAGAGTCATACTCCTGTATCAGTTCATAGGTGTTTCCCAGATTATAAAAGGAGATGCCATTTTTAGGATCATATTTTAGTGCGTCGTGGAAGTAGCCGATGGCTTTGTTAAAGTACACCACACTTTCCTGATGGGCCTTCTTTGCTTCTTCCGATTGACCCTGCTTTTCATATCCTATCTCACGTATAAGCGCCTGATTTCCATGTATCCTGGAATTTATCACTCCCAAACTGTTGATGGAAGCTACATGCGTGGAATCGAGCTGGATGGCCCGAACATAGTAGTGTTCAGCTTTGTCGATTAGTTTAACAATAAACTTATAGGGATTAACAGGTTTTGCCAGTTCAGCATTTACACGTGTGAGGATATCGGATGCTAACAGGTTGTTGGCTTTCACCGAATTATGGAGTCGATTCATATCAGCTTCAAGGAGTGATGAATAGGTTTTCCACTGTTTATTTCGTTGATGTACATAATAACCATAAGGAATTAGAATCAACAAAACGATCAGTACAATTCCCGTACGCTTTTCAAATAAAATGAATCCCTGATTGGGTTGTACCTTGAACAATAGGAACAATCCCCATACAAGGGCCAGAGTAAATGAGATGGAAGAGAAAAAGACAAACCGATCAGCTACTATTCCCGGTACAGGCATTATAAAATTGGCATACATCGACATGTGAACCAGAAAGAACAAAATCAGAAACGAAATGAACTTCTTCTCTCTGATACGCATCATGGCTACAATGAATAAGCCTACATAAATGACTACAGAAATCAATACCCAAATGTTATTAAATCCCACCACGGGAATCATATTGTACCCATAATAATACAACAATGGGAAAGGTATAAGTAACAGCTTCAGATAAAATCCTAACCCATAAAATCCTGTTGCAATGCGTTTAAAAAAGTCGGTTTCATAAACCAGGGGGTTTTCCATCATTAAATACACCCGATTTGTGGTTGGCAGGAGCAACATCCGTAAACCAAACACCAGTACAATTAAACCCAGCGTAATTCCCACAATACCAATGAGTTTAGATTTGCTGATATCCGTAAAAAAGTAAAGTACCAACGGGAAAATGGCCAGTTCCACGATGGCTGTTTCTTTTGAAATAAGCGCCAACAAATAATATAACAACCCCAGTAGCAAATGCCTGGTTTTATTCATGTCGATCCACCTTACAAATTGCCAGATAGCCAGGAAAGCAAAAATAAAGTGCAACAGAATATCCCTGTTTTTAATGCTTGCCACCACCTCGGTATGCGTAGGATGCGCAACAAACAGTCCCACCGCCAAAAAAACAAACCAGGGATTGTAGTCCCTGAGCAATCGGTTGAGTACTTTAAACAAAATCAGCACCGCCAGAATATAAAGCAACAGGTTTATAAAATGGCTGATATAAGGATTGTAAGGGCTATCAGCGGTAAACTGGTACTCCAAAGCGAACGTAGCCCGTGTAAGAGCCCGGTAACCGTATGCTTGTTCTCCATTGTCGGAATACAGGGTCGAAAATATTTCTGGTATGGCTTTGATCCCCTGCACATTTTGCTCGTTGCTGATGTTGATATAGTTATCGTCGAGCGAGAAATAATTAAACACCGTATTATAGTAGAGCAAAACAGTCAGAATGACTAAAATCCATTTAAAAATATATTGCTGTTTTTTCCGCATTGCAATTGCATCCAGTGGATTAACAGCATTTTTCAATCTTTTTTTTTCCATGGCAAATTAATTACTTACACGCGTTACAAAACTTTGGAGAGCCATCAAAGTTTTCTCGCCCTCTTCAATCATCCCCATGTGTCCAACCCCTTCCAGAATCAGTATTTCGCTGTGCTGAGGAAGTGAAATCTGGGGCATTATTTTATCCATGGAAATCCGTGAATCCTGCTTTCCGATAATAAACATCACAGGTACATTTAATGCTGACAAGGTGGGTTGCTGATCTTTGCGATCGCGCATTCCTGCCAGGGCAGCTATTACACCTTCGGCTGATGTTTCCAGGGCCATTTGTTGCAACTGTGTAATTTCTTTTTGATAACGAACTATGTTTTCTTCCGCAAACATAAGGGGAATAAAGGAGGCAATATAATTTTTTTTGTCATTTTTTACCACTTCTATGGTCCTGTTGCGATTTCGTTTACCATCTTCATTATCAGGAGCGGCATGTGAATGAAAGAATACCAGCCCCGAAAGCATTTCCGGGAATTTCTCTGCGAATGCCGCACCCACGTAACCACCCATAGAATGTCCAATCAGTAAACAGGATGCTACCTGCTCTGCATCCAGCACATGCTTTACCACGTCTGCCATCAATTCCATGCTGTGTATTTCGGTGATAACATCCGACTTACCAAAGCCGGGCAAATCGATGGCAATCACCCGATGATTATCCGTCAGATAGGGCAATGCGCCATCCCACACATGCAGGTTTTCCAAAAAGCCATGCAGCAGCACCACCGTTTTTCCTGTGCCAATGGTATTGTAAACAACCTGCTTATTGCGGTAACCAATCACTTTTTCCATGAGGATCCTTTTTTTTTGACAAAGATAATTGGAATTCTGTGAGCCAAAAAAGAAAATACACGCTCAAAAAGTTACTTTTGCATTTTTCCAAACCAAATCACATGCACGATTTCTTAAGGGATTTTGATGATCCCATCGTTCAACAATCGAACACCTACCTGGAGGTAGTTATAAAACGAACATTGGAAACACCTGATCATGTGGTTTACAGGTTTCTGGAAGATGGCGTCAACGAATCGGAGGTATTTACCTATGCAGCCTTGTCAGCCCGGGCAAAAGCAGTGGGGGCTGCACTTCAACAAAATGGCAAAAAAGGTGATCGGGTACTGATGCTGTTTCCTCCGGGGTTAACTTATGTAGCTTCATTGTTCGGGTGTTTTTACAGTGGAATGATTGCCGTTCCTGCTTATCCACCCCGAAAAAACAGGGGGCTAAAACGTCTGCTTTCCATTATTGGAGATGCTGAAGCGAAAATTTGTCTGCTAACCCGTCAAATTTATAACGACATCGAACGCAACTTCCATGAAGAACCGATGCTTCAGAACATGAAATGGGTTATTTATGAAGATATTAATCCAGAAGACGGCAGTCGATTTGCTCCCACCAAAATCAAGGCTGAAGACGTTGCTTTGTTACAATATACCTCTGGTTCAACAGGACATCCTAAGGGAGTGATGATCACTCAATTAAATCTCTTATACAACTCAGAATATATTCGTCAATCCTTTGGACTAAACAAACAATCGATAGGCATGAATTGGTTACCTGTATTTCATGATATGGGGCTGATCGGAGGAATTTTACAGGCTGCTTATATAGGGTGCATCAACATCGGTATGCCACCTGTGGCTTTTCTAAAAAGTCCTTATAACTGGCTAAAGGCAATTCAAAAATATAAGGCTACAACCGGAGGTGGACCTAATTTTACCTATGATTTTTGTGTTCAGAAAACTACCTCAGAGGAAACTGCTGAGCTGGATTTAAGCAGTATGACTGTGTTTTATAGTGGTTCAGAGCCCATTCGTAAATCGACCTGCCAATCGTTTACAGCCCATTTTAAAAGCTCCGGGGTTTCGCCAAAACAACTGCTATCGTGTTATGGAATGGCTGAAACTACGCTTATCATTACCGGTAATAGTCAGGACGAAGAACCTGTATTCCTGGATCTGGATCAGGAAGCCCTTTCGAGAAACAAGGTCGTGATTAGCAACGACTCAAAAAAATCCATTGCCATTGCCGGTTGCGGGCATACCTGGATGGAAACAGTGGTGAAAATAGTAAATCCTGATACTTTTAAACTTTCGTCGTCCGACGAAATAGGGGAAATCTGGGTAAAAGGCCCCACGGTGGCAGCAGGATACTGGAACAAAGCCGATGAAACGCAACGTACTTTTAATGCGTTTATAAATAACCAGGACGGACCGTATTTGCGTACCGGCGACTTGGGGTTCTTCCACGGAAGTGAACTGTATGTCACCGGACGGCTCAAGGATTTGATCATCATCAGGGGAGCCAATTATTATCCCAATGATATCGAGTTTACCGTACAAAACACAGATACAGCCTTACGCGAAAACAGTGGTGCGGCCTTCCCGGTCACCCATAACAACCAGGAAGTGCTTGTAATTGTGCAGGAGCTGGAACGAACAGCCATGAGAAATACTGATTTCGATGCCTTGATTGCCGCCATTAGGAAATCTGTTTCCGAAGAACATGAAATTGAGGTTCAAGCCGTTATCCTGATAAAAACCGGAAGCATCCCGCTCACTTCAAGTGGTAAAATACAACGTCGCCAAACCAGGTATGAATACCTCAACAACGAGCTTGAGGTTGTTGCCTCGTGGAAAAAAGAGCATCCCAAACAAACCGGGACATCGAAAAAAGAAATTCCGACGGAAGAAATTCTAAAGGAATGGCTAACCAACTGGATTGTAAGGAATCAGCAATTCAGGAAAGAAGACATTGATCCCGATAGCAACATCCTTAACTATGGCATCGATTCGCTGGCTGCGGTGACCCTGGAATCGGAAATCAGCGACCGTTTTGGTTTTAAATGGCATATGTCTTCATTCATGCTAAACCCAACCATCAACGGATTGGCCAAAGAAGGAATGATGTTATATGAAGAAGCCAAATAAAAGATTGACGTATTGGATAAACATTACCCTGATAATAGGTAAAAGTTTGAAGTAAGAAACACTTCAACACTCTCCTCACATGTTCTTGTTTGAAAGTAGAGGTAGCGAGGATATCTACCGGCTTTGGAATCCAACCCCAAAAAAGTTAGAATTTTTTTGTCAGGTTTCTTGTTATTCTGATTTTTTTATATCTTTACAACCCCTTGTATCTCACAGGCAAAAACAATTTAGGTTACCTTTTTATAAACAAAAACAAAATAAAATGAAAACAAATGCATTACCGACCCACCCCCCCCACTCAACTAATTCAACTTGTTTATTTTATAACACTTACAGGTTTTGAATACCTTCTTAAGATCTGTTTCACATTTGCACTCATCTTAGGTGGTATTTTCAGCTATGCGCAATCGGAATTTCTTTCAGAAACCAATCAACAGAAAACTTATTACGATTCGATTGTTGCAGTACTTGGCCCCGACAGCATGCAGGGTACAGGTTACACACAGTACCAAAGAAGATACCGATATTGGGCGCCAAAATTAAATTCAAATTTCGATTATGCTGATTACCAATCAGATTTATTGGATTATACCAATAGCTACAAGCAAATTGAAAATCTCAATACAGAACCAACCTGGCATTTAATAGGCCCGAATGATGTGCCAGCGACGGGAACCGGAGCAGAGGGTACTGGCCAGATACATTATATTTATAAAGACCCGCACGATATTACGGGGAAAACTGTATTTGCCTGCTCACCGGTGGGTGGATTATTCAGAAGCACGAATGATGGAACTACCTGGGTAAATGCTGGAACAGACAAAGGACTACCCCGGTCAGGAGTCTCCAGCATATTAATCGATAGCAAATCAAGCTCAACCTGGTATGTGAGTACCGGTAATGGTGAAGGATTCTCCGGTGAGAAAGCCTGGCAAACAGCTATTGGCGTGTGGAGAACCAATGACAATGGAAAAAACTGGAAAAATATTGGCCTGGATAAAGATGATCAGGGGTCTCCTATCTATCACATGCGAAAAATTATTGAAATTCCCAACAACACAGATAGCACCCATCTTATTGTTACTACTACAGCCGGACTGTACCACTCCAGAAATGCGAACAGTGAAACTCCCACCTGGGATACGCTCAAAAGAGGTCAATTTTATGATGTGGTACAAGATGTAAACAACCCTGACATCATATTCGCATCAGGTTCGAACAGGACGGGCATTTTTAAGTACAATCTCGGTACAAATGCTTACTCAAAAATATTCGATATAGATACAATCACCTTTCCGTACGATACCATGGTATTAACCCGCCCTGAACTAAGGAGAATTTCATTGAAAATACCTCAGGTAAATTCCAATTTCTTATTCGCTGTAGTCTCCATGCGCGCTTATAATTACACGGCCATATACCGTTATGATATAAGCAACAACATCTGGCACAAGTTTTTTACTCAGGCCAATTTTAATGGATATGGCAGAAAATTGGGTTGGGCCATACGGCCGGACAGCATTGGTAAATTGCAAATTTTAGGTCGTGATGTTGAACAATTATTTCGGTTTAGCAACGGTTTAAGCAACGATTCAAGCGTGTTGCTGAAAAGGATTGAATTTGAGAACGATATTCCACACCATGATACCCATTTTTTGTGGGTAGAAGACAACAACCAAATCATTTGGGCAGGAACTGATGGCGGGGTATATAAAGGCCGGTTTGTTAACGACTCCACCATTTTCTGGGAATCAAAAAACTACGGAATGGGAGTTGCCACCGTTGAATATATTGATGCCTATAGTGATCAATTTAATATCGACGAATTTGTGACCAGTGGGCAATTTGATTGCGGAAGCAATACCTACCGAAGTGAAAATGGAATTGATTGGAACATACAGGAAAAATCGGCTGGCGATGGATATCAGAATATTATTTTAACGGATAATTGGTATTACCTAAGCTCCCAGGTAGGAAGGGTGCTTAAATTTAATCAATCCAACCAGAGTGCGCTTTCTATGGGAACCTATACCTCTTGCGATACTACTAACACGACCCTGCAAATGTATGGCAACTGGGATACTTATTATGTGAATATAAATGACACCTTATATGCTGCGGGAACCAAAGAAGTTCTAAAATACTATAATTCTGCCTGGCATGAATGGTCCGACTTTGAACAACAAATCGGATGTGCCAAATCAGGTACCTGGAAAGTAGCGGCAAAGCGAAAAAGCAACGGTGTGCATCAAATCTATGCCAGTGCCCGACAGGATCCTACCGGTTTTCATTATTTATACAAGTCGATTAATGGCGGGGGTCACGACATCAATAAATGGGTGAAAATCGACAGCACTCCTTTATCAGGCTCGATTTCTTCCATTGCAATCACTAACAACACCGACTCAGTACTCGTTTCCATAGGTAGTAAAATCTATAGTGTAAACACCCTCGATCCGGCCCACCCCGTTTGGTATAACATTACCAACGGCCTTGATGCAGGCAGCATCAACTCTATTTACCGGGAATATAATTACGCAACCTGGTTAGCCACCGAACGAGGTGTGTATTACAAAATAAACGGCACCAATTCGTGGATTGATTACACCAATAACCTACCCAACTGTGAAGCTAAAGACATCAGAGTGACCTCCAACAAAAAAGTATATGTCGGCACCTATGGTCGTGGTGTATGGTACGCTTCCACCCCCAGGTGTGGCAATGTTGAAGGGACACATTATACAGCACCCGGCGAATCGATAGGATTAGCCTTTACAAGAAACTATTACGGAAACATTGTCGTGCCTACAGGCAATACTTACACTATTTATGGCACCCTAAAAATGGCCGCCGATTGTAAAATAATTGTTGAACCTGGAGCCAAACTTATTGTTGATGGCGGCACCATTACCAACGCGTGTCCCGATTTATGGGATGGGATTGAGGTTTGGGGCAATTCAAACGCCGTGCAGGATACAATAAATCAGGGGTGGGTAATACTTAAAAACCAGGCTACCCTACAGTATGCCAAAAAGGGCATTACCGTGGGCAAATCCGGGTATTCCATCGTTGACCTGAATTTTACAGGAGGTGTAATTCAAGCTGAAGATGCCCATTTTAAAAATAACACCTCTTCAATAGCAATACTTCCTTATCCGCATGTGGAATACCGGTTTGCCATCGTGGACAACAAGAGCTATTTTAAAAACTGTACGTTTACCTTCGACAGCACCTATTACTTTTTTGACGACACCCCCCGGTCACATGTTCAGTTAACTGAAGTGTTGGGCGTGCTGTTTGAAGGCAACCTGTTCGAAAACAACGTATCGCCTTCATTTGCTGCCGGCAACAAGCGGGGTGTAGGCATTGCGGCTTCGCAATCGGGTTTTAAGGTAGTTGGGGCGGCGATGAGTGAAAAGCGCAATACCTTTAATAACCTGTATTATGGAATTACCACCCGGGATATTTTCCTGAACAACAAACCCATTATTATCGATCGGGCCGATTTTAACAAAAACCGAACCGGATGTTATATGGGTGCCTCCACCTTTGTAAGCGTGACCAATTGCGTATTTAACGCCAGGATATTTTATGAAGGTTTACCCGGCGACCTCTACTCCGGCTTGTATTTGGACAATTGTACCGGATACCAGGTGGAAGAAAATACCTTTTCTTCCAATTATAATTCGGGTTTGCCTTATGGTTATACATCGGTGGGGCTGGTTGTAAACAACTCGGGGCCGGAGGATAACCTGGTTTACAAAAACACCTTTACAAAACTTCTTTTCGCCACCGTGGCACAAAACCACAACCGAAGTTACAACACCCTGGGAAAAGGCCTGCAGTACAAATGCAATGTATTTGAGAATAACTATCAGGATATTTCAGTTACCTGGGATGGACAGCCCAGTGAGCTAAATGGGATTGCATTAAATCAGGGGAATAAGACTAACGAAATCACTGCACCGGCAGGTAATCTGTTTAGCCAACAGGGGACATTGAGCTTCAGTGATTTTGATAATCGGGGGGAAGATGTTTGGTATCATATGCCATATTGGGGATTAAGTAGTGATTTTAAGATTAAACCCGTCTTTGTTGATACAGCCAAAGTTCATCTCAATTACAATAATTATTTGACAAACTGGCGTCCTGATTTGGGCTGTCCTTCAAACTTGGGTGGTAAAACAAAATCAGAATTATTATCATTGATTGCAGATAATGAATTAAATAGTGCAATTTATTCTGATTCACTTAGTACTATGGTTGATCAGGGTAATACCACAGCGTTAACCCTGGATGTAGCTACCAGCCTGCCACCTGAAACCATGCAATTAAGGGATCAACTGCTCGCTGCTTCACCTTATTTAAGTGACACCGTTATGGTAAGTGCGGCTGAAAAAGAGGATGTACTGCCAAATTCAATAATCACTGAAGTGCTAACAGCCAATCCACAGTCTGTTAGAGCTGAAAATGTGCTCAACTCGCTGGATGCCCGCATCAATCCACCAAGCAAGAGCGAAATGGCAAGCCTCTATGCCAATGATACGATTATGGGCGCAAAAGAAATACTGGAATCAAAACAGGCATTCTATACTTCAAATATGGTAGATGCTGTTAACGGACTCATAAGGAAGTACATGAGCGATAGTATGCTTGTTGACATAAACGACAGCATTGAGACGGTCCTTTCAATAATTAATTCACCGGATTCGTATTATAAACGAGCTTTCTGCAATTATTATTCGGGTGACAGTGCAGGCGTGTTAAATATGCTTGCACAAATTCCGTATAGCTTCGAGTTATCCACCTACCAAACTGATTTACACAGCGGATATGAAGACTATTTTGAATTATTATTGGAATTGAGCTCACAGGGTAAAAGACCAACAGAAGTTGATAGCACACAAAAAACTCTGCTCTATTCCATTATGCAGAATACCAATGAAATATTACAGGCCTATTGCCGCAATATGCTTATCGCTACCGATGGGCTGGTTTATAATGAACCATATATTTTTCCTGATACTGCATCAACTAAATCATTACATGTAAAAGACCATGATGACACCTTTGTTTCGGAGTCTTCTGATTTTCTCAGACTCTATCCAAATCCGGCAAAGGAGTATATTACCGTGGAATACCAATTGCCATATTCTTTTAAAGATGGCATTATTGAGATTTTCAACGCAAATGGCTTGAATATAGAGGTGATGAAATTAGATAAAAATTGGGGGCAAAAAATAATCGACCTGCGCACCTACAAAAGCGGTTCTTTTACTATCCGTTTAAGAAATGGTGGTAAAACACTACAAAGCATTAAGTTTATAAAATACTAAAAAATGAAATGTATATTTTTATCAATAACTTTTTCAGTATTTTCAATTGTCGCTTTTTCTCAGGTAAGGTGGGAGGTAATTCTTAATGATAATAACCTTGATTATTATGGAATTACTTCTTGTCTTTCCTATGATGGTGGTTTACTAATTGCCGCTAAGACTCAAGACATAAATACACATGTTTTTAAACTTGATCGAAATGGTTTGGTTCTTTGGCATAAAACTATATTGCTTCATAACTCATGGCTTTCAATTATTAGAATAAAACAGAATGCTAATGGTGAAATTCTTCTGTCAGGCAATGCAAACGGTAAAGCAATCCTTATAATGATGGATCCATGCGGAGAACCTATATGGTGCAATTTTTTTGAAAATACTAATCATTATCAGAGTGTTGAGTATCACGATGCAGTATTCCTCGAAAATGGTGACGTTATTGCTCTAACTTGGTTATATACCATTAGTGATAAATATGATGTTGCCATAACGTCTTTTGACAAAGATGGTAACTTCTTATGGTTTAATCCATTCTCATTGTATGAAACATTATATTTGCCCCTTCCTTTTCAAATGCAAAGTTTTGATGATTTTGTTATTATTACTGGTGACTGCTATTCAGCTTATCCTGACAACCCTAATGTAGTGTACTTAAGACCATTAATAGTAAAAACTGATAATAATTACAATAAAGAATGGGTGTTGACATATGGTATGAGTGATACAATACTTGGTGATGCCAGAGGAGTCGTTTCATTTGACGGTAATATTTTTCATGGATTTGGGAGTTATACTAAACTTGGATTTGGGAGTTATAATTCAATTTTGTTGAATTTTGATATAAATGGGATAGAAACTAGTTATATTGGAATTGATAATGGTGAAATAAACCAATCTGTTACGGAAAATTTCTTTTTAGATCTAGAACCTAGAGATGATACTTCTTATTTTGCTTCGGCAAAATTTGGAAATTCTGGGTGGGAAAACCCATTGGGTGAATGGATTATGGATACTGTTGGACACATATTTCAGTATCAATCCCATGAAAATACAACTGGTGGTTTCATGCCTCTGCATAAGTACATTGATAATAAATTTCAATTAACTTATCAACTCAATTATTCCGACATCCTCCTCTACAAACTCAACCCCGACCTATCCCAAGCAGCATTTGACACCACCATCCACGTGTACGACAGCCTTTGCGACCATCCCATCGTTTCGGACACCATTTATTTAAATGGCTGTAATGTGATTACAGGGATTGAAGAAGTGCCAACACCAGAGGAATACTTTGCTTCACTAAAAACAATACTCCTCACTATTTCGCCCAACCCGGCAACGGGCAGCGTCAGGTTTGAAATGGGGAACACGGCCTATCACAAGAATATTATGGTTCAGGTGTTCGGCATTAATGGAAACCGGGTTTTTGAGCAACCCCTTGCCTCTGGTCAGTCTGCTATATCCCCCTCTGTTGCTGCTTGGCCCGATGGGCTGTATTTGGTTGTGGCAAGTAGCAGCATGGGTGGCTCGGGAAGTGCAAAGTTTGTGGTGAAGAAATAAAGGGATATCGAGCGTATTTCAACCTGCCGGGTTGGAAAAAACCCGGCAGGTTGATAAACGGTGGCTTGACTGCCGATTTATCTGCCGTAGGCACGAAGGCAGTTCGGCGTTTAAATGAATAAAATAAAGATAAAATGAAGACTCTATTGTTAATTATCGTTACATTTCCATTGTTGGTTTTCTCTCAGCAGAGCGACAGTAAAAAACCACTCACTCCTTACGCTGACATTGATTTTGAAGATGGGAAGGTGAAATACACCATTGGCAATGCAAAACTGAACTTTGAGTATCGGCTATTGCCCAGAATGTACGACAAAAGGCTGCTTCAGATTCGTTTTAACAACACGAATGTCCCGGTAAATGGCCGATACATGGCGGAAAGTCAAAAGGCAATACGCAACTTTGTTGAAACCGAATGGGTCAGCATGACACCAACCCTGGAACAGATGGATTATATTAAACTCTGTGCGCTGTTGATTATCTGGGACAACAAACTGGAAGCCCACGCCACATCTGAGTTGGAAAAACTGGCCGTTTCAAAGGACAATATCGTGAAGAAAAATGCGGAACTGGTAATCTCGTTGTTGGAATCTTATAAAAACAGGTAGGTTATGAGCTATTCCATTATGCAGAATACCAATGAAATATTACAGGCCTATTGCCGCAATATGCTTATCGCTACCGATGGGCTGGTTTATAATGAGCCATATATTTTTCCTGATACTGTATCAACTAAATCTATACCGATAAAGCTGGCTAATTCTGGGAATTCATTTTTTGAATCATCTGATTTTCTCAGACTCTACCCCAACCCCGCCGATGAATACCTTACAATAGAATACAAAATGCCTTACAATTCTCACAAAATTATTGTCGAGATATTAACGATTGACGGCCAGAATATAGAAGTATTTACTCTAAACGGAGAATGGGGTGAAAAGATAATTGATTTACGTAACTATAAACTTGGAACTTACTTAATTCGCTTGTGGTCAGAAGGCCGTGTATTAGATTCCGGTAAGTTTATAAAAATGTAGTCAATGAAAGCTATTCTTTTTAACGTCCTACTACTTGTTTCCCTTCCTTTGCTGTCCTCAGGGCAGCAAAGGTGGGAAAATATTATTGGTAAATCTGGTATCAGCGAAACTTCGATTGATAATGTAAAAACCTACGATAATGCTTTTTGCCTGTTAAATTACCTTTATTATGGGAAGATTTACATTGTTAAAACAGATGTTAATGGCACTCTTTTATGGGAGAAGACATATATTAATCAGGGAGATTATATAGGTACAACTTCAATTACTGAAAATAGCGATGGTGAGTTAATTATTACAGGTTTTGTTAGCAATGGGGCATTAGTTATGAAGCTAAACCAGTGTGGTGAATTGGTTTGGTGTAGTAAGTTTATTAATCCTGAGTATGATTTAGTAAATTTCGCAGATGCAGTAACGCTACCCAACGGAGATATTATCGTTCTCGCATTTATGCAACGTATTGACGGTAATGTCACCAATCAGGATTACTTATTTTGTTATAATGCTGATGGAAACTTTCTTTGGAAAAGGGCATATGCTTCTCTTAACACAGACCCATTGTATGGAGACAGGTTGCTTTTTAAACTTTACCATATTAATAACTATTTTATTGCGGTTGGCAACTGTTACTATCCTTATCCAGACAATCCGGCATTGTTGGTTTTACGCCCTTTTTTTATTCGTATTGACAGCGCTTATAATGAGGTGTTTACTTTGCCTTATGGCGTGAGAGATTCCATTGTTGGATGGGCTTCCAAGTTAAAGGTTGAAGAAAAAAATGGAGTTAATACTGGGGTAGGGTCTTACTATCCTTCTGTTTACTCAGGAGAACGGAATACATTGATCATGGATTTTGATAGTCAGGGTGATGAAACTGCTTATTGGGGCATCCCGAATACTGCTATCGGAAGCGATATTAACGATAATTTAGGACACGGATTAATATCGGCTACTGATAGCACACAAATAATTACCGGTACTTTCGGCTCGGATAATACGGTTAACCCTGTTGGTGAACTACTTGTCGAAAATAACTTTTCAGTAATTACTGCAATTACACACATTAATACCATTGGAGACTCGCCTGATATTATAAAAACATCTGATTTGACTTTTTTGTTTACTTCAAGCCTTATGGAGATTCCACCCAATAACAACGACATCCTCATCTACAAACTAAATTCCGATCTATCTCAAGCAGATTACGACACCACCACCCACGTGTACGACAGCCTTTGCGACCATCCCATAGTTTCGGACACCATTTATTTAAATGGCTGTAATGTGATTACAGGGATTGAAGAAGTGCCAACACCAGAGGGGTACCATACATCCATAAAAACAATACCCCTCCGCGTTTCGCCCAACCCGGCAACGGGCAGCGTCAGGTTTGAAATGGAAAACACGGCCTATCACAAGGGTGTTGTGATTCAGGTGTTTGGTATCAACGGCAACCGGGTTTTTGAGCAGGCTCTTGACAATGGGCAAACTGCAATAACCACCACGGTGGCCACCTGGCCCGATGGACTATATATTGCCGTGGTGAGCAGTCGCACGAGCGGCTCTGGAAGTGCAAAGTTTGTGGTGAAGAAATGAAAATGAATATCGAATATCGATTAACGCCTGCCCGCCTCTAGCGTGGAATTTTGATTTTAGAAGTAAGATTCCACTTCAGCAATCGGCGTTTCACGCCGCAGGCGGACAGGCTGTTGATCGGTGGCTTGACTGCCGGAGGCAGTTCGGCGTTCAAAAAAAAAGGAAATAAGAAATGATAATAATTCAATACCACATGAAAAAGATAATCAGCATTTTTAGTCTGTTTTTTTTAGTTTCCTCTTGGTTGGTCGCACAACAACAAAACCCCACTGATTGGCTCACTCCATACGCCAATGCAGCGTTTAACGATGGTAAAATTGTTTACTCCGTTACCAACGTGCGACAGAGCATGGATGTAAGGCTGATGCCCCTGATGTATCCCCGTAATCTGGTTCAGTTACATATGAACCAGCAACCTACTCCGGTTACGGGCAAATACATGGGAGAAAGTCAGGCAAGCATCAGGGATTACCTGGCCACCGAGCCCATCAGCCTGTACAATGCCGAAAAACAAAACGAGTACCTGCGCCTGGCGGCCATGGTGTTGCTGTGGGATTTGGATTTGCCAAAGTACTGCATCGATGAAATTAAAAAAATGCAAACCACCAAAAATCCACAATTAAAAGCAAATGCGGAAACGGTGCTGGCGGTTTGGGAGGTGTTTCAGGAGAATATGGTGGGTAGGTGAGAACAGAAAAATTTTCTCTGGTACGCATTTAGCAAATGAGAAACGAACACTAAACTATTGTTCGAACTCTTACCCCCCCCTAAAACTCATCTGTATCGGATTTGTACCCCGATGAATTTTTCTGATCACGTTCATATTTCTCGCAATCGAATTCAATGCTGATATCTTTCAGTGGTTTTTCAAACTCTCCCTGGCTGATTCCGAGTGATGGATCAGCATAGACCTTCTTCATGTATAATGCCCAGATAGGCAAAGCCATATTGGCACCTTGCCCCAGGCTGATGCTTCTGAAATGTACACTTCTGTCGTCGGCACCCACCCAAATTCCGGTGGTTAGGTCGGGAGTGATGCCCATAAACCAACCATCCGACTGGTTTTGTGTAGTGCCGGTTTTACCGGCGATTGGATTATCGAAGCCATATCTGTATCGCAATCGTATCCCCGTTCCTGTTTCTACCACACCTTCCATCAAACGTAACATCTTGTAGGCGGTTACCTCGTCCATGGCTTCTGTTTTACGGGGTACAAAACGCTCCAGTGTATTGCCGTTATGATCTTCAATGGCCGTAAAGAACACAGGTTCTACATACACACCTTTGTCAGCAAAGGTATTCATAGCTCCCACCATTTCATAAAGTGATAAATCAGGCGAACCCAGTGCTATGGAGGGTACAGCCGGAATATCGGAAGTAACGCCCATCTTATGGGCCATATTTACCACCGACTGGGGAGAAAACCGGTTGATCAGATAAGCAGAAATCCAGTTATTTGAATTGGCCAAGGCCCATTTCAGGGTAACTTCTTCCCCTATACGTTCATCACTTGAATTTCTTGGCGACCAGAAAGTACCATCATAGAGCTCAACGCTGTATTGAATAT
The DNA here is from genome assembly GCA_030690365.1 of Bacteroidales bacterium. GTDB lineage: Bacteria > Bacteroidota > Bacteroidia > Bacteroidales > F082 > UBA6244. The sequence continues at coordinate 62,029 of JAUYGX010000125.1, read as the reverse complement.
TAGAAACCTTATAACAAGGCGAATATTCACCTTCCTGCATGGCCAGGGTGTATAAAAATGGCTTAAATGTAGATCCCACCTGCCTTTTTCCCTGTGTTACATGATCGAATTTAAAATACCTGAAGTCGTTACCACCTACATAGGCCCGTACAAAACCGGTCTGCGACTCCATAGACATCAAACCAGCCTGTAGAAAAAATTTATAATAACGGATAGAATCCAACGGGGTCATTACAGTATCAATATCACCGGCCCAGCTAAACACCTGCATTTCAGCAGGAGTGTTAAATGCCAGCATGATCGAATCTTCAGGAATTCCGCCATTTTTCATCAGCCGATACCGTTCGCTTCTTTTAACAGCCTGATTCATAATGTGGTTCACCTCATTTTTTGCCTCATTCTGCTCGAAGGCAAAGGGTGCAAAGGTATATCCTTTCCAATGCTCATAAAATGCAGGTTGCAGGTCATTGGCCAGATGTTCTGTTACCGCCTCTTCTGCATATCGCTGCATCTTCGAGTCGATGGTGGTGTAGATTTTCAGTCCGTCTTTGTACAAGTTGTAAGGGCTACCATCGGGTTTTGTATGTTCGGCACACCAGGTACGCAACTTACCGCGCAGGTATTCACGAAAATAGCGGGCCAACCCCTGATTGTGGTCCATTTGGGCATATCGTGAAACGCCAAGGGGCAACTGTTTTATCGAATCGCATACTTCTTCGGATATAAAACCATATTTAGCCATCTGGTCGAGTACCAGGTTCCGTCGGCTCATGGATGCATCAGGATGGCTTATAGGGCTGTAACGTGAGGGTGCATTTACAATACCGGCCATCAGGGCCGATTCCTGCAAGTTTAGCGAATCAGGTTCTTTGGCAAAATAGGTTGCTGTGGCGGCTTTGATTCCATAAGCATTGTGACCGAAAAAAACGGTATTCAGGTACATGGCGGCGATCTCCTGTTTAGAATAATACCGCTCAAGTTTGATGGCGGTAATCCATTCCTGGAATTTTCGGATAACCAGCTGAAGTTTATTAAGTTGTCCGCGAGGAAACAAGTTTTTGGCCAACTGCTGTGTGAGTGTACTTCCGCCACCCTTGCTGTTGCCAATGGCCACGCCATAGGCCACGCGCAAAAGTGCGCGTTCATCAATTCCGGAATGTTTTTCAAAGCGTACATCTTCAATGGCCACCAGGGCATTAATTAAATTGGGGCTTATATCCCGGTAATTGACATTGGACCGGTTTTCGATGAAATAGGTTCCCAGCAGCACGCCATCAGAAGAATACACTTCGGAAGCCAGGTTGCTCTCCGGGTTTTCCAGTTCTTCGAAGGTGGGCATCGAACCAAACCACTCATCCACAATGCCGATAAAAAAAACAAAGGTGATGATGACGGCCATGAACCATATCAACCAAAATTTAACCAAATAATTAAACAACTTTTTCTTTTCGGGTTTGTCCTGTGCCATACTAGTGTTTCTTATTCCAAATCATTGTCAGTATTCAATTGATCCTTTATTGTACAAATTCGGTTAATCTCAATCCCACATCAGTTATCCCTTTCAGGGTATCGGTACGCATTGCCTGCAGAATAAGAAATTGATATGATCCGGGTTCAGGAAACCGCATTTGTGATTTTAAATTGATGTCATTATCTCTCGTACTTCCCCAACCATTACCCAACCACTTTCCGGCAGGGTCGGCAAGTTTAAACTCGATGGTATCGCGACTTGTTTTACCTTCCGGAAATCGGGTAATTAAAAAAATGTAAAGGTTGCTAAAACGGTAGTCGGTAGTATGCCGAAGGGTGATATCAAAATCATAATGTGTAAGGGTATCCGCAATATTTACTTCAAATTTAACGGCTTCATTTTTATACCATCGTCCATCAGGAATCACCACTTGCTGATCGAAAATGGTATTGCTGCTGCACGATATCAGCAAAATACATCCCGATAGCAAAACAACAAATTGTTTGAAAACCTTATAAATCATCTGAAATCAATTAATAATATAATGAATAATAAACAATTTTATTGTCTGGCCCCCCGTGCTAAATATAACTTGAAATATCATTTACCCGGTCAATGTCTGCCGGTTCTTTCGCTTCACTCTTTTCAGCATACGTTTCAAGATCGACCGGAAGTTTACCATTTCGGTTCATCTTCATGATTTCCTTCACCTTCTCAATATTGATAGCCATCATATTATTGGAATCGCCAACGTAACAATACCACATAATTTTTTTAAACACATCACTTTTCATGTGATAGGCTTTTCCCTTTTTCGTATTCAGCGGTGTTGACTGATCGGGAAAGCTTTTAAGGGAATCCACATAATTATCTACTTCGTAGTTGAGACAGCACTTCAGTTTGCCGCACTGACCAGCTAATTTTTGTGGGTTCAGCGAAAGCTGCTGAACACGTGCCGAATTTGTGGATACACTTTTAAAACTACTCATAAACGAGGCACAACAAAGTTCACGGCCACAGGGCCCAATGCCTCCCAGCTTTGCGGCTTCCTGACGGACACCAATCTGGCGCATCTCGATGCGTACCCTGAAAGCCTCTGCCAGGTGACGGATTAACTCCCTGAAATCGACCCGGTCGCTGGCAGTGTAGTAAAATATAGCCTTGGTTTTATCACCCTGGTATTCTACATCATTAATTTTCATGTCCAGCTTAAGCGATGATGTAATTCTTCTGGATTGCAGCATGGTAGTGTCTTCCAGCTTAATTACCTCCATCCATTTTTCGATATCGGCAGGCCGCGCGTGGCGAAATACCTGTTTCATCTCGCGTTTCTTCGCCTCTTCACGCTTACGTGTTAATTGCAGGCGAACCAGTTCACCAACCATCGAAACAATACCGATGTCGTGACCCGGAGCTGCTTCAACAGCCACAATTTCCCCTTCTTTCAGTTCCATTTCGCTGTTGTAGCTAAAAAATTCTTTACGGCCATTTTTAAACCTTACCTCTGCAACAAAAATCTCGTTGACAGCTTTATTTGTTGGGTAATCGGTAAGCCAGTTGTTACTGGCCAGTTTGCAGTAACGCTGCTGGTTTAGGTCCGAAAGTGGTTTATCGCAACTGTTATTGATGCAACATCCACGTGTGGGTTCTATATATTTATGATTTTCAAATTCTTCCATTTCAACAAAAAATTTACCGGATACAATACTCCAATGGCAAAGGTATAAATTATTAAAGCACACCGGTAAGTGTTAACAGAGAGCAAATCATCTGGCTGCCGATCCGGAATTTACGACTTGAAAGTTTGGTATCTGATTCATACACAACAAAAAAAGTGACAACTCAATTGAGCCACCACTTTTTTTTGGTAACAAGTTAAACTTTAAATAACTTTTACATTAACGGCATTGAGGCCTTTTTTACCTTGTTGCAATTCAAACTCAACGGTATCACCTTCACGAATTTTATCAATTAACCCGGAAATGTGCACGAAATGTTCATTGTTGTTACCTTCTTCACTGATGAATCCAAATCCCTTTGATTCATTGAAGAATTTTACTGTTCCTTTACTCATTGTATAATTTTAAAAAAGTTAATGGGCAAATATATTGTTATTTAATTACTTAGCCAGCTTTTTTTTGAAAAAAGTTAAAATAGCACGCGATTAGAAGGATAAAACCCGGTAAAACATCAATAATGACAGGTGCTTGGTTGAAAAATCACCTGAACATGATCGCATAATCAATTAGAAAGATTCAATAAAAAAACCTATCTCCGCAGAAAGAAATGAAGTGTATTTTTTAATGACAAATGATTACAAAAGGAGAATTTTTTTTGTGGTAATCAGCTTTTCTCCATCAAAAACCGAGGCAACAATAACTCCTTTGTAATATCCAAGAGGCTTCCATGAGTTCTGTTGCGCGTTACATGAAAACTGGTCGAGTTGCCTTCCTGAATCATCGGTTATCCTGATTTTATAGTTGCCTTTTACAGGAAATACAAAATTGACCAGGTCGTGGGCCGGATTTGGATAAACCAGCACCTCATTTTGATGCTTCATCTGATTTGACGGCACTGAAACGAGTGTTTTGTCCCATACGGCCAGGGTATATTCGCCCAGTTTGAGGTCATTCACAAAAATATAGCCTATCATCCAGGGTCCAACTATCTCCTGTGGAACTATTTGCCAGTCGACGGAGGGATTGGCACGGTACAACAACACTATTGAATCGTTGCTTGACAAGATTAATCCATCATCCAAGTTACCACCCTGGCTATAATAAAACCTTCCCCGTGCTTTAAACCCTTCCGGGAGAAAGCCTTCCGTTTGCCAATAGCGGTATGGCGACAACCGCAACCCCTCCACCAGCATTTTTAGACTATCGGGAGCCACCCAGTGATGGGTAACCCTGAGCATGGATGAATCGGTGCCTTCGTCCAGGTAGAGTTTAAAATACGTGTCGGGGAAAGTATATTCCTGAGGGACTGAGAACACCTTAAAATTATCGGTGGTGGCATCGCAAGCTGTTTCAAAGGGATCCATCATCACAGCCGTTGGATGGAAACCAAGGTTCTTTACAGAATGTCCGGTTCTTCCCGAAAAATGCACGGTATCAATCAGAAATTGAAAATGTTCATTCATAAATCCCACCTGAACAACTACCTCCTGAGCCAGAAAATCGGCACCTTTGTATTTTTGTTTCAGATACATATCTACCCGGTATTCATTTCCGGAGGGGGTAATTTTACTCGAATCAATCGAAAAATGTGGGGTTCCGGGAGTAAATACCCAGGCATCAAAAAATCCCGACATATCAATTCCGGTATAAGAGGTAAAAAAATCACGCATTTGTTCCGATGAAACCGACTGGTAGGCAAAGTGGTTCAAATAGGCTGTGGTGGCCTCAAAAAACAAGGAATCACCCAGGTAAGTCCTCAATGCATTTACCACCGTTCCTCCTTTATCGTAGGCCGTTTTTCCATAAGTTACGTCCTGAGGGATATTATTTAAAGCCCAATATCCACCATCGATGACATGTGCCTTCAAGAGAACGTCTTTTTGCAGCGTTCGCATGGCGGTTAAAAAACTCTCGTGGCTATATAAACTTTCTTTGTAATACAGCTCGCAAAACGTGGCCCATCCTTCGTTCAACCACATGTCTTCTGCTGTAGAACAGGTAACTTCATCACCAAACCACATATGCGACAATTCGTGGGTATATAACGCTTCATAAGAAGTGCCGCCAGTGAAGGCAAAATGAGGCAGTGCAATATTGCCTGCATGTTCCATGGCACCGATAGCAGTGGATGTATATCCTATTTTTTCGAAAGGATAGGGGCCGAAATGCGACTCAAAAAAATGCATGATGGAATGTAGGTTGACGAATGTTCCTGCCACTTTGGCCGAATCTGCCGGACGAGTATATACCTCAATGGGAATGGTATCTGCCAAACCAGGATACGAATCATAATAAGCGTGATAATCACCGGTGGCAACTGATACCAGATAGGTTGGAATTTCATGAACCATCTGCCAATGCCACGTTGTAGTTCCATCACCGTTATCAATGGTTTCGGTGAGGATGCCGCCACCTGTGGCCATCAAATCATTCTCCAGCGTGGTATACACATCATATGTGGCGCGGTCGGTAAAATCATCTACACATGGAAACCATGTTTTCCCCAGGTTGTGGGGTATCGAAACAAATCCAACTCCTAAGTTAAATGTATAATCGCCCGAAAAGTGATACCCGCCCCAATCTTCGTGAAAGGGCTGTCCATGATAATAGATTTTAGCCAAAATAGTGTCGAACATGATCAGTGGATTCGCGAAAAGAATATGCATTGTTTTTTCGGCCTGAGAGAAGAAATACCTGGTATCATTAATAACTACCGAATCCACTTCAAGCGCTTCCAAATCAAGGGGTATCTGTGTTAATCCCGCCAATTTTGTCACAAAAGTAATTTCAGTAAATCCTGAAATAGTACGATCATTTGTATTTACATGCTCCAAATGTATGTTGTAATGAAGTGCGTTGATGGTGTCGCCTACGGACTGAGCCAGGCTCATTCCACCGAAAAAACCGAACACAAGGGACAGAAGAAAATATTTTTTCATTTAATGGTTAAAAGAGTAGATAAAATGACAGATTTTTGCATACTATTAAAATAGGATATGGCAAATTTCGTTAAAATATATACAAATGGCCTATATATGGATAAAAAGAGTGAAAAAAAACCCCGACTGTTCATTAACGAACAAAGTCTGTCGGGCAATGAACAACTACTGGGGTTAATTTTTAACGTTTATTAAACAGCCATTTGGGATTCAATTACTTATATTTGTGGCACATTTTTAGTGCATACAATTGGATATTTAAAAATACAGGCATGAATAAAAAAACGATGACTCTGATTTTCGGAGTTTTACTGTTTATCTCTGGTAACCAACTTTTAGCCCAGAAAGAATGGACCCTGGAAGAATGTATCAATTTTGCATACGAAAACAACATAGAGATTAAAAAAAGCATCATCAATGTTGCATCAGCGGATGCAGATTTACTTCAGAGCAAGTTAAATCTATTGCCTTCGGTAAATGGTAATATGTCGCAAAGCTACAACTGGGGTAGAGGCCTTAATCCTCAAACCAACCTGTATGTAACCGAACAAACCGATAACACAAGTTTTGGATTAAGCTCGGATTTTACTTTATTTAATGGTTTACAGCAAATAAACAACGTACGTAAAAACCAGTTCGACTACTTAGCTGCTAAATACGATTCGGATAAAATCCGTAATGACATGTCGTTGAATGTTGCTGCCGGATATTTGCAAATTTTGTTTAATATTGAATTGGTAAACAATGCGGAACGCCAGGTAGAAACATCGAAGGATCAGGTTAACCGGACCACGAAGCAGGTAGAGGCTGGGGCAGTTGCACGTGGAAGCCTTTATGACATTCAGGCCCAGGGAGCCAGTGAAGAAGCCAATCTGGTAAGTGCGCAAAACAAACTGATGCTGGCTTATCTGGATTTGATGCAACTACTCGACCTGGAGGCAAATACAGAGTTTGACATTGTAAAACCTCAACTTGAAATTACTGGAACCCCCACCCTACTGCCCGCTGAATCCATTTACGAAAAATCGGTGACCCTCATGCCTGAAATCAAGAGTGCAGAATATAAAGTACAAAGTGCAGAACGCAGTTTGGCCATGGCAAAGGGAATGCGTAGTCCCAGACTTTATGCTTCAGGTTCGTACGGCACAGGCTTTTCGCGCCAGATACTTGCCATTATTGGAACTGATACACTTACACATTCGCCCATATTTGGCGACACAAAATCCTTTGATCTACAATTTAAAGACAACAGATCAGGTAACCTGTTCATCGGGTTATCCATCCCCATTTTCAATGGATATCAGGTTACTACCAATATCAACCAATCGAAAATGTATCAGGAAACAGTTGATTTAAACCTGCAATCTGAAAAACTGCGTCTTCGTAAAAACATAGAATCCTCCTATGCCGATGCCATTGCAGCCTATCAAACCTATCTGGCTCGCAAAAAAAGTGTGGACGCCTTTAACGAAGCCTTTAAATATACCGAGGAGAAATTTAATGTAGGCATGGTGAATTCAACTGATTACAATGTGGCTAAAATTCAGCTCGCCAACGCCGAATCTGATTTGGCTTCCTCAAAATTTGATTACATCTTCAAAACCAAAATTCTGGACTTTTATTTGGGCAGAACCCTTTCTTTGAATGATATCGCCAATGTGAAAGTGAAATAATCCCTGCGCATCAAATTTAATCAGATTATCGTACTTTTACCGTTGAAACCTCATCATATTAAACCACGTTTAAAAATGGCAAATACAAAGAAAAATAAAATCTGGATAGGCATAGCTTTAGTTGTGGTACTGGCCATTATTGTTGTGCTGGCCATTAAAAAAGGAAAAAATTCGGGGAGCGTAAAAGTAGCAACCGAACAGGTTGAACTTAGAAAAATTGTTGAGACAGTAGCTGCCAATGGCAAAATTCAGCCCGCCAAGGATATTAAAATAAGCCCTTACATCTCGGGCGAAGTAGTAGAATTATTTGTTAAAGAGGGTGAATATGTAGAAAAAGGTCAAAAGTTAGCGAAAATTGATCCTGAAATTTATATTTCAGCCTATCAAAAAACAGAGGCAGCTCTGAACACTTCCAGAGCCAACGAAGCCAATTCGAAGGCGCGGTTGGTTCAAAGCGAATCTCAATTTAATAAAGCCACACTCGATTTCGACCGTTCCAAAACACTTTTTGAAAAAGAGGTAGTTTCACAAGCCGATTTTGATGCCGCCAAGTCGGCATTTGAGGTGGCCAGGGCCGATGTTACTGCTGCCAAGGAAAGCTTTAAGTCGAGCCAGTTTCAGGTGAGCAGTGCCGAAGCCAGCCTGAGAGAATCCAGAGAAAACCTGGACAGAACAACCATTTTCTCACCCAACGACGGGACGGTTTCCAAACTAAATATTGAAGTGGGAGAACGCGTGACGGGAGCTTCGCAGTTTTCGGCCGGAACGGAAATCATGCGCATTGCCAATCTGGATGCACTGGAAGTGAATGTGGAGGTAAATGAGAATGACATCGTAAGGGTAAACCTGATGGATACAGCGGTTATTGAAGTAGACGCTTATTTAAACCGAAAATTTAAAGGATTGGTAACTGAAATTGCCACTTCAGCCAATACCACCGGTGTGAGTGCCGATCAGGTCACCAATTTTGATGTAAAAATCAGAATGTTAAAACAATCATACGAAGACCTGGTTCGTCCCGACAATTACATTGCTTCACCTTTCCGTCCGGGAATGTCAGCCACTGTGGACATTGAAACGCAAACGGCGGCCAATATTCTCACCGTTCCCATTCAGGCCGTTACCACGCGTGCCGACAGCACAGGACGAATGAAGTCGGCCCGTGAAAAAAGAGAAGAAACCAAGGGCAAGGAGGAGGACGAAAAAATCACCAATTCAAAACCAGAACAGGTGGATGAATATGTTTTCCTGTATAAAGATGGCAAAGCCTTACTAACAAAGGTGACAACCGGTATTCAGGACAACACCTATATTGAAATACTCACAGGTTTGCAAATGGGCGATGAGGTAATCACAGCACCCTATCGGGCTGTTTCTAAATCACTGAAGAATAACGATGAGGTAGAAAAAGTACCTCTGGATGATCTTTTTAAATCGGAAAAAGACTAAGCGCTTCATACTTGGCAAAGATACTCAGCATAGAAACCTCTACACGCGTTTGCTCGGTGGCCATCTCCATCGATGAACAACCAAGCGTTGTAAAGGAAACCCAGGTCGCCAATTCACATGCCGAAATGATTACACTGTTGTGCGAACAGGCATTGTATGAAGCTGGTATCTCCTTTTCGGATTTGGAGGCAGTAGCCGTGAGCCAGGGTCCGGGGTCGTATACAGGTTTGCGTATAGGTGTTTCCACGGCAAAAGGGTTGTGTTACGGACTAGAAATCCCGCTTATTGCCGTTTCGACGCTTGAAGCCATGGCTTTGGGCATGGTGGCTACTATCGATTTTTCAGCCGAACCTCTTTTTTGCCCCATGATTGATGCACGTCGCATGGAGGTTTACAATGCTGTTTTTTCTTCGCAATTAATGCTCATCAACCCGGTAGAAGCCACCATTGTTGACGAGACTTCATTTAACCACTATCTCTCGAAGCACGAGGTATATTTTGCCGGCGATGGTGCAGCCAAATGTAAAGAGGTATTAAAACACAGTCTAAACGCAAAATTTCTGGACGATTTTTATCCATCAGCCAAATGGATAGCCGAAATTGCAGATAAGTATTTTAGAGAAGGAAAGTTTGCCGATACGGCTTATTTTGAGCCTTACTACTTAAAAGATTTTATTGCCGGTATTCCCCGGATAAAAGGATTGACCTAAAAAAAGCGGGTTTTAACCCGCTTTTTTTATTAATAAACCTGCTGTTCACGCCGATACTCTTTCATATAAATATCGTTGCCTTTAAACAGGGAAGTACTTATAGAAAAGTAAAAAACATTGGCCTTGAGCCCCTTATATGGCTGAACACCGTCGTTTTGCGTATAGTTCTGATTGAAGAACCCGCTCAGATAATATTTAAACTTCAAACTCACACCATAGGGAAACTGTACGCCAATAAATACCGTATGATACAAGGCCGGGACCCGACTGCTAAACCATGTGCTGAATTTCGTTTTTTCCTCATTTACAATGGTTTTCTCCTTGTAATTGATGGGGAATTCTATTTCATATCCTCCATATACAAAGAGTTTATGCAAATTCCCAACTTTTATTCCAACAGGAATGCCAATGTCATAGTTTCTGAATTTCTTTCTGACACCACTGTTGTTGGGGTCTTCATAAATAAACCCTACATTTCGCAGTGCACCTCCATAAATGAACCCAACATGGCTATTAAAATCATAATTACCAAACACCTGTAGGTTAAAAGCCGGCGACCACCGAAGGATATTCCCGTTAGTAACGCCGGCGTTATCAATGGTCGCCAGTGAAAAAATCATTTCGCCACCTGAGGTTACATACGACTTTGAGCTTTGAGCGGTAGTGGTAAGAACGGAACCAATAAAAAGAAAGATGGCAAGTAATCGTTTTATCATGATCGTAGTGTTATGAGGTTTGATTTATTTATCCAAATGTACATCCAATTGCGGGAAGGGTATTGAAAGACCGTATTTTCCGGCTTCTTTATAAAATTTTTCATTCATATCGAAAAAAACATCCCAATATACAGCCGGATCTACCCAGGCACGCACGGTAATATTGACAGAGCTGTCGCCCATTTCGCCCAGTCCAACAAACGGTTCGGGATCTTTAAGAATTCTTGAATCGGTGCTTAAAAATCCCAAAATCATCGCCTTGGCATCATCATAGCTATTTCCATATGAAATCCCAAAAACCCAATCTACACGGCGGGTGGTTTCTTTACTAAAATTGATCAACGGGTTATTCGATAAACCTCCATTGGGTATGAGGATCGTTTTGTTGTCGGGTGTGGTCAGAACGGTGAAAAAGATTTGGATTTCCTTTACAGTACCCGAAAAGCTTGAAGCGGTAATGAAATCGCCAACCTCGAAAGGTTTAAAGGATAAAATCATGGCTCCACCGAAGAAATTCGATAAGGTGCCATTCATGGCGAAGGCAAAACCTGCAGATACCGCTGTCATAATGGCGATAAAGATGGTCATTTCAACGCCCGCAATGCTGAGGGCAGAAATAATCAACAATATTTTTAAAATAATTCCGGTAAAGCTCCTCAGAAATGTCCTTAGCGAGGCGTTCATGTGGTGCTTTTCCATCAGTCGACTTATTTTCGTTAAGAAGAAACTAATGAGCCGAAAGCCAACCACCAGAACAACAATGGCCAATAATAATTTCAAGCCATATTTCATGCCCATATTTGTTAACCATTCTATTATCCCCGGAACGTTGGTAGTAATTTTGTCGATTGAATCCATAGTTTGCGTGTGTTTTTTTGAACAAATTTAAAAAGAAATGCAATAATATTAAAAAAGGCCTGAATTTTTATCGAATTCCAGGCCTTTTTTTAGTTTATTATTTAGATGCCGAGGCAAATGCCCAGGCCTTTTGCCGTTCGGATCAAGGCATTATCCATTGTCACCAAATTTGGTTTTGTAATGGCATCCAACAGGGGTACCGCCACAAATTCCGGATGATGATAAGCTACCATCTTGCCAAAGTCACCTTCAATGGCCATTTCCATGGCTTTTACACCAAACTGGGCAGAAAGTACCCGGTCGTACGCAATAGGTACTCCGCCACGCTGCAAATGACCCAAAACTGTTTCACGCATATCGTGGGTAAATCCCAGTGCTTCCAATTGCTCAATCACTACCCTGCTGATGCCTCCCAGGCGTACATTTTCATAGGCAAATTCTTTGTTTACCCGTGTTACCAAATCCTGGCCTTTTGCATGAGCACCCTCGGAAACAACAATCACGGCAAACCCTCTATCGTTTGTAAAGCGTTTATTGAGGGCTTCTTTTACTTTATGAATATCATAGGGAATCTCAGGTATCAAACACACCTCAGCTCCACCGGCCACAGCAGCATTTAACGCAATCCATCCGGTATCCCTGCCCATTACTTCCAATACAAAAACCCGGTTATGACTGGCGGCCGTAGTGACCAGTTTATCCACTGCTTCGGTAGCTATTTCAACGGCAGTTTGAAAACCGAATGTACTGTCGGTGCTCGAAAGGTCGTTGTCGATGGTTTTTGGAACACCTATAATATTTAAACCTTTTTCGTAGAGTTTTTGTGAGATGCGTTGTGATCCATCTCCACCAATATTGATTACGGCATCGATGTGCATATGCCTGATTTTCCGAATCATCTCATCCGACCGGTCATCGGTTGACCATACTCCTTTATTGTCTTTTACCGGCCAGGCAAACGGGCCGCCCTTGTTAGTTGTTTCAATGATGGTTCCTCCCTGAAAGTGAATTCCGGCTACTTTTTTATTGTCGAGAACAACAATTTCGGTAGGCTCACGCAATATTCCATTAAACGCCTGAATACTTCCCAACACTTCCCAATCTCCCTCCTGCGATGCGCGGTGTACAACAGCACGAATTACTGCATTCAAACCCGGACAATCGCCTCCACCTGTTGCTAACAATACTCTTTTCATAATAATAATCCTTTTACATATTTCAACAAAAATACTGATATTTCGATCAGGAAAATGAACAATGGCGCGAGGCTGAACGATATTTGGCCACTGTAAAAGCAAAATGATTTATAACCGCACATTATTCGCTTTTAAAACGATTGCTTTGGTTGTAGCACGCTAAAAACCGGACCAAAAAAAAGAGGCCATTTGGCCTCTGATTTATTGAATATGCTATGCTCCGGTTACATTATAGTGCAGCCCTTATTTTTTGGGCTAACCCATCAAACTCAATATCTGAAAACTTAAGTTTTGGCTGCTTAAAATCCATATCGTAAATGGTGTTGATGGGGATCAGATGAATGTGTGTATGCGGTACCTCAAGTCCAATTACAGTAAGCCCCATACGCTTACAAGGCACCACTTTTTCGATGGCCAGGCCTACTTTTTTGGCAAAAACGATCAATCCCTTCAGATCATCATCATCCATTCGCAAGAGATAATCGGATTCTTTTTTTGGGATTACCAGGGTGTGTCCTTTTGCCAGGGGATTAATATCCAGAAAAGCAAAGTAGTGTTCGTCTTCGGCAATTTTCCAGGATGGAATGTCACCGGAAATAATTTTAGAAAATAGAGTGGACATTGCTTTTTAGTTAACGTGAAATTTCAATGATTTCGAAATACATTTTTCCTGCCGGGACAGCAATTTCGGCTTTTTCGCCAACACCTTTCCCCAAAAGTCCTTTAGCAATGGGAGATGTTACTGAAATTTTTCCCTTCTTTAAATCCGATTCTTCTTCGGGCACGATGGTATATTGCATCGAAGCCCCATTGGTGGTATTTTTAATAACCACTTTACTCAACAAATAAACTTTGCTTGAATCCATTTTTGATTCATCAATAATTCGGGTATTTCGAATCACTTCCTGAAGTTTGGAAATTCTTAATTCAAGCATCCCCTGTGCATCTTTAGCGGCGTCGTACTCCGCATTTTCTGACAAATCTCCCTTATCGCGGGCTTCACTAATCTGTTGCGAAATTTTTGGACGTTCTGTTCTGATAAGCTGATCAAGTTCATCGCGCAGCCTCTGTAAACCTTCTTCGGTAAAATACCTTGATTCAGACATATTGATGATTTTAGTGAGTTGATAATAAGATAAAAAGACCCTTAATCTACATTAAGGGTCTGCGATAATTGCAAAGATAATAAAATCGTTTTTTCTTACAGGAAAATCTTAGAAATTAAATATAATACCCATGGTATGATTTCCGTTAAACGCTTTGGATTCTCTGTATGAATAGTCGATGCCAATATAGCTTCCTTTTTCTTTGCTAACTGGAACCTGAACGCTAAGACCAGCGCTAAATCCGTTGTTAATATTGGTGTTTTCTACATCGAGGGTATTGTTAAACATACCGTTTTCGTAAGTATATCCACCGCGAAGCATTACATAATCCTTCAGGCTAAATTCCAGTCCGAACGAAAACTGATCCTTACTGAATGAATTGGAAGTAAAGTTTCCTGCTGTGGTCAACCGATAATCATTTTGGAAATTAAAATCGTAAGCAGCGCCAATATTCAACTGGGCTGGAATTTCGAAAGAAGCGGCACGATGCTCCAGTGTAAAATCCTGTCCGGAAATCAATGTACGCATTGAAAGACCATCACCTGAATACTGCATTTTCGGCCCTACATTTTTCAACGCAATCCCAAAAGTGATTTGCTCCTCCGCACCTGTAACATATTGAATACCAGCGTCAATAGCCACTCCAACAGCACTAACATCAGAAATAGATTCTGAAATCACCTTGAGCAACACTCCCCCATAAATACTGTTTGAGAATGTTTTTGCATAGGAGATACCAAAATTCATTAAATTGGGTTTAAAGGTACCCTGAGGATCATCTGGATTAGCTACAGTGGTAATATCTACTTCACCAAAGCTCATAGACATTATCTGAACACCTAAGGTTCCGGTCTCACCCACATGCTGAGTTATGCCAAAGGACATAATGTTTGTACCTGTACCTTTAAGCCATTGTGTGTTTGCAAAAATGAACTGGGTTCCACCGGTAAATGCGGTACCAGCTACATTTCCCCACATAGCTTCGAGTCCTCTGACCTTCGACTGATTGGCACTACCCCATCCGCTACTTCTGGCCCAGGGGTTGATTAATAATTCGGTGGCCCCGGCCTGTCCGGTCCGGTCTTTATTACCAGCTTGAAGTGTAAAGGAAGTAGTAAAAACGAAAGCTGTTATCAGGACGACGCTCAGGTATTTATAAAGAGTTTTCATGTTCAATATACTTTTATTCTCGATTCTATCAGATTTATCAATAACTAGAAAGTATTTAAGTCTGGTATCCTGCTGATACTAAACCATTTAATTACTCTCTCACCTTGTGCAGATTTCGCATGTACATAATATACACCACCCGCTATAGGTACAGAAGCAAAATTCTTCAAATCCCACTCAATGGTTGTTTCAGGCGAATCCTTGGTAAACTGTTTAATTTTTAGCCCGCTAACAGTATAGATGGTGATTGTACATTCCTTTGGAAGATTCGTAATCTTTACCCTGTTATCCAGTGCATTTTTCTCGTATTGCGAATAGGCATAATAAGGATTGGGTACAATGGTGATGAGATCGAGGTCGGTTTGGAATTTCTTTGGATCATCGAACTCCGTCTGCAATCCTTTGGTTGAAAATCCATACATTGGATTGAAACTATTAACATCCATTCCAGGATAAACTGTATCCAAAGGTAAAGTACTATATCCCTTTTGGTATGGTTTACTCACCCTGATTTTAATGGTAGCTTCATTTGAGAGCCATTCCTGACCATGGACACCCATTGGAACACCGGCGTACATAGTTAATGCATAGAATCTGTCAATAATAAATTTAAATGAAGTATTAAATAGGGTATCCAGTACACCCACAGAATAGGCTCCTGCATCATAAGCTGGCATATCATATCTAGCCATGCTTTCGAATTCAGTTGAACGGTGATCCATAATATAAACATAATGCTTACCTCCAAAGACTGCATCACCATTTGTACCTCTAAAGATACTGGTATCCAATACCTGAGCCATGCCTGAATAATCTAAATTACGTTTGGTTGGGTTAAAAATCATATCACGTCCATTTTGAGCTACCAGATACGAATCCTCTGCAAACATCAAATTTAAGCGTTCACCGGTTTCAAGATTGATGGCATAGCCAGGGAACCAACCCATACCATGATCACTTATGTAGTTTGGATCATTGGGCTCGGAACTCGGACCTGATCCGGGGGTTGCTAAATTACCATCCTTATCAACCGATGGGGACGCTCTTAAAGCAAATCTATCGGCCTCTCCTTCTGCCAATTCGGGATAAAATCCTGCCTCCAAAACAGGACAACGCGACCATTTGGATTTATCCGGTGTAAAAACAATATCTACACTGGCCAGATTTTCCATTTTTGAATTCGATTTTGCATGGTTGTTAAAGGCTGGGCCTACCGTACTTTCAGTCATACCACCCTGCCCAATACTATTACCAAAAGATACCAGGCTGTATGGAGCCCATGTTCCATTTAGCATTTTTTCATATACCGAATTCGGATCCCACGGATTATCAGGATTCGCTGACATATCCCAGTCATTGGCACTACCATTATCCGGATCCTTGTAAGTTCCTGACCTGATCCAGTCCAAAGCAAAACCAGGAAGATCGAAATCCTCTACACCACTCAACCATTGACGTGAGCTATCGGCATATTTAATACTGGCATTTATTAAACCATTGTTGGCCGCCAATACATCATATGATGTTTTGTAGCTGTTGTCCACATATACTTCTCCTACCGGAATGGGACCCGGGATAAAGGGTTGTTTTGCATTGATAGATATACCTCTTTCATCAATCAGCTGCTCATAATCCAGCAGAATGGTGGTATCACTTTCCCATAATTCGCCTGTAGATTGATCCATCAGGGTCCACTTACTCACCATCTTGTGAGTAGTATCACCAAATACTTCACCCTTACGAGTTACATTATAAATAATTGTCGGCTTCAAAGTATCCGTCCACCAGAGATATTCTGATTCAACAACACTTAAAGGATCTACAATCTTAACGTCTAATGGACCTGCATTAATCTTATATACAGGATTATAAGCTATTGGATAATCCGGTGAACCAAATGGATTATTTGGACCCGCTGGGGACTTGGACATAATTTCATCCACTGTTTCAGGTGTAAAATCTATGCTCATACCACCGTTACCGTTTCCAGCCAAACGTGTTATCTGAGGACTGTCGCCATAATTGCCGTTTATAACAGTACCATTAACAGTTTTATGTGGCATGGCTGTAAACACCTTGATATTCTTTCTCCCAGACAGATAAGGCGTTGTTTGTCCCAAATAAGAAACCGGACCGGGAGCCCAGGTCAGATAGTTGTTATAGGCATAGGCAAGTGCCATAAAGTAATACTGTTTGTTGTTAATCAGCTTAACATCCCCTAAGGCAAAGGCATCCTGAGTAAGTTCAAATGAGTGACTAATACCATTGTCTCCACCCTCTACTTCCACTACAGGAACAGGGAAAGAAGCACCAATTGCATCGTCCTGATATAGATTGACCAATTTGGAGACTCCGTTTTTAATATCAAACTGGGCTACCAATCTGGCCTGATCCGGGTCATGCAATTTATCAACGCTAACCGTTGGTCCGGATAACTGGAATATTTGATATCCTTCAAAACGATAAATAGAGTCGCTGCGGATCGGGTCTTTACCGGGCTCCTGTGGTAAGGGCTGAATGATATTGGGATCATACTCCTGATAAAGTTCACGGTAGTTATTCGAAGAGGGTGAATTGATAATGTACATGATTATTTTCCTATCCAACTCTACCGCAGAAAGATCCGGAGCAGAAGGCCCATCGATCACCTTAAAACAGTTATCGAAAAGTTTCTGACATTTATCATCCACTACCCGGAGCAATTCTACAGAAGCAAATGCTCCACCTGAAGTAGCCCGTGCCCATGGAATACCAACGGTAATATAGTTTACAGCCCCTGATTTCAATGTAAACGGTCCTGCTGATTGCATAAACCTTTTGTCGGCTGGGGGGTTTGGACTGCCATTGTCTCCGGTTTCTTCAGTCCAGTAAAAACCATCCTGATTGAATCCGCCATTCGGAGGAATACCGGCGGTACCCCAGTTACAAGGGTCGGTATCGCCCGGGAACATAAAATCACATTCCGGTCCTACAGTACCAGCTCCCGGCATATGTCCTGTTCCTCCATACTGCATCCTGGTGTTATCCCTCCATATACCACGCAGATAATTATAGTACTCAGGTGCAATCTGAGGATCGCCTAAAGCACTTCCGTCATTGTTGTGGAACACAAAACGTCGCATACCATAACGTTCATCATCAACAATACCGTTTCCGAAGTTTACCCCATTAATAGCGGCTGCACGAACCAAAGTAGTAACTGGTACATGTACACCATCACGAATCATCACCATGTCACGTACGGTACCGTCCTGAGTTACAATTTCACAACTTCCACTGAAAGTCGGAGCAACGGAACTGTCGCCAAGATAGGATGGATTGTCGTAACCATCAGGATCCAAATAGGGTCCCTGAAAAAAGTCGACACCTATTGCAGGTGGTTGATCACCATAAGATTCTGTTTCACCATTACCATCCACAGCCTTACCGTTATAACAGTATCCCAAACCACGGTTTACATCACAACCTACAAAGTCGTCTTTAGCAAAACCAAGGTCGGTATCTACCCAGGGAGAAAAGTAAGTTTGCGTTAATTCGAAAGTTGATCGGTTGATAATTTCATAACTATAGAAAGTCATGTTGTTAATCACGTCATTAGTGGCAAACGCAAAGGCCTGTGCCCGTATTTCCAAACCAATGGCAGAACCAGTAGTTTCGGTATGAATATTTCCTTTATCATTAAATACCCACCACAAGGTTTGGTCGCCTTTGATTACCTGGTCGGCGAGCGTACTGTTTTCGATGGAACCTTCAATTTCTTCATCTTTTGTAGGAATCTTTGTGTGACAAAGAGCATTACTTATGTCGTAGTATGGATAATCTCCCGAAAAAGGATCGTACTCACCATCTCCTAAAACATCATAAAAAGGAGCTAAATAATAGCTTTGTCCGGCTGAAAAATCACCATGGGCAGGCCAATTTAATATGGATTGAGGGATAATGTAATCCTCACTGGGTATAAAGGCACCTGTTACCGGATCGCAATGCCCCAGAAATTCGTCCACTTCGGCACGTGTAATTTTGAAAAACTGGTCGTACTGCGCACAAACAGTATTGTCGATGGCAGCAGTTCCATCTATCGTTAATGGACCTGTCCAGTAATCAATCCCCACCTGACGGAACCTTTGAGCGGCCAGTTTCAGCTGATTGTTAATATCCAGGCCACCAATCCACAATGCACCTGCGAACAAAGAAGTAGCAGAACCGTCAGCGGGGATATAATACTTGCCTAAATTATCGAGATCCCACCACATATCACCTCCGGTATTAATGCGGGCCCGTGCGTTATTAATATCAAGCCAATCGTAAGCAGAGGCGGGTGAACAACCGGCCGTAGTTTGTTTTATGTTTGCCGATTGCTTGGTATCCGAGTGAAATTTTTCAGCTCGTACCTGACTCGAGAATATGGCTAAAATGAAAACGATCACTAAAAGTCGAGAAATATTCTTCATGATGATAATAATTTTACTTTCTTAATTCTTTTTCCAATTAGGTACTCAATTTACTAGAAATTCAAAGTGAGCCCAAGACGTATCTGACGTGGTGTACTGTAATTTTCAGGATTGTCTACATAAATACCATACAACTCTCTGAAAGAAGTTGGGTCGATTTGGTTATTGATCTCACGTTGCCACTCAGGAGCTGTAAGATAACCATCATCGCCTGCATTACCTGTATAAGGATATACATTGATCACATTTTTGGTGTCGAGCAAATTCAATACCTGGAGGTAAACGTTCATAAAATACCTCTTTGCATTATCGCCTTTCGATTTATTGATTTTAAAATCGAAATCTTTATCCACCCTTAAATCCAATCTAAACTGCCAAGGCTTTCTTGAGCCACCATAAGTTCCTCTCAATAGGTTGGTACCAGGGGCCAAAGGAGAAATAATATTTCTGGAAGCACTATAAGGAGTTCCTGATCCACCATTGATGGTTAAACTAAACCCAAAATCACTTAATACATCCACTGGTGCTTTTCCTGATTTTTCACGACCTAAACGAGGTCCATTATAATCTTTACCTGAACCAAAACGATAATCAAGTACGATGTTAATGGCATGACGTCTGTCCCAAGGCATCGGGAAAGTTGAACGCAAATTGGGTAATCCTGCTGCAACAAGAGAAGCGGCGGTGGTGGTTGAAGATCCTGTTGCATCGGCAAATTGCAATGTATAAGAAGCTCTAACCCTAATATTACCGGTTCTGCGTAAATCATATTCAGCAGTTAACCCTTTTACAGTACCAAAGTCAAGGTTATTGTAAGACGTGTAATCTTTAGGATATGCACCATTGAACCTGTAAAGCTGGATCATATTACGCATCTCACGGTAAAAAGTAGTAAATGTAATGGAAGATGAATTGGATACTTTCTGAGTAAACCCTAACTCATAGTCAATAGATTTTGTAGGCTCTAACGAAGGATTGTTAATGTTACCTGTAATATTATTAAAGAAATAATAGTTCGATGGATTAGAGAAGATGTTACTGGTTGGACGTTGAGTTAAGACGTCATAATGTGCAAAGAACAGAGCATCATCCGAAATAGGGAATGAAAATGAGATTCGGGGCATCACATTGATCTGCGGATCGTAATCCTTAAAAGAGTTAATATTTACCTGGCTTTGTTCCGGATCAATCAGGGCCGGAGAAATGCCATTTCCCACATCCATTACATAAGGATCCTGAATTTCAATACCACTTGCATTGTACCATGTATAACCATCACGGTAACCAACAATTCTGGAGGGGTCTTTTACTTTATCTACATATACAACGTAGTCGGCTCCCATATTTCCGGGTTGGCTCACATTCTGAAATCCATCCACTTCGGTGATGTTGCCTACTGTATGTGCAGGATAAAGCAAGAAAGGATCGCTTAATACCTTCTGGTTTGCATCGAAACGGTCAACACGTACACCCACATTAAAAATCAGGTCTTTAAAAGCAAACTGGTCCTGAATATAACCGGCCATATAAATGGGACGGAAAGCTCCGATGCCTCGGGTAAATACACCCTGATCATCTGTTTTATTGAAAAAATCTTCATAGGCCGGCTGCGATGAAAGCACATTACCCTCATAATCATATCCTGAATAATTAATGACTGATGAATTTCCTCCACCGTTCCACAACTCGTCCGGGGCAAATAAGCTCACATTCAGGTCGCCAGGATTGATATTACCCGTATGAATTTTTCCGTTTTTATCGTAATATTCAATGGTACCATCGCTGTAGTCGTATGAATCCATCACAATATAGTCCAAACCATCCACCGGAAGGCCTAAAAGTTCTCTCAGGTTTTTATCGAAGGTACGCTGTGAAGCCTCATCGTATTTTCTATAATACATGATGGTATCAGGATGTCCATCCCAGGTAATTACATCAGGATTGTCCTTATCCAACTGAATAATATGGGCATCGGTTAAACCTGTTCCCTGACGGATGAGGCTCCAGAAACCGGTAGGTGCATAGTTGATATACCTATTCACCCGTTGCTCATATTGGAATCCCAATTTAATAGCGTGGTTTCCAATGTCCAAAGAAGCATCCAACCGCATATTGTACTGGTCGTTATTCCATTTTCCGTATCCACTCTGGTTGGTTCCGGGAGCATCATACAACGAATAAATACGATCGGGTGTATCTCCGTTAAGCAGACCACCACCTAACTGTATCTGAGAGATATTCTCATAGTTACCTTGTGGCAAACCATTAAATATTTCATAATAATCGGAAGTATATTCAGCTACCAGGGGATTGATATCGCGCGCACTCCATTCAACCAGGGTATCAAAATCCCATGAATTCAACACATATACATCAGTGTATGTCTGTCCGTTTACCGTATCAGATCCTAATTCAAATGTGGGTTTTTTATAGGTAGAGAATTTACCAATATAACCATATTTAAATAATTCGTCCCAATGATTTGCATCACCATATTCACCTTTGTCTTTGGTATAGTCAAATTGCAACGAATAAAAGAAATTCTTTAGTTTCGATGTACTTTCAGGATCACCGGGAAACCGCTGAGTAAAGCGAACAAACCCTCTGTAATTGGTATTTGTTTGCAGCGTGTTTTTATCGGAGTTGAGCATGGTGGACCTATAATTATATTGATAACCACTATTGTAATAATAGCTACCACCTATAGTTAAATTAATGGTTTCAGTAGTTCTAATATTTAAATTTCCGATAAAATTATAAGTTTGATCCTGAGTATTAGGCGCGATATTTATATGCGTTAAATCGCTTAATCTCAAATATTCTCCATTTAAAAAGGTACCCGAACCTGTTCCTGATGGACGCAGAGGATTCTGCTCCAGAGCAGCCTGTGTAGCCTCATTGGCAGTATAAAATCCGGTGGCTGAAGGCCGTCCATCTTTATTGATGTTTATATCACCTGCTAAGAAGAATCCAAGTAGTGAAGACTGAGCTTCTTTTTTGCCTTTGATTAAAGGCCCCATAACGTTGAAACCAACCCTGTTGTGTCCAAACGCATCCAGGAATTCAGATGTTTCAAGTTCAATTCCTGCACCCCATTCACGGGCCGGGCCTTTGGTGGTAACGTTAATTACCCCTGAAGTAGCATCCCCATAACGGGCAGGTACACCACCCAGGATTACGTCCACCTGAGCAATAGCCGATTGGGGTACGCTGGAGTTCCCAATAACACGAATACCATCAATATACATAGCTGTTTGATCGGTACGTGCACCACGAACACTGCCACGCTCTCCATCCTGTGAAAATACACCCCCTACCGTAGTGGCTACGGCATCAGCACTGCGGTTAGGCATTTTTGAAATCTCCTCGGCTGTAATGGTGGCACCCGAAGCGGTTTGATCTTTGTCAATTAATGGCACGGCATAAGTGGTAATTTCAACCTCACCCAGAGTTTCCGCAGTGGAAGTAAGCTCAATATCAAAAAACCTGATTTGGTCACCACCGATAAGCATTTCTTGAATTTCAACTGACTTATAGCCTACGTAGGTCGCCTTTAAGGTGTACTGACCGGGGGCAATTGGTTTAATTTGATAATTCCCATCAAAGTCGGAGGTGGCACCACCCACCTGTGATCCTCGATTCTCAAGTATAATATTTGCGAACGGAATCGGTTCTCTGGTTTCCTTGTCGATCACTTTTCCCTGTAATGCGCCCGACTGAGCGAAAACCATCACGCTCGTCGTCAGAATTAAACCAAATGTAAGGAGTAAATTTCTTAACATACCTTCAATTTTATATTCAACTATATTCCTTTATTTTAAAAAATCGGTAAATTTAGTAATATTTAACTATAACCAATTATGTATTTTTATGAACTTTCATTTAAATCACTTAGAAATAGCGCCGGTTTAATATCTCTGAATAAATGACTGCCCTTCGCAAGTCAAATCCTGGCCTTCTTCTAAGTAGTTGTTTATCAATTATTTTATCTTCGGATGCGCCTAATGATCCTCTCATCCCAAATTCTCTTTTCCTATAGACTACAGAAGTTTCCTTTTCGTTGCTTTCTTCTACCTCATCATCATAAGAAAAAATGGTTGGGTCTTCGTATTCGGACTCCTCATCAATTATTCTGTTTGTCTCAACAGCGGGTGCATATGGCACCGATTCGAGGGAGGGCTCAATATTGAATTCTTCAACCAACTTATCTAAAAAAGACTTGCTTTTTGACTTTTGAGTGTCATCAATACGTCTGTTTTTCTTTTTTTGACTGTTATAAACAGAAAAAACCAACCAAAGTACACCGATAATTATATATAAATAGTCGCCTAATGAAGCAAATACAACCATGCTTTTCGATTTAAAACAAGGTGTTAAAAATAGTTAATTATTTTAAACCAAATGCATGTTTGGAGAGATAGTTAAATGATGGGTGCTTATTTATAATAAAAACACGTAAATATGTTATGAAATCAATTGCAAAAGACGGGATAGCAAGGATAGTGAAATATCTGATATTAAAGACCCTACGTAAGATTAAGCAGTGCTTTTATCTCAACAAAGGTAATAATAATGTAATAGACAAAAAAAGTGAGGGCAAAACTGATTGCCTGGTCTCTGTTAAGCCAGGAATACACAGCAATAAGGATGGTATAAAGAAATAACTTGCCAAAATTAACCAACATCAATGTATTGGTAAAACGACTCAGCTTGTTGTTATATTGCTTGATTAAGAGCCAATAGATATAGAGTGTAAAGGAAAATAAAAAGAGCAAAATCCAGGGCCAGTGCCTCGAAATCAAAATGTTAGGAAATACTTTTTGAACTATGAAACTGGCCACTCCGGTAAACAAAACAACAAGGACAATAGTTTTCAGAAATTTGCGGAATTCCGATTTCATAAAGGAAGTGGTTTATTGTTTTTTGATTAATCCACGGGTGGCATATAATATGGCTCCAATGACAGAACCAACTGTAAGAATCAGGGTAAATACCGGAAATCCGGGTTGAAGCCAATTATCCAGGGCCTTGCCGCCAAAGGCCCCTGCAACAATCATCACAATCATTTGGAGTGCCAAACTGCTGTATTTGGCATAAAACTTTAAAGGATTGTCATTTTTTTTTTGATTCAATTTACTTTTTTTTAGAAATATCCGGCTCCTTTGAAGGATTTCCCATCTGACATTCACCGGTAAAGATGGCACCGGGTTCCACGGTTAGTTGTTTTGTAATAATGATACCCTCAAACTGCGAATGTTGTTTTAACATGGTAAGCTCTTCCACTTTGATATTGCCAATAACTTTTCCTGAAATATCAGCAAGCTGGCAGGACATATCGCCCTCAATTTCACCGGTTTCACCAATTACAATCTTGCCATTTGCGGTTATTGTCCCTTTTAGCTTTCCTTCGATTCTAAAATCGCCGTTGCTGTTTAAATCGCCAACAATACTGGTTCCCTGTGCAATATGGTTTCGAACCAGGTTTTCGCTGGAAATAACTTTTTGTTTCTTCAAATTAAGCATACGTTATACTCATTAATACTATCGTTGTGGATAATTTTCTTTCCAAAACAATTCATATCCATCCAGATTTTTATCCTTATAAAATAATGGATAATTATCGAGTGAGATTGAAAACACCTTAAAATCATTGTTGCTGACGCCTGATGTAACATAGGTATCATTTTTTAAAGCCATCAAATAATTGGTTGCCTCCGCTTCACTGTCGAAATTACCAACGGTTACCAATGAACGATCTTTATCAAGCATTAAGCTTTTAACCTTGAGCTTTTTAAGATCAAAATACTTTTTGTCGAAATCCGAAATTCTGATCTTCAGTGCATTGAGGTTTACATCGGGCGAAAGCACCACCATCATCATCAGGTGTGTAGCATTGCGATCGTATTTATAAGGTACTAAGGTCACCACATTTGTATCCCCAATACTGACAGTTTTTGTGCCATATCCCATTCCATATTCCTGTTCCAGGGTATTCATCACCGACCGAACTAAAGGGCCTACAGCACTCTTTGGGTATTTTCCGGCAATGTAATAAAGGGATGCGTATAAACTATCAGGAACATCAACCACCCCCTGCGACATGGCCCTTAGGTATAGAAATTTGGGGACCAAAGAGGTGTCGCCGGGATAAAGTTCAATTCCTTTATCAGCATAAGTAATGGTTCTTAAATACTGTTCACTTGTGTAGGCAGCATAGGTTTTTTCGTACAGGGCTGCGGCCTCATTTTTTTGCTGACTGAGCTTTATAAAATAATCCGGATCGTTAATCACTTTGGCATACAGGCTCTCGGGGTAACTCCCTAAAATCAGGCCTTTGTAAAAATCGGCTTCCTCCGTATTACCTTTGCTCATATATATCGAATACAAAGCATACCAGGTTTCGAGGCGATATTTGCTATCGGGATACTTGGTCTGAAATTCAACATAAGTTGTTAAAGCACTTGTGGTATCTCTTAATTCTTCCAGATACAGAAATCCCAAACTATGATAGGCTTCTACCATCAGGCTGTCGGAAATCGCTAACTCCTCAGATGTACGTGGTATATCGGCAAGATAGTAATTTCTGGTTCTTGGACTGTTTGCCTTAACAACGGCTTTCGTGGTATCATTTAGATCGACCACATTTTCGGTATCTACTTCCGTTTCCGACATCTGTATTTCGGCCTTTTTATCAGTTAACCGCCAATTATCGACCAATTTACGCATACCCCATTTTTTTTGAAATTCGGTTCGCCCATAGCCCAAAGCAGCAGAGTTATAAAAATACCATTTACCTGAATTTAAGTTCGGGTTTTGCTTGTTGTTAACATTGGCAAAAATTTGGTTTGTCTCATTGATTTCAAGATCTGCTTTCTCATCTGCCAGTCGTTGTTCTTCCTTTACATACTCTGCTATTAATTTATCAACAATAGCATATAGTTTTGTTGTATCGAGTGCGGCCAGATATTGAAGACTGTCCTGGTGATGAATTACCTGAATCTGCGCAACAATGCCGGTGAGTACTTCTGCCTTAGCCTTAATCTGGTCATAATCAGGAAATTCTTTAGGCAGCGAGGAAACTGCGGTGTCATAATATGCTTGGGCATCCATGTATTGGCTTTTAGTAAAATACAAGTCCGCAAGCTTGAGGGCAGAGGTCGATTTTTGCATATTGTTGTTAACACTGCTGCTCACCGACTTCCGGAGATAATAGGTTACTAAGGTATCCTGCCCGTCTTTTTCAGCCACCTGGGCCATGGCATAGTATATTTGATCGAGGTATTCTTTGTTCTTGGATTCTTTGGCCATCTTCGCTAATACCTTATTAATATACTTGCTGTCGCCGGAACCCTCATCATAACATTGGGCCAAATTCATTTTTGCCCTGAAAGCCATCTCAAAGGGAGGATTGCGTTTTACTACTTTTTCAAAATATTCCGTAGCCTTGGCATAGCTCTTATCACTCTGGCTGACCTGGCCCAGAATAAAATCAATCCGTGTGACCAGTTGTTTGTTGTTGTTTAATTCAAGGCCTCTTTGCAGATAAGTATAAGCCTGATCGTAATTACCGCTGGCGATATTATAGTCTGCGTAAACCAATGGAATAGCCTTTTTAACGCTGAGAGGAAAATTGGATTCCTCTGATTTACTTTGCAACAAGTTTAGGGTAGCCTCAGCTTTTTCGTACCGTTCGGTTTGGACATAGGTTTTGGCCAGCCACAACAAGGCTTCGTATTGAATGGGCGATTTGGTATATTCTTTAGCCACATAATCAAACACCCGGCGTGCACTGGTGTAGTCCTGTTTATAAAAATGGGCCTGGCCCATCATAAAATAACTTTCCTTAACCCACTTATTGAGCTCCTTTCCACCAAAATACATGCTGTGCCGCTGAATTCCGATGGAAGCTTTTTTAATGGCGCGATCCATTTTTTGATTAAGAGCAAGAGCATCCTGCTTTGTTCCGTAATTATATACCCTTAATACATGATCGTAATTCTCTTTGACGGAGTTGGCCAAATCGGTCGCACCCTCCTCAACGCTCATCATTCCATTCCAGTAAACATTGTAGTGGGTGGTAAGGCTGTGATAAGCCCTTCGTGTAAATGTATTTTTCCTGGTAGAGCATGCACTTCCCAACAGGAGCAGAACTGCACCCGTTACCACCAAGATTCGTTGATATTTACTGAGTTGTATCAAGTACTCAAATTTTTCTTAATAACAGATAATTAGCCATTTTATTACTTAGAACAGTGGATATTTTGACACGAGCATCTATTTTGTCCCGGTGCCGGATGAGTAAAAATATCTAAAGCCATAAAATTGTACCGGAACAATTGCTCCGGATAGGTGGCAAAAATAGCCAGAGTTTATTTAAAATCCATGAATTTATTTAAAAAGCTCTTTGGAAAAACATTTGCTCAAACTAATCAACTACAAAGATCAACATAATTCGCCAACTAAACCAACCTTATCAAAAGCTGATATTTTGCTTTCAACTGATTCAACTTCATTATCAATTGGCTTTTATTACCTTTGCGCATATTTTTCATTTATGGCCAGGAATAAAAAATCTACAAACAAACTGTTTAGGAACCTAAGGGCAAAGTACAGGTTTGTAGTACTAAACGACAATACCTTTGAAGAACGTTTTACCTTCAAACTGAATCGTTTAAATGTATTAATATCGATAGTTAGCCTGATCGTCGTCTTTCTATCCCTAACCTTTATCCTGATTGCCAATACCAGCATCAAGCAACTCATGCCGGGTTATCCGGATATCGATCAGAAGAAAGAGCTTTACCGCCTTAATATTGTAGCTGATTCGCTTTTGAACGAAATTGATATAAGAAACAAATACTTTGAGGGCCTAAAAGCCATTTTAAACAATCAACCTATCGAAGAAGACCGTGGCAATCCGGACACCAATAAACTGCGATACGATACCATTTCAAATGTTAAATCAACAGAGGATAGTTTGCTCAGGGCTGAATTTGAGAACCAAAGTCTTCATAACTTATTTTTTAACAATGAAGGCAAGCGATTTGAGACTTCAAGGACATCCATAAAAAGTTTCAATTTCTATTCTCCTTTGCAGGGTGTTATCACCTCTGATATGAATATGGCTGAAAAGCATTTCGGTATCGACATTGTATCTTCCTACAACGATGCTATCAAAGCCACTCTGGATGGCACCGTCATTTTTGCCGCATGGACGCTCGAAACAGGCCATGTGATTATTATCCAGCACGAACGCAATCTCATTTCTTTATATAAGCACAACTCTGTATTACTGAAAACAGTTGGCGACCATGTGATGGCAGGTGAAGTGATTGCAATATCGGGTGAATCCGGCGAACTCACTACCGGTCCGCACCTGCATTTCGAACTCTGGTACAACGGCTCACCTATCCGTCCGCAGGATTACATTATATTTAACTAGCCAGCCTAAACTACTTCAACTTAATATGCAAAACCAAAAGAAAAACCTGGCTATTTTCGGCTCTACAGGATCTATCGGAACTCAAGCCCTGGAAATTGTAGCTGCCTATCCTGATTTATTTTCGGTGGAAGTGCTGGTAGCCAACAACAATATTGATCTGTTGGTTAAACAGGCCAGAATCTTCAAACCAAACGTTGTTGTTGTTGGAAATGATCAGCATTATAAGTCAGTAAAAGACCAGCTTCAGGATGAATACATTCAAATATATGCCGGTGAAAAAGCGGTATGTCAGGTGATGGAGATGGATTCGTTTCAACTGGTGATCATGGCCATTGTTGGATTTGCTGCACTCAACCCAACCCTGGCGGCTATCCGCAACAAAAAAACCATTGCCCTGGCCAACAAAGAATGTCTGGTTGTAGCAGGCGAACACCTGTCGAAGATGGCAGTGGAGTACAAATCGAACATCCTGCCGGTTGATTCAGAGCATTCGGCTATTTTTCAATGTTTGATGGGAGAAGCCGGCAATGATATTGAAAAAATTATCCTCACGGCTTCGGGAGGTCCCTTTTATAATCTTACGCTCGAAGAAATGGCCAGGGTAACACCCCAAATGGCGCTGCATCATCCCAACTGGAATATGGGCAACAAGGTAACCATCGATTCGGCTACCCTGATGAACAAAGGTCTGGAAGCCATGGAAGCAAGCTGGCTCTTTGGGGTAAAGGCAGAAAATATCGAAATATTGATCCATCCGCAAAGCATCGTTCACTCCATGGTCACCTTTTCGGATGGTTCCACCAAGGCACAATTGAGTCAGCCGGATATGCGATTACCCATCCAATATGCCATGACGTTCCCAAACAGAATACCTTCATTGGTGGAACCTCTTAATCTGGCCACAGTGCGATCGCTTACGTTTGAAACTCCTGATGTAAAAAAATTTCGTAATCTTGCACTCGCTTTCGAGGCCCTGCAAACAGGAGGAAGTCTGCCTTGTGTGCTTAACGCTTCCAATGAAATGGCGGTACAGGCTTTCCTTGAGCAAAAAATTGGCTTCCTGAACATTCCTGAAATAGTGGAGGAATCGATGTTGAGCCATGAGCTGATTGCCCATCCATCGATTGGAGATTATGTAGAAATAGACAGAAAAGCTCGCTTAAGGGCTCAGGAAATTGTTAAAAGATATTAAAAAGTAACATGGAAATTTTAATTCAAATACTTCAACTACTGCTTAGTTTATCCATTTTGGTGGTAGTACATGAATTCGGTCATTTCGCGGCAGCCAAGATTTTCAAAACCCGTGTCGAAAAATTCTATCTCTTTTTCGACCCCTGGTTTTCGCTATTTAAGTTTACCTACAAAGGAACTGAATATGGCATGGGCTGGCTTCCTTTGGGGGGTTACGTAAAAATTTCCGGTATGATTGATGAGTCCATGGACAAAGAGCAAATGAAATTGCCTCCCCAGCCATGGGAATTCAGATCGAAACCTGCATGGCAAAGGCTGATCGTTATGCTTGGAGGAGTTACCATGAATGTAGTATTGGCCGTGGTAATCTACATCGTCTTGCTGGCCAGTTTTGGCGATGAGTATCTACCCACCTCCGAAGCCAATAAATATGGCATACGCCCCGACAGCCTCGCCATCGAAATGGGATTTCAGCCTGGCGACAAAATTCTTTCCCTTGATGGCCTCTATGTGGAAGATTTCAGTAAAATCCCCATGAATATTGTGCTCAATGAGGTTAAGCAGGTGGAAGTAGAAAGAAATGGTAAAAAAATGGAGTTGAGCCTGCCCGAAGGCAGCCTGAACAAACTGGTAAACCACAAAACACCAATTTTTACCGTACGCATTCCTTTTGTTGCATCAAAATTTGCTGAAAAATCTGTCGCAAAAAATGCCGGTATGTTGTTAGGTGATACCATTCTTGGAATCGATGGAATGAATATCAAGTATTTCAATGATTTTAGGGAAGAAATTCAAAAGCATAAAAATGAAGCCGTTATCATTGCCGTTAAACGCGGAAACGATACACTTGATCTGTCCATGAAACTGGACAGTACAGGACTCCTGGGGGTTTTCCCGCTGGGCGATCTGTCTCAATTCTTCCACCTGAATAAAAAAGACTACACCCTGGCACAGGCCATCCCGGCTGGGTTTAACCGCACCTGGAGTGGTATTGGAAATTATCTAAAACAACTAAAACTCCTTTTTTCACCCGAAGTAAAAGCCTATGAAGGCGTTGGTGGATTTATTACCATTGGAAGCATTTTCCCAACCTACTGGCACTGGGAAAGTTTTTGGCGGCTAACGGCATTTTTGTCTATAATGCTTGCCATTATAAATGTTCTTCCCATACCGGCGTTGGATGGCGGTCATGTGTTGTTTCTGCTTTACGAAATCATTGCCCGCCGCAAGCCCAGCGACAAATTCCTTGAAAGGGCCCAGGTAGTTGGAATGATAATTTTGTTTTCGTTACTCATTCTGGCCAACGGCAACGATGTTGCAAAGCTTATCAGTAAATATTTTTAATCTCTCGTTTTTAAAATTCCCTTTTACTCATATCAGTTACTTAAACAGAGGGGGGCAGTCGGCTAAAGCCAGAGCAAGGAATGGCGTTTTTTGGGATATAATCATCTA
Organism: Bacteroidales bacterium; assembly: GCA_030690365.1. Classification (GTDB taxonomy): domain Bacteria; phylum Bacteroidota; class Bacteroidia; order Bacteroidales; family F082; genus UBA6244. The sequence goes on along the minus strand of JAUYGX010000125.1, from coordinate 30,526 downwards.
CAATGAATGTGTTTTTTATACATCCATTGCAGCCGGATTTATCCGACTGCAAGTAGGTCAGATTTATTCCATAAAATTAAAAAAGCCTGTGAACTCATCTGTCACAGGCTTTTGGTTTTAATGACTTGATCACGACATATGGTCGGATCATTGTAAATCGATGGTTAGTTTTTTAAAACTTTGGTTGCAACCATTCCATTTGTACCAGTGATGGTAAGCACATACATACCGGGTTTCAGAGAAGAAACGTCCAGGGAATGCGATTCATTTCCTGCCAATTGATCAGTCATTACTGTTGAGCCCATGATGTCCGTTAGTGTGTAAACTGCGTCCACACTTTGTCCTGAATAAGTAAATGTCAGGGTGTTGGCAACAGGATTTGGATAAATTGAAATTTTATTTTTATCACCTACAGGTGTATTTTCTTGTACTCCCAGCCATTGATATCCAAAATAAGTGGGATTTTTATAATACTCAGTCTTTACCTCATCTACATAAGCCATCAGCGTTTCAACGGCAGTTTCGTTATCGGCATGAAAAGCTGCGACATAGGCCACATCCACCATTTCGGTGGTTCCCGGCTCAAAGGTAAAGGGTCCCATTACACTTAATCCCCTTCGGTCGCCAGACGGATTATTTACTGATACCTCGGTCCAGTCAACAGGTCCAAAAGGCTCTACACCGCCGGTTCCCCAAAAACACGGATCGGTTAAACCAGGATACATAAAATTGGCCGAAGGGCCATAAGCTCCGCTGTTTATATGTCCGCTTCCACCATATTCCATGGTGGTGCCATCGCGCCAGATGCTATTCAGATAGTTGTAGTAGTCTTCAGCGTTTTGAGGATCTCCCTGAGCTTGTTGAGTATTGTTAAAGTAAATGAACTTTTTCATCCCACAGCGCTCATTATCTGCGATGCCATCACCAAAATCAACCCCATTGATACTTTCATCGCATTGATTATCTGGATCATCCAGGCTATTGGCATCCAAGAAGGGTCCGCCCAGAATTACAATTCCCTGGGCTGGTACATTGTCATCATAAGTTCCGGCACCGCCCTCTCCATCAATTGAGTCCCCATTATAGCCAAAATAGGTACCACGGGCCACATCGCATCCCACATAATCATCACCGGCATAGCCCAAATCGAAATCAGTAAATAAACCGACATAGGTATCGTGATAGGTGTTGGATGATCGGTTGATGATTTTATAGCTAAAGAAAACTGTATTGTTCATCGAAATGGATTCATCGTAATAAAATTCATAAGCCATTCCATGTATTTCAAGCCCCAGAGCTTCACCACCCGATTCAGTATGATTACGCAAATCGTTAACAATAAAATAGATACACTGATCGCCACGAATCAACGGATAGTCTCCAGCCATTGGATTATACAAGTTGTCCCCATCGGTATCGACAAAAGGAGCCAGATTTTCTGCCTGATTTAACCCGGTATCGCCATGTGCCGGCCAGGTGGCGATATCATCGATCATCACATAGCCCGCATCTGAGTAATGATTTTTGTGGTAAAGCACCTCCTCCCGGGTTAATTTCCAAACTTTTTGATATTGAACTACGGTGGAAAGATCAATACTCAAACCGGAACCATTATTGCTTAAAGGTCCGGGCCAATAATCAAGACCTGATTGTCGGTAACGCTCGGCAGCCAGTCTCAGAGAATCAGACTCATCCAGACCGCCAATCCACAAAGTTGAGTTAAAAATGGTGTTGAGTCCGCTGCCTTTTGGAAATTCAAAAACAGGATCATTCAATCCACTAGAGATAGGTCCCGGCCAGAATTGTTGTCCACTGGCCTGAATTTGGGCACGAATATTATTGATGTCCAAATAGTTTATATAACCTGAGTTATTTATATCAATAAATACAAATCCCTGACTTTCAAGACCTGCTAAGCCATTTTCATCCATTAATATATAGCCGAATCTAAGGGTATCAGTCATGTTATAATATGAATCATAGTCAAAATAATAGGTAACGGTACTATCAGTAAAAGCCAATGAATTAGGAGCCATCATAACTTTAAATGAAAGGCCATCCGGATGGGTATCGTTTGCAACCACATTGATGGTGATGGTATCACCTAAACCAGACTGTGCAAAATCGTCGTTTGCTATGGGTACGTTTTGCGACCATAATGCGCCGGATGCTAACAGCGCGAACAAGAATAATAAATTTTTTTTCATAACTATCGTTTTAAACTATTACCTGGCAGGTACTTACCTGAGGTTTCTATTGGCAAGACGAAGCGATAAGTGTTTTGGTTGTCCAATGCCGGATTAATTGAAGAACAAATGTCAACCACTTAAAGGATGATAAAACCAGAGATAAAAAAGAGGGGGAAAGCAGTAATTTGTGAAATATCGTTTAAAGCTTATTGCTTTATTACTTTAACCGAATTTGATCCCAGATCGCTATTGATAGTTACAATATACAATCCTGATTTTAGGTTAGAAATATCAACGGTCTGCGATCCGGACTGATCCAGCCAATCCGAAATCATCACCCTTCCCATCACATCGGATAGGATATATCGGGCCTTTCTGGTACCCGGGTTATATGTAATGGTCATCGAACCTGAAATAGGATTGGGAAATATTTTGAACGGATTGGCTTCATCCTCCGGAAATTGCTCTTTCACATCGAGCCATTGGTAACCAAAATACGTGGGATCCTTGATGTATTCGGCTCTCACCGAGTCGACATACGACAGCATGGTTCCAACCGCCGTTTTTTCATTTTCCCTAAAGGCAGCTACATAAGCTATATCAACGCGTTCCATTGAACCCGGTTCGAAAGTAAAGGGTCCCATGACACTTAATCCACGGCGATCGCCGGGTGAGTTCCCGGCCGAAAGCTCGGTCCAGTTTACCGGGCCAAAGGGTTCGACTCCGCCAGTACCCCAGAAACAAGGATCACTCAACCCCGGGAACATAAAATTGGCAAACGGTCCATAAGCGCCACTTAACACATGTCCATTCCCTCCGTATTCCATAGCAGTTCCATCTTTCCATATACTCTTCAAGTAATTATAATAATCCAAATCATTTGTAGGATCACCTTGAATTCCAAGGCTATTATTAAACCACAAAAACTTCTTCATACCATATCTCTCATTGTCGGCAATACCGTCACCAAACCCAACCCCGTTGATGCTTTCATCGCATTGCGACGCCGGATCATCCAATCCATTGGCATCCTGTTTTGGCCCACCAAGAATTACAATTCCCTGGGCCGGTGTATTAATTCCATAAGTTCCGGCCTCCCCATTTCCGTCAATTGAGTCGCCATTATAACCATAATAAACCCCTCTGGACACATCACAGCCAACAAAATCATCGTTTGAATTGCCAATATCAATATCGGTAAAAAGACCAATATAAGTGTCGCGGTATGTATGCGCAGATCTATTGAAGATTTTAAAGCTGTAAAATATAGTGTTGTCAAGTGGATTTGAGATCCCGATATTATATTCGTAAGCCATGCAATGAATTTCGATGCCAAGTGCTTCTCCTCCCGTTTCCAAATGTGGCCTCAAATCGTTGATGATATAAAATATACATTGATCTCCCCTTATAATTGGATAATCCCCTTGCATCGGATTGTAAATGCTATCACCATCTACATCGACGAAAGGAGCCAGGTATCCGGCTTGATGTTTATTTTGATCACCATGAGCAGGCCACGTGCCAATGTCATTCTTAATCTGATATCCACTATCCCGATAATGCAAAATATGGAAGACTATTTCATCGGTTGTTAGCTTCCAGACTTTTTGCCACTTTACTGCGGTGGAGGTATCAACAAACATACTATCTCCAGTGGTGCTAAGTGGCCCGGTCCAATAATCCAACCCCACTTGCCGATAAAGTTCTGCGGCTAGTTTTAAATTATTCGATTCATCAAAACCTCCAACCCATAACGTCGAATTATAAATGGTGTTTTTTCCACTCCCTTTTGGGAATTCAAATACTTTGTCATTTGTATTGCCATTCCCCGATATCGGCCCTGAAAAAAACTGAAGACCACTGGCCTGAACACGTGCCCTGATATTGTTATAATCCAAAAAGTTATAAAACTTATTATTCTCAATCATGATATAAACAGTACCAAAGGATTCTTCACCCGTATTACCGTTTATATCCTGCAAAAAATAACTAAATTTAATGGTATCAGCAACATTACAGTATTTATCATAATCTATTGAAAAAGTAATGGTGCTATCATTATATAAGGCAGGAACTGAGATACCGGAAATTTTAAAATATAGCCCATCCGGGTGAGTATCGTTTTTAACCACATTCATAGTTATGGTATTCCCCAGAACGGAGGATCTATAATCATCATTCGCTATAGGGGCATGCTGTGACCATATTAAGCGATTCATTCCCAGTATCAATATTAAAATTAAAATTCGGTTCCTCATCACAGTATTAATTTTGTCAACAACAACACATTACACCAAATCCATCAGGCCCTAAAAAGCAAAATGATCTGTTTTACTACCTAACCAGGGTAACGAAACCTCTTAGTCGTTCTTTCGTCAGAAATCCTGATTCATTGTAAAAGCTATAAGTTGCATACCAAACGTACGTTTCCCCCATTGGGGGTTGACCATGTATCCGACCATCCCAACCTTCTAAAATATCATTGCTTTTGTATACAACTACCCCCTGTCGATTCACAATCGAAATTGAAAACTCCACTGTACTAATATTCCCTATCGCTTTAAAAACATCGTTCACTTCATCTGCATTAGGGGTAAACGCATTGGGAAACTGAAGTAAAGGAATGAGTTCTCTTACAAAAGCAGTGTCTGAATTAAAGCAGCCATTTTTACCTACCTCAACCCAATAATCACCGGCTTGAGAAACAGACAAATATTGGTATTCACTATCATTATTCCATTTATAATAATCAAAACCATCTCCGGCATCCAATACCAGAGAACAATTTGAACAAAATATTGTATCATGAGGAAGTGAGGAAACCGGATTGGAGAATATCTCCATCCGCCGATGGATTATAACCTCATTTCCACAATGATAAAGCCTGGCTTCGACATCATAAAAACCTAGTTGCGGAAATTGGTGATATACTGAAAAATGAGATCCTGTAATATAAGGGTTTAATAAAGTATCTCCAAAATTCCAATGGATAGAATCCATATTTTCAGACTGGTTAACAATAAAATGAGTTGAATCACCAAAACAAGTATGGGACACTCTCAAAGTGGGTTGATAAAACCATGACTGAATGAAACCAGGTAACGTCATCAACACAGTTCCCCGGGTAAAATTAACACTTTGAAATTGAAAACCACAACCTATGCCTTTTTCGTTAGGGTTATCAATAGAATTCAGATAAGTTCGGTTTAAACAGGTAATATATATTTTGCCGTCGGGAGCCAATTGCATGGCGAAGTTGTTGCCAGTTGCAATATTGATCTTTGAACTGTTCAAAACATCTCTTGTTACTGATTCCAAATTGTATTGCCAAATACCATAATTTACTCCTCTAATGCTCAAATATAACAGCGATCCATCAGGTGAAAATTCAACTCCGTAACAATATGTATTTTCTTCAATAATACCAATCTGAATGGGATGACTTATGATTCCTGTACGGTTATCCAGGCTAAAAACTTCAACCAGCAATGTATCATTATTTACAGGTAACACAATTTTATTTGCTGCGGGAGAAACCTTAAGGTAACCAAAATCAATTCTTGGATTAGACCCCGTTTTGCTAATAACAGGTATCGTAGCGATTCCCGTTGATGTTAGCAGATAACAGTAAAAAACATTGCTCTTCCCATGTGAAATAATCCAAAAATCAAATCCATTACAATGCGGAACAGCAACCATTTTTTCCAGTACATTGGTCGATATGAAAATATTTTTTTGTGTTAACTTTCCAAGTCCGCTTTCAAGATCCATATCGATTATTGAGTAACTAAATCTGTTAATACTATCTGTATTAACAACTGTAAATAAGTAAAAAACGGAATTGGAGAGAGGTAAAGGTACGATCACACAATTTGGATTTATTGTCTGACCTCCCAGTAGCGAATCGCCATTGGCCATGACCACATGGTTTTTGTTCCAGACTTTATTTCCATTGGTATAGAAAAGCAGATTCCCCTGTTTATCGCAAATAGTGGCACATCCGGCTTCCGCCTTCATCTCTCCATCCGATAAAACTACCGGGCTGCCTCCGTTAAAATCGAGGCCGACATGATCGCCAAAGTACCAAATCATTGCGTTTTCCTGCCCAAAGACAGAAACCGCTACCGATAGTAACACATACAATGTAATCAAATACTTCATTTTCAATATCTACTAATGGGCAAGGTGAGTCTGCTGCCACTAAAACATCAAGTTTACACCAAAATTAATACCAAAGGTGTTGAAACGTTGCTTTTGCTGATATGTATTGGTGAATACAGATTGTAGGTTTTGCTTATAATATGGAGATGCATAGATACTGACCCTGTTGCTCAAATGATAGTAAAGTGAAGCGTTGGCAACAAAGTTTACCATGGTTTTGTTCACCTCTTTGGCTTCAACCATTTCATTGTAGTGGTATAGATCAGGGATGCTGATTTTTGAATAAGTAAGAAAACCTACAGAGGCTCCGGCGTTTAATTCGATGGTCATCCTGCTTGTGCTGGTGGAATAGCCAACCAGCAAGGGGATTTCAAAATAACGCACCTGGTTTTGTCCGGAATGATCCCGGATTTTATCCTGATACACTTTTACCCAACTGCTATCGATTCCGGAAATAATTGGGATTCCAAAATCAGGCGGATCGAACAACCAAACCCAGGTAGTATCGTAATGATAATAGCTGTCTTCGGGAGAATATTCCTGGTAATGAAACTGATACGAACGTTTTTGACTGTAAATAGCATAATTGATCCCGGTGGTAAATACCCAGTTCTTAACATGAAACCTGAGGTCTGTACCCAACGACCAGCCCGGAGAGGCCGATTCGTTGGCCTTTCGAAAATCAATGTATTCAGAATTAACACCTGAAATATGTGCGTCCGAAAACGAAGGCCCACCATATACATTTATCGAGAACCATCGATCCTTCATAGAGGTTGGAATCGGTTCAACGTACCGGTTGGCACCCATCAACAAACTATCCGGGTTTAAGGTAAGATCGATGTTCATTGGCTGGCTGGCCATTCCCGAAAGGGTTAAGGCATGCTCTATTCTGGTGGTTTCGCTGTTGCGGGAATCATCCAATTGAACCTGATCATAAGCATCCTCTATTCCGGCCTCGAAGGAACGGATTCCAATGCCTGCCAGGCTTGATCGTTCAGCATGCTGATCATCAGATATTACCAGTTCCAACTCAGCAGAAGATTCAATTGCATACAAAACATTATTCTCATTTTCAACATTATAGGCCAGCATTACTTCTGATTTATGATCAGCATCGTTTGCTAATTTGGAAGAAGTATCAGTGCTTTTTGATAAACTGTAAAATCCCAAAGAGGAAGCACCTATCATTAGGACGATAGAGCTTAAGCTGATGAACCATTTGTATTTCATCCAGAACAAAGTCCAGCGGAGGTTTTCCCACACCCCCTTTCCGGCCTCCTCTTTGTAATCGGAAAGACTGTTTTTATAAAACTCGTCTATATAGTTAAAGTCATTATTCATTTTGAGCATATTTTAATCGGGGCAATGCATTCAGTTTAGCAAGTTTTTCTATCAAACTCCGACGTGCCTTAAGCAATTGGGATTTGGATGTATTTTCAGAAATCCCCAGTTGGTCACCAATTTCTTTGTGAGAATACCCTTCGATGGCATACAGGTTAAACACAATGCGGTATCCCGGAGGCAGTTGTTGCACCGTGTTGAGTATATCCTTTAATTCGAGATTATCTGGTATTTCTGTGGTGAGAAATCGTTCGCCGTTGAGTTCGTCGAAATTGTGGTGATAATAAAATTTGTTGCTTTTTCTGAAATTATCGATGGAAACATTGATCACAATGCGTTTCATCCATCCTTCAAACGAACCTTTACCGGCATAAGATCCAATGTGTTTAAAAATCCGGATCATGCCCATTTGCAGAATATCTTCGGCTTCTGTTTTGTTTGGTGCATAGCGCATACAAATCCCCAATAAAGTGCTGTGGTAGGTGTTAAACAGCAACTTCTGGGCTTTGGCATCCTTTTGGATACATCGCCTAACCAGTTCTTTTTCGTTGATATTCATTGTTTCAATCTTTCAGACAGACGTGTTTTCTACCTAAAAAGTTGTATGCCTGAAATTTTGATTAAAACTACAACAATAATTTACACAAATGGGTATTGATCAGAAGAATACCCTGGAAAATAAAGTGACTTCTATTCAACTTTGGCTAATAATAAAAGCCACCAGCCTCACAAAGATGTGAAGCCAATGGCTTTATTATTAAAGTCTATCCGGAATATGTCTTTTTCGATGCGATGGCCAAACTCAAGACAAATAACAACCAGTGTTATTTATGCTGTTTTGTTTGCTTAGTATTAACCAATCTCATGAATACATGCAAATTCAGCAGAAGCAATATTGGGTTTGGTTAGTCTCTGCGATAACCTCCACCGCCACCACGGTTGCCTCCGCCACCGCCGCCACGGTAACCACCGCCACCGCCGCCGCCGCCACGTCTGTCATCTTCACGTTTTTCACGTGCTTCGTTTACAACGATTGGGCGTCCCAAAATTTCTTTGCCATTAAGGTTCTCAATAGCTTCTTCTGCTTCGTTACTGTTTGGCATGTCGACAAAACCAAAGCCTTTGCTTTTACCCGAAAATTTGTCTGTAATGATACGGGCCGAGGTCACTTCTCCAAAACTTTCAAAATAGCCTCTCAATTCGTCTTCGCTTAATCTGAAAGGAAGACTTCCAACAAAAATATCCATGATGATCTAATTAATAAATTGAAATATAGGCCAAAAGTAACATTTATTTAATGGAAATTTACTTAATCCAAAAAAATATCAAAATATTAATGAAACAATAATCTTTTAAAACGCCTTTCAAGATGCTTGCACCTACTTTTTCAAGACAATCCTGAAGGTGGTTCCTTTACCCGGCGCGGATGTTTTCACAAAAAGTTTCCCTTTGTGGTATTGTTTTACAATCCTTTTGGCCAGTGATAATCCCAACCCCCAACCCCTTTTTTTGGTGGTATAGCCCGGATTAAAGATCATTTTTTGTTCGGTAAGCGAAATGCCTTTGCCCGTATCCGAAATATCAATAAGCACAAATTTGGGTTCTTCCTTTAGTTCGATAGTGATCGTGCCGGAGGAATTCATGGCATCAATAGCATTTTTGCACAGGTTTTCGATCACCCAACTCATCAGGGCGGCATTTACCGGAAGAAATATTTGTTTCTCACGATCGACGTTTACCGCGTAGTTGATTTTTTTGGTGGTCCTGGGTTTGAGATACTGGATGCTGTCGCACAAAATCTGCACAATGTCGTTTTCTTTTAAGGCAGCCTCGGAACCAATCTTTGAGAACCGTTCGGCAATTACTTCCAGCCGGTTAACATCCTTTTCAATTTCTACAGCCGCTTTTGCCGTATTGGTATCATCCAGTTTCAGTATTTCGATCCAGGCCATAATCGACGACAACGGAGTCCCCAGTTGATGGGCCGTTTCCTTGGCCATTCCGGCCCAAACCCGATTCTGCTCCGACCGGCGGGCATAACTAAACAACAAATAAGCAATCAGGGCAAAAATCCCGATAATCACGATCTGAGCCAGTGGGAAATACTTCATGATGGTCAACAGTTCCGAATCCTGATAATAAATATACGACGTACCCTGATTGCCGAAACTCACCCTGATGGGCAAATTTTCATCGTCCATTTCATCCAGTTTCTCCTGAACATAGGCAGGATCGGTCATCCTGATGTCGTTTAAATTACCAAACTGGATCACCTTTTGCCGGGTGCTATCGGTGATGATGACCGGAACACTCGACGAATTCAGGGCCACCTCCGACATAAATGAAGTGATATAGTCGTTAAGCACATTTTTCAACTCGGTAAAAAAATGCGAATCGCGGTAGTACAAATAATGCCTTTTGAAAGGAAGAATCACCACCAGTGGTTTGTAAACCGAGAATTCTTCTTTTAGTTTTCCTGTTAAATATTTTATGGTATCCTGTTGTGGTGAAAGGTTTCTCGAGTCCAGGATTTTACCCTGTGCATCCGCCAGGATGATGGGTATGGTGGTATTTTTCTCGATAATCTCGATAAAAAAAGTCAAATCCTGGTCATTGGAAGGCTTATCACTCAACACCTGCTTGTAAACATCCGCCAGCAATTCAACCCGACGACGTTCCTGAGCTTGCAATTGCCCAAAAAACGATTCGGTATACAACACCAGTTCTGCCTTCCGGTGAACCGCAGCCGCCCATAAACTTACATTTTTCCGCTCCTCATTGGCGAACTTTCCCACCAGTAAATTGGTATAAAAAATGGAAGCTCCGATAATCATCAGCGCCAAAACAACCAATAGCGCCTTCCAACGCATCTTTTGAGTATAGATATTCACCGATAGTCAGATTAATAATTCACAAATCTATAAAATTGTCTGCGAGTTCAACGCTTTAAAACTGAATAAATTGCACAATGGATGGAGGCTTCTCTGTGACATTCCCATTTTATACTGACCGCTGGCGCACACCTTTTGTAAAACAACGTACAGTTTAATCAACCAGCTTTTTGTTAAATGTTTGAATTACAAATTTATCTGAACGGTGGCATAATTCCTGCTAAAAAGTTTCGTTAATGTATTTCAACACAACCACCCATTCATGATCGATTTAAAAAACATACATAAAACTTACCAGATGGGGAACTCCGGTCTTCATGTCCTCCAGGGTATCAACCTGAAGGTGGCACAGGGAGAACTGGTTTCAATCATGGGTTCCTCCGGATCAGGTAAATCAACACTGCTCAACATCATTGGCATACTCGACAATTACGACCAGGGAGAATATTATCTGGATGGAACGCTGATGGCCAATCTCAGCGAAAGCAAAGCAGCCTTTTATCGCAACCAGATGCTGGGATTTATTTTTCAATCGTTTAACCTCATCCCCTTTAAAAACGCTGTTGAAAACGTTGCTCTTCCTCTCTATTATCAGAAGGTAAGCCGTAAAAAACGCAATACGATCGCTCTGGAATATCTCGACAAGATGGGTTTACGCGATTGGGCCGATCACCTGCCGGCTGAATTATCCGGTGGTCAGAAACAGCGATTGGCCATTGCACGTGCTCTGGTGGCAAAGCCAAAGGTAATACTGGCCGACGAACCCACCGGCGCGCTCGATTCGGCTACCTCACAGGAAATGATGAACCTGTTGAAGGAAATCAACAAGCAGGGCATCACCATGATTATTGTAACACACGAAACCGATATTGCCGAACAAACCGACCGCATTATCCACATAAAAGATGGAATAATAGAAAATAGTTACAACAGCGAGGCACTGCGCAAAAAAGTGCTCGCGGAAGCAGAAATATTTAACTCCTAAACCTTTTGTTTATGTTCGATCTGGATAAATGGCAGGAAATTTTTAATACCATCAGCAAAAACAAATTGCGCACCTTCCTTACGGGATTCAGTGTGGCATGGGGAATTTTTATGCTGGTACTCCTGCTGGGCTCGGGTTATGGACTGGAAAATGGGGTACGTAAAGGTTTTGAAGGGGACGCGGTTAATTATATCTCAATTAATCCGGGAGTTACCAGCCAGGCGTATAAAGGCATGAAACCCGGCCGACAGCTACGGTTTACCAATGACGAACGCACCACGCTTAGCGCATTATCTTACGTGGACAAGAGCTCGAGCCGTACCCGGATATGGAGAAACAACCTCATTTCGTATGGCAACGAGTATGGCACTTTTGATATTTTCGCCGTAAGCCCCGAATACCGGTACGTGGAATCGCTCACTATGACCGAAGGACGCTGGATCAACGAAAACGACATCGACGAGTACAGAAAAGTGGTGGCTGTGGGCCGACTGGCCTACGAAGCCTTGTTTAAAGGAAAACCAGCCGTCGGGGAATACATGACAGTTAGTGGTGTGCCTTTTAAAGTTGTGGGTATTTTCGACGATCCTGGGACAGATCGCGACTTACAACGGGTGTACATTCCCATCAGTACAGCTCAGCGCGTGTTTAATCTTGGTAACAACATCAACAATGTATGCCTGATGCTGGGCGATGCCAGTGTTGGCCAAAGCGAAACGGTAGTCCAGGAAATTAAAGACGTGCTATCCGATCAAATGAAGTTCGACCCCAACGACCCACGTGCGTTGTTTATATACAACAGCATCGAAAACTACCAAAAATTTATGACTCTGTTTGCCAGCATACGGATGTTTATCTGGGTAATCGGCATTGGAACCATCATCGCTGGCATCGTTGGGGTAAGCAATATTATGATGATTGTGGTAAAAGAACGCACCAAGGAAATTGGTGTACGAAAGGCACTTGGAGCCACGCCGGGATCCATTATCGCCCTCATTCTTCATGAGTCGGTACTCATCACCGCAGTAGCCGGATACATGGGGCTGGTAGCAGGTGTGGGACTGTTGGAACTGATTTCCAAATTCCTGCCGGATGTGGGCTATTTTGCCAATCCCGAAATCAATATCGGAGTAGCCATCGGCGCCACCCTGATTCTCATTATTTCGGGTGCCATGGCAGGATATATGCCGGCCAGAAGAGCGGCAGCAGTTAAACCGGTTATCGCTTTACGCGATGAATAAAAACCTGAAACTATGACACTACTCGATCGCGATAAATGGCATGAAATTTTGTTTGCACTCAGACAAAACAAACTCCGTACTTTTTTCACTGCTTTTGGCGTGTTTTGGGGAATCTTTATGCTCATCATCATGCTGGGTTCGGGAAGAGGTTTACATAATGGCGTAAGTCAGGGAATGGGCGACCTGGCCACCAATGCCATGTTTATGTGGACGCAAACCACCACAAAGCCTTACAAAGGATTCCCTCGTGGAAGGAGATACAATTTCAACAACGATGATACCAAGGCACTCCATGACAACCTACCCGATCTTCAGTATATCGCTCCCCGACTCCAGGTTTTTGGAGGAAACGGAAACAACAACAATGTGGTTCGTGGCGATCGTACCGCCAGCTACAGCATTCAGGGCGACTACCCGGACTATTTCCTGATTGACCCGGTTAATCTGATGGAAGGTCGACTGATTAACGAACTCGATATCGAAGATAAACGAAAAGTGGTTGTAATCGGCACCCGTGTTAAAGATGATATGTTTGAAAAAAATGAAGACCCTATCGGAGAAATGATCAGAATTCAGGGTGTTTATTTTAAGGTAGTCGGAGTGCATTCATCCAAAAAAAATGATAACCAGGCCGAACAGGAAAACGCGCAGATTTTTATGCCTTTCAGCACCATGCAACAAACCTTTAACTATGGAAATATCGTAGGCTGGTACAGCATGACAGCTGTTGATGGAGTACCTGCCTCAAAACTTCTCGAAGATGTAAAAGCGTTGCTCAAATCGCGACATTCCATCGATCCCACCGACGATCGCGCCATTGGGGCATTCAATATTGAAGTAGAATACACCAAAATGAAAAACCTGTTTATTGGTATTGATGCCCTCATTTGGTTTGTGGGTGTGTTTACCTTACTGGCAGGTGTCATCGGCATCAGCAACATTATGCTGGTAGTGGTAAAAGAGCGAACGAAAGAAATTGGCATCCAACGTGCATTGGGAGCCACTCCTCTGGAAGTAAAAAGCCAGATTGTGATCGAAACCGTATTCCTGACTACCATTGCCGGCTATATTGGTCTCACACTTGGCGTTGGTTTTCTGGAACTGATTAACTTTGCCCTTGTGAGTTCCGGATCCACTGGAGAAATGTTCTCGCATCCCGAAGTCGACTTCAACAAAGCCATCGCCGCATTGATTTTACTGGTGGTATCGGGGGCTTTGGCAGGACTGATTCCGGCACAAAGGGCCGTTTCAATTAAACCGATTGATGCTTTACGCGATGAATAGTAAGTTACCCGCCTGCCGGATTTCCTGCCGGAGGTATGGCAGGCATTAAAGTTGAATTTAAATGACATCTAATAAATATCCCGCATGTATATGAAAACATTTTTTAAAATCCTGGCCGCCGTAATTGTTTTGGGCATTTTTGGCTACACCATTTATTTCTTGTATCAAAAGTCGCAAACCAAACCCGTTGTTTACGAAACCTCAAACCCCGTTATATCAAATGTGATTAAGAAAACCACAGCTACAGGATCGGTAATTCCTCGAAAGGAAATCGAGATAAAACCTGTTGTATCAGGCATTATTGATGAATTGTATGTGGTTGAAGGCCAGCAATTAAAAAAAGGAGATTTGATAGCCAAAATCCGGATCATTCCCAATATGATCAGCTTAAACAATGCAAAATCAGGCGTTGAAACAGCCAAAATAAAACTGGAAGATGCCAAACGGAATTACAACCGCCAACTCGAATTACTTGAAAAAGGGGTGATCGCCAAGGCTGATTACGAATCCTATGAGGTGGTTTATAAAAACGCCCTCGAAGACCTCGAAACCGCCGAAGAAACGTTGCAACTGATCCGGGACGGTCAAATACAAAAACAAAGTAGTCAAACCAATACGCTTGTAAAATCCACCATCGATGGGATGGTGCTGGATGTGCCTGTCGAAATTGGTAACCAGGTGATTGAATCGAACAATTTTAATGCCGGGACCACCATTGCCACCGTCGCCGATATGGGAGAGATGATGTTCGAAGGCAATATCGACGAATCGGAAGTGGGTAAAATAAAAGAAGGAATGCCGCTGTTGCTCACCATTGGTGCCCTCGAAAATGTAACTTTCGACGCGGTGCTTGAACAAATTTCACCGAAAGGTACCGAAGTTAACGGAGCCGTTCAATTTAAAATCAAGGCGGATGTAAAATTACGCGACGATCAGTTTATCCGCTCCGGATACAGCGCCAATGCCGATATTGTTCTGGCGCGTGCCGACAGTGTGATGACCATTTCGGAAGGCTTATTGCAGTTCGACGATTCATCCACTTACGTGGAAGTGGAAGTCCAGCCCCAGGTTTTTGAAAAACGTGTGGTAGAAACCGGACTTTCCGATGGTATCAACATCGAAGTGCTTTCGGGTATCAACAAGGAAGACAAGGTTAAAAAGCTTAAGTAAAAAAAGCATCACGATAGGGTTTTACCGGGGGAAATCAGGAATAAATTTGACCTATTTGCAGTCGGATAAATCCGGCTGCAATGAATGTCCAATAAATAAAAAGTTGGTTTTAAACAGAAAATAATTTTTTCCCAACTTAATCTAAGCAATAATCAACCTCAACCTGTTAATCGAATTTTTTTTAACCCATTATGAACTTCCTCACAAAGTTGCTAAAATAAACAGTGCTGGCTTGTTGGATAAATCTGACAAAGACAACGCTTTAAGCTGGCAAAAAATCCATTACCGCTCTTTTGAATAAAAAATTACTGTTGTCCTGTAAAAAAATTACCCCGTATATCCGTATCCCATCCCCGCTCTCGTCAGCCAGTGCATGACCAAAAAGGAGAAAATACCTACACGACAGCTCAAAACGAATACTATCAAAAAAAAACCTTAATATTTATAACAATTACCTATTTTTGGTCTGTCAACAAAGTTAATCTGTATATTAAGAATGTCACCTATAAATTACTCCCCCACCATACTTCTTGTTGACGATAATAGAGAAAATCTGGATTTATTGACCTCCGTATTAAAAAAAATAAATATCAAAATTATTCGTGCCATTTCCGGTCAGGAGGCTTTAAATAATACAAATGGAATTGAACTTGCATTAGCCATTATTGACGTTCGAATGCCTATCATGTCGGGGTATGACTTGGCTGTAAAACTTAATGAGTACCGAGAAGAGAACAAAGTACCCGTAATATTTTTAACGGCAAATCATTTTGATCAAGAGGAGGAGCTCAAAGGGTATTCTTCCGGAGCAGTGGATTACCTTCTTAAGCCCTTTTCACAACAAATATTATTGAGTAAAGTAGGGGTTTTTTTGGATCTTTTCAGGCAGAAACAAACAATCCGTAGAAATGCAGAATTATTAAGCAAATCGCTTGAAAACTTAGCTATGGCTAAAGAGCGTCTAGAGGAAAGAGAACAAAAATATCTGAAAGAACAATTATTCAACAAAACACTGCTGGACAGTCTCCCCGGGATTTATTATCTTTATTCCTATCCAGACCTAAAAATGGTTGGCTGGAATAAACAACATGAAACCATTTTTGGATACGAGGCGGATGAAATGCATGGCCGTTCTATTTTGGATTGGCTTTTGTCAGAAAACAGAGAACTTATAATAAAAGCCATTGATAGTTTTAATGCACAGAATCAGATATCGATAGAAGCTCCCCTGATTACAAAAGAAGGTCGTTTAATTCCTTTCTTGCTTACCGCAATAATATTTGAGAGTGAAGGACAGCAATATCTCATGGGTGTTGGCACCAATGTAAGCGAACGTAAGCAAGCAGAAAAGGCTTTGAATGAAAGCAAAAGTATTCTTACCAAGGCACAACAAATAGCTCAGGTTGGTAGTTGGGAGTATGATTACAAAAGCGACAGGATGAAGTGTTCGGATGAAACATTTCGGATCTTTGGGTTTCAGCCGGGAGAGATAGAGCCAACGCTTAATTTGTTTTATAGTATGGTTCATCGGGATGATTATACCATATTAATGGATAGAATTGAAGATGTTAAAAAGTTATTTGTCCCCTTAAGTATCGACTTGCGAATTATCTATCCCAATGGAGAGCAAAGATTCATCCACGAACAGGCAGAAATGACTTTCGATGCAGATGGTGTGCCTGCTAAATGGATTGGAACGGTACATGATATTACCCAAAGAAAAAGAACCGAAGAGGAGCTCAAAAAGTCTTTGGAGCAGCTGCATCAATTATCCAAACATATTGAACGGGCAAGAGAGAATGAAAGATTGAACATTGCAAGAGAATTACATGATGACTTGGGGCAGGCGCTTACTGCGGTGAAAATTGATTTGGAAATCATTAAGCAAAATACCTCGGATTCAAAAGCAAAAGAAAGACTGGAAGATGTTAAAATACTGGTAGGAAATACTATACGGACAGTTCAGCAGATTACCTCTCAATTAAGGCCCGAAATTATTGATGACCTTGGACTAGAGGCCGCCATTGACTGGTACACCAAAGAATTTTCAAAACGATATGGTATGGCCGTTTTTCTGGATATTGAAAACGGGATCCCCATTTTAAAAGACGATGCACTTCCTTTGTTTAGAATTATGCAGGAGTCACTTACAAACATCGCCCGACATGCAAATGCTACACATATTGAAATTTTACTCAATCAGCAAGACGACTTCATTCAATTTGTGGTCTCCGACAATGGAGTGGGTATAACCAAAGATCAAATCAATGCGAAAAAATCGTTTGGGATAATGAGCATGAAAGAGAGAGCGGCCTCTTTGGGTGGAACCTTTGAGATCAAACGTGGCGAAAACTTTGGAAGTAAAATAATGATTACCTTTCCCGTTAAAATAGATAGGTTATGAAAGTATTGATTTGTGACGATCATAAAATAGTTCGCGATGGATTGAGGCAAATACTTTCTCAACACGAGAATATTCGACTTATTCACGAAGCCGCAAACGGGAGTGTAGCCCTTGAAATGTTTGATAAAACAACATACAACCTGCTGCTACTCGATATTTCATTACCCGACCAAAGTGGTTTGGATGTTCTTCAGGCCATAAAGAAAAAATGGCCGGCAACTTATGTGCTGATGTTAAGTATGCATCCTCAGGAACAATACGCCATTCGTGCCCTTACTTATGGTGCTTCGGGCTACCTAACCAAGGATGCTGCCGCAGAAGAACTGCTGTTGGCGGTGAGAAGGATAGCAGAAAATGGTAAATACATCTCCCAATCGCTTGCCGATTGTCTGGCTTTATCATTAAATACTGACAGCAATCAACCCTTACACGAGAAATTATCTGAACGCGAATTTGAAATCATGATTAGGATTGCGAATGGCAAATCCTTAATAGAAATCGGAAACGAGCTCTATATTTCCAACAAAACAGTGAGCACCTACCGAAGCAGGATCATGGAAAAAATGAAATTGGAAAAGAATACGGAACTTACCCGATATTGTCTCGAAAACCAATTAATTTAATTTCAATAAATAGATAAAGTTAAGTCATCAGTCTTATTTATTTTTATTTGAAATTATTCACTTGCCTCAAAGGCTTATTTCTTCTGTTGGCTCTTTATGAATGACTAACACGTCCCTGCTTTATCCATTGAAGATCTTTCGTGTAAGATTTATCCTACAATAAAATCAGATTTATCCTACAAACATTTAGTCCAAATCCTACAAGTATTTCCCCATGATAGTGGGATATTTGGGTTTTAAAATATCCCCAAATGAGAGTGTTAATAGCCGATGATTCAGATTTCATGCTTGACAGACTACAGCAAATGCTGGTTAGTTGGGAGGATGTGGAGGTGGTTGGGAGTTTCTGTAACGGAACAGATGCCCTGGCCGCCTTGCATAAGCTAAAACCTGATCTGGCCATACTGGACAATAAAATGCCCGGGTTAAAAGGTGTTGAGGTCATTCGGGAAATCAGAAAAGAGAATCAAACGGTGAAATTGATGTTGCTCACTTTGTATTCCAATTCTTACTACCAACAACAGGCCATGCATGCCGGAGCAGATTATTTTTTTTCCAAAAGTGAAGATTTTGAAAAAATTCCTGCGGTGTTAACAGAATTAGTAAAAAATGAGAAGGATATACTACATCAGGATGAATAAAATATTAAATATAAAAACACAAATCAATTGACCAATAATTAAACTTTAAAAATCTTAGATCATGAAAAAAAACCTTCCTTTAATTTATTTTATTGGCTTATTCTTATTGGCCAATTTCGCCTTCTCATCATGCAAAAAAACTGAAAATAATCCTCCTGCAGGAACAGACCCATTTTCGAATGGGGGTAATGAAAGAAATATGATAGTAATAATCAGCGATATGCACATGGGTGCTGATACTTCTTATTCAGAATGTGTTGATAATCGGGGAACGCTTATAAAAATGCTTAAACAGGTACAGGCCTCTAAAAATGTTAAGGAACTTGTTATTGCCGGAGATCTGGTTGATGAATGGTTTGTGCCAGCTGACGTAGATACATACCAGGGAAAGGATCAGGCTGATTTTGTACAACGCCTCGCAACGACCAACAAAGAGGTGTTTGATGCAATTAACAGCATTATTCAGGAGGGAAAAACATTAGTTACTTATCTGCCTGGAAATCATGATATAGCAATTTCTGAAGCAAGTATTGAATATATCCTTCCAGGGGTAAATCAGGCACGGGACAATGTGTTGGGCTTAGGTACTTATTCCCCGGCTTACTGTCCTCTGATAGCTATTGAGCACAGCCACCGCTACAATTTTTTCTGTGCGCCCGATCCGTATTCAAATCAGGATATTGCCCCGGGTACCATTTTGCCTCCCGGTTATTTTTTTACAAGAATAGCTGCACTCTTCGTAAAACAACATTTCCCGGCAGCCGGAGATACATTACCCGTTGTTACCCCAAATAGTTCGGGTGACGAAAGTCAGACATTGTTGTATAAATATTGGCAGACATGGGATACAACAGTGATTATGTTCCCTATTAAAAACAGATTTGATGAGAAAATCATTGTTACTAACATGAATGGATTTACAGGTAATTTTTCAGTTGACGATGTTGTTCCTTTTCAATCCTCGCCAGGAGGAACTATAGATGTGGATCTTTATAAGGGGATTCAGGAGAAATGGTCAGATCGGGAAGCCCACAATCAGGTAGCGGTACCCATTGAAACTGAATATGCAATCGATTCAGTGATGTCAAGTACCTTCACCGACTATCAGGCAAATGTGCAGTACTTTTCGAATCCTGCTTCAGATAAAAGAATTGTTGTATTTGGTCATACGCATGTACCCAGGATGAATGCGGGGATTAGCCATGACGGAAAAAAATGTATTTATGCGAATTCAGGTACCTGGATTGACAATAATTTGCCAAATACAACCATGAATTTTGTGGTCATTACCCCACAAAATGCCGATGCTTCTTCTCAAACTTTTGTAAAACTTTACAATTATGAACACGAAGTTATAACAGAAATGGCCCAAGACTCATTACGCTATTAGCGGTAAGCAGGTATATTATGGGTGTTTAATATTATCAAAAACTATCTAAATTTTGTTTTATGACTCCGTTAGGAGTCGAATATGGGTAGAAGAAGGATTATCTTGTTTCATTTATTTCGTCAGCCTCAAGCGGACGATACAACGGCACTAAAATTCTCTTTTCTACCCATATGCTTTCCCTACGGGAAGAATTCAGATAGTTTCTCAAAACAAAAGCCATTCAATGCCGCTTGTACCAAACCACAAATCCTGAAACCAGGATAAACATCATGACCAGCCCCATGAGCGGAACTATTAATATATAAAAGTCACCTATCAGCGGTTGATATATGCGGGCCGTATGTATTTCAAGGGCCACATTCCATAACGACATGGGCAAGCCTGAAATTTCGGCTGGCATGGGTATTTCAACAGAGGTTCTGGTAAGTCCATGCATTCCGGAATTGAAGTCGAAAAAATATTCGCCGGTTTTAAAATCACGTGAATAAATCAAGCTAATTAAGTATGTTTGTCTATTATATTTTTGGTTCTACCACAAATTAAATGGTTAATTCAAATGGCTTGAAGTACATCATTGTATCATGCAGGAAGCTAGGCCCCCATAGCCATCGGGGGAAGTTGGACCCCGAAGGCTTTCAGGGTTCCGCTTTCTGTAGGTTCAAACCACTTTATTTACCCATTAAAAAACAGTAGGACCATTTATTAATTGATACATTTATTTTGACAGAAAAATTCAAAAATAAACTTTCGATCAAATATGTTTATAAAACAGCATTTGTTATTAGTCTGCTAGGGGTAATTTTTGTGATCGTCGATTTCGGTTTTGACCAGTCGAACCTGGGTCAGCGGCTAATTAACAATTTCTTGTTTTTAGTATTAGCAACAGGACTGTTGTCGTTGGTGATCAGTTTTATATATAAAACTTCTAAGGTCAAAATAAAGGTACTGGTTTTTGATGTTGCCAGTGCTGTTTTTATTGGCCTGGTGGTAATTGCGCACTTCGTGTCGCCGGAGAAGTCAAATTACTTATCAAATTTGCAGAACGACATTTGGATTCGCCTGGCTGTTTTATTGATTTTTATCAGGGAATTTTCAGACCTTTCCATCGGATACAAACGTGCCAGCATGAATCCTGCCCAACTGTTTATCAGCAGCTTTCTGGGGATCATTTTTGTTGGGACAATATTGTTATCACTTCCCAAGGCAACCTATTCTGGTATTACGTTTATTGATGCCCTTTTTACCTCAACGAGTGCCGTTTGTGTAACCGGTTTGATTGTAGTAGACACAGGAACCTATTTTACTTTGTTCGGACAAATTATCATTCTTGTGCTTATTCAACTGGGAGGTATCGGCATACTCACGTTTGCCAGTTATTTCAGTTACTTCTTTAAAGGAGTATCCAGCTATGAAAATCACCTGGTATTAGGCGATATGACGAATTTGAAAAAATTAGGAGATGTATTTGTTACCCTAAAAAGAATCGTCCTGACCACTTTTGGCATCGAGTTGGTTGGAGCAGCATTCCTATTTGCAAGCATTGACAAGAATCTGATAGTCTCTGTTTTTGATCGTGGTTTTTTCTCTGTTTTTCATGCTGTTTCTGCCTTTTGCAATGCTGGTTTTTCAACCCTTCAAAACAGTCTGTTTGAACAAACATTCAGGTTTAATTATTCATTGCAGATGGTAGTCATCATCCTGGTCATTCTTGGAGGCCTGGGCTTCCCCATTGTATTCAATCTATTGAAATATTTGAAGTATTTCATTGTCAACCGATTGTTTAAACCAGCAGTCGGAGAAAGAAAAAACATTCCCTGGGTGTTAAATATCAATAGCCGTATCACACTCACCACCACATTGGCACTTACCATCATTGGTACCCTCTTCTTTTATTTTGGCGAATACCACAATACGCTTGAAGAGCATCATGGAATTGGCAAGGTTATTACAGCATTTTTTAGTGCAGCCACGCCCAGAACAGCCGGTTTTAACAACGTAGATATTGGTGCATTACATTTTCCAACCCTTATCATGATTATTTTCCTGATGTGGGTGGGGGCCTCTCCCGGCTCCACGGGAGGCGGTATTAAAACCAGTACATTTGCCATTGCCATTTTAAACATTCTCAGTCTGGCCAAAGGCAAAAGCAGGATAGAAGTATATCGGCGTGAGATTGCCGACATTTCTGCCAAGCGCGCTTCTGCTACTATTCTACTATCCTTTATAGTGATTGGATTTGGTATTATGGGCATCACTTACTTTGATAGTCAGAAGAGTCTGTTACCCATTGCATTTGAATGCTTTTCTGCCTTCGGAACGGTTGGTTTAAGCATGGGTATTACGGCCAGTTTAAGTTCTGCCGGCAAGGTGATTATTGTTTTAATCATGTTTATCGGACGTGTTACCATGCTGTCCATTCTCATAGCAGTATTTAAAAAAGTCAAACATAAGAACTACCACTATCCTTCAGAAGAAATCACCATCAACTAAAAGTAAAATGAAATGAAATTTATCATCTTTGGACTTGGAAATTTTGGAGCCTCACTTGCTCAAAAATTAACCGAAAATGGCCACGAAGTAATAGGCATTGACGAAAATATGAGCAAGGTAGAAGCCTATAAGGAAAAAATATCGCATACCATTTGTCTGGATGCCACCGATCAATTCACCGTTCCCGGACTCCCCCTCAAAGATGCAGATGTGGTAATTGTGGCCATTGGCGAAAATGAAGGGGCCAACATCATGGTGACCGCATTACTGAAAAATCTAAATGTGAAACGACTGATCGGCAGAGCCATAAATCCTTTACATGAAAATGTGCTTCTGGCCATTGGGGTAGATGAAATAGTGCATCCCGAAGAAGAAACCGCTGAACGATGGGTAAAAAAACTTTTGCTTACTGATATTATCGATTCTTTTACACTTGACAAGAAATTTAGCATTGTTGAGACCCGTGTTCCAAAAAATTTAGTGGGCAGATCAATTGGTGATATTGGCTTTCGGGCAAAATACAACCTGTTGATCTTAACTACCATAAAAAATTCCAACGAAAAAGGTGTTTTTGGGATTAAGCGAAATGTAGCCGAAGTCCAGGGTGTAGCATCACCGGAAGTTGTTCTGGAAACTACCGACATTTTGGTCATCTTTGGTTCTAATAAGGATATTCATACATTTTTACACAACGATTAATAGGTTAGGTGAAAAGCAATGATCGGATACCAGAACTAATAAATCATACTTTTCTTTATTTTTGAAAAAAATTCAAATGATAACAGTAAACAAAGGATTTGCGAGTGACAACTGGTCGGGGGTATGTCCAGAAATAATGGAAGCCCTTCAGGAAGTAAACCAGGGGCATGTTTTTTCCTACGGAGAAGGAAATGAAGCCACCATGCAACAGGCCATTGCGAAATTTAAAGAGGTGTTTGGAGAAGACATCTCCGTGTTTTTTGTTTATAACGGAACCGCCGCCAACGTGCTTGGAACGGGCCATGTGCTCCGGTCGTATCAGGCCATCGTGGCAGCCCACTCGGCCCACATGAACGAGGACGAATGCGGTGCACCGGAAAAGATTAGCGGAAGCAAAATATTGACCATCGAAACCAAAACGGGTAAAATCACGGCTGAGGAGGTGGAACCATTTTTGCATAGTATTGGATTTCAACACCATGTGCAACCCCGGCTGATTTCTATCTCACAAGCTACAGAATTTGGTACGGTGTATACACCCGGAGAAATCCGGAAACTGGCCAATTTTGCACACCAAAACAATATGTTGTTGCACATGGATGGTGCCCGTATTGCCAATGCAGCTGTTTCGCTGGATGTAAGTTTGCGCGAAATAACCACCGATGCCGGTGTGGACGTGCTTTCGTTCGGAGGCACAAAAAACGGATTGATGTTCGGTGAATCTGTGGTGTTTTTAAACAAACAACTGGGTCAGGATTTTGAATACACCCGAAAACAAGGCATGCAGCTACATTCGAAGATGAGGTTTATCGCGACCCAATTTTCAAGGTACCTTACCGACGATCTCTGGAAGAAAAATGCCCAAAATGCCAACCTGATGGCTCACTACTTGTTCTCCGAAATTGAGAAAATCCCTCAACTGACCATCACACAGGAGGCCCCGGCAAACGGCGTATTTGTCCAAATGCCAGCATACATTATTCCAGCAGTTCAAAAACAATACTTTTTCCATGTATGGAATGAGAACACCCACGAAGTCAGGCTGATGTGCTCGTGGGATACCACCCGGGCAGATGTGGATGGACTGATAACTGCCATTAAATTGGCATTGTAACAAAACCTGACAGGTTTTGTTACTACTTATGCACCCGTTTGATAAACTCTTCTACTTCGGGTACTCCGCCCTGATACACCAGATATCCATTGTATGGCTCACGGCTGGTAATTTCATCGTTGATGGGCGTCAACATCATTTCTTTCACTTTTTCAGGATCATCTGTCTGACCCAGAATCCAGCTCAATTTCACCCAGGCCACTTCGGGCAACATGTTGCCGGCAGGAACGATCCCCTTGGCCATCATATCGCGACCTGTATCGTAAACAAACATGTGTACAAATCCCCAGAGTGTTTGCAGGGTCATAAACATATGAACCCCTTTGGCATGGGCACGTTCGATGGCCGGATATAGCTCCTTATTGACATGTCCCAGTCCTGTTCCAACAAAAATAATTCCCTTGTAACCCTTGTCCACCATGGCGTCCAGCACATCCGGGCTCATTGCCGGATAATAATACAACATGGTTACTTTGTCGCTGAAATAGGGCAAAATAGTTACATTTTTATCGGGACGGCGTTTGTTATAAATCTTTTTAATGGGGTTGATTTCCTTGCGCGAGATCATGGCCAGCGGTGTATCGCCGATGGTGCGAAATGTGGAACGGTAGGAAGAGTGCATTTTACGCACCCTGGTGCCTTTGTGCAAGAGGCCATATTCGTCGGAAGTAGGGCCAAACATACAAATCATCACTTCAGCAATGTCGGATTCTCCGGCGGCTTTCATGGCATGCATCAGGTTAAGGGCGGCATCGGAGCTGGGCCGGTCGGAGGAACGCTGCGATCCCACCAACACCACCGGAACCGGCAGGTTTTGGCACATAAACGACAAAGCAGCACCGGTATGATGCAGGGTGTCCGTACCATGTCCTATCACGATGCCGTCCACGCCTTTCTCAATTTCTTTTCCAATGGCAATGGCCAAGGCCTTGTACTGGGTCGGGCCCATGTTTTCGCTGAAAACAGCAAATATTTTCTCTGTTTCCAGGTTACAAATATCAGCCAGCTCTGGAACAGCTCCGTACAATTCGCCGGGCGAAAAAGCAGGAATCACAGCGCCGGTACGATAATCCAGACGACTGGCGATGGTTCCACCCGTGCCAAACAGTTTTACCTTTGGCAATCCTTTGGTATAAGGAAACTGCTTTTCAGGAATTTTATAATTGGCTTTTTTATAGCCTGTTTCTACCATTCCCAGAATGGTGTTTACGTCCAAACCAATGTTGTATCCGGTGATTATTTTGATTACAATGTGTTGATCGTCATCGTTTTCCGAGCGTGGCAGCACAGTTCCCTCAAACCCGCCACGGGTGGTGTCCACCTTGGTAGTCCCCCAAACCCTTACCTGGTATTTCTTTAATACTTCGAGTGCTGCTCCTTTATATCCCTGAAAAATATCGTTATCCATTTTGATGCATTTTGATGGCTATTGCCACGATTCCACTATTAAATTAATTTGCTTAATTCGGTCAAATCCACATTTCCGATGGCACGTTTGCGTACCTGACCCAGCACCCAGTCTCTCATATCAGATTTCGAAATCTCCACCTTTCCCACTTTAAATTTGGCGATCAGTACCGGTAGTTTGCTTTCGATTTCTTCCTTTGAAATCCGTTTGAAATTAATGCTTTCCAATATAGAATGGAAATCCATTTTGGGATGCTCGATCATTTCAGGCAATATATATTCAGCCAGATCGAAATGAATATGCTCCCCTTTCAGGAATGCAAAAAGATCATAAATGCGTTGATAATCAAATGGATCGGGACCTATATAATGTCCTTCGGCAAACTTGAGCCGCTGTCCTAAAAACAAGGAAATAAATTTGGGATTCACTTTCAATTCGTTCACCATGCGTAGAATCAACGGGAACAAGTTTTTGGCAAACAAATAGGTGTAAACATCTTCTGAAACACCCCATTTTTTTAGTTGTTTGTACGAATCAATAACATCTGTAGGCAACTCTTTCGATAAGGACGTGATGTAATCATCGGGCAGGGGTATGGGTGCCGAATCAGTATCAGGATACATCCTGTCGGCACCGGGCAATACACGCTCGAAGATGGTTGTGCCATCGGTAAGTGATTTACGTGTTTCGGGCGGAACCCCCTGAAATGCCATTTGGCAACGCTCTTCGATGGTTTCGAAGGCTGTTTTCATATCGGCTTCCGGTCCCCAGACCACCAATTGAACATCATTTTCGCCGGCTTTCATCATTTTCCTGATCTCATCCCAAACAGCAGAATCAACCTGCGAATTCAGTTGTTCGCTGGCCTGTAAGTTGGGTTTTTCAAGACAGGCAATTACCTTTAGGCGGTCAGAAATTTCGTTGAAGAAGGTTTGTCCGGGTTGAGTGAAATATGAGAAAGCTCCTTCAAATCCCGGAAGATTTACCACCATCACTTTTTCAGCCTGCTGGGCAAAAGGCATTTTGTCAAGCATGTGGCCATCGACAAAGTTAAAGGAGGCTTTCCAACCTTCTGTATCCCCGATTTGGTTTTTAAGGAGTTCCCTGATCTGAAGAAGAGACCACTGTCTGAAAACCTCATTGTGGGTTAACTCAGGAATCCATTTAGTATGGGCAACGCCCTTAATTTCAACACGCGTTCCACCTTTGCAACTTACATTCACATCCTGTCTTCCGGCTCCGATTCCAGTCCTCACCAGGCCGGTACTTCGGTTCAAAAACCGGATATAGTCACAGGTTTGCTTGATTTCATCGGGAGTTTCGCAATCAGGATAGGTTACTGTTTCGATCAACGGCATTCCCAGCCGGTCGGTTTTATACATCCGCACATGGCCTATATCGCTGATCTCCCTGCATGAATCTTCTTCGATGCTTAGCTGGATGAGCCGGATCTTTTTATGCGGAAGCTCCAGTTCGCCTTCTACGCCTAAGATGGCAGTTCGCTGAAATCCGGCCGGAATGCTGCCATCCAGGTATTGCTTGCGGGTGATGTGTACCTCGCCCACCACATTTAGTTTCGATAACAGTGAAATTCTCAGGGCAATTTCCAATGCTTCCCGGTTGAGCGGGAAGGGCGGTGTGTCGTCCACATCGTAAGTACAGGCATTTTGGTTGTTGATGCGATAAATAATCTCCTTGCGCGTTCTGAATTCCATCAGGGCGGTTCCATCGTATACGCCCAACTCACTCAGGGTAGGCCTCATGTGCCTGATCAACTCCGCATCATAATTGTCGTGCCGATGGTAAACTCCGGCCGGACAATGGCAAAAAAGTTTTTCCCTGGTAAGCAGTTGCTGATGGACCTCTAATCCCGACATAAAACCAACACTTTTATAGGTCTCCGGGGTAGCCTCCTTTCGGGGTAAATAACCCACTAATTGCTTGCTATTCTCATAATTACGCCTGGAATCGAACTGCATGTTATATGAATTATAGGTACGTACTAAAAAAGAGCCAAATGTAACACAATTGGGCCGAAAAACAGGCTGAATCTAATTTATAACCGTTCAAAAAAACGATTGCGGAAAGCACTCCTTTAATCACCTCTTTTATTACTTTTGCCATTAAATGTGAACGGAAATCGACAAATGATGGTCATTGACAAAATAAAAACAAAACAACTGGTGATCCGATACGGTCAATACATCCTGTTGCTGTTTGCGTTCTTCAGCATGAACATGGTATTGGCACAAAGCAAATCGAAGGTGTTTTTTGAACAAGCCGATGCTTTTAAATTTGATAAAAACATCGGCGAAGATGTCCAGCGTTTGATCGGGCATGTGATCATCCGGCAGGATTCAACCCTTTTTTATTGCGATAGTGCCTGGCTAAATGACAAAGCCAATAGTTTTGAGGCTTTCAGCAAAGTACATATCCATGTGAATGATACGGTTAACGTTTTCAGTGACAGGCTTATATACAATGGAAATACCAAAATTGCCGAGTTGTTCGATCATGTAAAATTGCTGGATAAAAATACGGTACTCACCACCGAACACCTGATTTATAACCGGATTACCAAAACAGCCTTGTACGATGCCGGTGGTAAAATAGTCAACAAGGAGAACACCCTCACCAGCGTAATTGGATTGTATTTTACGCCCATCCGCACATTCCATTTCAGGAAGGATGTGGTGTTGGTAAACCCGGATAACGAAACCTATTCGGATACCCTGATCTATAACACCAATACCGAAATTGCCTATTTCACCGGACCAACCGTCATCCGCAGCGAAGACAATATTATCTATACAGAAAACGGATGGTACGACACCAAAAATGATCTGTCGAAACTCAACGAACGGCCCCGGATCAGCAACATGGAACAGATTATCGAAGCCGACAGTTTATACTACAACAATGCGCTTTCGTCGGGAATTGCCTATGGTAGGGTACACATCACGGACACGGTCCACAATATGATCATCGAAGGAAATTATGGTGAATTCTGGGATAAAAGGGGGAAAGCGTTCATCACCGACAGTGTGATGGCCATCACCTACGACGAAACAGATTCGCTGTACATTCATGCAGATACCTTTTGGGTTTACTTCGACAAAGAACGCCAGGCTAAAATGATGAGTGCTTATTTTGGTGTTCGTTTTTTCAGGAATAACCTGCAGGGAAAATGCGATTCTTTGGTATATCGCATGAGCGATTCCACCATCCATCTGTACCGGGAACCGATTTTATGGTCGGGGAAAAATCAACTCACGGCTGACTCCATCAGCATCACCATCGTTAAGAATGAAGTCGACTCGCTGGTGATGTACAACAGCGCTTTTATTATATCGCGCGACAGCACCGACACTTTTAATCAGATAAAAGGGAAAAATATGGTGGCATATTTCAAGCATAACGAACTCGCTTCCATCCATGTAGATGGCAATGCCCAAACAGTTTACTTTGTGCGCGAAGACGATGGCTACTTAATCGGTATCAATCTGGCGGAAGCCAGCACCATGCAAATCAGGGTAAAGGACAATGAGGTGCAGAACATCAGCTACCAGAGTTCCCCAACCGAAACCATGTATCCACAGGATAAACTATCCTCAAAACAAACTGTTTTAAAAGGATTTATCTGGCAAAATTATCTCCGGCCAAAAAAGAAAGAGGACATCTTTAAACATCCTGAAAAACTTGAAATAGAGAAAGAAAAATCTGTTAAGGATTAAAAAGAGGACTTATTCAATTTCGATTACTCCAAAGTGTACCCCGCTCCCGCCAGTTTGCAACTGGTGGGTCGGACTTTTAATAAATACTATTCAGTAAAGTTTATCAGCATATCGCTTTTTAAAAAGTAATTCAATATCAATTACAGCATTGGAATACAGCTCAATCGAATGGTTATCCTGCCGCCAAAACTGATATACTTTATTATTCACATTATCTTTCCCTGCTTTCCTGAACATTGAAAGCATCCATTCTTTGCGGGTAAAAACATCTATCCCTTCCACCGTTGCAAAGGTGATATAGTAAAGTCCTTCCGGATTGGCCGATTTGTAAGAGCGGCTCATTTAGTGTTGATTATGAAAGCTTAAAGGTATAAACTTTCTTTGTCCAGGTAATTTTTATCTTAGATTATGTGTGAAAAAGCAGAAAAGTCCCACCAGTTGCAAACTGGCGGGAGCGGGGTTTTGATTTTTATAAAGAAAAAACTTGAGTTGGTATTATCAGGTTACACCAAAAACGCTTACAAAGATTGGTAGAGTACCTAAAACACCGAAAACTTCACATACCGCTTCGGGTTTGCCTTCACATCGAGCAACAACGAATCCAGGCTGGCAGCCGAGTTGGTGAGCTGGTTGTAAAGGCTGTCGTTAACCATCAACTGGCCCAGGGTGCCTTTCCCATCCTGGATGGATTGTAACAGCACCTGCATATCGAGTAAAGTAGTATTAATATTGGCAAAAGTACCCGGTATATCCGATTG
>JAUYGX010000041.1 GCA_030690365.1 Bacteroidales bacterium | reverse complement strand
CTTTTTTACCAAACTCATCGTCCAACATCTGAATCGGTAACAAATAACTGGACTTATTGGGAAAATTCTCTACCAACGTTTCAATTAATTGTCTAGAAAAATCACGACACGTCACCTGTAAAGAAATGCCATCAGACCCATGGCTCGGAATAACACTGTCCAAATTACCAATAAACGTTTGAACCATTTCTTCACCCGTTTGGGTCAAATACCCTTGATAAATTTTAATCAATCGATTCGGTTTGAGCACCCCAAAACTTTGAGTGGTATCGGACCAGGTCAATTGGGTGTTATTTTGAATGTTGGTAATGGTAAAATTAGCCGTGGTCGCCTGATCCTGATTCATATCCACATCAATACTGGTCACACCACTTAACACCGTGGGCGTTAAAAAGGCTGCAGTCGTACTAAGCACATCGGCGCTCAAAATTCGATAGCCTACATCTCTCGGCGCTTTATAGAAAAAAGCGACCGATCCGTCCTTCGAAGCCAGGGGTTTCGCAAACGTCAACGTAATATCATGCCAACTATTTTTTTCAAACACCCTACTCTGACCTTGGGTAGACGCAAACGTATCTTTGGGTAACAATATCTGTTGACTATCTAACGTCATCGCCACATCGGTTCTGTTTTCTCGATTGCCACCAATACCCACGCCCGCGTCAAATCGGTATTCACCCGTCTCTTCGGCAAAAAACTTGCCAAACCATTTGACGCTATATTGATCGCCCATTTTCAAATCAGCCGCAGACAGATTCAGAGGAATACCATTGTCCCAATTAAACAACATCGTGGCGTCTTGCTGGGCCCAATACGGATCATCGGTGCCCACATATCCTAACGGGGTATGTGTCGCATTATTATAATAATAGCCTGATAGACCCACACTCGGTACCGTATTGACGGTATCATAGAGTTCAATTTTAAAAATGGGTACCTGATCCTTAAATTTTAAAACCGAAGTTAAACTGCTACCAATTTCAATCATATTTACACATTCTCCATAAATGTCATGGTTACATTCGCATAATCAATCGTCGGCTCGATACCGCTTAACCCGGTCACCATATCACCATGTACGCCCAACACAATAATCGGCGCATTCACGTGAACATTCGTTTCACCATCCGAAAAAAGAGTGGTGGGTAAATTC
>JAUYGX010000108.1 GCA_030690365.1 Bacteroidales bacterium | reverse complement strand
CTCATACTTATATTGGTAAAGACGTTGTCATCGGTAAAAACACTACTATTTATGCCAATGTATCTATTTTAGACGAATCAACTATCGGAAATGAAACCATTATTTGGAACGGTGCAGTCGTTCGTGAACGATGTCATGTAGGTTCACATTGCATCCTTCATCCTAATTCTACTATTGGTGCAGACGGATTTGGCTTCAGACCTTGTCCGGAAAGAGGTTTGGTAAAAGTTCCTCAAATCGGAAATGTAATCTTAGGAAATTGGGTAGAAATTGGTGCAAATTCCTGCGTGGATCGTGCAAAATTCAGCTCAACAATTTTAGGTGATGGTTGCAAAATTGATAATTTAGTTCAAATCGGACATAATTGTATTCTTGGCCGTTTTTGCATCATGGCCGGAAACAGCGGCTTAGCTGGTTCTGTCACGTTAGGAGATGGCGTAATCATTGGTGGAAGTGCTTCTATCAAAGACCACGTAACCATTGGTTCAGGTGCAATTGTTGGAGCTGGTTCAGGTGTGGCCGCCGATATTCCTGCCGGAAAAACCATGTTGGGTTATCCTGCCGTTGAAGCTCGTGATGCCTTAAAACAATGGGCCGTTTTAAAAAGAATGGCAAAAAATTAACCTCCATCAACTTTATAAATCTCAAACGTTTTCGTAATTTAGCCCGCAATAAAACTTACATTCTTTATGGACATTAACTTCAACAAAAACGAAGATCACAATAAACTCATATTAGCCGAATTAAAAAGACGTTTTGCCATTATCAAATTAGGCGGTGGCGAAAAAAGAATTGCCAAACTACATGCCGAAGGCAAAATGACAGCCCGTGAACGAATAGATTATTTTTTGGATGATAAAGCTAAAAGCATTGAAATCGGTGGATTTGTAGGCGATGGAATGTATGTCGAACACTGTGGTTGTCCATCCGGAGGTGTGGTCGTGAAAATCGGTTACATCAAAGGAAAACAATGTATTGTGGTAGCAAACGATGCCACTGTAAAAGCCGGAGCTTGGTTTCCCATCACCGGAAAAAAGAATTTACGTG
>JAUYGX010000106.1 GCA_030690365.1 Bacteroidales bacterium | reverse complement strand
AACGTAACCCGCCATAAAGTATATGCATTGTTGGCAATAGTACTTTATTTTAAAATCACTTTCTTTAAGTCTACTGGAAATAGTTCCACTATATACCCTTTATTATGTTTTTTTGAATCCACTAAAATATTACTTAAACGGATTCTTCGGTAATGAAGATCGTCCAATTGTGCAAAAACAGCTTTTTTATATTCTCGATTTCCAATTGAATATTTAAATTTAAGTCTATAATATGGATTTGTTTTAGTGTTAGGAATGTTCGGGAATTTGAATTCAGAGTCGAAATTCGAGGTCACAATTTCAAATCCACTTTTAAGGGTTTTTAAAAATTTAACCTGTTGATACAAAGGATAAAATGTCAATAATAGACCTATGAATAAAAATTCTAATAGCATGTATGAAAAATCTATTGAGAAGGATCCATTTTTGGTTCCAATAATTCTTGAAACGTTAATTTCGTTTCTTAAATATTCAATTGGAACTGTGTCATTAACCATGGATTCTTTAAGTTTTCCATATGAATGTCCAAAAATAGTTTCTGCGTTATTTACAAATTCATACGAGTAAAGATATATTCTGTCTTTATTTACCTTTGTATTTGTTTCTGAAATAGCCGTCAAAACTCCAGTAACCTTATTAACATCCTCTTTCTCAAACCTTGCACTATATAGATCCAAATTTGGAATGAAAGTAGCCAGTATCATTCCTGATATTGAAAGCACAAATAATCCTGTATAAACCAATTTGTTAGAAAAAAGGATCTTTATTTTAAGAAGAAAAGGTATGCTCTTTAACTTTGTCATTTTTTAGGTCCCGTTTTGTATTATTGCCAACTACGTGCTAACTACAATACTATTGCACTTATTTCCACTTTGGAGCAACTAAGGCAATTTTCTGTTTGCCCATAGGATCAATTCGTTGTGTTTCATGCCAAGAATGGTTTTATTTGGTTATTGCGTTTAGCATGTAGCAAATGTATCACTTTTTTTAGTTTGGATTCCCGCATGGTTAAATATTTATTAAATCTCCCGGACTGGTTATTTTCGATAAATTCAGGTTGCTTACGTGGGTGTATATCTCAGTGGTTTTTGAACTTTCGTGACCTAACAATTCCTGAATATACCGCAAATCTGTTCCGCTCTCCAATAAATGGGTGGCAAACGAATGGCGCAGGGTGTGCACCGAGCCTCGCGTAGTTATTCCTGCTTGGTCTTTGGCCTTATGTAACGTATTGCGGATGCTCGTGGTAGAGTATTGTCCGCCATATTGCCCCTCAAATAAATATTCCTTGGGCGTGCTTTCCTCCAAATATTTGTCAATCAATATCAATGCATTGCCGGCCAACTTGGTATACCGGTCTTTTCTGCCCTTGCTCTTTCTTATGAAAAGTAGCTTCCTGTCGCGAAGCAGGTCTTCCTTCCTCAGGCGCAACACTTCACCTATTCTTAGTCCTGCCGAATAAATTAAAAATAACACAGCCTTGTGTTTTGGGTTTTCTACACTTTTTATAAGGCGCTCCACCTCATCTTTGCTATAAACCTCAGGTAGTGGCTTGTTTCGCTTAGGTCGTGCTAACTGCTCCAGAATAAGTTCCCTGCTACCCATTACATGGTAATATAGCTTTATACTGTTCACCGATTGGTTGAGCAACGAAGCACTGGGCGCATTGCGTTGACTCCAAATCTCGTGGTATTGATTGATCTCAGCTGTTCCAAAACCGTTGATGGTTTCCAGGCTTTTACCCTTAAAGGCATTCAAATAGCGTAGAACCATGTGATGATAGGTCACCAAAGTATTTTCGCTGTAATTTCGGCTTTGCAGATAGGTTAAAAAGGAGATAGGACAGGTTTTGTAGTCCTTGTCTTTTTCATACGACTGCTCCAACAATGCCCTCTTTATTTCTAAATCGCTTATTTGTAAAGCCGAATTCAATTTTACAGTATAACGGGCAACTAAAAAATTGATTACTTCTTTAAACCTGTGGCTTCCTGCTTTTATTTCCCACAAACCATTGGCTTTTAGATACCTAAAAAAACCACTTTCCATAATTTCGTGGTATTCAGATCTGTTGAAAAATTGCTTAAAGCCGATAAACTCCCGTTCTTCCAGTTTGAATGGCAACAAAGTGATGGTATCCGGTTTTTTATGCAACTTTAATACATGCTGCGGTATGTTTAGCGTGCCAATGTTTCTGCTGCTGATGTTCAGTTGTTTCCACTCAAGTTTCGATATATTAACAAATGCAATGTCTTCAAACAAGTCCTGTAATAAAGCGACAGTTTGCTTATGCTCAACAGTATACCAGGCTTCCAGTTCCATGCTATACATAATCCATTCGTTTTGACTTATCCGCTCCCTGATGTCAGTATTTTGCCTGAAGTAAAATTTGATACACCGCTCACCATTCAGCGTTACCCTGTTTAAAAACAGCATAGGTCTACTTTTTTCTTCACTCATCATTATTCTTTTTATTGCAAATCTACAGGCTCATTTATGCAATAGCCGATTTGTAAACGACTAAAAACGAATATAAACGACTATAAAAGTGAATAATTTAACTATATATTTGCAAAACAATAGTTTGAAACATGAAACGTAAGTGTTTGTACTGTCAGGATGAGTTTGAAGGTCGGAGCGATAAAAGATTCTGTTGCGATCAGTGTCGTAATGCCTACAACAACCAAAACAAAAAAATACACGAACAATTTATCCTGGACATAAATAAAATCCTCCGTAAAAACCGCATGATACTGCACCAACTTAATCCGATAGGGAGATCAACCATCAGGAAAGAATATATGTTAAAACTGGGATTTGACTTTCAGTTCTATACCCATACCTACACCACGAACAACAACAATACCTACAGATTTTGTTATGAATACGGCTATTTCGAGATTGACAATGAAAAAGTGCTCGTGATTACCTGGCAACCCTACATGAAAACACAAACCTAATAGAGTTTCAGCCCATTTCCCCAACCACCCCTCCCCACAGCTTCGCCTTCTCAGTCCCATTGAAGATTCTCAAATATCCGACTGACAATTCACTACAAATTTCAAACAATATTCAATCAACCCAATGAAAATTCCTTTGGGTGTATCATCAATCGCTGATTATTAACCCGATATACACATGATAAAAACGAAGTGAGGACAAAGCTCTATTTGCAAATATTAAATGGCCGTTAGTTTATAAACAGTTTGTTGTGTAATCAGGATGCTAATGTATTGAATTTTCTGATATAGGCTGCGGTAGTACGCACAATTCTGAAAATTTAGCAATAATCCTCAGAGTGGTTACCTTCGAAACAGATCCCTTTTTTTGGCCCCGTTCAGCTTGCAATATTTGATGTACTTTGGTGATGTCAAAAAACAAAAACCGCTAATACCCTAAATATCAGCGGTCGTTATTGCGTATTATGAAC
This sequence comes from Bacteroidales bacterium, assembly GCA_030690365.1. GTDB lineage: Bacteria > Bacteroidota > Bacteroidia > Bacteroidales > F082 > UBA6244. The sequence continues at coordinate 4,700 of JAUYGX010000106.1, read as the reverse complement.
TTTTATGTGACCCTACCGGGATTCGAACCCAGATCATCAGAACCGGAATCTGACATTCTATCCATTGAACTATAGGGCCTGTTTACGGAGTGCAAAGAAACAAAAAATATCGGTTTAATAGGAGGTGATTCCTTTATTAAAAAGATAAAAAACCGCCATGTTTCAGGGCACAAAGAGTTTTCTAATCTTTCCTAAAGAATCTACATCAATACTTTGCGCCTCCGCGTCTTAGCGGTAAAAATTCCTTATTGCAGGGTACAAAGAATTTACTAATCTTTCTTAAAGAATCTACAGCAATACTTTGCGTCTCCGCACCTTAGCGGTAAAAAATTCCATATTTCAGGACACAAAGAGTTTGCTAATCTATCCTAAAGAATCTACTTCAATGCTTTGCGCCTCCGCGCCTTAGCGGTAAAAAAATCCTTTATCAAACCTAAAACTTCGCGTTCAGTGAGATGATGAAATTAGCACCCGAAGCCACCAACCCCGAACTATAGGGACGATATCGCTGGTCGGTGATGTTTTCAATTCCGGCTCCTACCGAAAGCATGTCGTTCAGCAAATACAATGCCTTAAAATTGAGGGTGGCCCATCCGGGTGAATAGGGGTTTCCATTGGCATCGATGGCATACATATAATCCTTGCCCCGTTCCTCTTCGGGCAGGTTGTCGTAACTCACCTCGCCATTGTAAACAGCGTTTAAATCAAGCTTTAAACGGTCGTTTGAATAGGTAAAGTGGGTAATTCCAAACCAGGGTGCCGCATGCCGCAACGGGCTTTTTGATCCATTGTCAAGCTCTTCTTCACCTTTTTGGTAATTAAACTGCGAAGTCAACCCAAATCCATAACCAAATTTAAACTCCAATCCCACCTGCACTCCGTAAACATAGGCTTTGGACGCATTTTGAATGGCTTGAACCCGGCTCATTTCTCCATCATACATCATACTATCGAGCCCATTTAACGTAAAATCACGGCGAACCATGGCGTCTTGCAACAAGGTATAATAACCCGTAATATCAAATTTGGCTACATTGTCGAATACACGGGTTACACCGAGTTCAGCATTCCAGGCATATTCGGGTTTCAAATCTGCATTGGGCACAACCACCGTACCTGGCTCAGAATCGAATATTTTACCCAAATCATCTACATTGGGTGCCCTGAATCCCGTGGACAGGTTGGCTACGACCGACCAGCTTTTGTTCGGGTTGTACATCATCCCCAGATTACCGGTTGCCGCGCCATTGTTAGTTTTAGCGGTAGCAAATGGCAGCGGATAATAGGGGAGGTTGTTGGTGAAATCGGCATCCATGATAATTTGATTGTACCTGGCACCTGCCTGTAGTAACACTTTCGCGCTAAGGCGATACTGATAGCTAAAATAGGCGGCATAGGACGACCAGGTAGACTGTGGATAGCGCGATGGGCCAATGGTATCAAATCCGGTGGATATATTTTTATCAGTTCCTTGCGAAATCACCTGATCTACAACAGCTTCAACACCATAAAAGAATTTGTGCTTTTCGCCCAGGGTTTTCAAAAAATCGGCATTTGCCGACCATGCATCCACTTTTTCGGTGCGGTTGTAGAGCATTACTTTCTGAAAATCACGGTCGTTTCTGCTTTCTTCAAAATATTGGTATGCCAGACGAATGGCCATCTCATCGTAGAAACTATTGGCCTTTTTGTTGGTGATAATCAGGTTGTTCATCATCCACTTTTGAGGTCCATAATACCATTCGGCACTTCGGGGCAACCCGTTTTTGGTTCTGATCAGGCGGTCGTATCTTGAATAACTGGTAGTGGCCGAATAGTGAAAGCCATACTGAAATTCCCAGTTTTGATTGGGCTGAAACGCAATTTTCTGCATCACATTCACCTGGCTGTAACCCGTAGGATTTTGCGATTTGGGATCATCGTTGGTAACCACCATATCCACACTGTCAATGCGCTTTACGTACCAATTACATAAGTATTCGTCGGGGCCGTAGCTTCCCATACGCAAATTGCCAAACTCATTGCTCGTAATACTGGTTACGGAGGCCCACTTCTTCCAACCAATGCTCACATCAAAATGACCTGTTTTTTCGCCGTTTGCCGACGAAAACCTCATATTGGCATGGCCATTAATCAATGGTTTGTCGGTGAGGGTGTATTCGGGGAGGATGGTTTGAAAACTCATCACACCACCAATGGCATCACTTCCGTAAATTAAACTTGAAGGCCCGAATATCACTTCGGTGGCTTCGAGGGCATATGGATCAAGCGAGATCACATTCTGAATGTTGCCACTGCGGAAAATAGCCGTGTTCATCCTGACACCATCTACCGTGTACAACAATCGGTTGGTCGAAAAACCCCTGATCATCGGGCTTCCACCCCCTTGCTGGCTTTTCTGGATAAAAACTTCACCCGAAGTATTGAGCAAGTCGGCGGCAGTTTGAGGGTTTTCCAATGCAGCCTGTCGTGGTGTTATCATGACAATCTTTGCAGGTATATCCCTGAGGTTTTGCTTCCATCGCGTGGCCGAAACCACCACCTGATCAAGACTAAATGAGTTTTGTTCCATTTTGATGGTAAATTGCCCTTCAGCCAATTTTTTGTAACTAACCACCATCGATTCATAACCAAGTATCTGGATATGTATTTCAGCGGCTGATTTCAACTCAGTAATATCTGCCTGTCCATTGGCATTTGTAATAAGACTGGTTTTGGGCGATTGGCAACTGATGGTGGCCAAATCGATGGGCTGGTTGGTTTCTTTATCCAGCAAGGTAAGTATTTGTGAGGTTCCCGCCAGCGTTAATAACACCAGCGTGAATAGTAAAGTGATTCTTTTCATAGGTATTTTTTTTCCATTAAAAAAATGGGATTGATAATATACATTGTATAATTCTGATGGGCCACATGCCATATTCCATCCTAAAATGGGCAGGCAGGCCGATCAATCTGCTTTTAAAGCATTCAGTAAAATGTTGATTATCCCAATCGGGGAGGGGGTGAAGGCGGTGAAAATAAGTAAGTTGAATATTGTATAGAGTCCGTAATGCAATATTTATTAGTTAATACGTACTGACCGGACTCAAAAACGAAACCGGCTTTGCAGAAAAGGTTTTTATAAAAATGTAAAGTTCTCTCTTTCTTTTCTTTTCTTTGTTCGTCCTGATTAAGCTCATTTTCGAGCAAAGTAGCGATTTTTTGTTTCAGTTTTGTTTCCTCTTCATCCTTAAAACACCAAAAGGTTAAAGTCTGTTCCGATTCAACCCGGCGTACAATGTCAAAAAGGTTTCCATTGAATTCAAATTCATTTTTATCATGCCAACGTACCCTTGAATTGATTTCTTTTTTCAAAAATTCAAACTTTACAAGCTCATCATCCTCAAGTCCGTGCATCAATTGTTGCTTGACCAATTTTTTTATAATGGCTTTTTCAATTTGAAGCCAGGTGTAAGTCCCTGCAAATGGCAGCGTTATAATAAGCAACAACAATATGGAAGTGATCCTTCTCAAATAGAAAATTTTTCACAAATATATACAATCTGGTTTTTGAACTAACCACATCTTAAAATGGATTGGTAATCTTCAGCGCAATTGATATTTAAATCACCAGGGGAGCCAATTAATTCCGAAAGATATAATTCTTAAAATTTGCTTAAAGTGAACAGAACTATTTAGAAATGTTCTAAATTTGCAATATATTAATTGCAATTCAACACTTTAAAAACTTGAAATATGAAAAATTTATTGATGATGTTCTTTATTCTTGGTGCAGTTTTTACCATGCAGGCACAAATGGTTGGCAAAACAAAAATCAAACATGAGATGGCACCACTGCCTTATGCCTACGATGCGCTTGAGAAAGCCATCGACAAGGAAACCATGGAAATCCATTACGACAAACATTACCGTGGATATTATACAAATTTCCTGAAAGCCATCGGGGATACAGATTTGGAATACTTGACCATGGAGCAAATTTTTGCCGACATAACCAAATACCCTGATGCAGTAAGAAACAATGCAGGTGGTTATTTTAACCATGCCATGTATTGGACTATCATGTCGCCCAATGGCGGAGGCACACCTACAGGAGAGCTGGCAACCGCCATCGACAGGGATTTTGGCTCGTTTGAAGAATTTAAAAAACAGTTTAGCAATGCTGGTGCTACCAGGTTTGGAAGCGGCTGGGCCTGGCTCAGTTTGAGCAAAGATGGAAAACTATTTGTTTCGTCTTCGGCCAACCAAAATAACCCGATGATGAACGATACCGATGTGCAGGGAATACCCATCTTGTGCATGGATGTTTGGGAACATGCTTATTATCTTCGTTATCAGAACAAAAGAGGTTCGTACATTGACAATTTCTGGACCGTTGTAAACTGGGATGAAGTGGTCAGGAGGTTTGCGGCTGTAAAATAAACTTTGCAATCATGTTGCAACTTAAATATTAAGTCTGCTCCGAAAAGTCAAGATCCTGTACTTGTCAACAGCAGGCTGGAATCCACTCAAGAGGACGATAACAGTTTGTTGATTTTCAACTAATTCCCCTTGATGCATCATCAGATTCCTCCGTTCGCTCCTGGCGTCCGCTCAGTCGGAATGACAATCCTCTTTTTTATGTCATTTATGCTATAAAAGTGGATTGTCACAAGAATTTCCAATCAGTAACCAAACCCACTATTAAAAACCAAGTAATC
>JAUYGX010000105.1 GCA_030690365.1 Bacteroidales bacterium | reverse complement strand
ATCTTCATCTTCAAATACTTTTTGGTCAAGTGGGTTGTCAAAATCAAACCAAAGTTTTGGCTCTTTTACTTCTTCGTACACCTGACGCATCAATGTTGTCTTCCCAACTTGTCGCATACCAGTAATAAGAAGAGCATTTTTGTGACTAAGGTATTTTACTAATTCATAATATAAAAGCCGCTTTTTCATGATGTAAATATATTATTACACATTTACGCAAATTTGTAAAAAGGAGAATTACTCTTTAGTAATGTGCTGAACTTTTGGTTATGGAGCGTTCCAGAAGGCTTTATCGGCAAGCCCTTGTGATGTCTTTGGAGTAGCATTTCCGGCATTACCGATAATTATCGTATCGCCGCTGTTATTGTATGCATCAAGTAGTGAAGCATAATTTAAAATAGCGGTTTTGTTTCCAGCCACATAAGCTGCGTCAGCACCAGTTATTAATGTATGTATTGAGGCTGAACACCCAAATGTGCCACAATTTAACTTTGCAGCAAGTAATTGTTGCAGAAGTTGGATTCTTGCCTGATCAACCGCGGAACGTTTTGATCCGGAAGTTGTTTTTGAAATTGGTGCATAAAATCCTCCAAATACTTTACTAATATCAATTGGCCCCTTGTGCGTACTGTTATCCCCAATCGTAAATGGATGCGCCGCGAATTGTGATGTTGTATACGCAGTATGCGTCTGCCAGAAACCTAATGTTCTAGTTGGACCAAGTTTATTGTTGACAAAGGTACAGGTTACGTTTGCTCCAGGATCAAGTGTTACCGTAATACCGTTGGTCGCGGCTGCGGTATGGGTGTAAGGAGTTGAACCACCGGTGTTTACACAGGTGGCTCCGCCGAACTCCCAGAAGGCGTTTGGAAGGGTTTCGGCAGCGGTATAATCGTTATCCGCCGGTAGATTATTAAATGTCTGAGATTGATTTCGATCGGTATCCGTACAATCAGCAACACCAGCATTATCATCAAGTGAAAAATCCGGTTTGCCGGTAAATGTAAAAGCAAAATCTTGACAATCGTTTGGTTGAGCATCTTTAACTATAGTAATGGTTCCTCTTTTCGTGTTAGTAAATGTACAGGTAACTTCTTCTCCATCATCAAGCTGAATGCTAGCTGGGTCAATTCCATCATCATCGCCTGTACACGTTGCGCTGGTTAAATCCCATCCGGCTGGAACATCTTCAGAGACGGAATGAGAACCTGTTGGAATGTAGCCAGAATCATTTGATCCGCCGTTTGAAAGTTGGAAGTCAGTGCTGTAATCGGTATTGAAGTTAAAGCTTCCGTCGCCTCCGACTGTTACTTTCTGAACGATGATTTTCCCTCCAATATATGTTTTTTCAGCCGCATCGGATCCATCAGGACCTGAATTCCCATCAGTAGCACGGGTCAAGCTAACGCCACCAACTGAGAAGGTAGAGGTTGCATCAATAATGTTTGCGCCTGGCGTATCGTCAAAAATGCTCACTGAACACTGACCGCTTCCATTTGTTACACAATCATCATCTCCTCCAACAAAGTCTGCCGTTCCGGAGGTAATCGTAAACACAACCGTCACACCCACCGCGGGATCAACGCCTCCACCGTCATTTTGAGTAACTGTCGCCGTGATTTCATGTTCGTCATTT
>JAUYGX010000100.1 GCA_030690365.1 Bacteroidales bacterium | reverse complement strand
ACATTCATGTCATTTTATTTTTCCATTTCCAATTAAGAATCTCGGGCATATCCTGCCCGAATTTTTCAATGTATTGTTTGTGCTCAACGAGTTTGTCGATCATCAGTTTTCTCAACTTATCTCCATCTTCTCCTAAATTGGGTATGCGGTTGATTACATCCTGAACCAGATCAAACCGGTCAAGATTATTTAGAACTGTCATGTCGAAAGAGGTTGTAATGGTTCCTTCTTCCTTATAACCCCGTACATGCATGTTTTCGTGATTCGTCCGGCGGTAAGTTAAACGATGAACCAGCCAGGGGTAGCCGTGAAACGCGAATACAATGGGTTTGTCTTTTGTGAATAAAGTATCGAAATCCAAATCGCTTAGCCCGTGGGGGTGTTCGGTATCGGGTTGCAATTTCATTAAATTTACAACATTAACCACTCGTATTTTTAAATCAGGCAAATGTTCCCGAAGGATTGAAACTGCGGCCAGTGCTTCCAGCGTAGGCACATCGCCACAACAAGCCATCACCACATCTGGTTCCAAACCTTCATCGTTACTTGCCCATTTCCAAATACCGATTCCCTGGGTACAATGGGTTATCGCTTCATCCATGGTCAACCACTGCGGAGCCATGTATTTTCCGGCAATCACCACATTAACATAATCCCGGCTCCTCAGGCAATGATCCCAAACTGATAAAAGACAATTGGCATCGGGAGGCAGGTAAACCCGCACAACCGAAGCCTTTTTGTTGACAACATGGTCAATAAACCCGGGATCCTGATGGGTAAATCCATTATGGGCCTGCTGCCACACATGCGAAGCAAGCAGATAATTCAACGATGCGATTTCCTTTCGCCAGGGCAATTCTTTACAAACCTTCAGCCACTTGGCATGTTGGTTAAACATGGAATCAATAATGTGGATGAAGGCTTCGTAACAGTTAAACAATCCGTGCCTTCCGGTGAGGAGATAACCTTCGAGCCATCCTTCGCATTGATGTTCGCTCAATACTTCCATCACCCGGCCATCTGTTGCCAGAAATTCATCGTTCTTTTTTATTTGGGTAACCCATTGCCGGTTAGTCACTTCAAAAACGGCATTTAACCGGTTCGAAAGTGTTTCGTCGGGGCCAAAAATCCGGAAATTTCGTTGTTCATCATTTAATTTGATTACTTCGCGAAGAAACTCTCCCAACTCATGGGTGTCGGCGGCCTGAACTGAACCCGGCGATGGTACATCAACCGCATAGTTGCGAAAATCGGGCATGTGCAAATCCTGCAAAAGAATTCCTCCATTGGCATTTGGATTTGCTCCCATTCGGCGTTCACCTTTTGGAGCGAGCTCGGCCAGCTCGGGTAAGAGAGAACCATTTTCGTCGAATAATTCTTCCGGTTTATAGCTTTTCATCCATGTTTCCAGAAGTTTTAAATGATGCGGATGATCGGAATCCACTTGCAAAGGAATCTGGTGTGCCCGGAAGGTGTCTTCATTTTTTACTCCGTCAACTTCTTTTGGGCCAGTCCATCCTTTGGGCGATCTTAACACAATCATTGGCCAGCGCGGGCGGCCTGCATCATTCTTCTCCCGTGCCATCTTTTGAATTTCCTTAATTTCAGAAATGGTTTTTTCCAAAACCTTAGCCATTCGCTGATGCATTTTTTCAGGCTCATCACCTTCAACAAAATAAGGTGTCCATCCATATCCATTAAATAATTGTTTTAATTCCTTTTTTGAAATGCGCGCAAGCACCGCAGGGTTGGCAATTTTATACCCGTTAAGATGAAGG
>JAUYGX010000097.1 GCA_030690365.1 Bacteroidales bacterium | reverse complement strand
CTCTTCCTTTACACCCTGGGCACCAACCTGTACATGCAGCATGTGTATCTGGGTCTGTGGTACAAGAACCAGACCCTGGAATATGACGAGTACAGCAGTTTTAATGTGATGGTGGGCATCAATGTACCCATGAGCGATCAGTACCGCATGAAGGTGATGTACTCCTACGAGATGAACGTGAACGCCCGCCAGAGCTTTACCGGCCCCAGCCACGAGATCAGCCTGATATTTGAGTTCGACGACATCGGCCTGGTGAACAAGGACAACTCGTTTATGGGGAATAAACCTAAGAGTTATAGCCCGATAGAGTGTTCGCCGTTTTAACCCTGGCGGGTTTTACTAACCCTGACAGGTTAAAAAAAACCTGTCAGGGGGGGTAGGGGGAAATACAGAAAACAGCAATGGCCGCTTTTCAGCGGCCATTGCTGTTTGTCTAAATGATTGATCTATATACTATTCTCCAATTCCAAAGGCATAGAAATATCCGACGACACCTGCAATGGTCATCAATAAAAGTCCCATTCCTGTTTTTTCGTAATTCAATTTTGCCAGGTAGTACCTGAGTGGTAAAAGGTTGGCTGCTATACTCAACAGATAGAGAAAATGAATTTTCCTGGTAAGATGCATATCGAACATCATCTCCATGAGCCAGTTTAGTCCAAATAAAAATGCCAAAAAAAGTGCTGGTAACAGGATTCCCATCAAAACACCAACAAAAAAACCATCACGCTTCAATATTCCAGGTTTCATAGGTTAAAAATTTAATTCGGTTACATATTGGTGAGCTGTAAAATCAAACTGTGCAGGGACAATAGATACGTAATTTTCGGCCAGAGCTTTCAGGTCAGTTTCATGACGTCCGTCTCCATTCTCGAAATGACCTCCCATCCAATAATAATTGCGACCATAGGGATCCTGTCGTTCTTCAAAAGCTTCAATCCACCTGGCATGTGCCTGACGGCAGACTTTTATTCCATGTGGGCCTTCTTCGGTGAAAGCCGGAAAATTAACATTTAAACACACCCCTTTAGGCAATCCTTCCTTTAAAACTTTAAGCGAAATAGCTTCAATAAACTTGTCGGTATGATCGAAACAAGCCAAAGAACTATAATCGTCCAGTGAAAATCCAATGGCAGGAATCCCGTCGATAGCAGCTTCGAGCACTGCGGCCATCGTGCCTGAATAGATGATGTTGATGGCGGCATTTGAGCCATGGTTAATACCACTCACCACCAGGTCAGGGGTCTTTTTAAGAATCAGGTGTTTGCCAAGTTTGATATTGTCAACAGGAGTTCCATTGGTAATGTATTCTATATATCCTTCCTCTTCGGCAACAAGCCTGGTACGCAGCGGTTGCTGCATGGTAACGGCATGACCCATTCCCGACATAGGCTTTTCGGACAAGATAGCCACAACATCGCCCAATTTACGCATTATTGAAATCAATTTCCTCACTCCAACGGCATGAGCGCCATCGTCATTTGAAATTAATATTGTAGGTTTACTCATAGTAATTCTTTCGTTTCAGTATATCAAATTCATATTTCACTTGTGTGGGTAGGATTTTTACAGATCGTGATTATGCCCATCCAAATTGCTTACTCCGGCCGAGATAATGAACTTCATCACTTCGGTTGGACTCGCTTTTATGGGTTGAATATAATCAACAGAAACAATGAACAGGTTTCCCGACCAGGCATATGAATGTGGCAAATATACAGCTACTTTTTCATTGGGCAAACCCAGAAGCTTCAAATCTTTGTTGGTGATAAATCCGATTTTTTGCAAATGCGAAGAGGCACTCACCTGTACCAACACCGGCTCGGTAAATCGCTTTTTCTGTCCCACAAAGGCTGAAACCAGATCCTTTACGGAAGTATAAATGATCTTGATCAAGGGTGCGCGCGCCATTATTTTATCGAAATAGGTGATTATTGGATTAAATAGTAGCGATGAGCCAAGCAATCCTACCATGAAAACGATTAAAATCACGGCTACAAATCCCAATCCGGGCATTTCACGACCTGTAACCTGAAAGATTAACTCCTTCAACAGGCCATCCACAAAATCGAATATTGCCACCAGGGCCCATACTGTAATTGTCACAGGAGTTAGCAGCAGCAATCCTTTGAAAAAATAATTCATTAAGGTCCTCCAAAGTCTTTTAAACATATTACTTTTGCACTTTTTACAAAATCAAATGTAAGCATAATAATGCTGCCTTCAATTTGAATTGCATGGTAAAGCGAATAATCCGAAACATCCTGACCACCATCGGTCTCGATCTGACAAAAAATCTGAAATACGACCGGCTCACTACACAGATCATGGAAAAAGTGGTTGATCATAAATCGAACTGTATCGATGTAGGGTGTCATAAGGGAGAAATGCTGGACCTGATGTTAAAGTATGCACCCCAAGGCACTCATTTTGCTTTCGAACCCATTCCTGATTTATTCGACGCCCTGAAGGTTAAATATCCGCAACATTCGGTTCAACTGTTTAGCTCGGCCCTCAGCGACCGAAAAGGAACCACTTCTTTTAACTTCGTCAAAAATGCGCCGGCTTATAGCGGAATTATGAAGCGTAAGTATGAGGTGAAGAATCCGGATATTGAGGAAATTAATGTAAAATTGGAAGTCCTCGACCACCTGATTCCTGAGGATAAGCCCATCCGTTTTGTCAAAATTGATGTGGAAGGAGCTGAATATGGCGTGCTTAAAGGGGCCAGACAACTGCTTACTAGAGACAAACCGTATGTGGTATTTGAGTTTGGACTGGGTGCAAGCGATTATTATTTTACTACCCCTGAAATGATGTACGAGCTGTTGGTGGATGAATGTGGTTTGCGCATATCGAACCTGAGCGACTGGCTCGCGAACAAGGCGCCACTCACCCTGAGTGATTTTAAAGCCAGCTATGAGAATTCGGTGGATTATTATTTTTTAGCACACCAGTAACTTCCGCTTTTAAGAAGCGAAATTCACACGTCCAGGCGAGATTTATTTTTGCAAGACATCCTATAAAACTTACTTCTTAGTCCGTCCCTTGGCCTTGCGTTTCTTTTCTTTTCTTCCGGCACCACCGGAATTCACCTTTTGATTTTTGGCTGATTTTTCCTGAAAAGCTCCGGTGTTTTTTCTTCTTGTGGGGTTCACCAGATAGGGTTTGTCGTAGGCAGGTGCGGGCCTTTCTTCTTCTGCTGTAACGGTTGATATGGCTACTTCTTCCGGAAAGGGCAACATGGGAATGGGCTTTTTCATCAAAGTTTCAACATCTGCTTGTGAAGCCTTTTCAATCTCATTGATAAACGAAATGGCTACGCCGTCTTTATCGGCACGGCCGGTACGGCCAATGCGGTGAATATAATCTTCGGGCAGCGTAGGCATGGAGAAATTGATGACGTGACTTACGTCTGCAATATCCAGGCCCCGTGCCATAATATCGGTGGTAATCAGCACTTTGATTTTTCCGTTTTCAAATTTCTTCAGCGTTTCAAAACGGTTGTTTTGCGATTTATTGGAGTGTAGCACCCCGGGTTTGTGTTCCAGAAAACCTGTTAGCTGTTCCTGAAGCCTGTCGGCAATTCGTTTACTTCCGGTAAAAACAAGCACCTTTTCCATGGTGGAATCGGTTTTAAGCAAATGCCTGATCAGGTTGACTTTGGTATAAAAGTTTGGTGCTTCGTAGGCTTGTTGAACAATCTGGTCGAGTGGGGTGCCGTGGGGTGCAATTACCACCTGTTCCGGATGATTAAAAAACGCATTGATCACGGTTTCTACCTCCGGCGTCAATGTGGCCGAAAACATGATGTTTTGCCTTTTTTCGGGCAAAATCTCCAGGATGGAAATCAACTGCGGACGAAATCCCAGGTTGAGCATTTCATCCACTTCATCGATCACAAATTTCTGAATGCTCTTTATGGACAAAACCCCGGTCAGGGCCAGATCGAGCAATCGTCCGGGCGTAGCCACCAAAATATCCATTCCTTCGTAGACCAGCTTCTTTTGTGTGTTGATGTTGGTTCCTCCATATACCCCGGCAAAGCGGACATTCATGTACGTGGTCAGTTTCGCAATTTCATCCACCACCTGAAGCACCAGCTCGCGGGTAGGGACCACAATTAGAATGCGTGGAGCGCGCTGATCGGAAAAGGGCAGCAACCTCAACAAGGGCAATAGATAAGCAAAGGTCTTTCCTGTACCTGTTTGGGCAATTCCCACTGTATCTTTTCCCGAAAGGACAAGCGAAAAACAGGCTTGTTGAATCGGGGTGGGGTATTCAAAACCCAGATTGACGAGGGCGTTGTTGAGCGGTGTACTGAGATTGAGATCGTTAAAGGTCACGCGGTTTTCTGTATTTTTCTGCAAAGATAGGTGATTTCTTGGACTCATAGAGTTTGTAGAAGGACACAGCAATGCTAAATTCCATTTTGTCAAAATTATCAACGAGCATAGTTTTTTGGTTTAACTATAAGCTATGTCCAACTAGGGTCTCATGACAAATTCATGTCAACAATGTCAATTTGTAACATCGGTAATGCTTATCACAATATGTAGTTATTAAATTGACCGTAAAATAAATTGAAAGTTTTTTCTAAAATAGGTAGAATTTTTAATCAAAAAATGCACTTAGTTATGAAAGGTTGTTGATAAACCTTTTTTTTGACATTCTTCATTCGCAGTCAAATATTTTGTGATAAAAAAAACGAGAATATGTGTACTGAAATAATCCAGATATATCGATTAGGTTTAATACAGAAAATCGCATATATATCAGGGTATCAATATTTCCAACTTCGACTTAATTTCCGTCTATTATTTCACTGTCTTGTTATTTCTGCAACCTTAAAGTTTAGAACAATTCATATCAAATTAGTTTCTATTATCTTAATCAGCTTAAATAATATTTTTTTATTGGGGACTAACAAGTTTATTTGGTTTGCCGTTCAGGGACAAAAACCCGTTTCCCAACCCTGAGCGGCATAATTGGTATTTCTAATTGATAATTATTGCCATGTATTGGGATTCAATTTAGTGAGTCGATTATTTATTCACTTAAGTTCTTAGTTGTTTATTTTTCAACTTATAACAGAAATATTTATTCACACAAAATTTTAAAAAAATGAAAAAAATACTTTATTTATTAAGCTTAGTGCTTGTGTTTTATTTTGGAACAAGCATGAAATCAGTGCAAGCACAATGCTGGATCAATATAGATGTGCAATGGGATGATAATTGCCCACAACCTCCAAGCCTATACAATTACCAGGTTACGCTTGAAATAACAAAAATTTGCCCAAGCGAATCACTCGTCTACCTAAAAAAGCAAATTGTTTGGCCTCCTTTAACGAATGCCGACTTTTGCATCCAGCAAGAATTATGTACTATTGATCAGGCCAAGAGGTGTTACAGAGTAAAAATCCTTGTAGAAAAGATTCTAATCAGTACAGGTGAAGTTCTTTGTAGTGAAGAACTTGTTAAGGACTATAATTGTGAGGAACTTATTGGCCTTAATGGCATTCCTCAACTGTTAACTTTAAATTAGATTTTTAATGATAAGAATGCACTAAGATCGTCTTAGTGCATTCGTTTATTAACTCATATTATAAAAGGGAAGGTTAATCAAGTATTGAAGTTACAATACCTTTCATTGTTTTGCTTGGATAACGTCGAATTTACAGCCTTACTCTAAAATAAACGTCACACGCACAATGCTGTCCTGTTCCACCTTGTATATGGCGATGGCATCCAGGTATTTACCATTTCGTTTTACATATTCCCGGTCGATCACATTGTTGCCCATTCCAATCCGGTTAATGATCATACATGATAGATCAGGTGCCGCCTCAAACATGGCCTTATAATGCTTGCGCATGGCCTCTTTGCCACTCATCAACAGGCTGTCAGGGAATAAGTAAACCTCAATATCGGAGGAATAAACCGCCATGAATTTATCTATATTCCGTTGATTGTAAGCATCTACCTGCTTTTGAACAATTTTTTCGGAGGGTGACTGACCGATGGCCACCTCAAAAGCAATCATTAGCATGAGACCAAATAGTATTTTCATATTATTCATTTAAAAAGTGAATCAATTCTTCGTACAACCGATGTGTGGGAAGTCCCATGACATTAAAATACGACCCGTCGATACGTTCGATGGCTACATGTCCGATCCATTCCTGAATGCCATATGCACCAGCCTTGTCGAAGGGTTTATAATTTTGAACATAGTACCTGATTTCATCGGAGGTTAACTTTTTAAAAACTACCTCTGTTGTTACCGAAAATGTATGTGTTTTCACCGTTGTCATCAGGGTAACACCTGTGATTACCAGGTGTGTATTTCCCGAAAGCAACTCAAGCATGTCGTACGCTTCTTGCGCGTTGAATGGTTTATTCAGAATCTGGTTTTCAACCACCACAATGGTGTCGGCGGTAATCACCAACTGGTTGTAATTCAGTCCATCAGAAGCAAATGCGGCTGCTTTCTGCTTGCTGAGATAGCCCGCTACTTCACTGATGGGCATGGTGGCAGAGAAGGATTCGTCACCAGGCTTGGTTCTGACCGTAAAATTAATTCCCATCTCTGTCAGCAACTCCTTACGCCTGGGCGAACCCGAAGCCAGGATGACATCGTATGGTTTTAATAAATCGTGTAACATCATAGCAATTCAAAATAGAAAAACACAAGGGAGACTATCCCAAGCAACATTAGCCGTTTGGAATTCCCGGAAAGACTTGCAAAATCTGGCTTTTCAGTAGCACGGTGCAACCGGATGATCATCAGCACCAGTAAAACAATGATCAGTATAAACCAGCCTGCCACTCCTTAGTAGTGCATCTGAAAGTAGAAGAAGTCTACCCAAATCAGACCAGCCAGCGACAGGTAGGCAGTGACCAGTGCGAACACTTTGGCTACCCCTTTTCCATAAACCACTGGCAGTGTGCGGCATCCAAATCGGTTGTCACCAGTGTAATCCTCCAGATCCTTTATCAATTCACGCAACAGCGTTATCAGGAAAGCAAATCCCACATAAATCAGTACCAACTTGTTTGTAAGCGAAAATGAACTTTGCACCCGTGCAAACTCAATGCCCTGGTTGCTCAGGGCAAAAAAGGTGAATAACCACACCAATCCAAACGAAAGACTGCTCAACACAGCCACCACCACATTGCCCACTATCGGCTGACATTTGTATTTCTGCGAGTAAAACCAAAGTAACCCGGCCGAAAACACAAAAATTAAACTGTAATTGATTTGATGAAGCAAGTACGAAAAGAGCACACCGGCCGCGATTCCCGAGAGGGTGGTAATCCAGTACAAAATCTGCGCCGTGCTTTCGGAAATCCTGTTTCCAACCAGGTTTTTACCGGGTTTGTTTACCGAATCGGTATTGATATCCACCAAATCGTTGATGATGTACCCGCCCTTGGTAATCGCCAATACAGAAGCCATGAGCAGCAGCAGTTCAAACCACGACAATCCCGCTTCAAAGGGAGCCAGTTGCAATGCAGGATTTATCAGGAAAAACAGCATCAACAACATGGTTATCAGAATGATTATAAGGTTTGGCCAACGTACCAAACTGAATAGGTCTTTTATCATCGTTTTAAAATATCATTTCTGTATTTGTACACTCTTGCCTTTACATTTCTGTTACCAATGATGTGATTCTTCGGTCATCCATTTGCCCTGTACTTTCAGCACCTGTTCGATGATGTCGCGGACGCAGCCTTCCCCCCCTTTTTTATCCGAAATATAAACAGAAATGGCCTTGATTTCCTCGGCGGCATCGGCAGGACAAACCGGAACACCCACCCGTTGCATCACCCTGAAGTCGGGGATGTCGTCGCCCATGTACACCACCTGAGATGGATCGATGTTGTTGGTTTTGATGTACTTTTCAAAGGTTTCCATCTTGTTTTTTACACCCAGATGCACGTCTTTAATATTTAAAGTGTCGAACCTGTTTTCAACGGATTTTGAAAATCCCCCTGATATGATGGCGATATTATATCCCAGTTTTACAGCCAATTGCAATACGTAACCATCTTTTACATTGGCCGAACGTAGGGGCTGTCCCTCATGCAGCAAAATGAGTGTGCCATTTGTCATCACACCGTCGTAATCGAAAATAAAAGTGGTGACTTTGTTCAACAGTGCTTTATAATTACTCATGGTGTTTTTTTATAATTCTATCTGTAATAAGTTGATATAGTTGTTGATAGTGTGGAAAATCCTTAAGCAATTCCAGGTGAAGGCGGATGGTGTTTTCATCCTTCCTGCGTGCTGGTCCGGTTTGAGCTTCAAAGGGTTTCATCTCTTCTATTTTCAGTGCGGTTTCAAGTATCAATGGTTGCAGAAGGCTGAAGTCGATGTGGTTCTTTTCCAGAATCTCGCTGGCCATTCCATACAACATATTCGTGAAATTATTTACCATAACGGCCGTTAGATGCAGGAGGGCCCTTTCGGGAGACGAAACAGATACCACTCTGTTACTCAGTCGGTAAGCAAGGGTGGTGAGCGTCTCTGAAATTTCTTTTCGATCGCCTTCTATACAAAACGGAATCACACTGAAATCCACCTCTCTGTTTTTTGAAAAAGTTTGAAGCGGGTAAAAAACCCCCTTTCGGGGAAGATGTTCCGAAATGGAGTTCATGGGTTCAATCCCGGAGGTATGAGCCACTATGGCCCTTCCGGGTGAAATTTGTCCCGAAACCACCGACACCTGTTGATCGGGAACACAAAGCAGGATTAAATCCACCTCTGCCGAAAGCTGCTGAAGGCGGTCCACCGGGCGGCAATTATAACGTTGTGCAAAATCCACGGCATGATCGTGGTGCAGGCAATCTACCTCAACAATCCGGATGTTTTCAGCCTTAAAAGCCGCTGCCAGGTGGGTGGCCACATTGCCACTACCCACAAAACTAACACTTTGTATTTCAGTTATTTCTTTCAAAAATTAATAATTTTCACGAACTTCCTTCTTAAGTTGTAGGAGTGCTTTTTCGATGGGGTCGTTGTGGGCATCAAAACCACTCGTGAGAATGTCCTTGGCCAGAACGGCGGCTTCCTCCTCGGTTTTGAATTTGGCTGCCGAAGTATTGATCAACCTGGCCACATCTTCCTTGGCCGTTTTCACCATCTCCCATGAAGTTTCGCCAATATACAGCTGTTGCGACATGTTGTGCTCATATTCGTCGCGGATATTCCGCAAAAGTGCACTTTGCAAATCGGCTACCTTTTGTTCAACCGACATCGATCGTTTGATGAGGTTAGGAGGATTGATGCGTTCTAAAAATAAAACCATGCGTTCGTAGGCCTGAAGTTGCAACGGAATAATCACTTTCTGGCTACTGTTTTTTCGTTCCAGATCGAGTTTTAATTTTGCAAGCGCCTGTTCATCCTTCATGTAGCTTAACTGATGCTCATTGTGTTGGGCAAAATATCGCAACATCACATATACGGCTGCCAGCATCACCAACGACGGAATTGAATATTTAATTATTTCAGCAATCATAGGTTTTTAAAGTTGATAAAATTGTTACTACAAAGAAACGACAATTTTTTGCTTTAACACAAAAGGGGCAAGGTGATTGAACAGTTGTTATAATTTTAACACTAAATTTATGGGCAAGCAGGGAAATGCCTATATTTGCTTTTTTTTAAATTACCGCGTGTGAACAACAGCATTTTATCCGACAGAATACTGAATCTGACCGAATCGGCGACCCTTGAAATGACAAGGCTTAGCCGTGAATTACAGGCACAGGGCATTGATATTATCAACCTGAGTATTGGCGAGCCCGATTTTAATACCCCCGATTTTGTTAAGGAAGGTGCCATCAGCGCCATTCACAATAATATCACCAAATACCCTCCGGTTCCGGGTTTACAACCGCTCAGGGAGGCCATTGCTAAAAAACTTAAACGCGACAACCAACTGGAATATAAACCCAGTCAGATTGTGGTTTCGAATGGTGCCAAACAAGCACTGGCGAATGTGTTTTTCTGTTTGTTGAATCCAGGTGATGAAATCATTGTTCCGGCGCCCTATTGGGTTTCCTATACCGAAATGATCAAACTGGCCGGAGGCGAAATTAAATTGGTGGTAGCCGGTATTGAAGATGATTTTAAAATCACTCCCGCTCAAATTGAAGCATCTATTACCACAAAAACAAAGGCCCTGCTGATCAATTCACCCAGCAATCCTACGGGATCGGTTTATTCATTTGCTGAGATGAAGGCCATCGCAGAAGTGATTGCTAAACACCCTGATTTGGTGGTGATTTCGGATGAGATTTACGAACACATCCTTTTTGAGGGTTCACATGTAAGTCTGGCCTCCTTTCCGGAGATCAAAAATCAGGTGGTCATTATCAATGGCGTTTCCAAAGGATTCTCCATGACCGGATGGCGCATCGGATATCTGGCAGCACCCCAATTTATCGCTGATGCCTGCACCAAATTGCAGGGGCAGTTTACTTCCGGAGCCGGAAGTATTTCGCAGATGGCCGCTGCAACAGCAGTTTCTGCTGATCCGGCTCAAATTGCTGAGCTAAAAGTAATGGTGGCAGCCTTTAAGGAACGCCGCGACCTGTTGGTGAAACAGATGCAGGAAATAGAAGGCGTTATAACCAATCTCCCCAAAGGCGCCTTTTACTTGTTTCCTGATGTGAGCAGTTATTTTGGTAAATCTGATGGAAATACCGTCATCCACGACAGTACACAGCTATGCACCTATTTGCTCGAGAAGGCCCATGTGGCCCTGGTTCCGGGCGATGCGTTCGGCGATCCCAACTGTATCCGACTTTCATACGCTACCTCTAAGGAATTGCTTGTAGAAGCGGTGAGCAGAATAAAATCCGCGTTAAGCTTATTGAAATAGGTGGTCGTCTCTGGATATTCTAACTCCTGTACCGCATTTTAATAAAAGCATTCTTGTCAACTTCCGGTACATCAGGTTAATTTTGTGCGCCTGTGGCTTGTTTTTCATTACTTCTGGATATTTACCTATTTTTGCAATCCAATAAAATAATGCTGCATGTTGACTTCTGAAAATATCGATCAGCTTTTTGAAAATTTCAGCCACCTGAATGTACTGGTTATCGGCGATGTGATGGTAGATGCCTATATCTGGGGTCAGGTCGACCGGATCTGCCCTGAGGCACCCGTTCCGATTGTGATGGTCAAAGAGCGCGAAAACCGATTAGGAGGTGCAGCCAATGTGGGACTGAATCTAAAGGCATTGGGTGCCAACCCGATTTTGTGTTCGGTGATTGGTGCCGATCAAAAAGGAAATGAATTTAAACAACTGGTGCAGGATGCCGGCATGTCGCTTGATGGTTTGATTTCGGATGCAGGCCGGATTACGACCACTAAATTCAGGATTATCGGAAATCAGCACCAGATGCTGCGCGTGGACGAGGAAACCACAGAGCCACTCAACCAACATCAGTTTGATCTGTTGAACGATAGGATTTTAAGCCTTTTTCAGGAAAATGAAATTCATGTTGTTGTATTTCAGGATTATGACAAAGGGGTAATTTCACCCCGGCTTATCAACAGTGTTGTAACCGAAGCCCACAACCGTAAAATCCCTGTGGCGGTGGATCCTAAAAAGCGGAATTTCCTGGATTACAAAAAAGTTACGCTTTTTAAACCCAACCTCAAGGAAGTAAAAGAAGGGCTGGGGGTGAACTTCGATCCCCGGAACAACGAACAGCTCGAAATGGTGATTGCACAATTACAGGACAAGTTGCAAGCTAAAATGGTACTCAATACCTTGTCGGAACTGGGGGTATTTATCAGTTGGGAAACCAAAGGGGTTTACGAATCGCGACTCATCAGGGCGCACCGGCGTAACATTACCGATGTTTCGGGAGCCGGCGACACGGTGATCAGTGTGGCGGCGCTTTGTCTGGCCCTGGATGCCGAACCAGGACTGATGGCTGCCATCGCCAACCTGGCTGGTGGCCTGGTGTGCGAGGAAGTGGGCGTGGTACCGGTGAATAAGGATAAACTGCGCGAGGAAGTGGCCAAAATGATGACGTCCTAATTTGTAAGGAAATAACTTTAAATGGATCAATACAATACACCCGGAAAAAAGCTGAAAGTGGAACAGATGTTTAACGACATCGCACCAAAATACGACCTGCTAAACCATGTGCTGTCAGCCGGCATCGATATCCGTTGGCGGATAAAAGTCAGAAAACTACTGAAACCTATTCATCCTCAGAGCATTCTGGACGTTGCTACTGGCACCGGAGATCTGGCCATCGAGTTATCGAAACTTCAACCAAAAAAAATTGTAGGCCTCGACATCGCTGCCCAGATGCTGGAAGTGGGGAAACTAAAAATTAAAAAAGCGGGACTGGACCAGGTAATTGAGATGGTTCATGCAGATTCAGCGGAAATTCCATTTTCGGACAACCACTTTGATGCGGTAACTGTGGCCTTCGGCGTTCGGAATTTTGAAAACCTGCAAAATGGCCTCAAAGAAATGTGCCGGGTGCTTAAACCAAAGGGCAGGGTGGTGGTACTTGAATTTTCAAAGCCAAATCAGTTCCTGTTTAAACAGATGTATCAATTCTATTTTAAATTTATACTTCCGACCATCGGAAAAGCCGTTTCAAAAAACAAAGAAGCCTATACTTACTTACCCGATTCGGTACAGAAGTTTGCCGAAGGCAGAGCGTTTCTTGATCAAATGAAAATGGCGGGTTTTGTCGACGAGCGCCAGATGAGACTGACTATGGGGATTGCAACCATTTATTGGGCATCGAAATAACCAGTGATGAGCTTCAAAAATAAACTTGTTAATCTGAATTCAATGAAATACTATACCGGAGAGAAAAGCGTTAACCTATTCATGATAGATCAACTAAAGAAAACTCTTTTAAAAGCAACTGGTATTCTATTTGTTTTATTGCTGTTCAGCACTTTGGCCCAGGCACAAAAGCAAAAACCACTAAACCTGCCCTCATTCGACAATGTAAGGTACCATTTTGGATTTATTCTGGGTGTTAATCAGATGCTTTTTTCTGTGAAAACAGTTGACAATCTATCCTCTATCAAATGGTCGTCAGAACAAATGCCTGATTTTTATGCCGTTGATTCAGCTTTTGTTTACAGCATAAATGCGGTGCCTACTCCCGGTTTTACCATCGGAATTGTTGGAAATCTGCACCTGAGCCAGCATTTCAATCTGCGTTTTGTTCCTTCATTGTCGTTTGGCGAACGGTTGTTGCATTATAATATTATGACCTATAACTCCAAATCACAAGACGGTTTGGTGGAGATTAAAAAAAGCATTGCCTCCACCATTGTTGAGTTCCCGCTCGAATTAAAATATAAATCGCGCCGGTTGAACAATGTGGCCGGATATGTGCTGGGGGGCGTAAAATATTCCATCGACCTGGCATCGCAGAAAAAAGTACAGGACAATGCCAGCGATGTTACGGTTAAGCTTAATCGCCACGATATTGCGCTGGAACTGGGTGTGGGTTTCGACTTTTACACCAACTATTTTAAATTTGGTACCCAGATAAAAATGGGATATGGGCTAAATAACCTGATCATCCGCGAAGGCAATATCTATACCAACAGCATCGATCAGCTACGCTCAAAGATTTTTCTGCTCTCATTCACCTTCGAAGGGTAGATTTTAGCTGATTTAGGCCCTTTCCTTCCCCGAAAGGGAAACCTTTACCAAAATAAATTTTTATCTTTGAATCCGTTAAATAGAGAACCCTGATGGACAATAAGAACAAAGTGGAAGCGCTTTTCCAGACGATGGTTGAAAAGGCCACCCTGAAGCAGCATGTGTATAACAATACCCTGGATGCCTTTAACCTGATTAAAACATCCATACTCGATCTGGAGAAGAAATACACTGCCTATTTGTTAAAGAAGGGGGTTCCTGAAGAAATTCCTTTTGAGGCCAACTCCATGAGCGATTTTGAAATTGAGCTGCGATTTGGCGGGGATGTGCTGCTGTTTATGATGCATACCAATATTTTTGAATTTTCAAGGCACCATGAGGTGATGCACACCGACTACATTTACGAAGACAAAACCCGCAGTTATTGTGGGGTGATCAATATTTACAATTTCCTTTCCGACTCGTTTAAATACAACCGTGTAAATGATATTGGTTATTTAATCGGGCGTGTTTTTGTGAACAAGGACAACCACTATTTTGTTGATGGAAAGCGAGAGCTGGGATATATTTTTAATAATTTTGGCACGAACAAAGTGGATACATCGTCGGTAATTAACCTGTTGGAAGCGGCCATTGCCTACACGGTAAACTTCGATTTGCTGACTCCGGATTACGAATTGGTGAAAGAAGTTTCGGTGTATGAGATGAAGAATACCAGGGACATTATCTCTTTAAAAACAGGTAAACGGCTGGGTTTTAAATTTCAGGCCGACAATCTGAACGACAAGGAATGAAGGTGAAAATTTTACATGAAAATATTTTTTCAGAAAATGTTGCACAAATAAAAAAAGGTTCTATTTTTGCACCTCCTAAACGAAACGGTCCGTTCGTCTAGTCCGGTCAGGACGCCAGGTTTTCATCCTGGTAACACGGGTTCGAATCCCGTACGGACTACAAAAACCTCTAAATCAATGATTTAGAGGTTTTTTTATGTGTCGGCTGTTTGCATCCGGTTCTCGTCACATAAATGGTGTTCTTCCGACCTGAGCAACGCCCAAAAAAATCAATTATAAAAATAATGGCCCTAAATATCAAACCATTAAAATAAATTCTTAGCTTTACCACACTAATCACCCGATGATCAGTTGAGAATGTAAAAAAGTGCTGATTCAGATAATTTTGAACAGTTGAAAATAGGTAACATATAGATAATGAGTTTAAATGAATATTAAATAGAATTTAACAACAATGCCAATATAAAAGGCATAGCGATTATTGGAGGTATGAGGATGTTAGCAAACATATTATGAAGAAAACAATTTTAATCAAATAAAAAACAGAAGCATGAAAAATCTGGCAATTTTAATCACTTTTGGAATTTGGACTCTCACTTCTTTTAGCCAAGATTATTATCCACTTATTGAAGATAATAAAACATGGAATGTTCTTAATGTAAATCTGGTAACTATTGAGCCTCCTTTTGACACAACTTATCTGACAGAAAGTTTTTGGACAAATGGTGATACATTAGTAAATTCGTTTGTTTATAAGAAAGTGTATTCTACTACCGAAGAAAATCCTGTTAATTGGGATTTATGGTGCTTAATGAGAGAAGACTCCAACAAAAAGGTTTGGATTAGAAGGCCTCCTTCGGAAATTGACAATCTAATGTATGACTTTACAGTGGAAGCCGGAGACAGCATACTTGTGGGCTTTTTCGAGCCAGTTTATATTTTTGTCGACTCAATTAGTATAGTGACAATCAATCAACAAGAAAGAAAAAAATATTGGTTTTCATGTAAAGCAAGACCATATTACAAAGAAACCTGGATCGAAGGTATTGGAAGTGACAAAGGAATATGCTGGAGTGGATCGGCTTCTGTAGTTGGAGGTTGGTTTAGACTCTTATGTATGTCAGAAAATCAGGAACTTATTTATGCAAATCCAAATTATGAATCTTGTTATTTAATTACTGAAATTAATGAGACAGAAAACCCCCTTATTAACATCTATCCTAATCCGGCAAAAAATACCTTAATAATTGAGCATGCCGAAAATTTTGAGGTTAAATCAATTTCAATATTGAATAAAAACGGACAAGAAATTAAGCAATTTGTATCAAGTATAGAACAATTAGACCTTTCTGAAATAAAATCAGGAATGTATTTCATAAAAATATCTCTTGAAAATGGACAAATAGTAAAGAAAATAGTCATTGAGAAATAAATTATGTTTGCCAACAGGAGCTGCAATTTCAATAATCAAGTGTACTTTATCAAAAAGTTTATAGAGATATAAATTAAAGTTTAGAAAAATAGTTTGATTATTATTGCTATTATTTAGTACTATGAAAACAAATTCAATTATGGAAAAAATTAAGTCCTATTTTATGGAGCTTACAATAGTTACTGCTGGTGTTTTGATTGCATTATTTTTAAGCAATCTTACAGAAAGCAATCAAGAACGAAAGTATCACATTGCATCAGTTAAAACCATAAATAATGAAGTTGAAGCAAACTATTCCGGTTTAAAAGGAGTAATTGAGAAACAAAATAATTTGCTGGACACACTGACTAAATATAGAGACGCTCCAACCTCACTTGTCGACCTGTTCCAGAAATCAAGTGGTTTGCAATTTGCCACATTGAGCAATGCAGGATTGGGGTTTTATGAAAGAAACCAAATTAATTCAATTGATTTTGAAATGATGTCAACACTTATCCAAATGAATATCTTATCAGGGGTCGTTGATACTAAATTAGAAAAACTTGCTGAATTTACTTATTCTAATACACTTGGCAATTCTAAAGAAATTAAAACGGTGGTCATCTTGCATTTACAGAATGTTTTAAATACTGAGTATCAATTACTGGAGCTCTATAAGGATTTTATTGATGAAAATATTGAAACTGAACACAACACAAAAGTAAAAAACTACGCACCATAAATGGTATGGTACATGCGGGTTTCATGGGTTTTCGAGGGTTTTTGGCACGTAAAAAAAGTTCGATATTCGGTATTTAATGTATATGGGGTGTCCGATACTCTCCTGTAAGTAATAATTAGTTTTGTGGGATGAAATGTCCAACAAATACCTGGAAATTAAGGAATAAATCTGATCGACTTACAGAAAATGAAGTAAAGATATAAATAGAGAGAATAGATTCCAATTGTAGGGCAGTCGGCTAAAGCCAGACTGCAATGGATGTCCATTAAATAAATTCATAGTAGATGAATAATACTGAATAGAATCAATCCATGGCAGTCTGGCTTTAGCCGACTGCAAAAAAACACCCCGTTTCAACATAGTTGCCTACTATGTTGAAACGGGGATCATTAGCATCTGCGGCACCTTTTTAAAACGTGAATTTATAATCTCAAACCCACACCTGAACGCACCTTTTTATTTTAAAAATTCGTCGAACCAGGTTTTACTGTGCAAAACCGAATATACGAAGGTACCTCGGTGGTCAGCCAAATCGCCGGCATAAACCGCTGTGGTTGGACCACCTCCCAGCATTTTTTGAAACATTTCGGGTAGTCGGGCCATTTCAACTGGCACCACTTCATCCGACCCGCCATAGTAATTATGCATTGGTGTGTGACTTCTCCAGCGGTAGGCCTGACTTTTGTTGAGTACCTGCCAATAGGGGCTTTCACAGCTATTCCCTCCGGCCATGAACTCAGGCTGTAGGTATTCCTGTAGTTTATTCGTGGTGCGTTTACTAAAAGTATCCCAGTCGATTTGCTCGTTGTAAAATTCAATCGATGCTTGCAGAAATTCCGGTCTGACTGCTGAAGCAGCAAGGCCATTCTGTTGATGGTAGTATTCCTGGGCCTTTATCTGAAGAAAAACACAAGAAGGTAAATAAACAGCATCAATGGGCTGATAGTTATTAAACCAACGGTCGTAAAGCACCATTCCGTCGGCGGGACCGCTGGCAGTTGCGGCAGCCGTGACTTCTATTCCCAGTGCTTCAAGTTTCTGTAGCAATACCAATGTGGCCCATCCTCCCTGCGACCATCCGTGGATAAATAACGAATTTGTTTCAATATTTTTTTCGGCAAGCCAACCTTTCGCTGCAATCAGCATGTCAACACAGGCTTGTTGTGTGCTTTGCAAAACCAGGTAACTGTCGGGCAATTCGGATAGCCCCTTGCCAAAATAATCTGCTGCAATTACAACATAGCCCTGTGAGGCAAAACGCGCAAGCATCATCCTGGTTTCCATTGAATTATCAGGAAATGAGGGCACTTCTGTTTTTTTGTAAGTTGTACCGTGTTGATACATGATGAGTGGCATAACACCAGCGTCGTGATCGGGTACGGCCACCAAACCTGAGGCCATGGTGGGTCGGTTACCAAATTCCGGAATTACAGAAGGGTAGCTTATTCTGTATAATTTCACCGAATATTTGGCCTTGGGAAAGCTATTGGCAAATTCCATCGGTTTTGTGGTCGATCCCGACAAAAAAAGCTCTAGTTCGCTTCCAAACACCGAATCAAGTTTACCAGTATCGTAGGTTCCGATTAATTGGTATTCCACCCCCGGTAACCGCATAACGGCTTGGTTATCTGTCTGCCCAATTGTTACAAAGTTTAGTTGAAGCATTACAACAACCAATAAGATTTTCATTGCATGAATTTTCGACTGCTTAAGGATTGATTTTTTCATTTTTAAAACATTTTAATGTTGAATTACAATCAGTTTGACACTCCTCCCGGAGTGCCCATATTAACATGCGAATACAAAGTTTTGTAACATTACAACTTTTTATTTAATCCTGCAAGAGAAAAAATATAATCAACTCTGTTTTAATCTTTCCAGGTGCTCTTTATGTTTAAAATGTGATAATCAGGAAGCCACACAGCGCAGTTTAGTGCCGGCAACAGGAAAGCTATTAGATGCCGCCGGGCGTCGTGTACCGTTCAGTGTGCCACTTATTGCTGTGTCTTATTTTCTTAATTCTGTTTTACAATTCAAACAAAATTTCCGGTGTACCGAAACCCCTGAACCACAAACATCACAAGTCCACCGGTTTTGCTCATTTTCCAGAAACCTTTCCATTCCATTCTCTCTAATGAAATTGAGATTATCTATCATGCTCATTCTATAATTTGTCCGATAACGTTTGTCAAGTTGTTTGAGTCGAGAACAAGGAAACTGATCGCAATCGCAACAAAATCCGGATGCTGTTTTTGCTAATAATTCACAATTTACTATGGCACAACTTCTACAAGCATTGGGTTTGTTCACATCATCTTTTTTAAAACATCCACCACAGGGTTTCTTTTCACGAAGATATCCAATGCATAATCCGCAGTTCATGCCACATGCGGCAATCAGTCCCTGGTATTTTTGTTGTTGAATCATCTATTTCTTTACTTTAAATAAAATTTTGATGACTAAATTGTTTTCAAAGATACAAGTTCCTTTAATCTTTTACCAGCTTCACGGTCATGTGAAGGAAGGAACACCAGTTTATTAACCATTATTTTGTTTTCAAACCAAATACCACAATCCATTCCACAAGGAGCAATTAAAGCAATAAGGCCATTATGAATTGAATTCCACTTTTATAACGTAACCCGCCATAAAGTATAATGCATTGTTTTATGCTTAGTGCATTTTGATACTAAAATTTCTGTAAAATAATTTTTAACTCATTTTTCGTTATCTTTTTTATTTTGCGGAAAAATGGTGTCAGACCCTTTTAGAATAATTTTGTCATAACAATCATCAAAGAATTCAATTCGATAGACTCCGTTGCCCACCTTAGTTGGCTCCCAATTATTACCTCTAATTGAGAACTTCCACCCATATGTACCAATATAGAAATTTTTACCAAAAATGTCTGAATCACTATTAAAATTAGTTTCATCATTCGTGAAGAATGGTGGAATATGACCATCGAAATTTCCGATAATATTTAAGCCACCTATTCCATCAGTATTTATTGATACAATATTCATTGTCAATTCAAAAGAATCACAATTATTTGGCGGATAACAAAAGGAAGGATATTGACTTTCACTATTACTAAACTTAACATTATGTATTCCTTGATATTTTAGTTCATTTGTATCCAAATTCTGAATATAATTCCCAGAATAGTATGCTTTCCCATAATCTCTAAGTAGATAACATGATGATGTAAATTCGAAAACTGTATCACCATAAATCGTGCCTGCAAAGGTTAATTTACCAAAGTCATTTGGATCAATATTACCAAAGTCACAATTACCTCTAATTAAAGTATTCCCATCTGTGGTCTCTTCAACCTGATCAATGTTAAATTTAGCTTTATTTATTCTTTTATAGGTTTGTATACCTGCTCCTATTACAATTATTCTGACTCCACCAATTATATTTTCATTATTAGTCTCCTTAAAGCTAAATGAATACTGAATACTAGAACCATAACCAAAATTCATTATACTACTTTGGTAAATTCCTGATATTTTAACATGATCATGTTTTAATTCCTCTTCTTTGAAATCTTTAGTGCATCCAGATATAAGCAGTATTAAAGAAATTACTATAATTCTGCTGTTTAAGTTAGTGAAAATCATGTGTTGACATTTAATTGAATAATCTTTAATTAAATAGTTTTTATTAGAAAGTGACTTTAATTAACTTAATTGTTGAAACTTGATTAATTGCATTAAGCCTAACTGTTTTCGCCTTGGCGATGTGGCGGAAATCGAAGCACAAATGTTCAGTTTTGTACAAAAGTTCAATCGAAGAACTGAACTTGAATTTAGCACTTCAGCCGCCATATTGCCAAACCGATGTTAGCAAATCGTTTTATTTATCATTTATTAGTTGAGGTATATCACTATATTTTACGAATAGTATTCCATCAAATCGTTCTTTTGCAATAAACCTCGCATTATTTCCTCCACTTTCCATTCCCAATAAAGATTCATTAATAAAATCATTTTGCTTATAATTCCTTAAGTCCAAAATAAGTACTTCTCTATTGAATTGATTTAAGTGATAAGCTAAGTAATCCTTATCATTATGCTCAAAGTCAAAACTTCTATTATATTCAAGATTCTTACCACTGTATACATCAACTCCCAATGAATAATATTTGTTACCGTAGGTTTCTTTTAAGCTGTGTCCCATCCAATTCACGCTGTTGTTTGGTTTGGGTTTATTCTCGATATGACTATTTTGTGCCCAAATTATGATTTTTGCTTCGGGATTATTTTCTTTGAACCATTTAATTGTTTCAAAGAAAGATTTATCCCGAATATTGGCAGAAATAGGCCAGCCCATCATACTTCCAAATTCAATTTTTGAATAGGTGTCTGTAAAAATTTGATTAGATTTTTTAAGGGCTTCTATTTCATTTTGAGTTGTTCCTGATTTCAAAAGCCTTTGTTCATTTTCTTTCATTATTTTAGTATACCTATCCAGAAATGAGACGAATTCATCTCTTTGCTTGTAAAAACTTATTGTGTCTTTGTCATTTTCATATTGATAGAGTTTGTTGAAATTTCTAAACTCTACTTTTACCGACTTTGCAAATACAGAGTCAATTGGTATTACTATTTGAGACATTCGATTTATTAAAAAATTTTGTTGGGGCTGGCAATCAAAACCTTGAATCTTTAGTTTTTTATCTTGAGATTTGACATACTCCATTAATTCTAAAATCTCCTTAGAATGATAGTAAAAGTTTGAAGTGAATGATAATGTTAAATCTTTAGTTGATAAAGAATCAAATTGTTCCCAAGCTAAAGCACCGTCACCAAAACCCGATTCAAATAGAATTAAATTAAAGCCTAATTCTTTATGCAAGAATTTGACCAAGTCTGATTTAACCCTGAAAACTTGTCCAAGCCCGTGAGTATTTTCACCTAGTGCAATTATCTCAACATCTTTTAATGTTTCACGAAGTGCCGGTAAATTATTAAAATCTCTTAAATCTGATGTAAACTCTATTTTGTGGTTAAATAAAGTTTGTGCTTTACAAGAAGTAAAAAGAAATAGAAAAAATAGTATTTGAATTTTGTTCATCTAGTTTGTTTTCTTTTTAGCTCTAGCTTTTTCTTTAATTAATAGGAAATATTTATAATCTCTCCCTGTTTGTTTAGTAAAATTATTTTAGGGTCTTCATTTGTTATATCGTCACCAGGCCCAATATGATAAACAGCGAACATTTTACTTACAACTCCTAATTTAACTCCTTTTTTATTTGCGTCCAAAAGCAACCATGCTGGGATAAATGCCCAATCAATGTCCTTTAATGATGCAATGGTTTCAACGTGTTCAGTATCTCCAGAAATAAATATTTTTTTGTTATGCCAAGTTATCAAATATGAATAGTGATTAAAGGAAAATAGGTGTTTCGTTTTAAAAGCTTCAATTTTGAAATCCGCTAATTCATTATTTAGTTTCAATAGCTCTTTAATGTTCCTTGGAGTATAAACTTTTCCATCAAGCTTTTTTGCTAATTTTTTAACTAATCTTCCAGAATAATGATCTGAATGTTTATGTGTGTAAATAAAAATAGGCTTGTTTTTTACACTGTCCAATTCCGACAAATCATATTCCATGTAATTGTGGGCACCTGATTTGTAAGGGAAATCAATATAAATGTTTGAAGTACCATCTGTCATATAAAGTCCGCAGTTTCCTATGAACTTAATTTTAATTTCAGAAGTTTGGCTAAAACCAGAAATCGAATAACAAATTAGTGTTAGAAGTCCATATATTTTTAAAATTCGTATCATATTTTTGTTTCTTTAAAATGTTTGCCAACGGTGGCGGTATGAAAAGTTGCCGATTGCGGGCGATTTCCTGTCAAGTTACACAAAAGTTGAAGCGGGCTACAACCCTTGAATAACCTACTGTCCCGGCAATTTTTTATACCGCGTGTTATGTAGCGTTTTTATTTACATTTCTCTAAATATGTCGCAATCCTTTCTTTCTGAAATCCTTTACTAATTCCAAGATTAAAATATTTGCACGCATTTTCATAATCACCTTTATCGTAATATATTTCACCCTTGGTTATTATTGCTACTAAGTAATCAGGATTTATTTCTAATGCCTTATCAATGTCCTTAATTGCATTATCATATTCTTTCATTTTCAAATACAAGTCTGCTCTATTATTATACAATATTGCTTCGTTTGGGTGATTTGCAATTAATTTATTGAAGTCAATTAATGCTTCTGAAAATTCACCTTGTCTTTTCTTTATGTTCGCTAGGTTTGATGCAGCACCATAATCGTCAGGATATTTTGAAAGTAATTTTTCAAAAAAGGTTCTTGCTGTTACAAAGTCTCCTTGTTTTACATATATCATTCCTAAGTCAAGAAGTGCTGTTTGGTTAAATGGGTCTATTTCAAGTGCTGTTTTATAATCCTTTACTGCTTTGTCAGTCTCTTTCAGTTCAGAATACAGTTTTGCTCTATTTGTATATGCTAATGCAAATTTGTCATTCAGCTTTATTGATTTATTATACGAGTTTAGCGATTCCTTTTGCTTTCCCAAGTTTCTTTGAAAAGTCCCTAAATTAGACCAATAAATATAGTTGCCTTCATATTTTGAATCCAAGTCGATAATTTGCTTTGTCACTTTTTCAGCGTTAACATTATCTCCTGAATCAGAATACGTTTTTGCTTGTTCAATTAATTGTTCTCTTGTCTGTCCATTTGCAATTACAAATAGAAGTCCTAATGTCAATGTTAAAATTATTCTCTTCATTTTTTCTGTTTTTTTTAAATGCTACATAACATCTGTATAGCCCCAATTGTCGCTATGCTTATTATATAGTCCTCATTGTTAAGATTCCTTCTGCTATTCATTTAACCTCAATATCATTATATTATCCAATTTCAATCGTTTATAAATAGTTAAATCGGTTTCTTTCTTCCTCTTGTAAATGAATTATCGGGTGTTTGGTGGGGTAAATCTAAGAAATTATTTTATCGGTTTTACAAGGGGATGTGAAAGAATTTTTTAAAATGGGCTGATGATTCCTGTCTGACCGACAGCCGCAGGCTCAATTATGCCTTGTTTTTAATCATCATCATGCTCATAGTATTCATTGTTGTCTTTCTTATTTTCTTTCGTATTAATCTGAAGTCCATAAGCCAAATAGAAAACATAAAACGGAACTACAAACCACAACAAAATAGTTGCTTTATGAAAACCATTCAGTCTGGCACTTTTAGTTTCAATGTTTTTGTATCCTGTGATAATTGATTGAAGTGTGCCGATTTTACCGTGAAATAATGTGTCGCCTGCTATTCCAGGCAAATGTATACCCACTAAAATTAAAATGAGCTTTGCCTTGAAAACAAGGGTTCTGTGCCTGGTTATAAATCTCCCAACAACATAATAAATTCAATTAAAAGGGTTTGAGCAGGCAGATTGTCTTCTGAATTTGAATTTATAATGACAGTAGTTTTCTTTACCTGGTTGTACCACACTTGCGTATTGTAACCTGGCATGATACCCGGATGCCCGACCCAACGTGCATCTTTATAATGCATTGTTTCAACACAGAAACCATACTCATTTGTTTCAAAGTCAAAGCGTTCAGCTTTCATGGCTTCCGAAAGTAAAGCCCCCTCAGCCAAATAAACGGCCCATTGTTTCAGATCATCAAGTTTTGAAATCATTGCACCGGCTGTGTACCCCCAGGAAGGATTCCAGTTGGTTGCATCAATCAAACCTTCATCACCGAGTGTGTAGCCATGCGAATAAGGTTCATACATAAAAAATGGCCCGCCAAAATAGGTGTTGGTAAGATTTAGCGGGACCAACACTTTTTCTTTTATCACCTGAGATGCTGGTTTTCCGGTAATTTTCTCCAACAATAACCCAAGCAGAACAGTATTTGTGTTGCAATATTCATAATCAGTCCCGGGAGGAAAATGCATTGGATGACGAAAAGCAATTGAAAGCAGGGAGTCCGGAGGAAAATACAAGGTGTAGCCGCTCTCCGTGAATAATACCCACAAATCAGGATCCTGTGAATAGTCAAATAAACCACTTGTCATGTTGCCAAGCATTCGCACTGTAATCGCATTGCCTGAAGGCACGTTGTATTCAGGCAAATAGCTGGTAATGGTACTATCCAGATCGATTGCGCCTTCGTCAGCCAGCAACAATACAGCGGTTCCGGTAAATGTTTTGGTAACACTGGCTATTCTGAAGGCGTTGTTTTCGTCGACAGGTTGGTTGGTACTCAAGTTGGCGCTTCCTCTTTTGATGAGGAAATCGGGTTCTCCCTCCACCGATATAAGTGCCATAAGTCCGGGAGTGGATGTTTCCAGAAAAACCTGATCGGCGAGTGCAGACAAATTTGATTTTACTTCTGCTGTAAGCACAACAGGCGCGTCTGGGATATTGTTTTTTTTACAGGAAACTACCGTTACGAAAAGCATGAAGATCATGATTATAATCCCCGGTCTTTTTACTTTGTGGTTGTGTTGCATTTAAGTCCTCCTATATTATTGGTTTACACTCATCTTAATTGGCGGTTTTTGTCAAGATGTTATGTTTACAGTGTGGTAAAGCTAAGAATTTATTTTATTGGTTTTACATGGAGGGGTGGGAAAGAACAATTTTAAATGGGCAGAGGATGCTCAATTGAGGAGATGAGTTGGCGTATTTTGTCATGCGTTACGCTATTGCTAAATGAGCGCCAGTTAGGGGAAAAGTTATTGTGGAAAATATTGGAGCATGTCTTTTTATAAAATAACCTCCAAACACTTGTCGATATGAAACGTTAGGGGTTTCTGTGTTACATCGCTATAAACTTACAACGACATTGGATGTGAGAACAAAAGATGAATAACTACTTATTCTACAATGTTATATGGCCGTATGTAATCTGCGGCTTCTATTTTGTTTCAATGCTCACAACAATATCAGCCGTGCCTCTCCCAAATAAAAAAAGCCGCATTGCTGCGGCTTTTGGTGGGACATACTGGATTCGAACCAGTGACCCCCGCCCTGTCAAGGCGATGCTCTAAACCAACTGAGCTAATATCCCGTTATGGGTGCAAAAATAGAAAAATTATTGGGACCTTTAAGGTGGTTATTGTTTTTAAGGAAAAGACACAAACTTATTTTTGTATCATTTCTTTTGCGTCATATACCAAATCATACAAATTAAGTATTTCGGCATACAAATCTATATTCAACAAATCGAAATCCCACACATTGGTATACATAACAAAGGTGATGTCGGTATCCGGATCGTACCGTGTTGAAGTAAAAAATGCCTTATGTCCACCATTATGACCATAGCCCAGGGTAGGTGTAAAAGTCGTTCCCAAGCCATAATACTGATGCGATTCATAGGTCGGCTGGCAATCCATCATCAAAAACTGAATGTATTTATTCTCTATCCCAGCCTTACCTGTGTACAGATTTTTAATCCATGTGGCCAAATCTTCAGGAGTTGTGATGATGTTCCCTTCGGCCACATGCATCGAAACATTGTGTTCGGTTACATTTTCCTGCTCGCCTCCAAAATAGTAATACGAACTGGCAAATGGGGCAGGCATGGTAATATCGTCCCCCAGATAAGGGAAACTTGTTTCGCTCAGCCCGTTTGGAATGAGTAGTTGCTCCTCTATAAACTGATCGTACCGTTGACCGGAAACCCTTTCAATGATGAGTGCGAGCAGGCCATACCCGGTGTTGGAATAATGATAGGCTTTTTCGGGCCCATCCGCATAAAGCTGGTTAACGGCTACCACATTGGCCATCTCGGTGATGGTAAAGGTATGAAAGGGTTCATTGAGATCTTCGGTAACATAATCAACATACCGTTTTCCTGCATAAGGCTGGTTGACGCTGTCGGGGATGTTGGCATTGATGACATCAAACACACCCGATCGGTGCTGAAGCAGCGATTTAATGGTAATCTTATCTTTAAAAGGAATATCAAATTCCCCGGTTTCAGGAAGATAGGGCTTTGTAGTTCCAGGGATATTCCGGGTAACGAAATCATTGAGATTTAACCTGCCTTGCTGATATAACAATACGATGGCCGCAGCCGTAAACGTTTTGGTGGTACTGGCTCCCCGAAAGTGGGTTTTGTTTGTGGTGTTGCTAAGGTCACCTGCACTTACAAAATACTCTCCACCAGGTGATAGTATCTGCAAGGCATATCCTCCGGGGAAATTTTCTTTGCCTTTCGAAAACCGGCTCCAATGATCATCAATAAGTGTTTGAAGGTCGTTTTGATAATTGATGTTGTAAAGGCTGTCCGTACTATTTCTTTTACAAGAAGTGAAAATTGCTAAAAACAATACAAATACGAAGGGGAGTGTTTTCATGATGAAAGATGATTGATAACAGGCCGCAAAACTACTAATTATAATTAGTATAAATATGGGTGGATGGGTGAGGCCCAACCAGCAGGTCTCTCCGCCGATTTACCTATTGGTATGGTGGTGGATGCTAATCACAACAAGATTCTCGAATACATTCACTCCCAAGTCCCGATCCCGAAAACATTCGGGATTCGGGATAGGCACGACCGATGTTGTAACCCTGGATTTTAATCCAGGTAACAATAGAAACCGAACTAAAATATGATTAATCAACAATTAACCATTCGTAAAACAGGAGCAATCAAGTGATATGGGAATGCGGTGTAACTTCACCCGATTTTATATCTTTGGTTTTTTTAATATATAACACAATTTCAGCACGCAAAAAAAGGTAAAAAGATGAAAAAAACCTCCTTATTCATTGCCGGTCTTTTCTTTGTTCTGGCCATTACGGCCCAAACCACCGACACCCTGAAGACCATTTCACTGGATCAAATCTGGAAAACCTATTCCTTTTATCCCAAAGGGGTTTATGGTATTAATTCGTTGAAAAACGGAAAAGAATTTACCATGATTACAAAAGGATCATTGGTGGTGTACGATTACAAAACAGGGGATTCGGTCACTACCCTGATAAATGCCAACGATCTGGTGCCTGTAGGCGATACCACGCCCATTCGATTGTCAGAATTTACTATGAATGCAGATGAAACCCTGTTTTTAATCCCCACCGACGAAGAAGCCATCTACCGCCATTCATCGCGAGCCAGCTTTTATTTGTACGATTCAAAATCAAAACACCTGGAGGCACTTTCGAAGGGAGGAAAACAACAACTGGCGGATTTTTCCCCACAATCGGATCAGGTGGCTTTTGTGCGCAATAACAACCTCTTTGTTAAAAACCTGCTAACCAGGGAAGAAAAACAAATCACCACCGATGGAAAACGCAATGCCATCATCAATGGTACCTGCGACTGGGTGTATGAAGAAGAATTTGGTTTTACCAAGGCCTTTTTCTGGTCACCCGACGGCAAGTACATTGCCTACTACCGTTTCGACGAAAGTCGGGTAAAAGAATACACTTTGACTAACTACGGTGACCTCTATCCTACACAGGAAACCTACAAATATCCCAAAGCAGGAGAAGACAATTCACTGGTGGACATATACATCTACGAACTGGCTACCGGTAAGGCGGTAAAAGTGGATGTCGGAACCGAAACCGATCAATACATTCCCCGAATCAAGTGGGCGGCAGATGCCTCAAAGCTGGCTGTACAAAGGCTCAACAGGTTACAAAATCACCTGGATATACTGCTCGCCGATGCATCCACAGGTGCCACTTCCGTGATTTATACCGAAGACAATCCCTATTACATCGATATCACCGATGACCTGACATTTACCCCCGATGGGAAGTTCTTCATCATGTCTTCCGAGAAAAGCGGATTTAACCACCTGTATTATTATGCCATGGACGGAAAGCTGGTGAAACAGCTTACTTCAGGCAATTGGGATGTAACCAAAATGTATGGCTACGATGCGGTGGCACAAAAGATTTATTTTCAATCGGCAGAGCGTTCACCCCTCGACCGCGATGTTTGTGAAGTCAGTTTAAAGGGAAAAATCAAAGTCATCAGCACGCATATCGGAACCAACAGCGCCAATTTCAGCAGCAATTTCGGTTATTGCATCAACACCTGGTCGGATGCCAACACACCACCTGTTTATACTGTAAATCAATCGGACGGAAAAGAAGTTCGGGTGTTGGAAGACAATAAAGTCCTGGTTGACAAGTTGAAGGGTTATAAGATAAGCCCTGTGGAGTTTTTCACTTTTAGCACACCTGATATTACTTTGCCTTCCGGCGAACAGGTAAGCCTAAATGCCTGGAGAATCCTTCCGGCCAATTTTAACCCGGAAAAAAAATATCCGGTATTGATTTCAATTTATGGCGGGCCCGGTTCACAGGAGGTGGTCAACAGCTGGGGAGGTTTCAACCTGATGTGGTACGAAATGCTGGCCGAAAACGGGATCATGGTGATTTCGGTAGACAACCGGGGTACAGGAGCCCGTGGTGAAGTGTTTAAGAAAATGACTTACAAGGAATTGGGCAAATATGAAACACTCGATTACATCGAAACAGCCAAATACCTAGCTACTTTACCCTATGTGGATAAGAACCGCATTGGGATATTTGGTTGGAGTTATGGTGGATTTATGGCGAGCAACGCACTCTTCCAGGGTGCAGATTATTTCTCAACTGCCATCGCAGTAGCGCCTGTAACCAGCTGGCGTTATTACGACAACATCTACACAGAACGCTTTATGCAAAAGCCACAGGACAATGCATCCGGCTACGATAACAATTCGCCCATCAACCATGTGAAAGAGCTAAAAGGACATTATTTGCTGGTACACGGAGGGGCTGATGACAATGTGCACCCACAAAACACAATGGACCTGATCAGCGCGCTGGTGGCTGCCGACAAGCAGTTCGACCTGATGATTTATCCCAACAAAAACCATGGTATTTTTGGCGGCAATACCCGCTACCACTTGTTTAAAAAGATGACTGATTTCCTGTATGAGAATTTGAAGGGGACTGAGTAGCCGATGTTGAACTTTCCCAAAGTTTAAAACTTTGGGAAAGTTGATTCTTAGGCTGGTTTTCTCAATTCAACCAACTGCTCTTCAATCACAGTTTTTCTGGCTTCGGCATCCGCTTGTTTCTGACGTTCTTTGTCCACCACTGCAGCAGGGGCACCACTTACAAAGCGTTCGTTGGAGAGTTTTGCCATGACAGACTTTAAAAAACCATTGGTATAGTTCAACTCTTCTTCCAACCGGGCAATCTCTTCTTCTACATTAACCTCCTGTGATAGTGGAATATAAAACTCCTGTGAACCCACAATAAACGAAACGCAGGCTTCGGGTTTTTCATCCACAAAGCTAATTTGTTCGATATTCCCCAGCTTGGCCACCATCGGATAAAATTGGCATTGAGCCTCCTCGCCCTGCTGAACCAACAATTGTATGGGATCCTTTTGGGGGATGTTTTTATCCTTGCGAACCGCCCGTACACCACCGATAATATTTTCGGCTTTCCCGAAAGCATTCAGGACTTCTTCATCCACCACCTCTGCTTTGGGAAGAAGGGCAATCATGAGGTCGTTGCCGGCTTCGCGCTCACGCAACAAATGCCATATTTCTTCCGTAATAAATGGCATAAACGGATGGAGCATCTTCATCAATTTCTCAAAGAAACCAATGGTTGCTTCCAGGGTAGAGGCGTCGATGGGTTGCTGATAAGCAGGCTTGGCAATTTCCAGGTACCAGCTACAGAAATCATCCCAAATCAGTTTGTAGGTGGCCATCAGGGCATCCGAGATGCGGTATTTTGCAAAGTGATCTTCAATGAGGATTAACTCCTGGTTCAACTTGTTTTCAAACCAAAGAATGCCAAGTTGATTACTCTCCGATGGTTTCAGATTCGCGTCCACTTCCCATCCTTTAACCAAGCGCAAGGCGTTCCAGATTTTGTTGCTAAAATTGCGGCCTTGCTCAATTAACGAAGGATCGAAAGGCAGGTCGTTTCCCGCAGGAGCGGTGAGCAACATGCCCATGCGCACACTGTCGGCACCAAACTCGGCAATCAAATCCAGCGGATCGGGTGAGTTGCCAAGTGTTTTTGACATCTTGCGACCCAGCTTATCGCGTACAATGCCTGTAAAATATACATTCTTGAACGGGATTTCCTTGCGGTACTCGATGCCGGCCATAATCATGCGGGCCACCCAGAAAAAGATGATGTCAGGAGCCGTAATCAGGTCGTTGGTTGGATAATAATACTGAATTTCTTTGTTATCCGGATGCCGGATGCCATCAAAAACGCTGATGGGCCACAACCACGACGAAAACCAGGTGTCCATCACGTCCTCATCCTGTTTCAGGTCTTCTGCCTGAAGATCGGGACGGTTGAATTCAACACGGGCTTTCTGCAACGCTTCTTCGGGAGATTTGGCTACCACCATTTCGCCATTTTTGAGGTAGTAAACCGGGATTTGCTGTCCCCACCAAAGCTGACGGCTGATGTTCCAATCGCGGACATTTTCCATCCAGTGGCGGTAAATATTTTTGAGTTTGGCCGGATGAAAGGTTATTTCATCGCTTTCAACCACTTCCAGCGCAGGTCTGGCCAGCTCTTTCATGTTCAGGAACCACTGCAGCGAAAGCTTGGGTTCGATGACTTCATCCGTACGCTCGGAATAGCCAATTTTATTGACGTAATCTTCAATCTTAACCAGGTTGCCTGATTTTTCCAGGTCGACAACAATCAGTTTTCGCACTTCAAAGCGATCCTTTCCAATATACAGCCCGGCATTGTCGCTCATGGTGCCATTGTCGTTGAAAATATCGATGGCTTCCAGCTTGTGTTTTAATCCCAGTTCGTAGTCGTTGATATCGTGTGAAGGGGTAATTTTCAACGCTCCTGTACCAAATTCACGGTCCACGTACTCATCCACAATCACAGGAATGGGCCGGTTGATTAAAGGCACGAGCACCTTTTTTCCGTGAAAAGGGGTATAACGCTCATCTTCAGGATGTACACACAAGGCGGTATCGCCCAGGATCGTTTCAGGACGCGTGGTAGCAATGTGGATATATTCCTCTTCACCTTCCACCTGATATCTCAGGTAGTACAGTTTTGATTTTACTTCTTTGTGGATTACCTCTTCATCCGAAACGGCGGTTTTTGCGCCCGGATCCCAGTTCACCATGCGTACCCCGCGATAAATCAACCCTTTGTTATACAAGTCGATAAACACATCAATCACCGATTCGTACAGTGATTCG
Source organism: Bacteroidales bacterium (assembly GCA_030690365.1). Lineage (GTDB taxonomy): Bacteria > Bacteroidota > Bacteroidia > Bacteroidales > F082 > UBA6244. The sequence continues at coordinate 74,378 of JAUYGX010000097.1, read as the reverse complement.
TCCATGGTAAAGGCGGTGCGGTCCCAGTCGCAGCTGGCACCCAGTTTCTTCAATTGTTCGAGGATGATGCCGCCATGTTTTTCTTTCCATTCCCATGCATGTTCCATAAACTGGTCGCGGGTGAGGGTGGATTTGTCGATGCCTTGTGCCTTGAGTTTGTTTACCACCTTGGCTTCGGTGGCGATGGAAGCATGGTCGGTTCCGGGAACCCAGCAGGCATTTTTGCCCTGCATGCGGGCACGGCGGATGAGTACATCCTGGATGGTGTTGTTCAGCATGTGGCCCATGTGCAGCACGCCGGTGACGTTGGGAGGAGGAATGACAATGGTATAAGGTTCTCTTTCATCGGGTTCTGAATGGAAGTATTTTTTCTCCATCCAGTACTGATACCAATGGTCCTCGGTGGTTGCCGGGTTGTATTTGCTGGGCATTTCCATGATGCTTCGGAATTATTAAATAAGCGGCAAAAATAGGAAAGATTATGAGATATTCGGTTATGGAATTGTAAGACCCCGAAAGCTTTCGGGGTCGGACTTCCAGCTCCCCGCTTCCCTGTAATCCTCTTCTACGAAGAAAAAGCCTGATCAATTTCCGGCGGCAAAAAGGGTCTCCCCTGCCGGTTGATGGAGGTGCCAATGATTTTTGCTGCCACGATTGGTTTCATATCCGGCAAACGAACAATGTTCTGTACAAATCCAAACCTTAACGGTGATATTCTTTCGAGCCGGCAATCAACCCGAAAGTGGTCGCGGCTGCGCAACGGAAACTGATAATCCATCTCAATGCGTTTCACCACCAACATGGTACCCTCGTCTGCAAGTTTAGCAAAATCGATGCCTATGTGCTCCAGGTATTCATGGCGTGTGTGTTCGAGGTAGTGCTGGTAGTTGGCGTTGTTGACTACCCCCTGCAAATCGCATTCGTAGTCGCGCACTTTAAAATCGAGTCTAAAAACTTCATTCATTTTATTAATTTTGTACAAAAGTAGGCGTTCTCACTTAAATCGAATGACCGTATGGCTAATAATAACCGGGATGCGATGGATTTTTACGAATTAATAAACCTGAGGCACAGCGTGAGGGGGTACCATCACGACAAACCTGTTGAGAAGGAAAAGCTGCTTCGTATTCTGGAAGCGGGACGGGTGGCTCCTTCGGCCGCCAACAAGCAACCCTGGACCTTTGTGGTGGTAACTTCCGAAAACATGCTTAGAGCCATTCATCAATCATATGAAAGGGATTGGTTTAAGCAAGCGCCTGTGGTTATTGTGGTGAAGGGCCGTAAAACCGATGCCTGGACGCGGCAACATGATGGTTACAATTCTCTGGAAACTGACCTGGCCATCGCGATGGACCACCTGATTCTGTCCGCTACCAACGAAGGACTGGGCACCTGCTGGATAGCCAATTTTAATCCGGCCATCCTGCAATCGGCACTTCAGCTTAAACCGGATGAGGTGGTGTATGCCATCACTCCTGTGGGATATCCAACCACAGAACCGCTAACAGCCACCCCCAAAACCCGCAAGGAAATCAATCAAATTGTGAAATGGGTGTAGGAGGTTGAGGTGCTAAAAAAAGGCACACATTGCTCTTGGCTGAGGGAAAGGCACAAGTTGCAAACTTGCGACTTGGGGGGGTGTTGGCTGTTGCCTTTATCCGATCGTCAACCATTATTTATTATTAATTGTTTAATGTTTTTTTTATTTCTTCAATATCTTTAAAATCAAGTTGAAACCATTCTCCTCTTATCCTTTTATTAGAAAATGTGTCGTGCAAGGCTTTTTCAAAACTTGATGCCATTTTTCTACTTACAAATTTTTTAGATGCAAGCAATTCTATTGTTGGCTTTTCGCTTTGAAGTGTTTTTTCTCTCCATTCAGGCTTGTTTGAAATACCAATTTTACAATAAAAATTGATAGTGTCCATCATCAGATATACATGACATTCATCCTCTGTTAAAGACTGGGAATAAGAAGATAAATTATCTCTATCTATTAAAGGTTTGTAATCTACTATTTCTGTTCTAACCAATTCACGATATTCTTTAGAAAACTTTTGTATAACAGCTGCTAAATTACTATGGGATTTATATTGCAAGTAGCCTTCATTTCCACCTATGATCTCTTGGTTTTGCTTCTTTAGTGTTATTTTCCATTTTACGAAATAAACCATCTCAAAATGATGTAATTCATCGTCTGCAATTGAGACTTTATTCTCGAAAAGTTCTTCAATGTAAGGGTGTGATGACTTGTATGAAATACCATTAATTGTAAAGCTAATTATCCTATTATCAGAGAATAGAAAAGAAACAATATCATCTTTTGATAACATCATTTCTTTTGAATAAAATTGAAAAACAATAAAATCTTTTTCAGCTATATGATTGAATGAAAATGTAAAAGATAATTGATTATCAATGGATTTAGAGGTTATTCCTTCGGCATATCCAAAAATACTACCAATTTGTTTCCATTTTATGTTTTTTTTGCCAGTGAAATCGTCAATTACAATATCTGGCATATTTACAAATTTTCTTTTTATTCTGTTTTCGTCTTTTTCGTGAATTACATAAACAAGCTCATTCTGTACTAAAGTATTCCAGCCCTGATTAGCTTTATTTATATCAAGAAAGCCGTCCTTTTCAGCATGATGATCAATGGTTTCTTTGTTATCAAGTGATGAATAATAGCCAAGTGTAAGAATGGTTTCACCTTGTTTAACAAGTTCACCATCTTCTTTTTTATGCCATTCCCGAATTTGCCATTCTTTTTCTATTGAATGGGAGTATTTCTCAGGAATAGTGCATTCGTATTTGTTAAAGAAAAAATAATAACTTTCTTTAAATGGCGAATTTTCAAAACTATACGCTCCTAAAGGATGAATTGTGTATATTTTATCTCCATTAATAATTAACTCATTTTTCCGTTTGAATATCTGAATAATTCCACTTCTTAGGGCTGTTATATTCTGAGATACAAATACTCCAGACTGCACACCTAAATATGACGAGTTAGGTGTAGGAGAAAGTACCTGTGTCTCCCCAACTCTATATATGTAAAGAGGTTGGCCTTCCTCTACCCAATCGCCATCGTTCATTAACCACTCATACAGGTAGACGTTTTCTTGCTTTTTATCATCTTGCAAGGAATCAATATTAAAGAATATGTCTATTGGTAATTCTTTCACAGCCGGTAAATCTATCAAATTCGATAATTCTAGTGAAATTGGTGAGTCCATATCATTTAGTTGAGGAAATATTTTCTGTTCCTCTTTATTGTGTGAAGGTTTTTTTTAAATAAGCCAAACATATTAAATTATTTTAGGTTGCCACCAAATTTAGCGCTAACGGTGCAATGCAGAATTTGGCGGGCATTGTTTCTTTCAGTTTCCTGTCAAACCGCTACGAATTATTTTACTTGCAGAATGTGTCAAGTTGTTCCCTTGCCCGCTAAATTTTTGCATGATGTTATGCTCTGTTGCATTTTTAATCATTTATTTTTCAAAACACATTAATAAAAGAATGCAAAATGAAAGTATTGCAATTAGTCCTGTAATCATTATTTGTGTATTAAGATGTCGCATTTTACTTATACGGTTTTCATAATATTCTTTTTCACCTTTTTTGCTCATCCAATCTTTAGCTTGTGCCCATTCTGGTCTTTGAGGTTTTTCCTTAAGATCATTACTTTCAAGTTCCCATGCAGCTCTATTTGTATTATAATTAATAAAATCCAAGTCACGTTCATTAGATAAGGATATTGCCTTTAAATGTTTTTTTTGTAAGCAAATAATTATGAAATACACAACAAATACAATTATTAAAAAAATCCATTTTTCTGGACAAGGTAAAGGTCTTTTCATATTCATATAAATAAATCCAGAAGAAACTGCAATTGCAGTCCATAGTGAAAATGAAGTTTTCCATTCAATTTGTCTTCTTTTCCATAAATTCTCTTGGTTTATCTTAGCAGCTTCTAAATATTTTCCAGCTTTTTCAATGTTAGATTCCATTTTATTTTAGTTTTTGATTTTTTTTTGCAATTGAGCATAACGGTTGGATTAACTTACCTCTAGCAGTTATCTAATTAATACCTTTTTTTAACCTCTTTATACATAACAACCTGCCCATTTTCAATCAAATAAAATTATTTAAATCCGCACTATGTTTCATTGTAAATGGATCATTGGGTGTTTGGTGGGGTAAATCTAGGAATTAAATTTATTGGTTTTACATTGGGGGCTAAGAATTTAAGGAATTGTTTGTCAGGTTTTGGGAATAAGGTAGTTGAGATTCTCTAAGTTACATGCTATGCCTGGCGAAATGCGCACAAGTTGGGAAGAATGGTGTACGACAAATAGGTCAGCGGAGTGTTAGAACACCGGGGGTGTGAAAGAGCCTCCGGTTACCTTCCGATGTCCATTGGAAGGTGGTAGCGGGGCTTTATTCCATATCTTCGATAAAATCGGTCCAATTCATTATTTTTGTTTTCCTGATATTCTTCATCACAAGTAAATCAGAATCGCCGGTAATCAGATAATCTGCTTTGCTATCAAGCTTTTTTGAAATCAGAAAACTAATCCATAGATTGGTATCAAGAATTATTTTCTTACTTCTCATATCGGTCTTTTCTAACAGACTAAACCTCAGCTATTATGTCATCCATTGGAGGAGTTTCATCAGAATAAATCCTAAACCTGTCAAGCAATTCTTTAAATTCTGATTTTTCTTTATCTTTTTTAATGCGGATTAAGTCTAAATCAGCTAAATCCTTGAGAAGTGATTTCACCTTTGGATTTAATATGTCAATTCGTATCGTTTCCATTATTATTATTTTTATCATAAATACGAAATTTATAATAAGATAAAATGTAACTGATTAAAGACACGAAAATAAATGTTGTGGCTAATAAATGGAAATAAGCTATTGATAATATGAATGTTATTGCTGTAATGATTATTGTTGAAATTAAATATTTCTTGTTGACCGTTTTAGCAACCAATAAATTTTGAACACCAAAAACTGAAAGCAAAAAGCCCATCGTAAGACTAAAACCTGTATGAAATTTCAATAGACTATGCTCTCCTAACAGTTGAATCTTATGATTAGCCATCTGATTTAGAAGATCAAAAGTCGCTTTGTCAGGATTTAAAGTACCCAAAAAGTGAGCTATAATGTGCAGTAAGCCAAGTACGATAAATGCGATAGATCCTATTTTGTACATTTTCATATTATTTTTGTTAAGTTAAAAATCATATTCATTTGCTTTTTGTTGCTTGATTTTGGCAGGTTTTGCATAATGGTATTCCTCGCCCAAATCCCAAGACTGTTTTCTATGTGTGCTATTTTCCCAACTGTCCAACTTGTGTTCACAATTGTATGTGCTTTTTTTCGTCTTATTTTTTCGTACTCTTTAAAAGTATTTTCAAGTGCGGTTCCATTGTCGAGAAGTTTACCTAAAACATACGCGTCTTCAATAGCCTGGCAAGCACCTTGACCCAAATTTGGCGTTGTAGCGTGAGCTGCATCTCCCAATAAACAGACATTTCCGCTTTGCCATTTGTTAATTGGTTTTAGGTCAAAAATATTGCTTACAATTATTTGTTCTTTGTTTGTCACAGAAATTATATTTAAGATATCACTGTGAAACTCGCCAAACAATTCGTGTAAATTTACATCATCAAATACTGCGTTTTTTGAGTTTATCACAGCATACCAATAAACTTTTTTATTGCTAATTTTAACAAAACCAAATCTCTTTCCTTTCCCCCACGCTTCGTTAAGTTCGTTGTGATATTTTTCTGGTAAATCAATTTCACAAATTCCTCTCCAACATTTTTGTTTGGCATTTCTCAAAGTACTTTTTTCAAAAAGTTGATTCCTAACTACTGATTTTATTCCGTCCGCACCAATCACAAGATTACTTTCTATGGTTGAATTGTCTTCAAAGGTTAGTTTAAATAATTCGCCTTTTTCAATTTTAGAAAGTCGCTTTGATAGATTTATGTGGTCGTAGCCAATTTCTTTGGCAAGTATTTTTTGCAAATCGCCTCTGTGAATTGCAATATTATGCGTGCCATATTTTTTTTCATATTCAGTTAAATCGACTGCGAAAAGATTCTTGAGTTGAGGATCCGTAATGTTCATATAGGAAATTTTGTTTCCGGCTTTTTCAATTTTGTCTTGAATTCCTAATTTTTGAAAAACCTGCATTGCGTTGTTTGCAATAATAATTCCGGCACCAACAGCTTTAATTTCGGCAGAAGCTTCAAAAATATTTATGAACAATCCTTTTTGTTTTAGAGTTAAAGCGGTAGTAAGGCCTCCAATTCCTCCTCCGATAATGGTTACAGTTTCTTTCATTGTGTTATCTATTTTAAGCAAAGATATTATAGAGACAAAAAAGAAACGTTCACTTAAGTTAATAAATAGTAATGCGCTTTCGGATTCTACTTAATGATTGTGGTGTAATGCCCAAATAACTGGCAATAAACTTTTGAGGGATTTTTTGAAATATCAATGGATTATCTGTAAGTAAGTTGAGATAACGTTTTTCTGGTGAATAGTAGAGTAAATCTTCAACTCTTTTTTTAGCAGATAAATAAATTCTTTCAGTCATTCTTTTGCCAAAATTTTGCCAGTATATATCTTTCAGATAAAGACTCTCTAAATCATTTTTTGAAAGCAAAAACACAGTAGAATTTTCCAAAGCCTGGATATTCAATTTTGATTTATTTCCAAGTAGTACACTTTCATAGTCTGTGAAAACCAAGTTTTCTAATTTATGATTAAAATGGAATAAGAAACTAACATCTTCTCCATTTTCGTTAATGTAATAAGTTCTTAAAGAACCCTCAATTACAATACCAATATAGTTACAAACATCACCAGCCTGCAAGATAAATTCTGATTTATTAATATTTTTAACCGACAGTAAAGAAAAAAAGTCAACGAAATAATTTTTGTTGATTCCAAAAATGTCAGCAAGATTATTATTATGTTCGTTCATAAAATTTCTGGTAACATCCACATGCCGTCACTTGTCGCTATGACTGTTATTGGCTTTATTGTTATAACGTCCTTTGGTTTTCATTTAACCTCATTATCTTTTATGCTCCAATTATTACCGTTTATAATTAGTTAAATCAGTTCCTTTCCTCTTCAGTGTAAACCAATCATCGGGTGTTGGGATGGTAAATCTAGGAATTAATACTATTGGTTTTGCATCGGGGGTTAAGAATTGATGGATTTGTTTGTTAGGTTTTGGTAATAAGGTATGTTGAGATTCTCTAAGCTACATGCTATTCTTGGCTAAACGCGCGCAAGTTGGGTTAACAGGGCTTGGCTGAAGAGAAAGGCACAAGTTACAAACTTGCGCCAGCGGGGGGGAGGATGGGGTGTTGTCACCGACCCGGGACTAACGTTAGTTCTTTTTAACCGGGTTCTTTATACTTAAAAATTCAAGCATTTTTGCATTTACGATATCAGACTGGTCGAAGGTTAAAAAATGGCCTGCATTTTCTATAATCCCGGTGTATGCATGCGGCAATAGTTCTTTTGCCCTGTCAATGCTTTTCTCATCGTTCATGATATCCTGATCGCCAATTAATATGAGTACTGGCATGTTCAGTGTGCGTAATTCATCATCAGAAAAGGTGGTCATTTGTAAAATAAACTTATTCAACGATGCTTTTTGAGTGGCAATAAAATATTGATCGATGTAGGCCTGCTTTATGTTATCAACGTTAACGGACATTGTTTCTAAAACGTTACGTAGGTTTTTCCGCCTGGGATTAAGGGTATAGAGAATATTGGTTAGCACATCTGACTCCGGATGTATTGGGGTAAAGGTCTGTGCCGGACTTAATAGGATCATATTCATGATTTTATATTTAGGCCGGAGTGCAATATATACAGCCATCCAGCCTCCACTCGATGCTCCAATTAAACTAAATTCTTCCAGTTTAAGCCCCGTAAATATTTCATCATACCAGTTCAAAATCTCATCCAGGTTCTTGACTTTCCCGTTTTGCTCTGATTTTCCCGGTTCGAGCAAGTAGTCTATCGCATACACCCTGTGATTTTTGGCAAGTGCTTTTATATTGGGATACCACATGGTGGAACTTGCATTCATTCCGTGCAACAATACGACAGCCTCAGCACTTTCAGGGCCGCTTACCACGACATGGGCATTTCCAAAACTTGTTTTGATATTCACTTCACCATAGGGCGTGCCAAAAAGTTCAAGGGTTTTATCGTACGCTTCATAAAATTTACGATTTTCAGGTTTTACTTCTTCTACATACTTGCCAAACTTTGTGTCTAATTGTTTTTGGATGCTCATCTTTTCACAACCATAAAGCGACAGTGCAAAAGTTATAAGGGTAATATATGGTATAAATAGTTTCACCTGCTTTTTCGTCAAAGGTACACAGTAAATAGTTAAGTTTTTAATTATTAAGTTTTTTTACAACGCCGAACGACCTCCGGTAGTCAAGCGGCCGATTAACTAACTGCCTTTGGTAGTAAAGATTACAAATGTCGAAGTGGTGACTTATGCCGGAGGAATCTATTATCCGATGGAAAGAACACACCCATTGTAGGTAATAAGGCTCCTCCGTGTTCGGTAACACGGAGGAGGAAGGTGAGTGTAACGAGCCTTGATATATCTGAAACACTATTTGGCTTGTTCCAGGGCCTCAGAAATCACTTTTTCGAGCGATGTTGTGGGTCTGCCAATAAGTTTTGAAAGTTGGCGGCTATCGTCAAACAAATCCCCTAAGGTAGTAGCGGTATGTGTTCCGGCATAGAATTGAGCGGCACCTGCGGGTAATCCGGCCTTTACAAGCAATTGTGCATATTCATCTTCGGGTAAATTCACATAATCAATGGCCTTACCAACCTGACGTGAAATTTCGGCAGCCAAATCACTCATGGTGAAAGATTCATCACCAGCAAGTTCGTAAACCTGCCCTTCGTGGCCCGCAGATGTCAGCACGATAGCAGCTGCTTCAGCATAATCTTTGCGGGAAGCTGAGGATATTTTTCCGTTGCCGGAACTTCCATATAAAATTCCCATAGCCACCACATGGGGAAGAGAAGCGGTATAATTTTCGGTGTACCAGCCATCGCGCAAAAAGACATATGGAATTCCCGAACTTACAATAGCCTCCTCTGTTTTATGATGTTCTCCGGCTAACACCAATGACGACGAATCGGTTCTCAATAAACTTGTATAAACCAGCATTCTCACTCCGGCCTTTTTTGCCGCATCAATCACTCTGGTATGCTGCTCAATTCTTTTTCCAATTTCATTGCCCGAAATCAACAACAATTTATCAATACCAGCCAAAGCCTCATGGTTTGGATTGTTGTAATCAAACTCACGCACTTCAATATCTAAGTCGTTTGCTTTTTGTGGTGACCGAACTAAAGCAACAAGATCGTTTGCTGAAGTCTTCTCTTTTAATTCTTCAACCACAATGCGGCCAAGCTGTCCGGTTGCACCGGTAATTCCTATTTTCATTTTTCTTACTTTTTTAATAAATATTAAACAAATGTTTCCATGCCAAAAGTAATTAAGTTACTTTTGGTGCGTCAAAGGTAATAGGTAAGTATGCAATATACAAGAACTTACAAAAAAGTAAGACACTTACCATTAGGTTAGTAATGCGATAAACGAATACTTTATGGATATAAATATTTTAGAAAAATATGGAACCCCGGAAGATTGTCCGGTGCGAAACGTGGTGGACAGGATTGGCGACAAATGGTCGATGCTTGTATTGTTATTGCTGGCCGATGAAAAACTTTTGCGCTTTAATGAAATTCATAAATGCATAGGTACCATTTCGCAGAAAATGCTCACCGTAACCCTTAAATCGCTTGAGGCGGATGGTTTGGTTAAGCGAACTGTTTATCCTCAGATACCTCCAAAAGTTGAATATGAATTAACGCCAAGGGCCAAAACGCTTTTGCCTCATCTACACGAGTTAGTAAAATGGGCGAAAACCAACATGGACGACATAAGAATTTCCAGGCAAAACTTTGGATAAATCTTTGTTTTCCTCGTTTAGAGAGCTAAGTAGATGATAATGTCAATTCTTATTGTTCATTATTCTAACGACATTTGCTCAAAAAAGGGCCTCCACCAGTTCAGGTTTTGGTAACAAGTTTGTCGGAATTTCCCAAGTTACACGCTTTCTCTGGTAAATGCAGTATTTAGAACTAATAACTGATCTCCAAATCAAGTATAATCGCAAAAACAAAATGTCCCTTTTATAAAAACAAAATGCACACTTTTAAACCTATTTTATTTCTAACGGTATAACAAAATAAAATTTGATACAATGAGGGAACTCTTTACCTAAACGTATAATACTTATTTATTTTAACAATCTTCGCTTCAAATGGTATCTTGTCGTTGTATTCTTCAATTTGCGATATCAACACCTCGCTGCTGGTAAACAGTATTTGAGGGTGATTTGGTTCTTGCTCAAATTGAAGTGTAAGACATTTACCTGATGTATTTCTTTGATATTTGCTAGGACCCACTTTTGCGTTGGTCACAATGATTGGTTTGTTTAGAATATCATCAATACTCACCTTATCACCTTCAATCACATTTACCTTAGCAAACTCACAAAATCTATTCATACGCAGCAATAAAGGTGTCAACGAGTAGCTTGGCAAAGGCTCTGAATTTTTGATATCCAATAAACTCATCATCATGTTCAGCATTGCCATCGTCACGATTTGCGAACAATGCCACCTGCTTGTCGTAGGGGTATCTGTCAGTGATCATCTGGGCTATCATTTTGTCGCGGTCGATTGTGTCAAATACGATTTGCTGATGAGAGTAATTCACTTCCTCCTCCGAAGGTAAGATGTCAGGGAGGTAGTCGGTTAATTGATCAACAAATTCTGCCAATTGAGACTCGCTGTAGCGGATGTAATTTTTATCACCCTTCTTTTCAAATTGCGGTAGTATGACCGCGGATAATGCTTTCATAGTCGTTTAAATATTTGGTTAATAGATTGTGCCCGTCACAATGCTTTATCCATCCATACAGGCTGGTAAGGCTTCGTTGTGTGCTTTTACTTTTATTCTGATTAAAATTTCGTGCTTTGCGAATAAAATTTCTTTTGATCGAATTGCGGACAAGTGTATGTGTAGGGTGAAATTGATACCCTAAAAAATCGATTGCACGGCTTTTTAATGGAAATATTTGATAATTTGGTTTGAGTTGCAAATTTAACTCATTGTGCAGATATCCCTTAATATCATTTAATATCTCATGTAATAGTCCCTTATCATTGTTCAATATTACTACATCATCACAGTAGCGATAGTAATATTTGAGGTTATATTTATTTTTAAAATAGTGGTCGAAATAGGCAAGGTATAAATTACCCAGATATTGAGAAATGTAGTTGCCTATTGGCAGTCCATCAACGCTGTTAATAATACCATCCAGCAACCACAAGGTATCTTTACATTTGATTTTACGGCGTATTATATCTTTAAGTATGACATTGTCAACTGAAGGGTAAAACTTATGTACATCAAACTTTAGGCAATATTGTGGCTTATACTTGTGTATTGCCTCATCAATCCGTTTTTTTGCTGCATGAACGCCTCTACCCTTGATGCTTTGATAAGTATCACGAATAAAAACACTCTTCCAAATAGGCTCGAGTACTTGCAGGATAGCGTGATGCACGATCCTATCCGGGTAGTAGGGTAGTTTGTAAATAATTCTCAATTTACCTGAACAATTGCGCTCAAATATTTCGTATTTACTATTTACAAATGTTTTTGAAATGAGTGAATCATGTAACTGATCAGTATACTTTGCTGGATTTACATTGAAATCTTTGACTTCCCTATAACGAGACTTCCCGCGACTCGCATTTTTATGCGCAAGTTGCAGGTTATCCTTCGATGCAATTTGATCAAATATGTTGTTCACTCTTTTCATGCTCTTAATTACCCCTGAATATTCAAAAATTTACTAATCCAATTGGGGCGTTTGTTATTTATTTTGCCAAGAGGCAAGGAAATGAAATTATAAGTAATAAGTTCGAACGTGCGCCCTGATATTCCAATTACGATTTAACGTAGAATTGTTGCAATTGAGATACGACAACCCGGCATTCGTCCCATTGTTCAAATTGCCGCCAACATGACCCACTAATTTCATTTCCTCAATCATTTTTTTTGCAAAACGTTCTAAATCTCATCTTTAAGAGCGAACGCGCGCCCCGATATACCAACTACGATCTAACGCAGAATAGTTGCAATAGAGAAACGACAACCCGGCAAACGCCCCACTGCTCAAATTGCCGCCAACACGACCCACTCTGTCACCTGATATCTGATAAAAGTAATCTCCTAAATCGTTAGCACTCGAACCATCGACAGTAGCTGGAAATATCCCCTTATCGGTATTAATGATTTTACCCCAATACCCATTAGCATGAGGTAGTTCAAGCCCTGTATTCAAAAACGATCCTGCAACATCGAATTGAGAATTATCCTCAGAAAGTGAAATCACCCAATTATTTACCATCATGCCTTCAATCCATTTAAATAAATTTCCGAACAATTGCTCTAGACCAAATATTGAGCTGCCTCCTAACAATTCTTTGTTGATAGTATTATCGATAAAATCGGCCATTCCGGTTGCATTGCTCACTCCAGTTACGCTCACATATTTGTAATCGGAATTGCTACCAGTTTTGCCAGATCCCAATTCGGTTTGGATGTTGAGGGTTGAGTACTTCACCGCTGCCAATAGTTGTATTAAAAACCAGTCGGCATAAACTTGCTGTGAGTATTTTACGCCATTGTTTTCGGCCAATTGCCTGGCCTCGGTTTGCGAAATATAGGTGAGTGGTTTGTAGCCGCTCACGCTCATTAATTTATCAGATTCAAAATCAACGTCGTTGCGTAAAGAGATTGTCGTTGCTGAACCAACATCATTTATAACCTCAAGTACGGTAAATGAAGTCGTTTGTGAGTTTGCATCGCGCGTAACCGCGTCGATTGTGTAAACGGCATTGGCATTGCCTAACACAGCCGTTGTCTCTTTAATTACATCGCCCGTTTGCAGGTACTGTATTGGAGCTACTGGGGTGATGGTTTTTGTTGCCGATACAGCCGTAATGCTTGCATCGATGTAAATGCCATCGGCACACCTGTTTTTTGAGGTATCGAAAAGCACACCTTCATACTTTCCAATATTAGTGTAATCAACCTCGATAACGTCATTAGCGTTTGCATCGTATCGCTTAAATGCAGGGTGTACTTTCGAGCCTGCAAAATTGTACTTACTCTGCTGGTAGTAATGCTTTCCTAATAAGTAGCGATGTGAGTAGTACATTTTTGGGAAACGGATGACAACATTGCCAAAATCGGTAGCAAGAACCGTATAGTCGGTCCCGGAAATGTTTACAACTGTATTTGTTTTGAAACCATAAATATTAGCTGGTTCGCCATTTTCTTTAAATCGAAAATCAGAGCGATTTAGGAAATATTTGACCTGATTGTTGCCGTCAACAACACATGGTTTAGCGTCGTTTACTACATCCTGATAGGTATCTATCACATCCTCAACGGCCTCGGTTGTATCGTTGTAAACGAATGAATCAATGCGGAAGCCTGCACCACCTGGCAATAGAGCAGCCGACAGGCTTTTGTTTTCACTTGCCTGCTCGATTAATAGCAAATCTTCAGCATTAAGTGAGGTTGCAGCTGGGAGCGATGCTAAATCACCAATACCTGAAGTACCTAGTAGGTTAACTACTTTTGATGTTCCTGTAGACATATGTTTCTTCCTCCTTTAATTAAGTTAATGCGTTGATTTTATTAATTAAGCCAGCCGTTGCTGAATGAATGATCAAAACCAGACGAATGAATAACCCGCGTTTGGCCAGTATGTTAAACATATGCGATGGTTTGGCATTGTTGATGGTTTGATTTGATCCGGGTACTTCGTTGAAGTTAATACCATCGACTGATTGCTCAAGTCTTAATTCGGCATCAGTACTATTGATTCCGGTATAAATCACCGAGATGGCTAAATTGTCATTATCCAGCTGTATAGCTTCAAATACATGATCTCCGCCGGAGATGTTGTAGTTTACATTAAGAGTTTTTAAAGACATTTTATTAATTTTTTAAACGTTTTCAAATGTTATTTCTCCATAAAAATCGTAATTGCCTGCGTCCAAATCTTCACCACTAATGATTGAAGCAATGGATAGATGTGTGGTGTCATTCCAGGCCATCAGCCTTACAACCGGATATTTTGCGCCACCACCTTGAAGGTTGTGCATCAGGTTGGTGGCAAAAACATTTTGGTTAATGACCACAGTGCCTGGAAGCACTATTTTAATCATACTGCCTAGCGTACTTATTGTCACCTTTAGATTGATGATTGCATGGGTAATTTTTCCCTTAACTTTATACTTCATATTTCCCTCTACGGAACTGAGCGCGCCGCCAACTATTGATACATTTGATGTGGTAAATGGCACTACCTCCCATGCCGTGATCAAGGGAGGTTCGTATAAATCTAATCGTGCTTTTAAAATTGTTATAAAATTGGGGGAATAGGCAGGCATAGATGCCGGCGGAGTTGTTAATGAACCCACCATCGTTGCACGTCGAATCTCATAAGTTTCATGAGTCGTTGTATCCTCAAACGTTTTTAGCCCTGCTGGCGTGTCATAACTAACATCTTCAACAAAAAACATCTGTGAAGGGTTAAATGAATCATTTACCCAGCTTGGTTCGACATAAAATATTTCGTCGTTAAAATAAACATACCCGCTAGTGCATTCGATTGTTCCTTGTTCGGTATCGATAAGGTCGCAACCAAATAGGCGGGCGTAATCATATTCACCTATGAGCGTTTTAATGACAGCCATAAAGGCTTCGCGTTGTGCATCATCAAGCCATCTTAAGTCATCGAGCCTAAGCGGAAATCCTCCGATATCTGTTGTTTTTAATTTATTCATCAGTAATATTTTATAGTGTAAATTTTCCCAGCCAATTTTAACCTTTCAACCAAAGCTTTTAATTTGTTTTCGTTAATATTGAATACCGTAGGCACATTGATAACGAAGCCTGAATACCCATATGTTTGGATTGTATTGTACACATAAACCTCATCAAATGGTTGCTCACCACTTGAATTGTGTAAAAAGGTTTCATCAGATACATCAACATTTTCCGATTTATTGTAAATATAAACCTCTGAAGAGGTGTTAGCATCACTTATATAAATACCATTACCAACGTAATTAGGATCTTCTGTGTTTTTAGCCGGATTAAAACGAAAATTAAGGATGTGTTCAAGATAAATAACTCGGCTATCGTGGGCTAAGAAAAACAACGAATCTTCACGATAGGTTACAAAAATGTCCATCAATAGCTTTATCTGACTTATATAAATCTTTAACCACGCAATTGTTTTAGGCTTACGTAAAGCAATAGGAAGCAATAAATGACTTACGTTATATATATTTGTATTAAACATTAGCTGTATATGTAATTAAATCTTGTAGCGTATTATCTGGGTCAATGATAAAATAACCCGATAATGCTACCTTTGAAATATTAATATCTTCATAGTCATTTAGTCCGGCTTTGGTTTGGGCCGAAACACGTTTATAATCGATCACCCCAACTACATCATAAATATATGCATCACATTTTTCGAGGCGAAAACGTCCGTTGAAGTCGAGATTGGCGATATAATTATTAATTGCATCATCAACCGGGCGAATGGCCGGATCACTAATCAACGAACCATCTGGTGCAATGATCAACGGGTCGAAGAAAATTTCATACTCTAATTTTAGCAAATCGGCAGCTGAGGTAATAATATTTATTACAACACCTGCATCTTTATTTTTTTGCCAAAAAGCGGTAAAAGCAGCCTCCTGTTGTTCATCAAGAGCAGCCAGTTCATTATTTAACAACCTTGCTACTTTAATTGCGACAATACCACTACCTTCATAAGCTGCCGACCGCTGTATAATACGTTTTGTTTTATCATATACAGCGTATTCATACCGATGTTTTTCAGCATTCCAGGCCAGATCGTCACCATACTGAAATGTTTTACTCTCTTCCTGATACCACCGTGTTGTGTGAGGTTGGTGTTTGTCTATTGATGTATCAACCTCTGACCTAAATACAAACCATAAACCTTCATGAATCCATATCGCCACCGCGATGATAAACATAAATAATCGCCATATGGCCACCTTAGATATGGATGTTAAGTCTTCGAGTAACGTTTGCTCATCATCGAGCACACTTCCCGGATTAGCATTATCAGTATACCAGCTATTTAATACGCTCATGTTTGCTTTTTCGAGCGCAATGGCATTGTATATTTCGGTGAGTGTTCGTTTTTCCATTATACCTCAATTATCATGTTAGAAATCATACCTGATTGAGCATTCTCGACCCTTAATCGTACATATGCAGTTGTTAATCCTATGATTAAAAATTGATGTGTCATCAGCGATGCATCAAGCGTATAGCTTGCATCAGGTATAGGGCTGTAATTAATACCATCGAGGCTCGAATCAATGTAAACAACAACACCTGTATTGATAGCAATGTAGTTTATTTGAATAGTTAGGTTGTCCGATAAGTTATAAAGTCGTACGCCATCAAATGTATTATTACCATTTGCCAAATCGTAATTGTATGTTTTTGTAATCATGCCTCCATCAGATTTTGTATATTCAATTAATCCTGCTATGTCGCCGGTGGCGGGTTTTAAAGCATATTTTTGATAAAAATCAACCACATCTTTATAAAGAATTGCGGGTGTAATTTTTAAAGTAGTACCAGAAGCTATCATACTGTCGAAGGCCAACCCAGGGTTGGCGACCAACAAATCAAATACGGCTTCAATTGAGCCAAACTCCTGAATAGCGATATCGAATACCGATTGCCTTGAATATGCAGTTACATTACTCATAATTGGCATCTATTTTAGTTGTACTCCAATTATTCCCTGAAATTTCGTTAACCGTCATCCCATCAAGGCTAAATTGTTTTTGAATTTCCTGGTGCATCTCGTGTATGGTTGCGTCATCAAGCAGATAGTTGCGGAGGCCAACACCTAATAAAGGCTCTTGTTTTAATTCGCCTTTGTGGCTCAGTAGAATCAGTTGTTGGTTTTGTAACGTGGCATCGCCAAGCACAAAATCGCCATTCTTTGCCTGAAGGTCGAAATCAGCATCAAGTAATATGTCGGTCGTTTTAGCCATGCTGTACTTCTTTATTCTCGATGTGTGATTGCTTAGTCAATTCCAAACTGGATCCAAACCAGGTTGCGGTAATTGCCTTGAGTGCTGCACCTCCGTCATTCGGACTTGTTACCCACGATTTAAAAGCTGTTTTAAGGTTGTTTAAGTCCTGTTCAATTTTATTAAGTCGGTCAACATTATCAGCAACTTTTACCAACCCGCCATGCTGATCTCCCCGCAGCTTCAAACTGGCCAATTTGGTAAACAAAGCCACGAAAGCCCATTGCTCGTCGTTGTTTACAAAGGCCACATACACCACCGAGTTCAATTCAGGTTCTGGCACAAAGCCAAAATCGCTGCTGATTCCGGCAGTGAGGTGAACGGCATTGTGAGGGGCCAGGTCAGGATCTAGAAAAGAAACATCGCAGGTTTGTTTTGTCATGTCGACAGCCGTAACCTTTGCCGGTTGAATGAGCAATGGGACCATGCTATTAATAAAGCTCTGAAGGGATTCTCTTATTTTTTCATCAATGGTCATGATGCCCTCCTTCCTAAAAATACACGTCTGCGAAAACCCTGTTCGCCAAAACTTACCACAACCCTGTCGATGTAGTGATTGCCTTTGCGGCTGTCGAAGCGTGGATCTACGATGCTGGCAATTTGTCCGTGCTCGCAATAGGGGGCACCAAAGGCCATCAGGCTGCCTTCAAAGCCTTCGTATTTCAAACTCTTGAGTGTTTGTTCAGCCTGCACCATCAGCTCGGCTGTGGTGGTTAGGTTATAAAAATGAAGGGTGCGCAAAGCTCCATCAGCATCTCCCGTTTCCACTTCCAGCCTTGTGTTGTTTGGCAGTATGGAGATGGCTTTCACCTTCAGCTTTACATCTGCTTCTTTGCGAAAATTAAGCTGTGGGTTAATTACATTTTTTTCGAGATTGTAAACCACATGCGGATCGGCAATGGCCTTACTGTCGGTTAACGGCAATCCTGCAAATAAGGTGGTGCCACGAAAGTAAATATCAAGTCCAAAACCTTCTTTAAGTTTTTGTAACACGTAGGCCACAGAGCCTTTGCCATCTACCTTAAAGTTGGTCAGCTTCATGTCGGGTACCTCTATGGTGGATCCGGGAACCAAACGGGTAAGCAACCCTTTTAAATCGCCGGTATAATTTAAGGGTGTTGGCTTTGTTTGCTTTAATTTATACATGCTGTCCTCGCACTTGATTTCAACCTGTATGTTGGGATTCACCTCACTCACATAGCCTGTAAACTCCAGTTTCATTTCGGGTTTGTAACCCAGATATATTTCAACCGCATCGCCTGTGTTGATTTCAGAAGCAAGGTATTTGCCGGCATATTTTTGGGGTAATTTTATTACAGCGGTATCGCTCAGGTTTGCCCGGCTGCTGTCGATAGTAACCAGGTTAACGTGGTTAAACACGTACTTTCCGATGTTGATTTTACATTGAAGTATTAACATTATACGCCCTCCCTCAATATTAGTTCAACAGGCCGGTCGCTCCAGGCATTGATCTGGTAGGCTTGCTGACTTTGGTGGCCTGCAATGCCAAAGATGTTATAGCTCTCAATTACGATATTGTCAACGCCATAGATGCGCAGCAGCTTATTAACCACCGAACGCATGCCCTCGGCTTCGCACAGCTTGCGGATATTCGACATGTCAGCTTCCGGGTAGTCGTCGTTGTCATCGTTCGTTACGATGCCCTTAATAACGATCATGATATCGTTGGTGCTGATTTCTTCTTTTACAGTACCTTTCAATCCCGTTACAACGGTTTTTACAATGTTCTTTCCACCTGTCAAAGTGACGAGAGGTTCGTTGGGCAGCCAGTAATCGTCTATTTTAAAAGGCATGTGGATGGGCGTGCCAAAAATGCTTTTAACAGAATACTTGTTTTCATCGATACCAATGGTGTTGCCATAAACATCCATATCGTCAATGTACACCGAATCGGGCACGGATGAGTTGGTATCAAATTTGGGATATGCTCCTCCTTTGATTCCAAACGCCTGATAATATAGATCTATAATAGCTATCATTAGTTATTAGATAAT
This sequence comes from Bacteroidales bacterium, assembly GCA_030690365.1. Classification (GTDB taxonomy): domain Bacteria; phylum Bacteroidota; class Bacteroidia; order Bacteroidales; family F082; genus UBA6244. Next base: position 55,025 of record JAUYGX010000097.1, on the reverse strand, counting down.
TGCGCGCTACCGTTAAGCGAGCGCATGAGTATTTCGGTCATTCTTTCTTCAATTTCGGGGGCAGATTCGCTCAGGTTGGTGGTGTTGATGTTGATGGCCTCCATGAGTTTGCCAATGCTGATGGTGATGTTGGTTTGCTTTGCCCCGCCACCGGAAATATCACTGATGCCCTGGGTTAGTTTCCCATCAGCACCTTCTGTTCCTGCGGCATTGCCATCAACTTCAGATTTCGTGCTTTTAAATGGATTCAATTCCGGGTGAGACCTATACTCCGGGAACTGCTGGATATACTTTTTATATTCATCGGCTACACTTTGCCACCTACTTGTATATTCAGAAAATTTAGCATCACCGGGCATGCGTATTCCTCCACCATTTACTTTTTCATGAAAATCGGCAGGTGATTTATATGCATTACGCATTCCAAGAGCATTTTGATATTTGGCAACTAATTCAGATTGATTATTTTCAAAGTCATCTTTCGACATTATATGAGCTTTTGCCAACTTGTCATTGTATTCAGCCCTCACTTCGCCTACCTGGCCACGTTTGATATAATCGGCAGCAGCTTCGCGCCCATTTACAAGCATGTTAACCTTTTGCATGAATTCTAAACTAAATTGAACCCACTTTAATTTCCATGGCAGCAATTCCTCACCCAATTGTATTTTTGATGTGGCAAGTAAGTTTTCTGTTTTTTGCTGAAGAAGTGTGATATCTTCATTCGCCTCTTTTAGTGCTTTGTTGAAATTAAAATCTACCTTGTCAAATTGATCAAGTGTTCGTAAAAAATTACCACTTTTATCAGCAGCTGTTTGGATCAACATATTAAGGCCTTCACTGCCTGCAAATTGGTTACGAAGATTATCAAGTGCAAGATCATTCTTCGTTTGCATGAACTTTTTATGCAAATCGATCATGATGTCGCTTACCTGCCTTGCCTTCCCTGTAACCTTGTCATACATGTCTACGCCGGCTTTGGTAAACGCCTTTACAGTGGTTTCTTTGAATAAGTCGATGAAGGCCGATTTTGTCATGGTTGCAGCCTCATTTGCTTTTTCAGTTTTCACCGTAAACATAGTCATCAACTGGTTGGCAGAATTAAACGATTGTTTTGCAGAAGCAGCAGCTCCGGCATATACTGCCTGTAACCGGGCAAGTTCATCAAATGTAATTGAACCTACATTTACAGTTGCATAAGCCGATCGGTTGAACTCATCCAGTTTGTCAGCTTTAAAGCCATAGTTGGCCATTGCCTTTCCTGTACCTTCGATCCATTTATTAAAATCGGCCTGGAATACATTTGCAAACTCGCCTTGTTTACTTACAATCTGTTTTACTTCCTGCCCAAATTTTCCTGTAACGGATTGGATGTCGTAAAAACCTCTGCTGGTTTGAAATGGATCAAATCCCTTCTCAGCTGAGAGCCCTAAAACATCTGATTTTAAATCTTTAATTTGTTGGGCAGATTTATCCAGATTAAGGTTTTTCAACTCCCTGAAAGTGGAATTAAACTTTGCAGCTTCATTTGCTGCCCCATTAAATCCGGCGGCTAAAAGAGCAACTCCACCAGCAGCCATGGCAAGTGGATTAGTTAAGAATCGAAGCCCGGCACCAAGCACGGGTATTTCGTTTGCAGCACCTCTAATGTTCGCTTTTAAGGTATTTGATTGGCTGGAAACCCTGCCAAGGGATGCCTCAGTTTTTAAAGAAGCACCATTTATTGAATTCATGGTGCTGCTCATTTTATCTTTACCGATAATGTTGAAGTATAGGTCCCTTGTGCTCATGGCTTTTTACATTCCAAATTTTCTTAATCCTGCCAAACTCTTTTCTTTCTCCTGGTTACGCACCCAAATCAAATCGTTCCAGTACATTGCCCAGGTGTCGTCGTCCAGCTCATCCACTTCGGCCTGGCTCATCCTGAAGTAATACCGCAGTTGTGCATTAATTAACCTGCGCTGCGAAGTACCCCTGTCAACCCGCCAGACCTCTACAACTTTTTTAGTTGCGCCTCTTTGGTATTGATGAGTTCAGTGAGTTGCTTTCCTGCGGCAAAAAAGTAGTCGTCATCTTCGACGAGTTCTTTGTCACCTGCCAGCCAGGAGCCTTTCATTAAAATTTCGTTGAATTTGGAATCCGCTTTTTTAGATCCGGCAGATGCGGCATCTAATATATGCCGGTCAGGAGTGTGCAAAAAGCACTTCTTGTCTTCAACAGTAATTTGAAAAACACCTTTATACTGCTTTTTGAACTCTTCAATTAGTTCAACAGTCAGGTCGGTTAATGTGTTTTGGTCGTAAGGAACTTTTTTCATGGTGGTTAATTTATTTGGTTAAACGTTAAGTTCAGGTATGCCGGTGGTAAGTGCCAGCTCGATGGTCATGTTGCCATCTTCGGTACTCATGCCTTTTTCGTACTGGTTTACACGGCAGAAGGGGATTACATCCGTTACAGGAACGCCGCCAATGGGGGCATAACTCACGGTCATAATAAAGGGCAACCAGTCCGTTGGGTCCATTCCGGGAGGGGTGGCCTTTTGGAAGGCTTCAAATTCGCTTTGAAGGATCACGAGTTTGCCGGCTGTGGCATCCTTTTTACCACGTCCCATGGCAACGGGCACATTGCCCCTGCCGTGGATGTTGGTATGTTCCTTGGTGGCTCCGTAGCGAACGTCGATAAAGCCTTCGAGCGAGATGCCATTGATTACACACTGGATGTCTTCAAAGGCGTATTCATTTCCGTTGATCATGATATTAAGCGGTTGCGGGGTTAGTAAATCCCAGGTTAACAACAATTTCTTTTGCAATCCCCATTGGGGTTATTTTAAGCTCGACAATTAACTTGTCGGTTGATAGTACATTTTGAGCGGGATCGACATACACACCCACGCCTGAAGCTTCTTTTTTGGCCAGCATGTTGGTTCTGATGGTGCTTTCGCCACGGCTCTGGAAGTTCTTGATAACTCCGGTGGATAGTTTACCATCTGAATCCACTTCTATTTCATCCAGGAGATCCTGAATGTATACCTGGCGAATTAAACGGGCAGCTTTGTCGATGGTCCGTCCACGGCTGAGGTAAGCGTAATCGTCGGCTATGGGGCAGGCTGCATGTCCCATGTTGATGTAATATCCTGCCAATCCGGTATGCTTCCAGCCAAAGATGTAGCCTTTGTCGTGCAAGGCAACCAGGTCGGTTTCGCTTACATCGTCCACATTTGACGCGTCAGACAATCCCATTTTGGTGACATTCAAAGCACCATCGCGCACGCGTCCCGGATCGCGCTGCACTCCTATCGAAGCCAAACGGCCACCCACAAGGGCAACGTTTGCATAAGCAGCGTGATCGGCATCGGCGGCACTCACATCCGGGTCGGCAGATATTACAATTCCTACACGGTTGGCATTGGGTCCATCGGCCAGACTTCGTAAATCTAAAGCTGATCCGGGCACACCCTGATAGTCGCGGCCTTCAATTAAGAAGCTTACCGGACGGAAAGCGGCAAAGCTGGCTACTGCCAACGCCTGAGCTTTGATAGCGGCTGCAATCACATCATCATCCAACCCATTTAGCACAGTTGCTGCATAACCGGCATCAGGCACACGAGTAACAATTACCAGTCGAACTTCGCCATTTAGCGATTCAATGGCTGTGGCAGCATATGTTTTGGTTTTATCGCAAATTTCTTCCATGGTCACGGTCTGTGCCACAGGCATCAGGTACAGGGGCGCACCATTACCTGCTTCGGCATAAAAATCAACAATGTGCTGATACGCCAGCAAGGTGTTGGCAAGGTCGTAAGCAGCATTGATGCCATAAGCGTCCGCATCTTCGGGTTTGTAAATAGGCCCTATTACATCTCCAAGCGCAAACTTGTCGACAACAGAAACAGCACTGACAATCAGCAGAGCGACGCCATCTTTGCTGGCGACTTCACGGCCCAGGTTGCCGTTGGTAAGGTTCAATTTAACATCAGGTCGTGACATGATTACTCGTTGTTTTTGGTTAATGATTCAATCTTTGCTTCGAGCGCTTCCATTACGGTAGCTTTCTTTTTGTCGGTGAGTTCAAGATCCAGGTCCTTGGCAAGTTCAAGGGCATCGTGATAGTGGATGGTTACCAGATCAACTGTTGCCAGTTTTTTTAAGGGTGAAACAAGGGTTTCTACTTTCAAATCTGCTTCATCTTTGGCATAATTTTCAGCGGATTTTACTGCGTATTCTTCGGCAGCTTTGATCGCAGCTTCTTCAGCGGCCTTGGCACCAGCTTCTTCAGCTTCTTTTCTTTTGTCGCTGGTAAACCATTTTTGCCCACTCTTGAGTGCATGGTTTATTGCAGGTGATTTTTCTAAAAACACATTGCCGTCTTCGGTGTAATAAAGCACCGATTTACTGGGGTAAAGCTGATGAAAGCTTTCAACAATCTGTAATAAATTCACTTTTTTCATTGTTCTATTTTTTACGATTAATGATCATTTTATTTACGTCACGCAATACAAAGTAAAATGAGAATACGGCAAGCAATAAGGAGGTAATCAGGGTTACATATGCATCTTTCACGTCAAATCCTTTTAAAGCCGAATCCAATACAATTAATATGGATGTGAAAAACAGCAGGTAAATAAGCGTCATTGGGCGTATATTCTTGCTTAACCAACTATCTGATGCCATATCAGCCTGTAACCGTTTGGTGCGTTCCTGCTCTTCCTGAAGGTCGATCCGGAGCAATTCAATAGCACTGGCCTTTTGGGCATCGTTGAGTTCGGTGGTACCTTTAATCAGGTCGCCCAGTTTGTTCAACGATTCAACACCTGTAATGCTGCCAACAGCATTGAGCAAATCGGGAGCCACCTCCTGAAGGAAAGTTCCGATCCGTGTTTTTCCGTTTATGTCTTTAAATTCTCCCATGATATTAAGTCCTTTCTGTCCAGCCTGGAACGTATTTTTCCTGTGCGTGATCGTGTTCGGTAATTAAGTCGTATTTGCGCAGTTGGTAATAGTTCATCCACTTGAGCAACCAGTTGATTAATTGTTTATGGTTGCGTGAAGCAAACCTGGATGTTGACATATATTGTCGGTAGGCGTTCTTAGTAAGATACCCGATTTGTCCATCGGTAATCATGTCGGGGTAATCTTTCTGGTTTCTGTTCAGCTTGTTTAAAGCCTGTTGAAAATAAGTTGCGGCCATAAGCCCGCCCATGTTCACCCCGGTATCAAACAGCTCGTTGGCTATTTCCTGATCAAAGTCGTCGCACGACAGTCTGAGCCAGTAGTTCTCATAATAAAATTGCTCAACCAGGGCAGTAAGGCCTGCATTAATGGCCAGCTCATACACAAATGTTTGTGGATGTTGTTTCTTTATTGCATCTACAAGCTTCCATCCTTCCCACGCAGGCCAAACTTTACGCGAAATACCCCTGACGGTTTCTTTGCCACGGTCGTCGGGATCGTTGCTATAGATGCCTTCAAAAGCTGATGTAAGTTGATATGCTATTCTGAACTTTTCCATTTCCCGGTTTTTATCTCAAGGTGTTTAATTCTATTTGAATGATCCTCTAATCGTTTGTCGGTTGTGTCAACCCGTTTAGTGAGGTTGCTGATTTCTCCTGCTTGCCTGATATTGGCCATGGTTTGATCCTGAACGGCTGTAATCAACTGGTCTATTTTAGCCGTAATGGTTTGAATCCAGTTGCGGGCACTCCACCATCCAAACGTTAATAACAGCAGGATGATCCCGCTTAGTAACCAATTTTGAAATTCGATAAGATCCATGTCGTCAATAATTTCTTTGTTTTAAAAAAGGGGAGGACTTATCACCTATGAAACCACCTAACAACGTCCTCCCCCCAATTCACATCCAAATAAAGTTTGTAGCGGCGGCGGGACTCGAACCCACGACCTACAGGGTATGAACCTGTCGAGCTACCATCTGCTCTACGCCGCAAGCCTTTCTACTTTTCCGGCCTAGTCGGCCTGGAGCTTGCCAAGCATATAGTAACCGGTACCGGTGTAAATAAACTCGTAAAGTCGGGTTTTAGTAGCTGTAATAGTATCGTTAACTGCTGTAATATTAGTGCCAAACGCCATTATGCGCGCACTCGCATCCGCAGTTATTTGCAAAACAAACTTGTCTCCAATTACTGCATCCGTAACCACAGCACTATAAGTTATGTTGGTATCTGCTGTAATGGTATATACCGTAAGAGCAGCCACAGGCGTTACCGATACGGCTACCGCAGAGGTGAGGGTGGAACTGGTTCGGTAATCGAACCCGTATTGCTTCTGTGCTTCTGCGAGGTTAACAAACATCATCAGGAGCATGCCAATAAAGAGAATCTTTTTCATTATACTAAGGGAATTTAATTGTGATTAAAATCTTGATTACACCTTGGTGGAAACCAATGCACCGAATCCGGTTGACTTTTTAGGCAAACAGATATGATACAATCTGAACCCTATTTCACTCTGACGGTTCTGAGGATCAGTCTCGGCTTTCTTATGATACATCTTAACAGCACCACGAGCCTGCACTGCACGTTTGGAGTAGTAACATACACTCACCTGAAGGTCATCAGCAGCAGCGGCAGCAGCACCAAATGCTTTCTTTGCCTGGGTAGCGTATGAATAAGATGGACCAGCCATGAATTCACTTATGGTAAATCCGAACATATCGAACAACTGACCCGTTTTTCGGTCGTACCAGGCTTCTTTAAATAGTTGGTTGGTCAACAGCAAATCTTCCACATGTTGGGGGCACAACACCAGTTCTCGCCCCATTTGTGGGATTTTTAAATCATCAAGTTTCCTTTTTAATTTGATGATGTCGGAAACCTGGGCCCGTTTACGTGCATAAGTACCTGCATCGCTGGCACCAGTGGTAAACACGACCGGAGTTTCCGAGCCATCTGCCTGTGGGCAAAGGCTGTGAAGTGACTTTTCAGCCGTTTTCTCTTCCAGCACCTCACGGTGTTGTTCTATAACAGAACCGGGTTTATCGTAGGGCAATCCCTGCAACTCATCATCTGTAATGATGGTATTTTCAGTATCGAATTTGTCCAGTGTGATGGCTATTGGTGTATCTTCACGCTGTGCGCCGGCAATGGGGTAGGTTGTATTATTTACAAGGACCAGCGGATCGACTCCAATATCGGCCAAATTGATGATATTGTTTAACACCAAATTGTCCTTACGGCCAATGCGGCCAAGGAAACTATTGTCGTGCCTGAATTTTTTAATCAGTTCGCCTGTCCAGAGTTCAGGAAACAATCCGGCCATTGCAATGCCTGCCGGTTTGGGAAGGATGGACAATACCACAGAGATTGCCAGCAACCCCATAAAGGTAACGGCAGGATCGATGCCAACAGCGTACTGAAGGCCAGCAGCTACCAAGGCAGCCAGAAAAATCACGGTTAAAAATCTTGCGAAAGTTTTCATTTTATGTATTCGTTTTTTTGATTAATGTTTCGGGTTAGTCAATTTCGGGAGAATAACCATACTCTTCTTTAAAGAGTGTGATATACGATTCGCGCTTTTCTTTTCTGTATTTTTCAACAGCATCTGCACCCTGTTCGCGCAATTTGGCGAAGGTCAGTTTGTTGTTGGGATCATCTCCGCCGGCAGATGTGTTTTTAGGGTCGATGATGTCACCTGGCTTTACCATTGACGGAGTTGCATCCAACACGTTTTTCAATGTTTCATAACCCGATGATTTGCCCAAAGAGATAAAAGTTTCGCGCTTATCAGCAGTGAATTTTTTATCCTGGTTTGCATCTACCAGTGCTATGATCCGGCCATCGTTCATTGCGGTGACCTCTGCTTTCAAAGTGTCATGTTTTAGCTTGTAATCATCAGCCTCTTTGGCCAGGGTGATTTTAGCAGTTAAAGCGCTCATTACGCTTTCGGGTGCGGCATTTTGGTCGAGGCCTAAAAGCATAGCAACCTTTTGTTGGAATTCATTCATTTGTGTTTGAGAATTAGATTGATATTTAACTAAGGGTAAAAATTCGTCGATGTTCTGTGAAGGATCGTGGCTCAGCCTCAAGGCATTGTTATTGCCACCGATATCTACAATGGATATTTCCTCTAAAGCAGATTTAACCACGGTTGCCCTCAGCTGACCGGGCAACAGGTATTTGGCATCTTCCGAAATGGTAACAGGTTCCACACCGGGTGAACACATATTGATAAAGCCGCGAGACACTTTGCCTTCAATTTTCATGGCAAAATCATCCTCTTCATCAAATTCAATTTCTGCCTTCAACTGTCCATCTTCCTTCCACAACTTAACTGATTTGCCAATTGGCAACGCTTCGGTTTCCTTGCTTTGCTTGCTGTCCCATTTGGTAGGGCGGTGGTGATACCACAATACAACCGGATTGCGCTTATATTGAGCAATATCGATTCCAGCTGTCATGATCCGGCTACCGTAGCTGTTGATTACGGCTTCATCTGAAACAATGAAGGTATGAGTTTTGCCAGCCATCGTTTAAATTTTAATCGTTTTCATTTTCGTTTCCGATTTCGTTTTCTTACGTTCAGACTGCAAACTAACATCACAAAAAATCTTTTTGCAAATTGTATTTTGTTAAGTGTTAAGATTTTACTGTTCACTGTCAAGATTTTACAATTAGGAAATAACTTATTTTAAAATCGGTGGTAAACAATTGATATTTGCAATAGAAATTGCAATTAAACGCTATGGCAGCACGATCAGAAAACAAAAAAGAATTGGCTTACCTCCTGTATTTACAGGGCATTACACAGAAGGAAATCCTCGAAAGGGTGGGCATTGGTAGCAGCCGCACTCTGACCTCATGGATACAAAAAGGTGGTTGGAAAGAAAAGGTGGCTGCCAAAACCATCACCCGGACCGAACTTATTAACCGCACACTGATGAAGATCAACGAATTGTTGGCGGGTGACGGTGAAATTGAAGCCGACAAACTAAGCAAACTGGCTGCACTGGTCGAAAAGCTCGACAAACAGGATTCGCCTGTCGTTATCATGGATGTGCTGATTGCCTTCGGTCAATGGATGCAATCAAGAGCTTCCATCGATCCTGAAGTAAGCCTCGAATTCATAAAAAAAATAAACAAGTACCAGGATCTTTATATAACCAATAAAATAAACGGCTAATGCGGCCACAACCTCAAAAATACAACGAGTGGAAGGAATGGTGCCGCGTGGTGCAAGCTGCCACCAGCTTCAACCTGAAGGAGCCGGAGGACGTAAAGGCAAAGCGCATCAAACGGGCAATTAACGATTACGAATACTTTGTTAATTATTATTTCCCACATTACGCCACCGACCCATGTGCCGACTTCCACATCCGTGAAGCCAACGCGCTGAAAAATGACCCCAATTTTTTTGGGGTGTGGGAGTGGCCTCGCGAACATGCCAAATCGGTACATGCCGATGTTATCTGTCCCATGTGGCTGAAAGCCGATGGAGAGCTGAGCGGCATGGTGATGATAGGCAAGAATAACGATGATGCCTGCGATCTGCTGAGCGACATACAAGCCGAATTACAATTTAACCAGCGTTACATCAACGACTTTGGACTACAGTTTAAAACCGGAAGCTGGGAAGACGGAAACTTCATTAACAACGATGGTGTGGAGTTTATTGCCCTGGGACGGGGACAAAGCCCGCGCGGTATCCGTAACCGCGAAAAAAGACCCAACTACTGCGTGTGGGACGACCTGGACGATGACGAAATTGTCAACAACTTAGACCGCGTTGAACGCGTGGTAGATTGGTTGCTTGGCTCACTCTATGGAGCAATGGACATTCGCCAGAGTCGTTTCCTCGGAGTAGGAAACCGAATCCACCCAAAGTCGATACTGGCACATGTGGTGGGAGATGTGGAAAACAAACCCAAGCGCAAAGGGCTGCACCACAGCAAGGTAATGGCAACCGAGGATGGTACCTTTACCGGGAAGCCGAGCTGGTGGCAAAAGTTTACCAGCGAACAACTGCAACTCAGGTTCGAGCGCATGGGGTATTTTATGGCCCTGCGCGAATACTTCCACAAAGCGGTGGTAAAAGGCAAAGTATTTAAAGCTGAATGGATTCATTGGGGACGCGTGCCAGCAATGCAGTCCATGGATGATATTATTGCCTATTTCGACCCATCATATAAAGCCAAAACAACCAACGACTATAAGGCCATTAAAGTGTGGGGTAAAAAAGGCATTCAGCTCTATTGCCTTGATTCCTTTTGCAAACAAACCAGCATCACCGAAGCCATCAAGTGGTTGTTCGACTTTCATGAGTCGCTTCCTGATGATGTGATTTGTGAATATTGGATGGAGGAAGTGTTTTTACAGGATATGTTTTTCGAGGACTTTGAAAACGAGGCAAAACTGAGGGGTTACTATTTACCAATCCGGGGCGATACACGTAAAAAGCCGGATAAATTTGCCCGTATTCAGGCCATTTCTCCGTTGTGGGAGCGTGGCCTGGTAACCTACGATATCAAGCAGAAAAAGAACTACCACATGCTTACCGCAGTGGACCAGACGCTGGGATTTCAAAAAGGGGCCAGCATACACGATGATGCACCCGATGCAGACGAAGGGGCAATCTGGAAGCTGCAAAAGAATTCGCATATAAGCGAAAATCCCGGCAAAACCGGAAAACGCAACCGTAAATCTAAAAAAGGATATTAAGATGTTTATTCAAACTGCCGATTACAAACAACTCATTACCTCTGATGATCTGGAGGTGGTACAGCAGGCCGATACAGTTGCACGGGTGGCCGCTGAGAATGCGGCCATCGAATATTTTAAAGGATATCTGCGAAGCCGGTACAATGTGGTGGCATTGTTTGCACTCACCGGGGCTGCCCGCGATCCGGTGCTTTTGCAATTCGTTATGGACGAAGTGCTTTATACCCTTCACAGCACCCTGCCTGGCAACATGATGCCCGAAATCAGGCAAATAAGAAAAGAGAACCTGGACAAATGGCTGATGAACGTACAAAAGGGATTGATAGAGCCCAACTTCCCCACCATCGATGGTGACGACGACTCAGGCAATCCGGTGAAGTACGGTGGAAATAAAAAGCTGGGAAGCACCTGGTAGTTTAATACCATTTTAAATGGCAATTAATTAACGTGTAAAATTTAAGAAAATGCGATTTTTTGATAAATTCAAACCAGTTCAAAAAAACAACTTCGGTGACTTGTCTAAACACCCTAATGTGGTTAACGACCGCGACCGGATGCAGTTGGCAAAAGATATTATGAGCAAAAGTAAGGTGCTTATCGAATTAAGCGAACTAAGCCAGCAACTTACACAACAGGAAATAGCGAACTGGCGTACAGCAAACCAGTATGCGCTTGATATCATCAACCCGAAACGCATCAACCTGCTCCAGATATATTATGATGCCATGCTCGACGACCATTTGCTTGGAGCCGTTCGCAACCGAAAACTAAAGGTGCTTCGCACATCGTATAAGGTAATCGACCAGGCTGGTACCGAAAACCCGGAGATGACCAAGCTGATACAAGGCCGCTGGATGAAAAAATTCATGAGCCTGGCACTGGACAGCATCTTCTATGGCCATAGCCTCATACAGATGGGGGATATCATGCGGGAGCCGCGTTTAAAGTTTGCAGATATCGAATTGTTGCCTAGGCAGCACGTATGCCCTGAATTCCATGTAATACTAAAGGACATGATGGATGACCCAAAACAAGGCTACGACTACCTGAAACCTCCATTTTCGGACTGGTGCATAGCAGTGGGCGAACCAAAGGATCTCGGCCTTTTGCTGGCCGTATCAAAAGATGCAATAAGCAAAAAGTATGCACTTCAGTTCTGGGATCAGTTTGCCGAGCTGTTTGGAATGCCCATCCGCGTAGGTAAAAGCAGCTCACGAACCAAAGGCGACCTGGACAAAATTGAAAGTATGCTCGAAAGCATGGGATCGGCAGCCTGGGCACTCTTCCCGGAAGGTACCGAAATTGAAATAAAAGAAACATCCAGGGGTGATGCCTTTAATGTGTATGACAAAAGGATCGACCGCGCCAACTCCGAAATGAGTAAGGCCATTTTGGGGCAAACAATGACCATGGACAACGGATCTTCACAAAGCCAGGCAAACGTGCACGCCGAGGTAGCTGAGTTTATCAGCAATGCCGATGCCGACTTCCTGAAGGATGTGATTAACGATGACCTTTTCCCGATGTTGGTAAAACACGGATGGCCGTTTCAAAACTTCACCTTTGACTGGGATGAAACCTATGAGTACACTCCAACAGAGATGAAGGAAATTGAAGCCATGTTGTTGACTCATTACGAAATAGATCCTAAATACTTCACCGAAAAGTATGGGATTACGATTATCGGTTCAAAACAAACCAACACCCAACAGAACGAACCTTTTGACAGTAAAAAAAAAAGTTAGTTAAGCTCGTAGCTGAGCCTCATTACCATATCAGTTGCTGCGATCATGAACCTGAACACCTGGCCCTGAGCAAGGAAACCGATGCAGTTAAACAGGCCCTGGAGGGTATTTTGCGTACCATCTGGGACGACCGCACAACGACTTTTGCCTACGACTATTTCAGCCAGCTATCTATTGTTTACATCAATGCCCTCACACAGGGATGGCAAAATAAACCGCAGATGAAGCTGGCAAAGGTTGTAAATGCCGACTTTGGATCGCCCGACCAGTTGGCATTAAATATGTTCGAGCTTAACTTGTTCAAGTTCTCGGCAGCCAAATCGGCGGCAGCGGTGGTTGAACTTAACGCCATAGCAAGGGACAGCGATACTTTTGCCGATTTCAAACAAAAAGCCGGAGTACTTACCGATAAGCATGTAAAATACATGCGTACCGAATACGACTACGCCTGGAATGCATCCCACAATGCGGCCACCTACCACACCATGCGCAAACAGATGGATGAGTTTCCCACATGGGTGTATCAAACAACCGGAGACGAACGCGTAAGGCCGGGGCACCAGGTATTAAACAACATGAAATTCAAAGCCGACGATCCGGCATTTGATAGCATATATCCGCCAAACGGATGGGGTTGCCGTTGTTACGTGAAGCCACTCAGGGGAGTGCCAAACCAATACAGCACCTATGATGATGCCAAAGAAGCTTTAGCAAAATCACAGGTTAACGAAGCCGGCGACAGCGAACTGGATGTAATGATCAAAGGTGGGTTTAATAAGAACCGGGCGAAGATCCGCACCATATTCGATGAGGATAAGTTTTACATCAAAAAGAACCTGGCCGCCAAGCTCACCTGGCAGGATCAGGGGATGGAAGCGTATGCCGAACTCAACAAAAGTGGATTTCCTCAAATCGCCATTAAAGAGCGCGACATACTATTTGCCGAAAAGCTATTGACAAAAAATGGCAATTTATTTTCCGATTACGCAAACCGGGCCATTGAGTTTACCGATAAAACCCTCAAGGCACATGCCCGACCCGACAGGTTGAATATTATTGAGTTGGTTCCTGATGTGCTAAAAACACCTGACGAAGTATACTTATTTGAAAAGGGTGCTTCAAAAACCATTCAGTTGAAGCACATAAAGCATTACCGCGACAGGAGCATTGTAACGGTGAGCGACATTACCGATGATGGCATGCAGCTAAAAACATGGTTTGAAGCAGATGCCGAAAAGTTTGATAGCGACTGGAGGACGGGCATATTAATTAAAAAAAGCCTTTAAACATTAGAGACCAGCGTCCGTATCTTAACCCGGAATCATCCTCATTGATGCTTAAAAGCTCAGCCACAAAAGTACAACATAAATAAACGTTTGTCAACACCATGAAAGCAGCACTAATATACAAAGGAAAACCCTACAGCTTTGCGCAGGTAAAGCAGCACTGGAATAAAAACCGTGCTGCGATGATGCCCGTTTTGGGGCAGACAGCCGTTAACTTTTTTAAAGACAGGTTTAAGGCCCAGGCCTGGACAGATCGATATGCCGAAAAATGGGAACCCCGTAAAAAACAGGAAAAAGGCAAGCGAAGGGCTCTCCTGGTTAAATCGGCAAGGATGCGCAATAGCATCCGGCTGGTTAGCGCGAATGCCAGCCATGCGCTGATTGGCGTACCCGTTAAATACGCCGCTGTACACAACTATGGATTTAATGGTACCGTAAATGTAAAGCAGCATACCCGCAGCATACGTGGCCGTGTAACGGTACAAAACATCGACACAAGGCGCAAAAGCACCCGGAAGGTACAAACGGGAAGCTCTATCGTAAGATCGCACACACGCAGCATGGATATTCCACAGCGGCAGTTCGTGGGTAACAGCGAAACCCTTAACCGCAAATTCGACAGAATCGTAATTAACAACATTGATAAATCATTTGAGCTATGAACGTACTAGGCAATTTTTACACGCTATTGGCAGCCAGGCTGCTTAATATCAAAAACGAAGAGGGTGTAAGCATCATCCAGCACATCGACTTCTGGAACCAGCAGTTTAACGAGGATTGGAAGTCGCCTTTCGGCTTTCCGGCTGTTTTTCTTGAGTATAAAACCATTCCCTGGCAAACGGTGGGCAGGCATAAGCAATTGGCAGAGCTTCAGTTTGATTTGCACATTGCCAGCACCACCAAGGCCAAAAGCCAGTTTAATTCGCAGTTTACCACCAGGTGGCTGGAGCACCTTCAGCTCATCGATGCCATCCATTACTGGCTGTCCGGGTTTAATGGTACCTTTTTCGGTAGCATCTCGCGCACGGGCCTCACACCCGACCATTTTTATGGCGACATCATTAACCATGTGATGAGTTTTAGGTGTACCATGGCCGACACCTCGGCCATGCGGGTGTACACCAGGGTAGAAGGTGATATTCTTGTGCTTACCCTGCCACCGGAATAAATAACCCCAAATACCAATACTAACCAATTAAAACTATATTTGTATGAAACCTATAACGTTATACACCATGATTGAAAAAAAGAAAGCCAATCGTTTTAGAGTTATGGCAGCTTTATACGAATTTACAAACGGCAGCACCCAAAAATGGGTCGATTTAAAAGGGTTGGCCGCCGAAAGCCAAATTACAGGGCAAAATTTTGTTGATGCCTACAAGTATTTAAAAGATGCCAAACTAATACGGGCAGCGGGGGCAGGTTACACCTCGTTTTTAACTCATAACGGTATTGTTGAAGTTGAAAAAGCAGTTACCAACCCCGATATACCGACAACCCATTTTCCGGCAGTTGATGATATCGGCCCCGTGAATGGAGACAAGGAATTATTATAAAAAAAAGCCCCCGAAATTCGGGGGCTTTTTGGTTAGGCAATACGCTCAAGCAACCGCCTAAGCTGCCGGTAATGGCTCACCTCATGGTGTGCGTGTTCGTCCCCGCCACCCTCACGCATCTGGGTGCCCACGTAAATATCATACATGGAGTCGAGCGTTTTAATAAACTCGAAAGGAGAATCTATCGACAATATCTCTTGCTCTACGGCCCGTGCATAATTAAAAGTAATATCTGTGGCATTGTTCATGATTGACCTCCTTTCAATTGGCTGGCAGTGGCAAAGTCGATGGTAAGCTGTACAATCGATTTACGGTTTTTAAGATATTCGCAAAAGGCAGGTGTAACAAAATTACGACCGTACAATTTTATAAAATGCTGCGGAAACATCCTTTTGCGCATACTTACCATGCCGCTGCGCGTGCTAAAACCTAGGCTTTTTAACACGGCAACCTGATTATAATAGGGTTTACCTTCAACCATAATAGGATTGATCCCATTAAATGGTTTGTACAAGGCCAGCTCGCCACGCATTAAATCTACCAGCAACTGGTCAACCTGTATAGCAAACCATGGATCTAACCACTGGGCAAATCGCATGGCCAATCGGTAATCGGTACACCATGTGCCCTGATTGCCAGGTATGCCACCTTTTTTTACAATTACCAACTTGTCCGAGGCGATATTCTTCGCATCGGACAAAATGTCAATATACTGACACACCTCGTCAGTCTTTAACCAACTTTCTGGTCTTTTTGATTTTCCATAGGGCTTAGCCATCTGGGTCAGATTGCACATTACATTGTCGCCTATAAGTTCAACGGCAAATTTTTGATGGTCGATCTCAACCATCCGCAGGCTCGTGGCCTTGCTTTCATTCTTTTCAGCTTTCATATCGAAAAGTGTTTTAAATATAAAACCCCGCTTAGGTGTGAAAACTCAGTCAGGGGACTGGATTACCGGGCTTTCGCCACAGGCTCACCTTACGGGGTTTATGTTGTAAAAATAATTGTCAGATTTACCTGACCTGAGTTTTCAGGGGCAAATATACAATTAAATAATTGTAATTGTCAAGCATTATAATTTTCATGTTTAATAAACTTTGTCACCATCAATCACCAAACTCTCCAATTTCCAATGTGTTTCAAGATATTTTAAATGCATTAAATATTGCATTCTTATAGGTACACCAAAGGCATTTTTAGCATCAACCCAAGATTTTACAGCATATAGGTTTTTATCTTGTGGCATTGTAACAACAATAATTTCTGCGGATGGGTAATAGGGAAATTTGGCGGTGGATGGTGATTTGAGATAGTCTTTTATATAGTTCTGTGATGTATAATACGCATTTTCCTCAATTGAAAGCTTATTGGGGACACTATTTTTCATGCACTGTTTAATGCCAAAAAAGAGTAATGCTACAACAATAACAGGAATGGCTATTTTTTTTAACGGTTCAATAATATTCGGATTCTTAAACGCATCAAGTATTTTTTTATTAAAAAAAAAGTAGATGACTGCAATGATTGCTAATATTAAAAATAATTTGTCCATTTAGTATATTTTTTGGTTATCAAATATTACCTCCACCAAATCCCATTTACCATTTATATAGGTCATTTTCACGGTATAATCAGCGCGTAGCGTGGCACCAAACGAGTTTTGCGAATCAACATACGATCTAATTGTAATCAGGCTATCCAATTTGTAGATTGAAGTTTTATTATCGTGGTCGAAATAATCGGGAAACTTTGCTGTGGAAGGTGCCTTCAGATTGTCTTTAATCATAAATACAGCCCGTTTGTAGGCTATATACTTGATTTCCTCATTAACTCTTTCATCTTCTTTTTGTTTGTCGATGATTGGTTTAGCAGGTGCAATAGGATCATTAATTATTTTTATCGCAACCAGGGCGATAATTACAATAAATACTGCAAACAGTACTTTTACATAGGTCATATCTTTCATAAGGCATTAATTTAAGTGAATTATTAAAACAGTAATAGTTGTGTGGTTCTTTTTTTTCGGTTAGCTTTTGCTGTGCTGCGCATCGAATTTACAAAGGCGTCAATCATCAACATGTCGATGTGTACATATTCGAGGGTAATGTCATTAAACTCCTGAATGGAGTGTCTGCGGAGCAGCTCTTCCATCCATCGGCTTGAAATAGCAAATACATACTCCATAATTTCCATTGCGGCCTCATGCGATACCTTCATGCTCTCAAGCTCGTGGTAGTACACAAGGATGCGTTTTACTTTCTTCCGTGTTAAATTGGCTCGTTGCATGTGCAAATTTATTAATATTCATCTTCAAATTTATCGTTGCGCAGATAAGTATCAGGGTAAGCCTTTTCGATGCCCTTGGCACGAAGATACGCATTATACTTTGGCAGATGCAAAAACACTTTAATACGCTGTGCCTTGGTTAGTTTACTATACAATTTCTCCGCCTTTTTACGGCTTACCTTGTAATCGTAAGCAATCCAGAAACGCTCAAAGCTCAGGTCGTCTTCCACTTTGGTTATATTAAACTTGCCCAGCTTTTCGATAGCAGGTATCATGGTTTCGAGGTACGGGAAGGGGAATTTCTCATTCCAAAACAGGTATTTTAACTGGTTCTCATTGTCGATGCCCTCACATTCAAAAGCTGTGAGCCTGCCGTTTAAATCATACTTAAAAACAATTTTAGCGCGTGAGTTTTTACCTGTTAAAATAAATTGCATGGCATTAGTTTTTTAGGGTGATCAGCTTATCAAGGTCGGCCAGCATGGGCGAAAAGAAGTTTTGAGCATTCACTATCGAAAGCGAGTGGGTAACAGAAGTATGATCAAATCCCCCGCTGATTTTTTTAAGGTGGCGTTCCTGTGTGATATTTTTAATACCGCTCCGATGCAAATAATATTTAATCAAATGACGGGTAGTCGCTATATTGTCATTAACACGCATGTGTTGATGTTTAAAAAGCACCTCATGTGGTTGCTGATTTCTGTAGTTGATAATGGTTTTTATGATGTTCATTGTTCTTATTAGTTGTCAGTCGGGGTCAATTACAAATCGTACACCCCTGATTACTTTAATCTGTTTAGTTTTAATGATGCCCTGGTAACTCTTTCCCTTTTTCTTTGCAAAATTGGGTATTGTGTCGGCATTGAGAATGTCTAACTCAAGTTCAATTAATTCAACCAAAAAATCAATGCTACAATTATTTTGCAGGAGAAAATTACCGAATCGGTTTAATATATTTTCCTCTTTTTTAGTCATTTGGCATTTGTTAAATTTTTTGAACTGTGTTTATACAGATGTTACCGCCAATATTAAGACGGGTACTCGATCAGGTCAACTGTTTGATTTTTTAATTCGTGAGAACAGTCTCCAAGAAACTCAATTTTACCATCTTTAATAAAACTATGACAAGTTCCATAAATCGGCTTTTCATCTTTAAATCCGAGAAAACCCTTTTGTAAAAAAGATGGCGAAATAGTCGGCTTATCAAAATCTTGATTGAATTGCCATCTATCATCAAATGCGTGTTCACAATTACATCCAGGGCAAATAAAATGATATTGCCATGTATTCTCACTCCTTTGTACTTTTCTGATTTTTGACATATAATTGATATTTAAGTTTTTAAACAAAATAATGGCGGTAACACGTGCTATATTTCAGTTTGCCAGTAACCTTTTCGGTAGCTTGACAAATTATGTAAGGCAAACCGAAAACATAGCACCACCGTTATGCACAAATGCTACGTTTCGTCTCCGTTTGAACATTTCCCCATTGATTTGCCATAGCTTGTGCAATTCCTTCAAATGTTCGGCTTCTTTCCTTCCAACGATTTTCGCCAGGAGGCATTTTCCAAATACGCTGCTCCCTACCCTCTACAATGTTTGTCGGTTGCAGTTTCGGTAAGTTTTGCAGCCATAAACAGGTTGCCTTTGTTTCACCGTGTCCATATTGCCATGGTTGTATTATTTGGTCAGGCTTTCGGATACGGCTGCTAATTATGCTTATCGGGTTTTCAAGCGCAATCCTTTCAATAGGTGCATTCAAAAGCAACCCAACAAACTCCAACGCTTCCGCCTGCTCCACTTTCTTGTCCTTAAACCATCTCGCACCACTTACAGCCAAATGCGTACAAGGTGGGTGCGCTATCATCATATCCCAGCCATCGCCAAGAATTTCCCTTACATCACATTGTAAGTGGTTGCCTGGTATTTCCGTTTCCAAAATGTCGCAGCTCCAGGCATCGTGTCCTAATTTGGAAAATGCCTCTCGAACAGTTCCGCTATATTCACAAGCTATTAGTATTTTCATTCTATTGAAGTTTATCGTTAATAATCCGCATCAGTGCATAACAGCACCTATACTCAACCTTGCCGCAGGCGCAACACAAGGCTGCGCATAGCTGCGATACGTTAGCCGCAACCCTAAAAGAGCCGCTGCTGTCTTTTGTGCATATTGAAAGCGTCCAATCCCGCTTGATAATATTCTGAATCAATATCCATAATATCTAAATCAAAGCCTTCTATTTCGGCTGCGATAGCGTGGTTAAAACTGCCTCCGTGAGTGTCTAATATTGTCATTCCTTTGGTTGCATATCTGTTTAAAAGCCATCTATATAATTGTACTGGCTTTTGTGTCGGGTGTCGTTTATTCAGTTCTTTTTGAACCGAGTATTTAAACATCTTATTTGCACCATCAAACGAAGTCCAAGCAAAATCAAACATTCCAAAACTCATTCCTTCGGGTTGCATTTTATCCCAAATTATACAGTGTTTTGTCGGTGGCAAAGCGTAATAATTACCACCCCAAATGATTTGATTTTTGCTTATTCTAAATAGTTCAGTAAAGTAATTCATGTCAATTGGCTTGTTATCCCATTCTTTCGCCTTTAATCCTTTATCCGTTACAAGTCGGGGGCTGTTCCCTATTCCTATCCCAAATTCAGGGTCAACAATAGCCAAATCATAGCATTTATCAGGCTTCGACTTCATAAACTCAATGCAATCCACATTGAAAAAATTAATAGAAGGGCAGCGGCTAACACCGTGTATAGGTAATGTGGGGCTTTGTGGTTGTTCAATCATTTGTTCTCGTATTAAGTTTCTACTATTTTGACAGGGTAGTGCTTCGTAATCCCACACTACCCATACACGAACCGTTAAGTAACAATATTGTCCCATAAAAGCTAGCCTCCATCATTGTTTTTAATGTTTCCTACCTCTATTTCCTGACTCACGCTGATTTGCGGGATAAAATATGTAACCATAATTTTCATATTAATACCTTTCTTTATGTCCGCATTTGGTGCATTGGTAGTGGTTGTTGTGCGAATCGGAGGCATATACTACCAGATCGTGATCGCACACATCTTGCATGGCCTTAATGGCTGTATCGAGCTTAATAAGCTGCATGGCCACTTGGCTACGTTCTTTAAACATTTTGTCAATAAATGGTTCCATAAGTGATGTTGTGAATATGGTTGTACCGGTCAGCCTGCCATTTGCAAAATGAGTTGCTTATGCTATCGATCAGGTTGGTTTCGTAAACCCCCAAATCCATCACATCAGCCATCAGTTGAATAACGATATTCATAGCAGCAATCTCGTGAGCTTTCAGTATTAGGTTATTTTTCTTTTTAGTTTCACGAGATTGCAGCCGATTGGTTAATTTGTTCATAATGAAGGAAACCATATCGTGTGTTGATGCGGGTGTAATTGAATCAACCGGGAATAGGATCAGCATTTCGACCAATGCTATCCATTCCTGGTTGCTCAATGTTATTGTTAATTTCCGATACATACTTATATGCTTGAAAAATTAAGATCTATTGGCATGTACTTGCCATCAGAACCTCGCATCGAAATGCGATGATAAGTCTTTGAATCTACCCTGCGTATGCCCTTTTCGATCGCATTTAAAGCCAGATGAAATTCGGGGTATTTAATTTCTGGAATTCGGGTGCGGTACTTAAGTAATCCCAGTAATTTTTTTACATCCAACTTGCCGCGAGATGTCGAAAAGGCATTCATTATCAACTCCCTAATCATTGCGTCAACACTGCCAGTTCCGTTGCTCAAAAAATTATCGAAGTGTTCTTTAGCAACTGCAATCATGGCATCATCAAAATCAATGCGTTCGTTAATATCAGTTTCTAGCTTTATGCTCCGGTCGAAGTTGTAAAAGGTAAAATTACCTTTGCGTTCGCTGATATCGACTCCATTCTCAGCCATGACTTCGTTATATACCTGTGCCACGGTTTCGGAGAATTCCATTTTAAACCGCGCTAGCTTATCATTTATAAAATGTGCATTCTTGAGCAGCTTATCGGCTGCCCTTTCGCGGGTTTTTTCTGAGTTTGTAACCCGGTTGGCCGGGATGGTAATCCCGCTTTCATCTTTCCAAATTTTTGTCATCGTAGTATTAATTAAACTGTTTTAAATAAATGTTTTTAAGCTGAAGGATCATGCTGTTATTTGCCTTCCTTACGCCTGTTATTTTATCCAGCGAAATGCCCAATTTAGTAAAGGCAATAAGGTGTGCGTGTGAGCTGGCAGCCATATTGTAAATGTTGTCGAGCGCATCTCCCTGCTGTTGTAGGCCACGTATTAAAGCGTAAGGAGGTTCTGTTAATACATCGGTATCAATGTCATCAATGTCATCAACAACATTAATATCGTAATCGGTTGCCATCATTTCACCTATTTCGTCCATTGCTCTCCTACGTGCCCGGTTGGTGATGTATAGCGAAACAATTACCGATATGGCTAACATAGACAGGAGTATTCCAATTAAATCTATTAACATAGGGTTAGTTATTAAGTGAATAATTATTGTTATCTGATTTTCGTTTGTCGGCAATGGCGTGTAACTTTCTGTTAAGCAGAACCAGTTCCTGCTCGTTTAGTTCGTACATCAAACGGCCACAAACACGCTTGTCCATCAGAAATTCATTCACGTCGTCCCAATTGTTGTTACGCAATATGCCCATCATGGTAAGGGTATTTAACGCCTGGCTGCGTAATTTTCGCACCAGGGGACTAACCTGATTGGTTTGTCGGGCACTATAAATTGTAATAAGTTCATTGAGCTGGCTGAGGCTTAAATCGGCGGTAGAAGTAACGTCATAGGCTTCAAGAATTGATTCGCGGTACTTGTCAACACCTTGTTTAATCCAAATGGCCCTTAATCTTCTAACCTGGACCTTCCGTTCAGTTTCATTCTTCATGGCTGTGATATTAATATTTACATCGGTATCCAACAGTTTAGAAAACTGGTGCTCGGCGGATGCGCCTTTAAAACCTCCAAGTAAGCGACCAGTATCGTAAATAAACAACCTCTGATTTACAGGGTCGTATTGATAATTAATATGTGCAGTGTGTTTCATATAACTTATATTAGTTGTTGTGATCTTCTATTCCCCAGTATTTGCCTGCACCTTCGTCCCAGATTACGTAAGGCTCTCCGCCACCGTATCGGCTAACAGGAAATACCTTATAACCTTCGATACGGCCCTTTATGTCGGCATCGTAACGTACAAATTTGGCTGATCTGCCTTCGGGGTGTTTACCCTCGGCATGGCTCAGAAATATGAACAGCTTTTTCGGGAATTTCTCTTTTAATTCGATATAGGTGCGCTTTGTTAAGCCAGAATATTGATAGCTATCAATAAAAATTACATCCGGTGAACGGCGTTTTGCGAGCCTCATTATAATATCTTCAATGGGTTCGCGGTGGAGTATTAAAAATTTACGAGCTACTGAAATCATGTTTTCGGCAATTACCGCCCGCTTCATACTTAAACGGGCACCCTCTTCGAGCGAATCGTAGCAAACCTTACCATACTTAGTGAGTTCGCGGGCCAGTTGCATGGCAAAGCGTGTTTTGCCGTTGCCCGAATCGCCCCAAAATATCCATACACCGGATACTTCAGGTTTGCCAAAACTAGCGGCCCACTGATCATTAAAATCGATAAGACTAAATTCTGTATTTATTAATTGTTCCACCGTTACAGCCCTCTTCATTATTGATTAATTGCTTAATTGCTAATGCTTTTGTTTTTCAACAAAAAATATTGTTCTACACTTTTTTTCACACGGCGCAAATCGCCATCACAGGTGTTGAATATTTCCTGTATTTTATCACGTTCAGTAAGTCCATTTACCATGCATATTTCAGATATATCTTTTATAGTTACCGGATTCAGGTGAATAGTTTTGCGGCCAATGCGGCTCCAATATTCGGCATAACCACTTTTATCGCGTTGTTTGCCACGCAAGAGCCTCTTTTCGAGGGCTGGAACGCCAGACAGAACAAAGGAGCAATAACCGTCCAGGTCGTTGTAAAAGTCCATGAACAAATCAAGCGACGGGTCGTTAAGCTTGTCAGCCTGATCGATAATGAGCATTGGTTTCTCCAATCCACGCAAATGGCTCATAAAGCGCTCAACCATTTCCTCAGCTGTACCGGTAGGCTCGAGACCTGCATTAATCAGCAGGTTTTTAATGTACGATTTACGGCTCCAAAACTTTTTGCATTCAATCAGCACCACATTGTCGGCTTTGGTTTCATAGCTGCGGTAGGCATGACTTTTACCGGCACCCGCATTGTACGAAATCGCAAGGCATATGCTCAACTGCTGTGCAGAGTGCAATAGTTCGTGTACGCCAATCAGGTTGCCGGTATTTGCCGTCTTCCAGGTGAAGTTAATACGCAGTGTAATCATTACATTGCGCCACATGGCATCTTTAATCAGCTTCCATTTGCCATTAATCATATGGTTAATGGTTGCCGTTGATACCCCGGTACGATGAGCAAGGCTTTCCTGGCTGCGTTTTTTGGCCATACGAGACAACTCTTCAGATACTTTGTATTTTAATTCTTCATTCATAAGTGTGTGGTTTATAATTGTGATAAAAATGAATCTGCTTCAACACGGCTTCGGTGCGCTTTGGTTAGTCTGCCGCCCATTTTAATTTCCAAGTCCTGATCTTCGCGTACTTTCTGAGGAGTAATACCTGTACGTGCCAGCAATGCTTCCACCTCCTTTAAATCGCGTTGATATTCCGTATCCGATATTCTCATGTCTTGAAATGCCATGGCCACGTCGCGTTCTGACATCAGGATTGGTATTTGTTCATGGGCACGTTTAGGTTTGGCATAGGCAATAAACAGCAATCCATTGTCTGTTTTTTCGTAAAGTCCAACAAACTGGTCAAGCGTTTCAGGATCGTATTTCACGATGAATTTACATCCAATGTATTTACGCCTGAATTCCAGATCTACTTTGTCATCATCAGTATAAACTTCAAAGGTATATTGCTTTTTGGCAATTGTTGTGCTGATGCCATCGCGGTTGTAAGTATTGCCGGCACTCGCATAAACCCAAAACATCTGAACCATTTCAAGATCATCAACTGGGTGACTAATTGGAGCCTCTTGTTTATATACTTCATCGCGGGTTTTGTTTTTAAACAAAGGATGTGGAGCCTCATTCCATTTTTTAACGGCTAACTCCCACGCTTTTTCAAGATATTCACGTGTGTATAAGCGCTCTTTATTAGCCAATAAGTAATCCATGTTAGCGGCGTTATTGATATCACGCACCTTCACACCCTGTTTATCAGAAAACCAAAATCTTGAAATTACCTGCTGTTGTAATCTGTTAAAAAGGCCTTCCACCGGACTTCCATGTCGGTGGGCTTGATGTTTATAATGCTGGCCCCCGATGGCAACTAATTGATCATACAAGGTCTGCATTCCGCTTGTGGTATGACCCGATTGACCATCATAAGTGAATAGATAAGGTTTTGCCTTAGCCGTTTTCACGGACATTTTAACAGCAATAAAGTGGTCAACATGATTTTCAGTTTCAGAAAAGCTCCATCCCAATATTTTTTCAGAAAATACGTCGAACACGGGATCTATTTTGAGCTTAGCGGCCATGCCCAAATCGTTGTCGTAATAATGAACCCAATCGAGCTTGGTACCATCAATTCCCCACCAGGCATTCGGGAACCAGTTTTCATGATTTCTTTTCATCCTGTGACCAAACAAGCGCATATATTCATCCTTGCCATGCCTTGCCAACACCCATTTACGCTTGATTTCGGGCTTGTTTAAAAACAGATTAATGGCACTATCTGAAATTTCTGGCCATTCATTGGCTTCGCGGATACTGTTGTACATTTCGAGCAAAACAGGAACTGTTAGCTTGTTAGGTAGGCAATAAGTAGCCAGAATCCAGTCGGCCACTTCGCCAACAATTTTAATAGGATTGATATTACCAACGCCACCATGTACCAGGGCAATATAACTGCCGGCTTTAAATTTGTTCAGATTGCGCTCAATGCTCCTTGCATTGCCGGGCAAACTATGTGGATATTGGGTAACGTCGATATTGTTAACAGCTTCAACAACACGCTGCCACACACCATTGGCACTACCACCCCGGGCTTTACGAAAACCTTTTACATTGCTTATAAAATTGATTATTGCCGTGTATATTTCAGCATTTGTGCGGTACTCCTCTTGTTTTTCAGTATCCAATGGCTTGCCATCAGGTTTACGAAAAGTTCTAAAATAACGGGAGGCTTCCTCATCGTATTGTATAAATGAGGTGAAGTAATCATTTTTGACCACTTTTTTAGGATCACCGATGACAGATTTAAATTTTGGCATAAAACGATCAGGAATACTATCGACCCTTATTTGTGCGTGATTTTCTAGCCCACCGGCGGTATTCATCGATTTTAAAATCTTTCGTTGGCGCAGTTTTTTATAATTTTCTTTTGTCATGATTCCATTTATCCATAATTTATCGGCTCTTATAACAAGGGCATCTGTGTTTTGATAAAATTCCATGTTAGTATTTATTTGTTTCGGCAGGAAACTCGAACTCCTGATTGAGCCACACGGGAATGTCATTATATTTGCATATTAATTAACTTAATACCTATTTTTTATGCTTCCTCTGTATTTAATTTCCGTAGACATTTTGGACATGTCTGCTTCGATTTCTGAGAAGAAATTTCATGAGCAAGTTGCTCAGTGTCTATCTCACCTTGAGGCATTGTCGGTATCGGTAGACCGCAAACCGGGCAAAACAACTTTTTACCCTCCACCTGCTGAACCAGATAGGTTTGGCTGTTCAGGTTGGTCGGTTCGTTATGCTGCATCTCACTCCCTTGGCAAGGAGCGGGCAATTGGATTACTTCATACTTTTGAAGCAATTGTGCGTTTGCTAGAGCTTGAATTAACTCATTTAAAGATCCAGTATGATGGAGGTAAATTTGATTTTTCATAGATATAGCTGAATCTATTGCCCTCCCCAGAGCTTTTTTTACTTTTAATTCCACCTCCTCAGTAGCGAGATCTGCACCCACACCGACAAATGTTACATTGTCAATCAGGTTGTTAATGTTTATACTTACCGGATGATTCTTCATGATATTTAAATGTTAGGTTAAGAGTTCACTAAGTTGTTTTGATATCTCCAATATTTGGAGTGCTTTTTTACCTTTGGTAGTATTTACTTTTCCTGATAATACACGGCCCACATAATCGGGACTACATCCCACTTTCTGAGCTATTTTACCCAGGGTTCCATTAATTTTTGTCGGGTTGTCTTTACATTTCATCATATAATAGTTTACTTTTGTCATAAATATTCGACAAATATAATACACATATTGTGAATTTTCAAGAAAAATATACACTAAATGTTGATTTATTTTTAAATCGCTTAAAATCAGTACTAAATATACAGACTGATAACGATTTATCTATATTCTTGAAGGTGACTCCACAAACAATTAGTAACTGGAGGAAGAGAAAAAGTCCAAAATATGAAATTATAATCACAAAATGTTTACAACAAAATGTTGATTTTAATTATTTAATGAAAGGTATTGCACCAGATGAACAGACACCTTATAAACGTGAACTGAATCAAACCATAGCTGGTGAATCAAAATCATCGTTTAAGATAAATGACACTTACATGGAGGAAGAAATAAACAAATTAAATAGAGTTATTGTCAGGCTTGTTAAGAGAAATGATACGCTTGAAAGTGAGCTTGAAAATCTACAATCTACCATTATTAAGAATAAGAATTAGTATCCTTATATATTGTTCTTGCAAACAAAACCACTAAGCAGCCAATTGTACTTAAAAAAAACACACCTAAAAACCAACTACTTAATGTATATATCTGAGCATTAAACATATAAGTTACGTTCTGTACTAACATTTGTGTATTACCCCCCTGTTTAACGTCTTATTTGGTGTATTAACCCCCTTTTTTAATCCCGTTTTTGTTCATTTATGGCCTATTTTTTACCTTAACCCCCGCTTATGACACCCTTTTTTACCGTGTTTTGTCCCCCCTTATGTCCCCCCTTATGTCCCCTTAATCTAATTTTAAGATAATAAATGGTTATTTTGCCAGCATATTATTTGTTTTTTAAATGCTGTTAAAAGGGTATAGGTATTGGCATAAAAAAAGCCTATAAAAGCCTATTATTATGGCAATACAGGCTATTTATACGCCAATATGGTAGTTGTACTTTAACTACGCGTAGGCATTGGCCTGTTTGTAGCATATAAATAGCACAAAATATTAGTAACCGTCATTTCGTTTTTATTTTATATCAGCGCAAAATATAAGCAAAATTATTGTGTATCAATTGTTTATTAATGTTTAATGAAGGAGAAATATGTATTGTTTGTTGTGGTGCCCCTACAAGCTGTCTTGCTTTTTTATCCATTCCAACACCGGTCGCCATGCCTATAATCATGCCAATGGGAATGCCGATTCAGGGTAAACCGAAAATACCTGATTGTTTGTAAGAATACATCACCAGTGGATTGGATTAGGAATAGGAAATTTCTTTTACAATAGCTTCAGCACGTTCTTTGTCTTCTTCCAATACATACAGCTCAATGGTAGAGGGCGTTCCACCAATAAACCCGGCACTGATACCCGACTGATAACCATTCTTCATCAGGGTTGGGATGCCGTTTTCGTCGAGTATTTCTTTCACCTGGATGACGGCAATCTCGGTCCCGGTAAATATTTTGATAAGGTCTTTTTCGTTCATATTTATATGCTTTATTTGATTATAATTTTTCCTGTGGCAACGGGTGCATTGGCCTCGAAAAGCCGATAAAAATAAAGGCCCGATGGTAAATTTTCTCTGGCTAAAACAACCGAACCCGACTTTATATGGTTGATGCTTCTCACCTTTTGTCCTGTTATATTCAGCAATTGAAATTCATAGGTGTGCGATCCTGAATAGTTTAATTTTATGAGGGCTGATAAGGAAAATGGATTCGGGTAAACGGAAACAATTTGTTGTGAATCAATTAAATCAATTCCTACGGTATTTACGATGCAACCGGAAACGTTGGGATTCAGATAAGTCAGAACATCATCCTCAAAGCAACAGCTTTCGTCGTAATAGAGATCAATTACCACCTGATAAATATCCACGTTGATTGGGCCGTAGAGTGATCCTACCCCTTCAATCCATTGCTCACCAGAATTAAATGTCCACCTGGGTCGGTGATCTCCATTGGCATTATCAACCGTGTCGATCGTCAAAACCACCATCTCAACAGGATTGCCCCAATATTGTGTGGTCTGAAACGTATCGTTTACAGCCAGGCTGAAATCGTAAAGCATAAATTCATTTTCAAAGTTGTGGTAAAACACTTTGTTCAGGTCATCTCTCATGGCCCCGATCATGGAAAAGTTTGTGAGGGTAGTGTCGAGCGTGTAATACAGCTTTTTGTATGTGAATACCCCGATGGTTGTATCGCCCAGAAGCTTGTAGGATTCTGTAGCACAATCACCAAAATTTAGGCAATTCACAACGTTCCAGAGCTTGTTTTCCTGAACCATATTCTGTCCGCTTGCCAGGTTGATGAAGGTAGTGAGAAACATTAGAAAGAGTAATTTTTTCATATCTGTTCAGTTTTAAAGGTTGGCTAATCATGATTGGATAACTTATATGGACACTTATGTTAGTTAATATTCAAAATATTGCGGAGGCGATTATCAATCCAAAGATAAGAAAAATAAGAAGATTGAAGTTGTTAATGATTTTTAATTGAAAAAGCTAAATTCTGTTAAATGAATAATCAATCTTACTTTCTGGCGTTAATCATATTACTAACTATCTAAAGCCATGAAAACATATGCTTTAGCAACCTGTCTCATCCTGATAGGATTAACAGCTTGCACTCAATCGACTACAAAATCCACCAAAATAAACCAGAACTCACAAACCATGAGATTTAATAAACTAACTCCTGAAGAAGAATCGGTGATTGTGTATAAACATACCGAGCGACCGTTTACCGGAAAATATGACAACTACACAGAAGAAGGCACCTATGTTTGTAAACGTTGCGATGCTCCTCTGTACCAGTCGGCTGATAAGTTTGCCTCAGAATGTGGCTGGCCCAGTTTTGATGACGAAATCGCGGGAGCTATCAAACGAATTCCGGATGCCGATGGAATGCGCACAGAAATTGTTTGCGCAAATTGCGGCGGTCATCTCGGGCATGTATTTAATGGAGAACGATTTACACCAAAGAATACACGGCATTGTGTGAATTCAATATCCCTGAATTTTATTCCTGCATCCACAGAAATGGCCACTTCCGACACTGCCATTTTTGCAGGAGGCTGTTTCTGGGGGGTGGAATATTATATGCAAAAAGCCCCGGGTGTCGTTTCAACAGAAGTCGGTTATATTGGCGGGAAGGGTAAAAATCCAACCTACCGGGAAGTGAGCAGCCATACAACGGGTTATGCCGAGGCCGTCAGGGTGGTTTTCGACCCGGCGAAGACCACCTTTGAAGATATAGCCAAATTGTTTTTCGAAATCCACGACCCAACCCAAATGGACCGACAAGGACCGGATGTCGGCAATCAGTACCGATCGGCCATATTTTATCTGAACACCGAACAAAAAAACACTGCGGAAAAGCTGGTCAGGATATTAGATTCAAAAGGGTACAAGGTGGTTACACAAATCGTTCCTGCTACCAAATTTTGGAAGGCCGAAGAATACCACCAGGACTATTACGAAAAAGAGCACGGAACTCCCTATTGCCATGTGTATGAGCAGAAGTTCTAAGGCAATTAAATCCATCTTCGTACGAAGGATTTGTAATCCAGGTATTCCTGTCCAAATGTTTCTTCCATCATCATTTCTTCTTTGGGAATAAAATGGAATCTGATGATTAATAGAAATCCCACCGGGATCAAAAGCGAGCAAAGGTTCATTGAGCCAATGGCAAAACCGAAAAGAATGAGAAACATCCCAATATACATTGGATTTCTTGTCCAGGTGAAAACCCCTTCGGTAATAAAATGAGAAGATTTTTCAATGTACAACGTGGTTTTGTATCTTTTAAACAACATCCTGGTTTTACCCATAATAGCAAATCCTGATATTGCGATTATTATTCCAATCAAATTAATGGGGAATGGAATCCTATTTAGAACCGGGGTCAGAACACATAGCAGGGTCATTAAAATAAGTCCAAGAAAGAGGAGAACCGGTGGAATAAACAGGTTTTTTATCATGGAATTCAATTTTAATCAATAGTCCACGGTCTGAGTTCGTCGGCTTCGGCCCAGGCCCTGATCCATTCAGGCATGGTGGGTTTAAAATCCGCATACCCCATTGCCTGACTTACTTCTTCAACTTTTACAATGCCCTTTTCGGAGGTTACTCCTGTTCTAACCAAGGCGGCTGAGTGAATTTTACCATTCCTCACGGTTTGTTGATGGAAATAAATCCACTTTTCGTCGGTCCCGGCGATTTGTGTGTGCAGAAAATATTTCTGAAAAGGCTTTAACCGATGGCGATATCTCACACTGGATCCTGCTACTACCAGCCCCCATTTTTTCTCTTTCACCACCTTGAGCAATCCAGTCCTTAATGCCATTTCGAATCGTCCAAAGTCCATCATGGTGAGGTGGCGGCCATTGTTGAGTTCCCAAAATGGATCGATGTCGGTAAGGCAAACCCGCATGGGAATGATGCTTGTGTCGAACAAAGTAAGAGGTGGTTTTCGCTTACTTTTAAGCATCATACGGGCAAGTCGCAGATAGGGATACATCGCCTACTGTTTTAATAAATGAATGGTTTGGGCCGGGTTTTTCGATTTAAAAACCTCGCTGCCAGCCACCAAAACATCGGCTCCGGCAGCCACCAATCTGGGTGCGTTTTCAACGCTCACACCGCCATCCACTTCAATCAGGGCATGGCTTCCGCTGTCGCGGATGAGTTGTTTCAGCCGGATGATTTTATGATAGGTTTGCTCGATGAAAGCCTGTCCTCCAAATCCCGGATTTACCGACATCAGCAGTACCAAATCCAGGTCGGCAATCACATCTTCGAGCACCATGACATTGGTATGCGGGTTGAGTACCAGGCCGGCTTTTAATCCTTCGGCCTTCATCGCCTGGATGGTTCGGTGCAGATGGGTGCTTGCTTCATAATGCACCGAAAGAATGTCGGCACCAGCCTCTTTAAACTGTTTGATGTACCTTTCGGGCTGCACAATCATCAAATGAACGTCCAGCGGTTTGGTAGCCAGTTTTTTAATGGCCTGAATGATCGGAAATCCAAATGAGATATTGGGTACAAATACACCATCCATCACATCCAGGTGAAACCAGTCAGCCTCACTTTGGTTAACCATCAGGATATCGTTGTTCAGGTTGGCGAAATTAGCCGAGAGCATCGAAGGGGCTACCAGAGGTTTCATATGTTTTTTTTTGCAAAGATAAAAAAAAGCGCCCCGGAGAGCGCTTTATATGATTATCCTAAGTAGGATTTGAGGATTTTACTTCGGGAAGTATGTTTCAGTCGCCGGATGGCTTTTTCTTTGATCTGACGAACACGTTCGCGGGTCAGGTCAAATTTCTCGCCAATTTCTTCCAGCGTCATCGGATGGCCTGCATTTAAACCAAAATACAGCTTTACCACATCAGCTTCGCGTTGGGTAAGCGTTTGGATAGCGCGGTCGATTTCCTTGCGGAGCGATTCATACAACAATCCCGTTTCAGGCGTAACAGCTTCTTCGCTGCGCAGCACATCGTACATGGTGTTGTCTTCGTCCTGAATCAAAGGAGCATCCATGCTCACGTGCCGTCCGGCATTGCGCATCGATTCTTTTACTTCGGTTTCGGTCATTTCCAACTCCATGGCAATTTCTTCCGAATTGGGTTCCCGTTCAAACGATTGTTCCAACCTGGCCGAAGCCTTGTTGATTTTGTTGATTGAACCGATTTTGTTCAGAGGAAGGCGTACGATACGCGATTGTTCTGCAAGGGCCTGAAGGATAGACTGTCTGATCCACCAAACGGCATAGGAAATAAATTTAAAGCCCCTTGTTTCGTCGAAACGTTGAGCGGCTTTTATCAAACCCAGGTTTCCTTCGTTGATTAAGTCGGGAAGGCTTAACCCCTGATTTTGATATTGTTTAGACACAGAAACGACGAAACGCAGGTTGGCCTTGGTGAGTTTCTCCAGAGCTGCGCGATCACCTTGTTTAATCCGGCGGGCGAGTTCAACCTCTTCCTCAGCCGTGATTAAATCCACCTTGCCAATTTCCTGTAGGTATTTGTCAAGTGATGCGGTTTCGCGGTTGGTAACCTGCTTCGTAATCTTAAGTTGCCTCATACTAATACTTCAAATTATAATTGAAACTTATACG
This sequence comes from Bacteroidales bacterium, assembly GCA_030690365.1. GTDB lineage: Bacteria > Bacteroidota > Bacteroidia > Bacteroidales > F082 > UBA6244. The sequence continues at coordinate 22,026 of JAUYGX010000097.1, read as the reverse complement.
ATTCTATTGTTAAAAAGGTTACCTACGTGGCTTATCATACCTGTCGTTGCGGTCCCTTCTATCAGGTCGGTCGTTACGCTCGGAACGTTCGGGTCTTTCAGACCGTTCTGGTCTTTCCTGTCTGTCAGAGTTTTCGATATGGTCCGGTTTTGGGAGCAACACCTTTCTCGACAGTTTGAGTTTTCCTGTTTTTGGATCGATTCCTACCAACTTAACGTCAATTTTCTCTCCTTGTTTTAAAACATCTTCAGGATTTTCAATTCTTTTCCAATCTATTTCCGAAACATGCAGTAATCCATCCTTTCCGGGAAGGATTTCAACAAAGGCTCCAAAGGCAACAATGCTTTTCACAGTTCCGTGGTAAATTTTATCCAACTCAGGAACAGCGGTAATACCTGAAATCCAGGCCCTGGCTTCATCGATGGCGGTTTTGTTGGGTCCCATAATGTCGATAACACCCTGGTTGCCAATTTCTTCGATTACGATGGTAGAACCGGTAACTTTCTGTATTTCCTGAATAACTTTTCCACCGGGTCCGATAACGGCACCGATAAATTCTTTTTCGATGAACATTTTTTCGATGCGGGGAACAAACTCTTTGTAGTCGGCACGGGGTTCTGTGAGGGTGTTGGCCATCTCGCCAAGAATGTGAATTCTTCCCTGACGGGCCTGTTCCAGTGCTTCCTCAAGAACTTCAAACGAAAGGCCATCCACCTTGATATCCATCTGACAAGCCGTAATACCATCTTTGGTTCCGGTAACTTTAAAGTCCATATCACCGAGGTGATCTTCGTCGCCCAGGATATCTGACAGTACTGCAAACTTACCTGAAGTGGTGTCGGTAATAAGTCCCATGGCAATGCCTGCAACAGGTTTGGTCATTTTAACACCAGCATCCATCAAAGCGAGTGTTCCTCCACAAACAGTAGCCATCGAAGACGATCCGTTTGATTCGAGAATATCCGATACAATGCGGATGGTATAAGGGTTTTCCTCACCATTGGGAACCATGATTTTCAAAGCGCGTTCGGCCAGGTTTCCATGACCAATTTCACGACGTGAAATGCTCATCATGCGTTTAACTTCACCCGTTGAAAATGGGGGGAAATTGTAATGCAACATAAATTTGCGTGATCCTGAAATCACGGCACCATCAATGGTTTGCGAATCCAGTTTGCTTCCAAGAGTCACTGTTACCAGCGCCTGTGTTTCACCACGTGTAAAAACGGCTGAACCGTGTGCCGAAGGAACATAATCCACTTCTGACCATATGGGACGGATTTCGTTCATCTTGCGTCCATCTAGACGGATGCGGTCGTTTAAGATGGCGTAACGAACGGCTGCCTTTTCCACATCATGGAAATAGCGTTTTACCATGTTGGTAACGGCTTCGCGTTCTTCTTCTTCAAATGTTTCGAGGTAAGCATCGCGGACCGCTTTAAAAGCATCGCTGCGTGCATGTTTGTCAGGGTTTCCCTGAAGTGCAATTTCGTAGCATGCCTGATAAGTAGCTTCCATTACTTTGGTTTTCAGCTCCTCATCATTGGTTTCGTGGCAATATTCGCGTTTTATTTTTGATTTTTCTACTTTTTCGGCCAGAACAATCTGTGCCTGGCATTGAATTTTAATGGCATCGTGGGCTACCTGAATGGCTTCGAGCATATCTGCTTCGCTTACCTCTTTCATTTCTCCCTCTACCATCATGATATTTTCGTTGGTAGCCGCCACAATCATTTCAATATCGGCTTCTTCCAGCAGCGAAAGTGCAGGATTGATTACAAATTTGCCATTAATACGGGCAACGCGTACTTCCGAAATAGGTCCGTTAAAAGGGATATCGGAAACGGTTAAGGCTGCCGAAGCAGCGAGTGCAGCCAGTGCATCCGGGGCTGTGTCTTCACCTCCGGAAATAAGGCTGATCAGTACCTGGGTCTCTGCATGGAAATCATCAGGAAATAAAGGACGCAGTGCTCTGTCGACCAATCGGGAAATTAAAATTTCATGTTCCGAAGGACGTGCTTCACGTTTGAAGAAACCTCCGGGGAATTTTCCGGTGGCGGCATATTTTTCTTTGTATTCCACTGAAAGTGGCATAAAATCGACGTCTTCTCTGGCTTCCTGTGCAGCAACTACCGTTGCAAGAATCATGGTGTCGCCCATACGAACAACCACAGAGCCATCTGCTTGTTTGGCTAGTTTTCCTGTCTCAATGGTTACGGTTCTACCGTCTTCCAGTACAAAGGAGGAGGTTATTGGATCAATTGGCTTCATAGATTTAGAAATATTTTAATAATGAGAGTACTGAAAACACAAAAAAAGGCAATCGGTAAATTGCCTTTTCAAGGAGGAAGGAACCTATTCCTTCTTATTTTCTTAGACCCAACTGTTTAATGATATGACGGTATCTTTCGATATCTTTTTCTTTTAAATAGTCAAGCAATTTTCTTCTTTTCCCAACAAGTCTGACAAGTGATCTTTGTGTGAAGACATCCTTTTTGTTCACCTTCAGGTGACCGGTAAGGTGTTTAATACGGTAGGTGAACAATGCAACCTGACCTTCGGCAGAACCTGTGTCAGTAGCGCCATTGCCATACTTTTCAAAAATCTCTTTTTTAGTTTCAGCTGTTAAATACATACGTTATCTTTTTTACTCAAAAATTCGGGCTGCAAAAATAGAAAGATAAATTGAATTACGCAATCTTTTTTCTGAATCTTTTTCTGTTTTTAAATCTTTTGTAAATCAACAGATTAATTTGAAATGGGTTATTTTTAATGTTTGGAACATCTGATGGTGCCATGTACCTGTACAAAGATCCAAATCGGTATACCAATTTACTGAAAAGGGATCTTTTTTCTGGCGATGGCCAGATAAATACCAACAATTCCATAGAGGATAATTGCAAACGACATCAGGTAGTTCACCGAACCTAAAGTTTCTGAACTATAGTTTATTATGATAAATCCAAAAATGATTAAAGCGAGTCCGGATAATACATACAACCAGAAATACTTCGATTTTTTGTGGTTGAAAAATCCTCCCGAAAGGTATAAAATGCCCATCATGGCCATCCAGAAGGCGAAATCTACCAGAACAAAACGTTGGGAAATTTCAGGAAAGGTGAGTATTGCCAGGCCTGCAAAAACGTCCATCAATGCTTCCATAATCACTTTTTCGTTGAGGGTTTCGTCAAAATGGATAAAGAGATAAATGGCAGTGAGTGCTCCGCCGATAAGCAGGGTTACACCAAAAAAGAATCCGAATTCGTTGATGGTCAGTGAAAACAGAAGCGATGCGAACGCAATGATGACAAGCAACGAGGATCGAATGATGCTGTAAATAGATTTCATAATCAACGATTTTTTACAAAAATAGAAAGATTTTCATATTCGATCTTCAACGATGTCAAATTCATTCGGGTCAGGTTCAATCAAATGATTCTAATCCTCCTATATAGTTTTTAACCGGGATTTACGGTTCATCCGATTTGTGTAATACCAGGTTCAATAGGTGATACAATTTCCAGATGAAATAGCAAATAGCCAAACAAACCAGAATCCAAAAGCCATTTTCTAATGGAGCTCCCCCACCTACCGGAATTCCGCCTCCTGTTGGGTCGCCTCCCGGGTCCGGGGGTTGACTAGCGGCGATCAGGTCTGAAGGAATCAGGATAATCCCTACAACAAGTAAATGGATTAATAATTGGTATAATTTGTATTTCATGTGTTAATATTACTTTTTATTGCATTTCAAATAATTCAACTATTTCCCCTATTGTCCTGGTATATTGTTTATTGGTTTTAACGGTTGATCAATAGCTTTTTGGTCTTAACCGATTTTTCACTAGTTAAAACAACCAAATAGGCTCCTGTGTTAAAAATCGCCTGAATCGAATATTTGCTCTCTCCATTCAGCTCTGAATTGAAGATCATCTCACCAAGCGTATTGAATATCCGAATCCTGCCATTGACTACATCACCTTTGGTGTTTTCAATAAATAATTGTCCCGTACTACCATAAATCAGGATATTGTCCGGAGCATCAACCTCGTTTTCACCCAGAGTGGCGGCATCGAAATGCAGGATGAACCTGTCGGGTAAATCGGAGGGGCTGCCATAGAACGTGTATTCAGGCTGATCTCTGAGGTCGATTTCAATCCCTTCCAATTTGTCTTCGAGTTGAATATAGACATCATCCGGAAATCCATCCATCCCAATGGCCAGAAGGGCATGGGTTCCCGGTGTTCCTGCCTCAAAAAATACAGGGATGTCCATGGCATCTCCCTCAAATGGAAGTGTATTTACAGCCAGTTTTTCATTTTCAAAAAATGAATATAACTGAGGAGCCACATCAATTCCATCAAGTTTGTAAGCATCGTAATTCGGATCAAATGCATTGTGGGCCTGATCATTGAATGCCACTACCGTTTCATCGGAATAGGTATCAGAATCCACGTGCAATTTAAGCTGATTGCCAGTGAGTGTTTGGGGAGCCATAAATGGCTGCGTATCATGCACTCTGGTGCTTTGAGGAATCGTCAGTCCTGGGCCTGGTGCATTGGCATGAATGTAAAATCCCTGAGCTGAGGCAATATACCGGGTAGCACCATTTGTACCCAGACCATCTCCTCCATTTCCTGAGGGGTTGTATGTTGCATACTGCGATCCTGTCCAAAAATAGAGGGTGTTGTCGATGTTGCTGAAGATCAGTTCCGGGTTTGGATCATTGTCTGTTCCCCAGTCGATGGCCGAAGGAAATTCGTTGCCTACCAGGTTCCATCCATAATCGAGTCCCGGATCACCACTTAATGTTAGTACAGGTGAGTAATCTCCTGAATTCATCGTTCCTGAAAAAGTGATTATCGCATTACCTGTTGTACCGCTACTCGACCATGCGCTATATCCTTTTCCTGCAAAGAGTTCTTCCGTAGGTTCAGTAATGTATGTCCACTGGTTTGATACTTCATCCCAATATTTTAAATAAATCCCCAAGAAATCATTTGCTGTGGAGTTGCTAACCGGTGGAGTGATATAGTGCCATTGATCCTGAGTCAGTATTTTTTCGATATTTACTTCACCGTTAACGGTAAATGTACCCTCATTAATAAAGGAGGCGTATCCGCTTGCATCCGAATTAAGCAAGAGATTGCCGGCAACCGTAAGGTCAATTCCGGCAGCTACTGTCATGCTGGATTGTGGTTCCATGGTCAGGTTATTTATACTCCCACCATAATCAACATTCACTTTACCTGATTCAATCACAACATCGCTATTGTCATAAGGAATTCCATTGGACCATTTCGAGACATCTGTCCAGTCACCCATGCCATTCCAGATGGTTGATACACTTCCCGGAGTTTCGTCCAGTTTGTATAGTCCGGTGGTTGTTCCAAGCAAAGTTGAACCTGTTTCCAGATCGGGAACAAACTCACCCGGTAGTCCGTTGAAAACCGTTGTGGTTGAGGCCAATATCCGGTTATAGCGGAACAAGTTTCTGCGGGCTGCCACCGATATAATATTCGGCGAACTTTTAGTGACCAAAACCGATGAGAATGCCCCTTGTCCCGACACATCGAGATAAGTGTAGGTGACACCGCCGTCTGTTGTTCTGCAAAAAGCGTAATCAAGGTTTTCACCAGATGCCATATAAAGTACCTGATTGCTGTCGGGATCCGGATGAATATCCATGTCGTAAATTTTCATCCTTAGCTCGCCTCCATTTTGTCCGGTTGGTCCATAATTCACGAAGCTCCAGGTTGATCCCATATCATCTGATTTCCATAGCTGTCCATCATCTTTTGGTGTGTCTTGCCAGTAGCCTGTGCCAATATAAATAATGGTGTCGCTGGTTCCAAAACCAACAACCACGGTATTCCCTTCTCTAAAATAAACTGGAGTCCCCGAGTCGTCGGTGTCGCTTGGTGCTGTTTTACTCCAGGTGGCACCTCCATCGTAGCTCATCCAGATATTGCCATATTCATAGCTTGGCTGAAGGTTTACATTGTCGCCATGACCTGTGGTGGCAACGATGGTGTCGGAGGTGATAAATTTGATATCATTTACCCTAAAGTCCAATTGAGAACCTGTATCCCAATCGGTGGGATGTACCCAGGAAAATCCGGAAGCCCCTGTGGTAGTGACATAAAATCCATTCGTTGAGCCTGCTATCACATGCAGTTCGTCATTGGGATCGATGGCTACACTAAAAACTCCGGCATCTGTACCCACTCCGTTGATGGGAAAGTCGCCATGAGGAGGTATCCACTGGTCTACACCTACCACAGCAGGGTCTTTATACGCATCCGTATAGCCCAGACCGGCTTTGGTGGCTACATAGTAAACATCGGTATCCTTTTGAGCAATTTTTGTTATGCTAACTGCGGCATGACCTACGTTGGTTGCGCTGGTAAAAGTGCCCATTGCTCCGTTGATACTCAATTGAGGTCCTTTGTTCTTTGATCCGACGACAATACTCGTGTCAACCGGATGAGTGGCCGATGCATTGTCTTCCAACATATGTGAACTCCATGTATTTCCCAGATTATCAGATTTTTCAACACCTGGGAAAGACAATCGTAATCCGTTGCCTGAAGGCATTTGGCTTACCCAATCGGGATTGTAGTCTGCATTTTGAAGTGGCCAGTTTACACCAAATCCCCCAGGGGTGATATCTGTCCAGGATGTTCCGCCGTCCAGCGACCTGAATATTTTTCTCTGACTTCCTGTTTTTTGTAATGCCGATACGATGAGTGTGTCGAGTGAATAATCCAAAGGGTGAATGAATATTCGTTCGAACCCATAGGTGGATAGAATACCCGTAATTTCTGTAAATGATGTGCCATCAAAACGATAAAGGTTACCATATTGATCTCCGGGAGTATTGGCCACCAGTAAAATAGGAAAGCCCGAAGCATCGCCTGTAATAGCAAGCCAATTGATGTGGGTATGGGTGCCTATACCCGTTACCGTGTCAAGATTGACCAGGATGTTATGGGGACCATACGTGCTGGTATCGTTCATTCGAACCAAGGCGTTGCTTAATGCCACATATACCCATGTTTCAGACAAGTCAATGGCTGAGGTGCTGGTGTTTTCGGTAAACGAAGGGTCTGTCTGGTGTAGTAAATATCCATCGTAAATGGTGCTAAAAGTTCCGCTGTCGCCATGGTTATAGCTCACAACAGAGCTGGTCAGTGTTCCACCCTGTTCGGCTGTCTGTAAGGCTACCCAGCCTGTCCGGTTGGTGACAATTCTAAGTCCGCCTCCGCCCCATCCGCGTCGCACACCATCAGTGGTATATTCCAGCGAATCGATGGGGAAGGGTTGTGTCCAGGTGGCGCAGGTGTCGTCACTATAGAATAAACTGGCAGGTGTTTCTACTGTCGAGAAAAGTCTGTTGGTGGAATATGCCCAACTGAAGTCATGACTTGCTCCTCCGTAAAGTCCTAAATTAACAACCTCTCCGCTGCTTTGAGCAAAAATAGCATGAGCAGAAATGAGTAAAATGGTTAGAATGTGGATTCTCCATTTGTCATAGTGGTTTTTAGTGTATTGGAATTTCATAGGTTGTATTATTTAATAATGTTTAAATTTGGAAACTGTTAAAAAAGCTTTTTAAGACATTTTTACAATGCTTCGATGCCAAAAATAAAGTGTAAAGATTCCTTGTACAAGTAGAAATGAGTAAACGGTTGTTTAACGACAGTGAACGGTTGTTTTTAGGTATAATCCAATTTTCAATGCATGTATCATCTTCGGTCAGTAATCAATAATATTTTCCTTACCTTGATTGTTTTGTTGTTCGATATTTCAGTTTCATCAGGACAAAAACAATTAATTGATAGTTTGCGTGTGGTAGTCGATCAACAGCAGTTTTCGGAAGAACCGCCAGATAGATCTGTTGTGAAGGCAGCTTTGACATTGTCTAATTTTTACAGCAGGGTATCGCTCGATAGTGCCAAGTTGTATGCCCGTCTCGGGAATAAAATGTCACATACCATTAACTATGATGCCGGTATTGCTTTCAGCCTTAATGTAATAGGGGTTTCGTATTTGAGTAGCGGTTACATTGATAGTGCCTATCCATACATGGATTCAGCCATAGCTATATTTACGGCTATAAAAGATACCACCGGCCTGGTCCTGGTTCAAAACAATGTTGCCGTTGCCATGATGCGAACCGGAGATTATCCTGAGGCGCTTCGACTTTATCAGGAGAATTTATCACTTGCAAGGCAACGCGGGGATTTTGAAAACATGTTGCTCTCTTACAACAATATGGGGAATGCTTACTTAGATTGGAAAAAATATGACGAAGCATTCAGGAATTATCAACTGGCCCTGGCCATACTCGACAGCCTTGGGGAGGAGAATAGAAAGGGATCTTTGTACAACAACCTGGGTGAGTTGTATATTGACAAAGGAGAACCCGAGAAAGCACTCGATTATTATAACCGTGCTTTGGTCATTAATCAAAAGTACCAGGGGCAGCGTTCGGTTATGATATCGATGATGAACCTGGGAGAACTCTATTTGAAACTGAACCAGGCAGATTCGGCGCTCACATTTTTGGTTGGCGCACTGGATATTTGCGAAAAAATTCCGGATAATTATAATGCGGTGTTGTTAAACATCAGGATCGGGCAATGTTATGTTCACAAGAAAGTTGCAGTAAAAGCCCATCATTACCTGATGATTGGTCTAAAAAGGGCTTTGGAAGACAATCAAAAAAACTTCGCCCTGGAAGCATACCGGGCTTTGTTTGATTATGCAAGATTAACAGACGATGCAGCTTTGCTTTACGAATATGGGAATCAGTATATTGCATTGAATGATTCTGTGTTTAGTGAAAAAAACCTGGAGGCAATTAGTGAAATGGAAACCAAGTTTAAAACGGCAGAAAAGGAAAAGGAAATTGCTGTACTAAAGGTGGAACAGAAAAATAAAGACCTGGAAATCCAGTTGCAACGAAATCAGAAATTTCTGATTGTCATTATCTTTCTTGTCATTTTGCTGATCATTATCCTGTTTTTTAACCGCAACAGACTACGCCAGATAAAGGAAAAAGGGGAGTTGGAGAAACAGAAAGTAAGTATCGAGCAACGCATGTTGCGATCGCAAATGAATCCACATTTTATTTTTAATTCGCTTAATTCAATCAACAGCTTTATTGGCGACAACCAACCTGCAGATGCCCGGTTTTACCTGACCAAATTTGCACGGTTGATGCGGATGATCCTTGAAAACTCCAGGAAAACTACGGTATCGCTTGAGGAAGAGATAACCTCACTTACATTAAATCTTGAGCTGGAAAAACTACGTTTTGGGGGAAATTTTAATTTTAAGATTTCTGTTGAACCCGGTTTGATTCCTGAAGATGTTTACCTGAGTCCCATGTTGATACAACCATTTGTGGAGAATGCCATTATTCATGGTTTGGTGAAGAATGAACCAGGTGGTTTGATCACCCTTGATTTTAAATCGGATTTCGGACTGTTGGAATGTGTGATAACGGATAACGGTCAAGGAAGGCCGACAACTTCATCCGGACAAAATACCGATCACCTAAACAGCCATATTTCGTTGGGGACGCAGGTCACCGCCGAGCGGTTGGAAATTCTCCGAAAGGAATCAGGAAAAAATGCCGGCATTGAATATGTTGATTTGAAAGACGAAAACGGACTTGCATTGGGAACCAGGGTCTTGATAAGAATACCCTGCGAAGAAGAGTAGGTGCCTTCACCCATGCTATCCCGGCTGGTTAATTTTGCTATTTTTGTTTGCGAATCCATTGTTGATTTATAAAAACCGGAACCAAATGCGAGTAGTAATTATTGATGATGAGGCCAGTGCCAGAAATAACCTTGTTTCGTTGATCGAAAGTCATTTTCCTGAACTCGAAATACTTGGAGAGGCTGATGGTGTTCAAAGCGGCAGGAAATTGATTGAGGAAACCCACCCGGATCTGGTGTTCTTGGATATTCAAATGCAGGATGGAATGGGTTTCGATTTGGTAAAATTGATCGATCGCAGCCAATTCCAGGTGGTTTTTGTTTCAGCTTATGACCATTTTGCGATCACAGCAATCAAGTTCAGTGCCGTGGATTATCTGTTGAAGCCTGTAGAACAAGAAGATATGAGCTTGGCTCTTGAAAAAATAAAACAAAACAAGTCAGATAAAGATTTAAAACAAAAATTGGACAACCTGTTAACCAATATTAACCGGATTGATAAAATAGCCTTGCCATCGCTCAACGGAATGGAGTTTGTAAAACTGAATGAAATCATCCGATGCGAATCGGACAACAACTACACTTATTTTTACCTGGTGAGTGGAGAGAAACTGCTGGTGTCGAAAACCATGAAGGAATATGAAGATTTATTAGACGGAAGGGGCTTTTTCAGAACCCACAAATCTCATCTCATCAACCTGCATTTTATGAAAAAATACCTCAAGGGTGAAGGGGGCACGGTCATTATGGAAGATGGTTCTGAAGTGCTGGTCTCCAGAAGACGAAAAGATGAATTCATGCAAATACTTTCAAAGCTGTAGCTGGTTCGGCGTTGACTAGAAACTATATTTTAGTCTAAAATAATATATCTGACCATATCCGCCGAATTCTGTTCCGGCTTTGCCTAAAAATACCTGGCTCATCACCATCAGACCCAGATTTTGGGTCAGATTAAAACTCACATTGGGTCCCACATAGGCCGAATGGTCCAGCGGATTTACAATCCCGTTCAGGTTGGCCTTGATGAGTGGAGTGATGGGGTAGGAGACCTCTGCAAAAACATCGAATTTCGAAAGCGTCAGCGTTTTGGCCGACATCTCTCCAATCAGCAAATTGGCGCCTTGTCCGGCCGGACCGCTGGTTCCGTTGCTGTTGTAGATTACCGAAACATGCATGTAAAGACTGTTGGGAAGTGTATAATTGGCACCGATGGATGCTACCAGAATTCCGGTGGTGTCACCAAAATGGTCCTTGTCTCTGAAATAGGTGGCTTCCCCGTTAAACCCGGCACCCTGAATTTGTCCCGACCAACCTGCTCCGGCTACCATATCGGTATTCATAACGCCACCGAAAAACTGGAAATCGTAGTTCCATTTGTTAAACTTAACCATGGCGGCGGCCGTGAGGTTATGATCTTTATCAAGTTTGGCGGCAAAGCTGACGGAGGAAAAATTTCCGGTGTAATATTGCATCAGCACCGCGTCGCTGCCTGCCCGTTCCACGTAATCGAAATCCAGGTAGTTAAAGGCATTAAAGATGTCGTTGGGCGTCCAAACGGTGTTGATGCCCCAATTGATGCGTTGCCGGCCAATGGTGGTTTCAAATTTACCCTGGATCCAGGTAATGTAAAAACGGTCGATATTGGTGTAAAGCACATAGGAACTGTCGTGGGCCACATCGAAGGTCATGTTGACCAATCCGTCGTCGTTGGTGAGTAAATCGGTATAAACAGGGTAGGTATTGGCCAAAAGAGGTCCGTAGAGAAAGTTGTTGCGCATGCCGGCCTGAAATTTCAGATTTTTTGTGGCATAATAATTCAGGTTGATGCGGTTATAAACGCCTGACATATTTTGCCAAACAGCCGAATTGGCCGGAGCCATGGTGGTATTCATAAACTCCAGAAAACCTGAGACTTCTGCCTTTTTCTGGGCAACTGATTCTTTTGGATTGATTGAAATCCAGGCTGCCAGCAAGAGCGCCAGGGTATGTTTGAAAGTGATTTGCATGTGTTTCTATACGATATAAAGTTTAATCCTTGATTTGATATCGCTTCGATATTCTTTGAAACAATGCATTAAACCTGGACAACACCTCAGGGAGCTTAAAAACTCTGGCGCCTGATATAGGGAGTTTGATTATTCCATCCGAAGTCTCAATGGTATATCCGTAGCCTCCAGCCCCTGAAATAAAAGCTTCCACCCCATTTTCAGAAACTGGTTTTATGTAATTCAGGTCAATCTTCAATAAACCAGAGGTCAGTATGAAATTGGTGATGGAATCATAATCAGCGGGGTCAGGTGTTATATAAACAGGTGGTGTATTTAATTCGTCGTACTTTTCAAGGCCATATTTATAGATGGTTTCCCTGGGTGGCAATACGGTCCGAAAGCAAATTTCTCCATTTGAAATTTCTGTTTCTATTTTTTCAAAGGGAGGTCGTAGGTAGGATTGCGAAGCCACCACCCGGATAAAATGAACATGGTGTTTTGTTGAGTTCTGGCCATAACCTGAACTTGCAATAACCAACAAAAAGAATAAGTAAATCTGGTAACGAAACATTAATTTAATCATGACTTTTGAATTAAAACAAACAACATTAAACCCTCCTGCCTACTATGTGTCCATGCCTCCATGCCTTCGGTAGGTAAATCGGCAGGCAAGAAACCTTAAACCCTAAACATTTACACATCACTCACCACTTTCCCATCATCTATCGTCACAATCCTGCGGGCCTTGTCCATCACCCTTTTATCGTGTGTACTAAAGATAAACGTCATATTTTCCGATTTATTAAGTTCTGCCATCATGTTCAACAGGTCTTCGGTTGAAGCGGAATCCAGGTTGGCGGTGGGCTCATCGGCCAGGATAAACTTGGGTTTTGAAGCCAATGCACGTGCCACCGATACACGTTGCTGTTGCCCTCCCGACAATTCACCGGGGCGGTAGTTTTCTTTTCCTTCCAGGCCTGTTTTTTTAAGCAGTTCCATGGCAATTTGATGGCGTTCTTTTTTCGGAATACCCTGAAGTTCCATGATGAAAGCCACATTTTCGATGGCGGTCAGCACCGGAATCAGGTTATAGGATTGAAAAACAAACCCGATGTGATGAAGCCTGAAATCAATCAATTGTCTGGAGTTCAGGTCTTTGATATTTTTATCACCGATCAGAATATCGCCTTCGGTGGGCGTATCGAGGCCGCCCATCAAATTTAAAAAGGTGGTTTTCCCGGAACCGGAAGGCCCCACAATGGCGGTAAATTCACCTTCTTCGATACTGAGGCTGATACCGTTAACTGCTTTCACCGGCACCTTGGTATCGGTGTAGGTTTTGTGTAAGTTATTGATTTGAATGATACTCATGGCTTTTTTTCTTAATTTAATTCCCTAATGGCATCCACCGGGTTTAATTTTAATGCTTTTATAGAGGGCGAAATGCTTGATAGCACCGCTGTGATGGCGACCAGAATAAAGCTGGCGAGGTAAAATCCATCCGTTACCTTAAAGTAAACGATCGAATCGTAACCAATATAACTCATCCCGCTGCCCATCGATCCAAAGTCAAGGCCATAGTGGGCGTAATATTCAACCAGTCCATAGCTCATCAGCAATCCCACCAGGCCTCCTACGATGGCCAGAAATAGCGTTTCCAGCATAATCATGGTAAAAATCTTGCCTCTGTTCATGCCAATGGCCATCAACATGCCGATCTCACGTTTACGTTCCAAAATGGCCATGGTCATGGTATTGATAATGGCAAAGGCCAGTGCAATCAGGATGATGACCAGGAACAAGTAGGAAAAAAAGGCCGTCATTTCAATCATCGATTTAAGCAAGGGCTCTAACTGTTCCCAGGTTCTTATGTCAATTGATTTGTTATCGATTTGCTGTTTAAAGGAGGAAGATAGTTTGTTGAAAACCAGACTGGTTTGCTCATTGTCGAAAAGAGAAATGGCAATTTCGTGTACCTGTCCGGTAATGCCTGTCAACCTGCCCAGGTCGTTAATCCTGACGAAAATATGGGCTTCATCGTACAGGTTATTTGATGTCTGGTACATTCCGACTACAATAAATGCGCCGTAGGTGATGGTTCCGGAACTGTCGGCAAGGGTTACGATCAGCTTGCTATTGATGTTGAGTTCGAGCTTGTCGGCGAGTTTCTTACCCACCACAACTGGTATGCGTTGATCATCGGTCAGGTAATTTCCTGAATACACCTTTTGATAAATGCCGGTCACTTTCTTCTCTTGTTCCGGAATTACCCCAAAGATGAGTACGCTGGTAGCCGCCGTAGCTGTGCTGGCCATGGCCCCGCATATCAATCGTTTACTGGCACCCTTTACTTCAGGCATCTGATTTGCAACTTCAATATACTGGTCAGGATTGGAGATGGTGTAGTTAATTTCGTTATTTAACAAAAAATCCGGTTGGTGAAGTTGAATGTTCGACAATTCGTTGGCGATGGCGGTGTTTACACGTTGATCCACCATCCCTTCCATAAAACCATCGGAGCCAACCCCTCCCAGAATCCCCACCATGACAGCGGCAATGATGATGAAGCTTCGGAGTTTATTGCGCCAGAGATTTCTCCAGGCTATTGATGCTATCATATTTTGATATTTTATTGCCTTAAGGCATTAAGTACATTGAAACGCAATACATAAAAAATGGGATAAAATGCTGATAACAAAGCCAGTGAAAGCACGATTAACGACTGGCTGAAAAAGATGGAGGGTGCTATGGAAAATGCCATTAACGGTTCCTGGTTAAAACTCTCATACATGGCCGCCATTTCTCCGGTCATTCGAATGGGATTTAAGTAGAGGTACATCAATGCGGGAGTGGTGAGAATTAACCCTGCGACCACACCGATAAGTGCAATGAAAATAGATTCAAAGATACTGGTGACCACCAATTTGCCCTTTCGCATCCCGATGGAAATCATCACAGCAAACTGTCGCCGCCGTTCCACGGTCATCATTAATACGGTGCTGAATATGCCAAAAGCGACGATGATGTACAGAATCATCAGCATGACCATCCCGCTCAGGTTGTCGAGTTTGATGCTTTGAAGCATGTCGCTTAACATTACTTTCCAGCTAATGACATCATAGTGATCGCCCACAGATGCCTTTATCGTGGTCAGCAATTGGTCCTCTAACCCGGGTTCACAATACACCGAAATTCCTGTGAGCAATCCGGGTTGAAATGGAAAGATGAGTTTTTGCAGGGTTTCCAGGTCCATGTAAACGATCAGGTTGTTCATTTGGGGAGAGACATAATGAGCTATTCCCGTAACCGGATAGATGCCAACGGCTGTGGTGCCTTCATAACCCTGGCCCATGACCACCAGGCTGTCTCCAATGTTAATGTTCAGGTATTCAGCTATTTTATCACCAATAACAAGGCCCGCTTGTCCTTTTCTCAGGTAGGAACCACTGGTGATTTTGCCTGAAATTTTTACCTGACGGTCTTCTGCTTCAGGATTGACACCTACCAGTTGGACTCCTTTTGTCTTGTCGCCATAGGAGGCCAGTACAAAGGATTCAAGGTGGGGCAGCATGTGTAAGACTCCCGGCAAACTGCTGATTTTCTGCTCAAGTGCCGGGTTGGTAAAAAAGGCACGGTCGATGGTTTTGTTGTCCCAATAACCTGTATCGTGGACCTGCATATTACCTACTTCATTTACACCAGCCCTGATCATGGTTTCGTACGATCCAAATTGCATGGAGCGCATAAACAGGGCCAGAACCAAAGCCAATACCACGGATGTGGCTGTGATATAGGTCCTGCGTTTATTTCGCCACAGGTTTCTCCAGGCCATGATGATTAATATTTTCATGAGATCAGGTATTTGGTTAGAAACTGAATTTGGGATTCGCTAACGTGGTCTGACATTTTTGATGTTTTGAATGGAGAAGAAATTTTGATCGATAAAGGGAACATCAAACTCCTGATTTATTATATCCATGATGGTGCTATGTCCTTTTTTGTTCATGGGAATCATTTCCATGTGAGTCAGGATTTCACGGTCGCCCATTTTCTTTGGATTAGAGGCGGTTTCTACTTTCACTACCTGTTTGTTGTCGTCGAGGTACTCTACTTTCAGGCCGAAAAACTTCTCCTTTGCAATCCACATGTTGATTCCGCCCCAAACCACGGCTGCTTCTGGCAAGGGTTCCAGGTGAATGACATAACAATCGTATCCTTCGACGGTGTCGCTTTCAACAATGGTGTGGTGGTAATCGGTTACCAGCGTGTTTTGTTTCATCAGGTCGTTGTTGGTAAAATCGGAGCCCATCCACGACTGCATCATCATCGAAGGCGGAATCTTGATCATCCGGTTGACCGAAGGCAGAAAATTCCACATGTCCTTGTCGGATTTCAAAAAAACCTGGCCTTTGTCTTCGGCGGGAGCCGTGATATAGGTAATGTAATAATCCTGCCCAAGCGACCAGTTTTGCATGGTGATGGACCGTGTCCACGAGGGGCGAACAATGGTCATGGTCATTTCGCTGAAACCGGACTTACCTAAAAACAAATCGTGCGATTTTTGAACGATGTCTTTGGCTGTCAGCTCCTGAGCCAGAAGCTGGTTTCCATGGCCGGTTATACTGACTACAGCGAGGCTCAATATCAGGTACCACCTGTTTATAAATGGGTTCTTCATCTTATATAAATTTTTGAATGAGTATATTTTTGATGTCGGTTAACGGAAAATTCTCAGGATCCAGCATATAGTTCAGGCTGATACCATCGAGAATGGCACCGAGCATGCGCGCGTACGCCATGGGGTTGGCCACTCCCTGACTTTCGTAATAATCAGCCATCAACATCACCACCGGCATCATGATTACCATGAGTTGATTTTCAATGAGTTTCATTACAGAGGGTTGCATTACAATGGAAAAATAGAGCTTCCAGTATTGAAAATCTGTTGTCAACACTTCAAAGGTTGTATTTAAATAATGAATGAGTTGTTCTTTTGATAGGGGTTGTCCGTGGGTTTCAGGAATCATCCTGGTGAATTCTTCAAATCCTTCAGTAACAATGGCCACAATGAGCGCCTCTTTGTTGTCGAAATAATTATAGATGAGTCCTTTGGATATGCCGGCTCTTTTGGCAATCATACTAATAGAAGTTGTTTCGATGCTATATTGCGCAAAAAGTTCCAACCCCGCCTGCATGATGGTAGCCTTGCGTTGTTCCCTGATTTCACTAAATTGTTGCTCGGTCCTGGGTGACATTTATAATGCAATATTTTTATGATTGAACGGTCGGTCAAAAATAGTAACTAATGAATGAAAAGTCAAGTGTGTGGTGATAAATTTTTTCCCGGAGATGTTATCAGACCATAACCACAGGCGTTTATCTGAAATCCAATGGTGTTTTGGATGTATTTGGTCTGAAATCCAATGGTGTTTTGGATTTTCTTTTCCAGCACAACAATAAAATTTATCCGATAGAAGTCAAAGCCGGGAAAACGGGTACATTAAGATCATTACAGGTTTATTTGGCTGAGAAGGGTGAACATACGGGCATTCGTTTTAATCTTGACTTACCTTCGGTTGGAACCAATCTATCGGCAAATATCATGGTTAACGGGGAATTAGAAAAACTGGATTACACCCTGATTTCATTGCCCTTGTATTTAGCAGGTGGACTCAGTAAGGTTTTAAACAAATTGAAAACGAGAGTAAAATCAAATGCATCAAATAAATAAAGGTCAAGTGTTTGTTAAAAATAAGTTTTAATCGATTTCAGTTAAAACTCAAACCTAACATAAGGAATCACCATTATCCCCAATTGATAGGTGTAGTAAATTTCGCCGGTAGAAGTATTAAAGTTTTGGGAATAAATGTTTTGCGTGTTGGTGAGGTTTTGCAGGTCGATGCCCACTTCGTAGTTGGACTTTTTTCCGCCATGTTTAAAATAGATCTTCAGGTCGGTGCGGAAATAGTTATTAAACTGCCTTGCATAGGTTTCATTTGTAATATAAACGGGGCGGTGTTCGATTTTGGATTGGTTTTCATCAATGGGTGTATAGCGTCGTCCACCTGCCAAGTTGAGCTTGATGTCGGCACCAATCACCCTTTTTTTCGATGTTAATTTGGGATTGGTACTGTTTTTATGGAGTTCCCATTCTTTTCCCAACAGTAAATTGAAAACGAAGTTTGAATTAAAAGCAGTGTTTCTTTCAATGCCATCGCTCCCTTTATATTTCGATTCAAAAAGGCTTGCCGTACTGAGTGCGTAAAATCCATGTCGGAGAAAATGTTCATAGGTAAGTTCCACTCCATAATTTTTTCCTGTGCCGGTGCTTACAAGCGTATCGGGATTCCAGACATAAAAGTCGGCACCCTGATTGAGAACTGAGTATGCATCCTTATCATGTGCATTTACAGCGGCATCAAAAATATACTGGAAATAGGTTTCCGCTTTTACCCTCGAAAAATCCGTTATATTCCAATCGTATGCCAAAACCAGGTGGTGACTTTTTTGAAGGCTCAGGTCATGGTTCATGGCGACATATTGGCCGTTGCCGAGATAGGTTTCACGGTTATAAACCGTTGTGGGCAACAGTTGGCTGTGCAGTCCGTAACCAATACTAATTTTGGATTGTGTCCCCAGGTAGTAGTTTACGCCGAATCGGGGTTCCAGACTTGATGTAGCATTGAATGTGTAGTACATATAGTCGACACCTGCGTTAAAAACAAGCCGTTCAGAAAGTTTCAACTGCCATGAAAGATAAGGCCTGATCAGCGATGAATAGCCCTTATAGGTAGTAAGCGTGATAAACTGGTTCATGTCTTTTTTAAACAGGCTGTCCTGAAGGTTGCTCATGTAGTAATTTACATTCACTCCCACCTGGAAATTGTTTTTGGCGTTCATCCTTTTTTTAAGGAAAGTGGAAAATAAAATCCTGGTTTCTTTGAAATTGGAATAGTAGTAGGGGATAATTTCTTTGCTTTCGGGCACAATGGAATCCTGGTTGACAAAAAAGTATTGATAAGATGCTGAAACGGCAGTTTTAAGCAAGGAAGTTTTGTTGATGCTGATGGCGTGGTTTACACCAATTACGGCCATTTCAGAGCCGGTACGCATATCCCATCCTTCACCACCATAAAAATCAACCTCATTGGTATCTCTTTTGCTGTCAAGAAATTCGATGTTGCTTTTACCTCCGATGGAGTACAATGAGAACACGCCTGCCTTTTTAGTCGGGAGATTTATTTTGAATGAAAAATCCTCATATTTCGGAACGGCAGTACCTGTTCCAAACGAAACGCCCATCAGGTCAAATACCTCCATGGTTGAATACCTGAAGTTGGCAATAAAGGAGGAATTGTTTTTTCGTTGAATGGGGCCTTCGGCACCTACTTCAAAACCATTAAAACCTACCATGGTCATCAGTTCGTATTTGTCGCTGTTCCCGTTTTTTAATTTCAGATCGAAAACCCCGGATAGTGAGTTGCCATATTCCGCCGGAAAAGCACCGGTAAGAAAATCCGAATTATCGAGTTGGTTGTTGTTGAGCATGCTTACCGGGCCTCCGGTCGATCCAAAAGCTCCGTAATGGTTGGGATTGGGAATGTCCAACCCTTCCAGGCGCCATTGCAGACCTGCCGGCGAATTTCCCCTGATGACAATATCGTTTCTGTCGTCGGAAGCCACCTGAACCCCTGCAAAATTTGATGCCATCCGGGCCACATCGCCACGACTACCTGCATAACGGCGGGTTTCATCAATGGTAAACGTACGCGAACTGACAGAAGTCATGGTGTTAATGGTTCCTTTCTTATCCACACCGCCGCGAATCACCACTTCTTCACCCAATATCACCATTTCTTCCATAAATATTGTCAAATTCAGTTCCTTGCCAGAGCGGAGTTCCCTGTTTTGAATTTCAACTGTTTTATAACCTACAAAGGAAACTCTCAGGCTGACAAGCCCCACCGGAATATGTCGGAGTTCAAACCTGCCATCAACACCGGAGGTTGTTCCAATAGGTGGGTCAAGGCCTATCACCAGAATGTTGGCCCCTGCCAGAAGTTCTCCGGTAATATTGTCCTGTACGCTCCCCGTGATGGATTGAGTAATGTTTTGTGAAGTACCCTGAGAAACAAAGAAGACGGTCAGCAGCAAAAAGGTAAAAAAAAGTTTCATGAAATCTGCGATTTAAAATGGGTAAGTTGAGTTATCGTTAATATGTTAAAAAGAATACTATACAAAATAGACAAATAAAAAAGGGAAGGGTTTAAATCTTAGGAAAAGAAACTGTCAAATTTTTTGCCGTAGGGAAAGCAGATGGGTAGAAAAGGAAATGTAACACTATTTATATCCTTCTCCTGAGGGGAAGTGGCTGAAATTCAGTTCTCACTTTAGGGAAACCTGTCTGCCGTTTGGCCGGAGGTGAAACCTGATTTTCAATTATTTTCATGATTCATCTTTTTAAACCGCATTCATCCTTGTAACTAACATCTTTTAAAGTTAAGGTGTTGGTATCAAAACTTTTCGTTCAACGGTGAAGTGTGAATCATGTAACATATTTCCGGATTTATGTAACAACTTTTCTTTCATGTCAACCTATTATTGCAGACATATTACAATGCCTTCAGGTATGCTGGCAGGTAGATTTCGTGGGTGAATGATTAATCAATTAAAATAGAATTGTTATGAATAAATTAAGAATGAATGTGATTGTGTTAACATGTACGGCTTTAATCTTTTCGGGCTGTTCATCGTTAAACAAAACCCAGAAAGGCGGCGCTGTTGGCATTGTGGCTGGTGGCGCGATGGGTGCCGTGATTGGTAATGCTTCGGGCAATACCGCTTTGGGTGCAATTATCGGAGCTACCGTTGGCGGGGCTACTGGTGCCATCATCGGCAACCAGATGGACAAACAAGCCAGGGAAATAGAGCAGACTGTTCCTGATGCCAAGGTGGAGCGGGTTGGTGAAGGAATTGTGGTGGAATTCAGCAGCAATGTTTTGTTTGGTTTCGATCAATCGAACCTGTCCACTGATGCAAAAATCAATTTGAATAAACTGGTGAAGGTGCTGAATGCTTTTCCTGATACGGACATTGAGGTACAAGGACATACCGACAGTAAAGGAAGCGAGGCGTATAACAATAGTCTTTCCCTGGATCGAGCTGCCGAAGTGTCGGATTATCTTAGTCAAAATGGTGTAGCAACAAACCGCATATCAATTAAAGGGTTTGGTGAAACCGTACCGAAGTATAGCAATAGCACAGCTGATGGTCGTTCACAAAACCGCAGGGTTGAGTTTTTGATCACTGCAAATGAGAAAATGAAGGCTGATGCTGAAAATGAAGCCGGTAAATAAATATTGTAAACTAACTAAATTGAATTAAAATGAAAATGAAATTAATTTTTCTGGTAGTGATAGGAATGCTTACTGCTTCTATGGCCACGGCCCAGAGTACAGAAAAGGGTAAAACCACATTTGGCCTGCTGGGTGGCCTTAATTTACAGAACCTGAATGCGAAAGATGCCAGTGGTGACAAGATGGAAAATGACTTGATCCCGGGCTTTCATGTGGGGGTGAACGTTCAAATACCAATTGCCCCTGAGTTCTATTTTCAGCCCGGGCTGTTATTCTCCACAAAAGGGGCCAAGCACACAGGTGATTCATTTACTACCACCACCAATATCTCATATATCGAAATGCCTTTGAACCTGGTTTACAAGGCTATGCTGGGCAGAGGTTATGTGATGCTTGGATTTGGACCTTATTTGGGCTATGGCATTGGAGGAAAGGTGAAAGTTGAAGGTGGTCCGGTAACCATTGAGAATGACATAGAGTTTAAAAATGTGGTAGAGCCGGATGATGATATGTTAACACCTTATTATAAAGCATTTGATATGGGGGCTAACATTTTTGCCGGGTATGAAATGGCAAATGGAATTTTTGTCCAACTTAACAGCCAATTTGGTTTTCTTAAAATTAATCCCGAAGACAAACGAATTGCCGATAATAAATCATCAATTAAAAATGTAGGCTTTGGTTTATCGCTTGGATATCGGTTTTAAAGATTTCTGAATGATAAAAAAGACCGCCACTTTTTACAAATGGCGGTCTTTTTTATGGCTCAGTGTAATTATTTAGTAGCAGTATTATTTTCATCCACAAATCAACCTTTCCATGAATTTTTACCCCTGCCCTAAAGATACTGTGTCTAAATCCAATATATTCGTTCATTATTTTTATTTTTATTTTTCTACTTTTACCAAGCAAAAAGAAGGCTACTTTCAATTCGTTGAGCTGGAGCCTATCTAC
>JAUYGX010000089.1 GCA_030690365.1 Bacteroidales bacterium | reverse complement strand
TCCGGCATTAGAGCTATTTTTGACGTTTGAGTATTTTGAGTGTTCATAGGATGAGTTTTTAAAGATATTTAATGCTCGAATAATAGCAGGTGCAAGCCAAAAATCAACTTTTTTGAGTAGCGAATTCTTAAAATGTGACGTGTAATAAAACTCGTGTTTTTGGCTTGTGTAAGCGGAGAAACGGCGTTGACTTGCGACAAAAACATTGTCGGAATAGGTGTCGTGCGTTGCACGATTTTTGGCTTGTGGAAGCGGGGAATCGGCGTTGCGAAATGTGGAAAACATGACGGAGTGCGCGAAGAGAGAGTGATGATTTTTGGCTTGTGGAAGCGGGGAAACGGCGTTGCGCTTTTGCGAAAATAGTGTAAAAAAATACGTTGTGGTTGACTGATTTTGTTGTTTATGTTAATGTACCCTCCAAAATTTAATTTAAAGATTTTTTATGAGTAAATTGGATAAAATAGGACAGGCTAGCGATAAATTGACTAGTGTGCAGCCGCGATCGCCGATTATGGCGCATGTGCGAAATTCTTTGAGCTATGGAGGTGTTACTAGAACTAGACTTGCAAGATTTATGCTTTTGGCGGGACTTGGTGGGTTAGCCGGAGGATGTTTGCCGGATAGGCTAACGGATGCAGAGCTTAATGCGAAAATCGCCGAGGCACGATGTAAAAAAGATGCCGGTTCTATTGTCGACGGAAGTTGTTATATTCCGGGGCTTGGGGATATAGGTGGGGCAGATGGTTTTGCCGACGGGACCAGAAGACCTGGAGATAGTATTGGACAGGAAGTCGACGCGGGAAGCACTGATGGTGGTACTGATGCGGCAGATGCGGTCGACGGAGAGGACGGGGATGGAGAGGAC
This sequence comes from Bacteroidales bacterium, assembly GCA_030690365.1. Classification (GTDB taxonomy): domain Bacteria; phylum Bacteroidota; class Bacteroidia; order Bacteroidales; family F082; genus UBA6244. Next base: position 2,007 of record JAUYGX010000089.1, on the reverse strand, counting down.
GGGGATGCAGAGGATGCGATGGACGGAGAAGATGGGGATACTGAGGATGGAGATGGAGACGCGGGCAATGTTTTCATAGATATTAATTTCGTGGATAATGGTGGAGATGAGGATGATGGAGATATAATAGATATTGACCCCGCAGATATAGTTGAAATTACAGATGATGTTGGGGATGATGGGGATGGAGATGCGGCTGACGGGGCTGATGGCGACGATGGAGATGGCGGTGGAATTATTGATATAAATGTCGAACCGGATGTTGGTCCTGACGTTGTTGTCGAACCTAAGGATGTTGGTCCGGATGTTGTTGTCGAACCGGATGTTGTTGACCCTAAGGATGTTGGTCCTGACGTTGTTGTCGATCCAGATGTTGGTCCTGACATTGTTGTCGAACCGGATGTTGTTGTTGACCCTAAGGATGTAGGTCCTGATGTTATTGTTGACCCTAAGGATGTAGGTCCTGATGTTGTTGAACCTCCAAAAACGTGTGATGGACAGCCAGTTGGAGCCTTCGGCACATTTTATACAGGGCCTGAGGGAACGTTGGGAAAAGGTATTTGTGCGGCCGGAGTCACCCAATGTGGCGTTGCCGGGAATTGGGTTGTTTTAAAGCCTGACGTTAAGCCACAAGCTGAAGTATGCGATAAACTCGACAATAATTGCGATGGAAAAACCGATGAGGACAAAATTTCTTATTCCGGACCATTCGGCACGGAAGGCGTCGGAGTCTGTAAACCAAATATTATATCGTGTGTAGATGGAAAATATGCCATTACTCAATTTGAAAAAACGCCTTCTGATGAAAAGTGTAATGGAGCAGATGATGATTGTAACGGCAAAACGGATGAGGGATTTTACAAAGAATCATATGACGGACCTGTTGGAACCGCAAATATTGGCATCTGTAAAACATTGATAACAAATTGTGTCGGAGGTGTTCTTAAAGATCTTCAGGTGCAGGTTTTGCCGGGTGTGGAGATTTGTGACGGGAAAGATAATGATTGTAACGGAAAACTGGATGAAGGATTTTTCAGTGAAACTTATGGTGGTGACCCTGCAACGGGGAATGTTGGCATATGTAAGTCGAAAGTCATGGACTGTATTGGAGGTCAGATGAAAGTTCTTCAAGGTGAAGTTTTGCCAGGGAAAGAATCTTGCAATGGAGCAGATGATGATTGTAATGGAAAAACTGATGAAGGTTTTTTCAGCGAAACTTATGGGGGTGACCCTGCAACGGGGAATGTTGGCATATGTAAGTCGAAAGTCATGGACTGCGTAGGAGGCTCAATGAAAACTCTTCAGGCACAGGTTTTGCCAGGGAAAGAAGTTTGTAATGGAGCAGATGATGATTGTAATGGATTGAAGGATGATGGGCTTACTCAAACAGCATATTCCGGCGACCCTAAAACTCAACATGTCGGGATCTGTGTGGATGAAGTTCAAGAATGTGTGAGTGGTGTAACGAAAACTACGCAGGTGCAGGTTTTGCCGGCAAAGGCTGGAGAGATTTGCGGCGACGGAGTTGACAATGATTGTGACGGAAAAACGGATGAGGGAGGATGCACTTGCGATGGCAATCTTGACGGTTATGTGGATCTTGAAAGTTTTGATCAAGGACTAAAGGCTGCTGTTTTGGAATTTTTGGGAAAAGGTCCAAATGATAAATTAACTAATACTGAAGCTGCTGACGTAACATCGTTGAATCTTTCAAAAAAAGGATTAATCAGCCTTAAGGGAATTGAATGTTTTAAAAATTTGACCAGCGCTACTCTTGATGAAAATAATTTAACAGATTTTGCGCCTCTTGCAGGGATTAGTGGACTTCAGAAAGTATTCCTTAGGAACAATAATGGTTCTGATTTGTCACCATTTGAGAAGTTATACAGTCTAAAGTATGTTTCTGTCCCTTATAACCCTAATATTACAGATTTTTTGCCATTGATTAAAAATCCTGCATTTGGACAAGGAGCTGTACTCGAGGCACAAAAAACTCAGGTGCCAAAT
>JAUYGX010000088.1 GCA_030690365.1 Bacteroidales bacterium | reverse complement strand
TCCTGAACTCCACCAGCACCGGCTACCTGCGTGGACTGGCTTCTGAATTTGGAGAAAGTACCAACTCCGTCCGTCCCGAGCTCAACCGTTTCGAAGAAGCCGGTCTGCTCACCAGCAGCACCGATGGCATGAAAAAAGTGTTCAAGGCCAACACCAGGCACCCCCTTTTCAGCGATATCAACCGGCTGGTGCGTAAATACGTGGGCATGGACGAGCTTATCGACAACGTCATCGCTAACCTGGGCGACCCCAAAGAAGTATACCTCATCGGCGATCTGGCCCGGGGCATCGACAGCCCCGATCTCAACATGATCATCGTGGGTGAAGATATCGACCTCAACTACCTGGAGACCCTCGTGGCCAAAGCCCAGAAGATCATCTCCCGGAAAATAGGATACGCCGTGTTCACCACCGACGAATTCAACTTGCAATACCCACACATCAACCAGGAAAAACTCCTGCCCGTGTGGAAAAATAACGACTGATTTGTAAATAAGTCAGTCAGGGTTACTCACCTAACCCTTAGTTCCTTACCAACCGGGTATGGGACTTACAAGGCGAAGCTGTGAAGAGCAACCGGGAAAATTATCCTATAAGCTGAAGGAAGTATCATCATCGAATCGTAATTCGTGAACAAAGTCATCCTCCACGAATCAAACCGGTAAAATCTTTATCCAAGCCTGCCGGTAGGCAGGAATTACACGAATTACACGAAAAGGCTCCAGCGTAGCCCCGATAGCCATCGGGGAGCCCTTCGTGAAAATTACTAATTCGTGCCAATTCGTGAAATTCCTGCCTACCTGCCTACCTGCCTCCATACCTACGGCAGGTAAACCGGCAGGTAGGCGTGGACAAAAAAGCGCCTGCCCCATAGTGAGTAACGAACTTATGGGGTGGACAACCGATGACTACTTTAATCCTTGCAAACTCCAAAAAAAAAACACTATATTTGTATTATGAAAAATGCCACTAATCCACAGCTAATCAGGTTTATTGATGAACATACTGGTCTTTTTTGGTATACACCAACCAATAAAAAGCATGAAGTAAGCGAACAACTGCTTCTGGAAACCATACTCAATTATGCAACCTTTTCAGATAGCCTGCAATTATTCGATTTGTTGGGATATAAGCATTCACTGAATATTCTTAGGAGTCTCGAAGGCCGAAAAAAGATGAATTATTACCCGGAGTTGTACCATTTTTATAAGCTTTTTCTGGAGAAAAATGCATAAAGAAATATTAAACAAAAACCAGATTGAGTTATTGCCTCTGGTAAAAAAATTTAAACGCGAGTTCTATTTAGTAGGAGGGACTGCCATTGCACTGCATTTAGGTCACAGAAGATCCATTGATTTTGATTTGTTTAAACCGGGAAATCTGGTAATCAGTCGAATAATTACCAAACTCGATGCACATAAACAGCGCTACACGATAACCAGACGCGTAACCGAACAAATGAACCTGATCATAAACGAGGTGAAATTTACATTTTTTGAATACCCTTTTCCTGTTGAAGTAAACTGCAAATTTGAAGACAGCATACGTCTTCCTGATCTGTTGAATCTGGCTGCTATGAAAGCCTTTGCGCTGGGCAGACGATCGAAATGGAAAGATTATGTCGATCTGTATTACCTCCTTAAGGATCAACTGACATTAAAACAAATCACCGAAAAATCTGAGCATATGTATGGATCTCAATTCTCAGAAAAACAGTTCAGAGCTCAGCTCTGCTACTATCATGATATAGATTATAGTGAGGAAGTCGAGTTTATGGGAACTCACCCATCGAATATCGAAATTAAAGAATTCCTGACAGAAATAGCTTTAACGATCGATCGATGACAAAAAGCCTCATCCATTAAGATAAAAAAAGAATCATCATCGAATTATATGAATTAAAAGATGAGGCCCAATTCGATTAATCCGTGAAATTTCTACCTACCGGTAGGCAGGCGATGATAAAAAAATATTCAATGACAAAAAAAGCTGAGCACCGCAAAAGTCATTAAAATCATTCCGCCCTGCCAGTTGCATAAACAATAACAATTAACTAAATTTGCACTAAATATTTGACTTATTACTTAAAATGTCAAAAGTAAAGGAGCATATTGAACACAACCAAAACTGGATCTTACCAGGGAAAACCCTGAGTGAGAAGGAATTTATTGCAGGAATTAAAAAAGCTGAAAAAGGCCCCTTTCATAGCGTTCAGAAGTCTATGGAAAACTTTGAGTTATGGCTGACTTCAAGAGAAAAGAAGTAAAAGTATCCGCACAATTCGATCAATTCGCGAAATTTCTACCTACCGGTAGGCAGGCGATGACAAAAAATCTCATCCAATTGGCTGACAAAAAATCATCATCGAATTACACGAAAAAAAACGAATTGAAACATGAGGCCCTTCGCCAATCCCGATAGCTATCGGGAGCGCAATTCGATGACAAAAAAACCTCATCAAATAAGTTGACCAAAGAATAATCATCGAACCTGCCTGCCGGCAGGCAGGTTACACGAATTACACGAATTAACAGATGACGCCCAATTCGATTAATTCGAGAAATTTCTACCTACCGGTAGGCAGGCGATGACAAAAAAGCTCACCTAATTAGTTGACAAAAAAACCTGAAGCGTAGCGAAGGCATCCATCGCATAATTCGATGACAATTAAACAAAGTTTTCAATACCATTAATGAAAATTCGATGACCAACAAAGAAACCATCCTCGGGAAAATAAAATCCAACTCCGAAATCATCGGCATCATCGGCCTCGGCTACGTAGGCCTCCCCCTCGCCGTCAACTTCGCCGAAGCAGGCATCAAAGTCATCGGCTTTGAAAAGAGCCAGGCCAAAGCCGATATGATCAACCACGGCACCAACTACATCGGTGACATCCGTGATGCCGTCCTGCGTGAAGTGGTAGTTGATAAGTTAAAACTCGAAGCCACTACCGATGCCTCCCGCATGAAAGAATGCGATGCCCTCATCATCGCCGTGCCCACGCCGTTGGATAAATTCCGCAAACCGGATATGTCCTACATCGAATCCGCCTGTCTGGACATCGGAAGAAACATGAAAGCTGGAACTTTTGTTAGTCTTGAATCAACCACCTATCCTACCACCACCGAGGATTTTATGCTGCCCATCATCGAACGAGAGAGTGGACTAAAACAGGGAACAGATTTCTGGCTTGCCTACTCCCCAGAACGCGTCGACCCCGGCAACAAACAATTCCACACCCGCAACACCCCTAAGGTACTGGGTGCCATGAGTGAAGATGGTGTCGAAATAGGAGAGGCCCTCTACCTCAAGGCCATCGACAGCATCTACAAGGTAAGCTCCCCACGGGTTTCAGAGATGGTAAAAATCCTGGAGAACACCTACCGCCTCATCAACATCAGCCTCATCAACGAGCTGGCTCTGTTGGCAGGCAAGATGGACATCAACATCTGGGAGGTCATCGAAGCCGCCAAGACCAAACCTTTCGGCTTCCAGGCCTTCTATCCCGGTCCCGGCATCGGTGGACACTGCATCCCCCTCGACCCGTTCTACCTGGAGCACATCGCCAAGAAATACGACTTCGAGCTGAGCATGATCCATGCCGCCGGACATATCAACATGCGCATGCCTCAGTATATGTATATCAAGATAGCAACGGCACTCAATAGTCAGAAGAAGGCTGTAAATGGGAGTAAGGTACTCTTTTTGGGCGTGGCGTACAAACCGGATATCAATGACTCCCGCGAATCACCTGCGTTAGAAATAATGGATATTACTGTTCACAAAGGGGGTAACGTAACTTACCATGACCCTTATATCCCTACAGTGAAAACCAATGAAGGCAATGAGTTTAATTCTGTTGAATTATCACAGGAAATT
>JAUYGX010000086.1 GCA_030690365.1 Bacteroidales bacterium | reverse complement strand
ATCTTCTTCGATGTTGGCCAGGGCATCGAACACATTTTGTTCTTCGGGAAGAAAGTAACCTATCCAGTTTTCCTTTTTGCAATACAATTCTATCTCCGTAGCAGGATCTTCTACCGTACCCTCCAACAGCAATACCCGATTACCATCCGGTTCGGCGTTCATCACATAACCCCGCGTGCTTACAATGTCTTTCATTACGCTTGCTTCACCAGACAGAAAATCCCAGTATAGATGACTCTCCCATTCCACATATTCAATCCTTTCCTTTCCTGCCCCGTCTTCAATCGAGATATTATTGTAGTCGATAAAAATAAAATCATACCCAGGGTTCACATTCTTCTGGCTAAACACGGTGGGAGTTGGGGTGGTGTTGCCGCTGGTACGATGGTGGCGGGGGATGGAGATCCATGCCCATTTGTGAATAAGTAATTGTTCGCTTTCAATACATTGAAACTTTTCTAATATTCTGTGTTTGTCAGGAGCAAAAAAGAACAACTCTTTAAACTGGTCCAACCAATCAATTACCTGGCAGGTATCATTGGCTTTTAAATTAGTAACAAGCCGTTGGGGTTGTATCTCTTGAGGTTGATGTTGTAGTTGTGCATTACACAGATTAGCATTCAACATAACAAGAAGCAAAAGTACATAACAACCCCTGCTATATCTTTGATAACAAAGAATCAGCCTGAAAATATTCAAATTAATTGTCAGATTGTCTATCACTTTTGTGATGTTTTTTCCATTTTGCACTTCTTCAAACCTGAGTGTAACCAGAAGCTAATGTAGTTATAAATCACAAACAAACCCTTTATTGTTTAATCACCCCTACTTCTTCCACTTCCTTGCCATCCACCACCAGCACCAGGTGATAAATCCCTGAGGGTAACGGTGTACTGTATTCATCTTCACCATTCCAGTTGACAATGGTTTCCCCATCAAACGTTGGTCCGTCCATTAACACCTTAACATGCTGGCCGGAGTTGTTGTACACTTCCAGTTTTATCCGGTGATTGGCCGAGGTTTTGACCGCGATCCGGGTATTGCTTATGAAGGGGTTGGGTGCTACATTGATAATTGTCTCCTTTTTGTGGATGATGGGTTTCCCGAAGCCCACAGTTGGATTCCATTCGTAGGCTCCCATATCGATTGCGGACCCCACCACACGCGGATTGCCAGCCAGATCGAATTCGGGTATTTTTAAAAAGGAGGGCAAATCGAGTGTACCGGCATCAATACAAGGCGACCCGTAATCGATTTGATAGGGATTTTCGCCCAAGCCCGTAAAAATGGGATCGGCATCGATATTGGTGGCTGTGTCATATTCCAAAGAACAACCTGATATAACAGTAATACTTTCCTCTCCGCCTTCGATAAGCGAGTGGTTGATATAGAGTTCCGAATTATGCGTTTCTGTATAAGTTACCCAAAAATTGGGCATGTTGTTGTCGTACAATATACAGTTGTACATGTGAAACTTGCTTCCCCTGATATAAACAGGAATACTGGTTCCGGGAGAGGTGTTGTTCACAAAGGTGCAGTTGCTCATCCAGACCTGTGAATTGTTACTCATAAACGCATCGGTAGCATTGTACTCAAACAAACAATTGGTTACCAGGGCCACCGCCCGGTTTCGAACCAAATGCACCCCGCCACCTGTTACATATAAAGGATTATCGTAATCGGGTTGGTTGTTGATAAATCGGCAATTCCAAATCCTGGCGGTGTCTTCAAAAAGGCCATCGGCAATGTGAAGTACCCTTTCCCCTTTGGTGTTCTTGAAGGTACAATTGCTTATTTTCAGGTTATTGTCCATAACAACTGATACAGCACCATACCCGGCAAGACTTACTCCTCCATCAAAGGTTACACTGTCGAAGGAGATGTTATCGCGTTGGATATACAGCCGGACAAAAATATGTTCACTCCTGAAAATATTGACGTAATCAGCCTGTGATCCCCTGATCATGTACAGGTTACTAAAGGAATAGTTGGAAACTTCGTTGTTTCCCCTGAGGAGTTGCGATTTGTTCATGCCATCAAAAATGGTTCCCTGACTGGTTTGCCCCACCATGTTGATGTAAGGCCTTACATTGAGTGGAAATTTCTCGTTGTTGGAGGAATCAGAATATATTCCGTTGGCCAGGTGGATGGTATTGCGTTCCAGGCTGTCGACCGCGATTTTGGAATAAGCCCAGGCGGCCGATTGTAAGGGCTCCTCAGGGCTTGTGCCCGAATTGTTGTCATCGCCCAAAACAGGATCAACATATACATCCCCATCGTAGGGAGTGATTTTGCTATGCAAGGCTTCGAAACTTATGTCTACCTGATAACCTGATTCATCTCTCGATGAAATAAAATAGGTGTCGGGGTTTATTACCGTAAAGGTATCCACCACCACCACAAGTGGTTGCTCTAAGTTTCCATGAGAAATATCAGAACCGTCCATAGCAAAATTTTCATAGACACTGCATCTGTTAGTTGTGTCAAAATAAACAGTTGACTTATAACCAACAGCAATCCCACCCCCAACATAATGAGTATAATTATTACTAATTATATTATTGCTCAGGGTTATATGAGAATAATTAACTTCAACTATCCCTCCCCCTCCTTTGGTTGAATAATTATTTCGTATTACACAATTGTTGATGTTGGACTCTGTATAATAAACATAGATACCACCTCCCATCCCGGGAGCGGCCTCATTGTCGGTAATTATACAATGCGAAACCTCAACAGTTGAATGTGAGAGAAAGAGTCCCCCTCCATTAAGCCACGAACCATCGGCTGTCCCGGAACCTCCCGTGAGGGTAAAGCCATACACCTGAGCAATGGTGGCGATGCCACCCGAGGCAATCACCCGAATACAACTCCCGGTTTGGTTTCCATTGATAATGGTGCTGTCGCGGTAGGCCTCCTCGCCGGTTGTCAGGGCCAGACTGGCCAGGGTGATGTCCTTGCCCGACAAGTTTACATTTTCAAAATAGGTGCCCGGCCACACCAGTACCGTTTGCCCGTCCTCAGAAGCATCTACGGCTTCCTGTATTTGTGTATAATCGCCACTTCCGTCTTGCTTGACTTCGATGGTTTGGGCCCGCAACACAAATGCAAACCCAACGATTAACAGGGCAACAATTGGTTTCTTCATTGAGTACTCTATTTAGAACACGGTTTAAGTAGTGCTCTGTATTTTTATAAATGCCGGGGACATGTTGTTGCCATGCCGCCCGGCTGATGGTATATTGTATTATTCTACCAGTAATTTCCTGGTGGTGCTGTGCTGGTCGGTGGTTAACTTCACTACATAAGCCCCCGTTTGCAGCCTGATTCCCTGCTGGTTGGTCAGGTCCCAATTAAACATCGAATTCCCCGCAGGCAACTCCTGGCTAATCAAAACCTTAACTTGTCGCCCCTGCATATCGTACACTTCCATTGATGCAAATCCCTTACGCTCCAGCATGACATTTAAAAGTACCGAATGACTGGCCGGATTGGGGTACAAGGTAAGTTCGGCTGTTGTGCCTGCAATTGGGTTGGTCAACTTTTCAGGATTAAACGAAATAATATAGGCTTCCTGTTTTTCTCCGGTACGGATTGCTTTTCGCTCGAATACCTGCCGTTGGTTATCCTTTACCAAATAATTGGTGATGGCCCGGTTACTTTGTTTGGTGGTGCCGTAATGCTGCTCAAAAACCACACTGTCGCCGGGTTGCTCGCCCAAATAGGCACTTAGTACAACAACTGTATCCGTTGGCAGCACACTACAGGCGCCAACACAGCTGTTGTTAACAAAGGCCGCAATCTCGGTTGGTTTGGTTTCGGTGGTATCGAGTTCGATAACAAAGGTAGCGTAGTCGGCCAGTTTTTCGTAGACATAGTATTCCACTTTGGGCCGTATTTCACCGGATGAAGGTTTACCCGAATTATTCCATTTAAAATCGGGGATGTTATGTAAGGGACTCACCTTAATCATTTCGCCGTATTTAATTACCGGTTGTCCGTTGCAAACCCAGGTTCCGGGACTCAGGGCGTTGCCCGACTTAAACCCGTCGGTGCACACATTCGAAATATTATAATCGTAACGCCAGCAGGCATAATCCTCGTGTTTGATGTGGTATATATCTTCTTCGATGTTGGCCAGGGCATCGAACACATTTTGTTCTTCGGGAAGAAAGTAACCTATCCAGTTTTCCTTTTTGCAATACAATTCTATCTCCGTAGCAGGATCTTCTACCGTACCCTCCAACAGCAATACCCGATT
>JAUYGX010000085.1 GCA_030690365.1 Bacteroidales bacterium | reverse complement strand
CATCCAAATATTTATTAAACACATTGTAAAGATATGATTATTAAGTATATAAAACTAATTTTTAATCATATTTAAAACAAAAAATAATACGTTTTTAATATAGAGTTGTTCATTTTCACACAGCCTGTAAATTCCGGGGTTACAATATCAGCCATACCTTCGGCATTGAGCCACTACCTTGATTGAATATCTTCTATGGATATTTTGGCAGGTTGCCACTGGCAAATCCACCTCTTAGGTATTCATGCTGATAATTAGTAAATAATTAATCAGCTAAATGGATGTAGTTTAGAGAGTTTTTAGTACTTTTGCAGCCAATTTTTTCAAGAATTTCTAAAAAAATGATCAATATAACATTGCCTGACAATTCGGTAAAGCAATATGAATCCGGTGTAACCGCCTTTACCGTTGCCAAAGATATCAGCGAAGGCTTGGCACGTAATGTACTGGCTGCTAAAGTAAACGGAGAGGTATGGGATGCTACCCGACCCATTGTTAACGATGCACACGTACAATTGCTCACCTGGAATGATGAGGAAGGCAAGTCGGCCATGTGGCATTCGTCGGCACATCTGATGGCCGAAGCCATAGAGATGTTATATCCCGGTGTGAAGTTTGGCATCGGTCCCGACATCGAGAATGGTTTTTACTACGACATCGACTTTGGACCTTACGATATTTCGGACAAGGACTTTGGTAAGATTGAGCAAAAAATGCTCGAACTGGCCAGAGAAAAACAAACCTACGACAGAACCGATGTAAGCAAAAAAGAAGCCTTAGCCTATTTCAATCAAAAGGGCGATGAATATAAAATTGAGCTGATCAACGACTTAACAGATGGGGAAATCACTTTTTACAAAAGCGGACATTTTACCGATCTCTGTCGCGGGCCTCATATTCCCGACACCGGCTTTATCAAGGCCATTAAACTACTGAAGGTAGCAGGTGCCTATTGGCGTGGCGACGAAAAACGCAAACAGCTTACCCGCATTTATGGCATTACCTTCCCCAAGAAAAAAGAACTGGACGAATACCTGGTTCTCCTGGAGGAAGCCAAAAAACGCGACCACCGTTTGTTGGGCAAAGAGCTTGAATTATTCACTTTTTCGCAACAGGTGGGTCAGGGATTGCCTTTGTGGTTGCCCAAAGGAGCCGCTTTGCGCGAAAAGCTGGAACAATATCTGAAAAAAACACAAAAAGACGCAGGGTACGATGCCGTGATTACTCCACACATCGGAAATGTAAACCTGTATAAAACTTCCGGTCATTACCAGAAATATGGTTCAGAGAGTTTCCGTCCGATTACCACGCCGCTGGAAGGAGAAGAATTCTTTCTGAAACCCATGAATTGCCCTCACCACTGCGAAATATTTAAATTCAAACCACGATCATATAAAGAGTTGCCCGTCAGGTTAGCCGAATTTGGAACTGTGTACCGCTATGAGCAGAGTGGTGAGCTTCACGGATTGACCCGCGTTCGCGGATTTACCCAGGACGATGCCCATATCTTCTGCATGCCCGACCAGATTAAAAGTGAGTTCAATGGTGTTATCGACATCATTCAGCAAATCTTTAAAGCACTTGATTTTAACGAGGTACTTATTCAGATTTCCCTTCGCGACACCAACAATCCTGAGAAATACATTGGCAGTGATGAAAATTGGGAAAAGGCCGAACGGGCAATTATGGAGGTAGCTGAAGAGCGGGGACTAAATGCCAAAACCGTTTACGGTGAAGCAGCTTTCTATGGTCCCAAGATGGACTTTATGGTGAAGGATGCCATTGGCAGAAAATGGCAGTTGGGCACCATTCAGGTAGACTACAATCTGCCTGAGCGTTTCGATTTAAGCTATATCGGTGCCGACAATGAGAAGCACCGTCCGGTGATGATTCACCGTGCTCCTTTCGGATCGATGGAACGGTTTGTAGCCGTTTTAATTGAACATTGCGCCGGAAACTTCCCGCTGTGGCTCACGCCCGATCAGGTTATTGTACTGCCCATCAGCGAGAAATATCAGGAATATGCAGAAAAAGTTTTGAATTTGCTAAAAAAATCCGAAATTCGCGGCCTGATTGATAGTAGAAGTGAGAAGACCGGAAGGAAGATCAGAGACGCTGAAATGAAGAAGATACCATACATGCTGGTGGTTGGTGAAAAAGAAGAAAACGACCAGACGGTTTCGGTTCGTAAACACGGAGAAGGTGATTTGGGGACATTCAATATCAGCGACTTTGCAACACTGATCGACAATGAAGTAAAAGCAATCATGCAGGTAAATTAATTATTAATTAGGAGGAAACATTATCGCAAATTTTAAAGGTAGAGGCAAAGCCCCAATGAAAAAAGAAGATCCAAACAGGATAAATCAACGGATTACCGCTCCGGTGGTTCGATTGGTTGGCGACAATGTGGAAAGTGGCATTTTCCAGCTTCGCGATGCTTTAAATATTGCGGAGCAACAAGCACTCGACTTGGTGGAAATTTCAGCCAGCGCAAGTCCACCGGTATGTCGCATCATGGATTACAAGAAATTTCTTTTTGAACAAAAAAAGAAACAAAAGGAAATGAAGGCCAAAACAGCCAAAGTAATCCTTAAAGAAATCAGACTTGGACCCAACACCGATGAACACGATTTTAACTTTAAACTCAAACATGCCGAGAATTTTTTAAAGGACGGCGCCAAGGTTAAAGTGGATGTGTTTTTCAAGGGAAGATCCATCATTTACAAAGATAAAGGAGAATATATCCTGTTGCGCTTTGCCCAGGAACTGGAGGAATTTGGAAAAGTGGAAAGCCTTCCGAAACTTGAAGGAAAACGCATGATCATGATTCTCACACCAAAAAAGTAATTTCGATTCACTAACTATAAATAATTAAGTAATGCCTAAAATGAAAACAAAATCCAGTGCCAAGAAAAGGTTCACCTTTACCGGTTCTGGTAAAATTAAAAGGAAGCATGCTTATAAAAGTCACATTTTGACTAAAAAGTCAACCAAACGTAAACGTAATTTAACCTACTTTACAGTGATTGATAAAGCAGATGAAAAGAACATCCGTTCATTGCTTCGCAGTTAATTTATTATTGTTTAACTTTTGCTCTTAGCTCAAAAAGTCTTCATTAGTGGAGCGCTAAAGTAAAAAAATCTGTAAAAAATGCCAAGATCAGTAAATGCCGTTGCTGCAAAAGCACGGAAAAAAAAGATCCTGAATAAAACCAAAGGACAATTTGGTGCCAGGAAGAATGTTTGGACGGTCGCGAAAAATTCGTACGAAAAAGGCCAACAATATGCCTACCGTGACAGACGAGTTAATAAACGTAATTTTAGGTCGTTATGGATTATGCGCATAAACGCCGCAGTTCGTCTGTATGATATGACGTACTCAGAATTTATGGGTAAGATTCATGGTAAGAACATTGAGATCAGCCGTAAAGTCCTCGCAGACTTAGCCATGAACAATCCGGAAGCTTTTAAAGCGATTGTTGATGCCATCAAGTAATTGTACACGGTACAAATTTAAAAACTCCGGTTTCTGCAAGGGAACCGGAGTTTTTTTTTTGCTTTGTACGGAGGAATCTGCTGTTTCCTCATAAAAAAGACGTGAATTTAGCTGAAGGTCAGATTCCTCCGCTATGTAACGTCAATACCCCTATCCCTCCCGATAAATATCGGGATTTCCCCATGAGGGAAAGGCGATTACTTGGTTTTTAATAGTGGGTTTGGTTACTGATTGGAAATTCTTGCGACAATCCTCTTTTATAGCATAAATGACATAAAAAAGAGGATTGTCATTCCGACTGAGCGGACACCAGGAGCGAACGGAGTACCCCTTTTTGTCATTCCGACTGAGCGGACGCCAGGAGCGAACGGAGGAATCTGCTGCTCCCTCATAGAAAAGACGTAAACTTAGCTGAAGGTCAGATTCCTCCGCTATGTACGGTCAATACCCCTATCCCTTACCTTTCCCCATGAGGGAAAGGCGATTACTTGGTTTTTAATAGTGGGTTTGGTTACTGATTGGAAATTCTTGCGACAATCCTCTTTTATAGCATAAATGACATAAAAAAGAGGATTGTCATTCCGACTGAGCGGACGCCAGGAGCGAACGGAGGAATCTGCTATTCCAACCCGAATTTCTTCATTCTCCGGTCAAGCGACTGCCAGGTGATGTTCAGCATTTCAGCGGCCCGTGCTTTGTTATTGTCGCAGACCTTTAATGCATTTTGAATGAGCTGCTTGATGCCTTCTTCCAAATCTCCAGCATTTACAACTGATTCCTCGTTTTTCTCATTGAACTGATCAGTTGAATTCTCCCGGGAAAATCCATTTTTCCCGTCATGCATTGATTTGTTCCCCAACGGAGATTTGCCCCTAAAGGTAAAATGTTCGGGCTGCAATTTATTGCCTTCACACATGATGACGGCCCGCTCGACGATATTTTTCAATTCACGCACATTTCCTGGGAAGGGGTGATTCTTCATGATATTAAACACTTCCGTGTCGATGTGAGAAATGCTTTTGCCCATGTCCTTTGCATACAACCTGGCATAGTGGTCAACCAGAACGGGAATATCTTCTACCCGCTCGCGCAGGGGTGGTATTTCAATTATAAAAATGCTCAGGCGATGAAATAGGTCGAGACGGAATTTATTTTGTTCTGCCATCAGCTCCAGGTTGTTGTTGGAAGCCGCAATCACCCTGACATCCACTTTTTTACTTTGTTTGGAGCCCAGCTTGCTCACCTTGCGTTCTTCCAGCACGCGCAAAAGTTTAGCCTGCTGGTTGATGGGCATATCGGAAATTTCATCCAGAAACAGAGTTCCATGATCAGCGATTTCGAACCAGCCACTTTTGTCTTCAAATGCTCCGGTAAAGGCTCCTTTTTTATGCCCGAAAAATTCACTCTCAAAAAGGGTTTCAGGAATAGCCGAGCAGTTTACGGAGTAAAACGGTTGTTGCATTCGTCGGCTCAGATAATGAACGCCGTGCGCCACCAATTCCTTTCCGGTCCCACTTTCTCCGAGGATGAGTACCGATGTATTGTCTGTTTGCGAAACCTTGGTCATCATCGAGATCAGGTGCTTCATGGCGTCGCTGTTGCCAATCAATTGAGATCCAATATTTTCGAGCAGCTTTCTGGATAATACGTCCACACTGCTGTTGGCCTCCTTCAAGCGGTCGGAAAGTTCTAAAAAACGGTGTGTCCGCAGGATCGCATTGTTGATATCAATCAGTCGGAAGGGTTTCGGGAAATAATCAGTGGCACCCAAACGCATGGCCTGGATTACGGTATCCATATCACCATGTCCGGAAATCATGATCACCTCAATACCTGGATATTTATGTTTCACCTCCATCAGAACCTCCAGCCCGCTCATCTCCGGTAATTTAACATCCAATATCATGATGTTGATGGGCTGACTTTCGAGTAGTTTAAACGCTTTGGAGGGTGATAATGCTTTATACACCTGGTATTTATTGTTCACCAAAAACTCTTCAATTTCATCCAGTACTCTGGGCTCATCATCTACGATCAGAATTTGTAGTTTGCTCTGCATAGTCCTTATTTTGGTAGTGTTATAATAATCCGGGTAAATTTATTCAGTTCACTTTCCACAGTGATGGTTCCTTTCATTTCTTTTACAATCCCATACGAAATAGACAATCCCAGTCCGGTACCCTTATCTTCACTCTTGGTGGTATAAAATGGATTGAAAATGTTGGGTATCACATTCTTATCGATGCCGGTTCCATTGTCTTCCACGACAATCACATTATCACCACCTGCTTCCTCCAGGCTGATCATAATCATTTTAACATAGAGAGGATCCATCTCCCTGGCTCGTTCCTCAACGGCATATTTGGCATTGGACAACAAATTTAGCAACACCTGTTCGAGTCGGTAATTATTGCCTCTGGTGAGGAATTTTTGATCGGGGATACAAATCCTTAAATCCACCTGATGATCTTCAAACTGCCTGCTCACCATCGATAGGGCATTATTTACACCCTGAACGATGTCCACAGTTTCAATCTCTAATTTCTCCTGATCGCGTGAAAACACCCTTACATGGTTGATAATGTTTCGGATACGGTCGATGTCAGTATAAAGCAGGTTTATTTTTGATTCCAGGTATTCGTTATTAAGCGAACGGTCGAGCAGTTTGAACTGGATGTTTTCGATGCCCATGGAAATTCCTCCCAAAGGTTGGTTGATCTCGTGCGCCAATCCAGCCAGTAACTCACCGATAGATTCGAGTTTAGATTTTTGAACCAGTAATTGCTGCTGTTGTTCCACCCGTTTGATTTCTTCGTTAATACGAATTTCCAACTGTTCGTTGAGTTTAAACAGGTTATTTTCGGCTTGTTTTCGTTTGGAGACATCAGAGATAAACGCCAGGTTGGCTGGTTCGTTGTCCCATTCAATAAAGGTAGTTTTCATCTCAATCCAGCGGCCACCCTGCATCTCAATAGTAATTTCGTTCCTTTCAGAAAGTTCGGTATCTTCCTCGTTGGTTAATAACGTGTTTAATGTAGGTTTATATTCGGCAAGAAAAAAATCTGCAAAATTTCGTCCGATGATTTCCCGTGGCATCAACCGGAAAATATCGGTCACTCTGGGATTGATCAGAACGATGACTCCTTTTTTTATCAGAATAATGCCATCGTTGGCATTTTCATAGATGTGGCGGTATTTTTGTTCGCTTTCACCCAGCAGCAGTTCGGCCAGGGTACGTTCCTGTACTTCCTGTTCGAGCTCAATGGTGCGCTCTTTCACCCGTTCTTCGAGTCGGTAATTCAGGTGAGTGAGCTCATCTTCCACATTGCGACGATAGATGGCACCTCCCAGGTTAAAGGCAAGCATCTCAAGGGCATTGGTTTCGGCTTCCGACCAATTACGTTCTTCAATACAGTCGTCCAGGCCAATGAATCCCCACCATTCATCTTTTACAAAAATGGGTATCGCAATGATGGACTTAATACTTTGTGACCTCAGCGCATCCCTTTCTCCCTCATTCTCAATGTCCTTAATCAGTGTAATAATCATTTTTCGGTTGACAAGCTGATCTCTCCATCGCAGAAAAAATCCGCTGTTCACCGGAATATTGACCAGGTTGCTGTTATCCAATTGTGATTCTATGCCCTCCGCTACCCACTCGTAAATCTGGCTTATCACCTGTTGATCCTTATGCGTGTTGGTTTTAAAGATATAGACGCGTGAAACCTGGGTGACCGTACCAACATTAGATAGCACCTCGTCGACAGTAATATCGTTCACGCCCTGCTGAAAAAAAGTAGCCGTGGCCATGCTCAGAATTTTCAAAATATTTTCACTCCTATCACGCTCTGCTTCTGCTAATTGCCTTTTAAGCTCCTCTTTGTGAAAATTCTTTTCAAGTAAGATATCCTTTACTTGTGCGAGAATAATTTCCTGTAAATGACTGTTATTGATTGGTTTGGTTAAAAATCCCTTTACTCCCGACTCGATGGCTTTCAGGAAAAACCTGGATTCACCATAAGCCGACATGATAATCACCCGGATTTGATTGTTGTGTACTTTGATTTTGTTAATCATGTCGAGACCGTTCATTACCGGCATTTTAATGTCGGTAAGAATCAGATCCGGTGAATGTTTCAAAAAGGCTTCATAGCCCTCTTCGCCATTGGAAGCGGTTACGATTCGCAACACGATCTGACTTAAAAGCTGCGCATACACGTTTCTGATGACTTTATCATCTTCAACTAATAGCAGGGTAATATCGTGCTTTTCGGGCATATTAGTCAGTTCGGTTAATGAATGTATTTTTTCTCCCCGGCAGGTATGGCCACCGGAAGCTGATTTTCCATGGGCACCAACGGGCACGACCACCTGTCAGCGTAAGCGCAATAAGGATTATAAGCTAAATTAAAATCAAGCCAAAGCTGACTGCTATCAGGAATGGGAATATCCAAATAGCGTCCGGCTTCGTAGCTTTGGCTGCCGCAAGTACGATCACGAAAGGGAACAAACAGCAGTTTGCCATACTCCGGATGATTCCGGTGTTCTATATTTTGAAACGCCGTCAGTTCACATAAAGTGTCGTTTACATAAAATGAAAGCTTACCATATTCCCGGTAAACGGGCCGCCTGGTAGTATTGGTGGCCAGCTCAAAAGGTGGGTGCGTCGTATCTACCTTTATATCAGCCTTTACACGGTAGTTTAGGTCTGGTACAAAATAGTTAAAGCCCTTAAAATGATCCCTTTCGTCTCTCGTAAAAGGAGAAGTGGTACTATCGGCAAATTCGTGGTTTTTCTCCTGCCTCGAATCAACGATTTCGTCCAGAAGAAGTCCTTCAACAATTGTGTTTTCAACCTGTTGGCGGTCGGGATGAAAAAACAACATGGCATAAGGGGTGGCCAGCATTTCATTGGTCACATTCCTAAAACCTTTGCTGCTTCTCCACCAGGTTTCGGCCTGGAACGATCGGTCGGGATGTGCAACAATGCCCACCTCAAATTCCTTACCAAGAGCCATTTCAAACAGGTACAAACTTCGGCGTGAGTGAACACCAACCGAATAAATGTCAACGGATTTCTCCCATTGGGGATGCGCATCGAACACTGATTTTACCATCAGCCCGGTGCTATAGGTGCGGTCGGTGAAAATATTGGTTGGTATGTTGGCACGGTAGATAGTATCGGTAAATCCATAATACTGTAATGTAAATACCGAGGCTTCGGCTGTATTTTTATACGGTGCAATAAACTCATAGATGGTAATGGGAATGCCGGTAACGATCATTCGCTCAAAGCCATTTTTGCGGTAATAGTCTAATGCATCAATCATTACATAAGTTTCTACCCATCCTTCCACCACCAGTGTTTTGGCCTTTACGGGATGGTTTACCGACAGAAAATGAACTGAATACGACAAAAAAAGCCTCCCCCCTACCAAAATAAAAATTGCTATTATCAACCATCCAAGCCACGTGGGTCGCCAGCATTTCTTTTGAATAAATATTCTCATTTTTCGAGTCGGGTTGGTAATTAAAAAGTAGTATTACTTTTGTCAAAGTTAAAAAAAAATTAAGATGGAACTGGCAGATTTAAGACGCGATTTTGGCAAATATGCTTTCGACCTCCAACAGACTCCTGAAAACCCGGGCGAGCTATTTTCGTTGTGGCTTAAAAATGCAGCCGAACTCGCTATTAGCGAACTCAATGCCATGGTATTAAGCACGGTGAGCATGGAAAATAAACCTTCCTCCAGGGTGGTGTTGCTGAAAGCCTTTAAAGAAGGACAGTTCGTTTTTTATACCCATTACGAAAGCCGTAAGGGGACAGAACTGGAACTGAATCCGCAGGCATGTTTGTTATTTTTTTGGAAGGAGTTGGAACGCCAGGTGCGTATTGAAGGAAAAGTCGACAAAATACCTTATGAGCAATCGAATCGGTATTTTAAATCGCGTCCGCGCGAAAGTCAGCTGAATGCCGTGTCGTCGCCACAAAGCAAACCGATTTCAGGAATAGAGGAAATTGATGAAATAAAAAACAAACTGCTTTCTTCCGGTCAGCCTATTGAATGCCCTCCGTTTTGGGGTGGATATGCCCTGACTCCGGAGTATTATGAATTTTGGCAGGGAGGGCCTGACAGGCTTCACCGCAGATTAAGCTATTTCCTTAAAAATGGCCTTTGGACCAAACAAATGCTGGCACCCTGACAATCAACCATCAACCACCCAGGACTATTTTAAAGCCAATTCATTCAACTCCTTCACAAATTCGTCGATGGCCAGGTCATCGAAGTTTTTTTCACGGGCAGCCTCTTCCAATATACCCCAGATGGGTTCACCGCACATAATACACCGAATTCCCTTATCCATCAGGTAACGCACCGAATAAGGATAATCCTCAACAAGAGTTTCTATCAGAATATCTTTAGTAATCATGGTTTGGGGGAAGTTAAACCCCGATAGTTATCGGGGAAAGTTAAAAGTTAAAAGTTAAAAGTTAAAAGTTTGGAGCCACTACCATATCACTATAATCTAAAGTCCCCTTTAGGAGATTTAGGGGTAAAAAGTTCCCTTTCGGGGATTTAGGGGAGGGGGTCAATCCAGTTCATGAACCACCAGTCCTGAACGCAACTTTGGCTCGAACCAGGTGGTTTTTGGAGGCATGATTAATCCGCTGTCGGCAATGTTGATTAACTGCGACATGCTTACGGGATAGAGTGCAAAGGCCACCTTCATTTCACCGCTGTCGACACGTTTTTTCAATTCACCCAAACCGCGAATACCACCCACAAAGTCAATGCGGGTTGATCTTCTCAGGTCATCAATTCCCAGAATAGGTTCGAGTACCTGGTTGGTGAGAATGGTAACGTCCAGCACACCGATGGGATTGTTGTCGTTGTATGTATCCTGATGAGCTGTCAACGAATACCAACGTCCACCCAGGTACATGGAGAAATGATGCAGACTTTCCGGTTTATAAATGGGAGAAGTTCCTTTGTCTTCGATGGTAAAGCTTTTGCCTAACTTCTCCAGAAAGTCAGTCTCTGAAAGTCCGTTTAAATCCTTTACCACCCGGTTATAATCGATGATGGTTAACTGATTGTCGGGAAAATGAACCGCTAAAAAGAAGTTATAATCTTCGGTACCGGTATGGTTTGGATTTTGTAGTTTTTTCTCCTTGCCAACCAGGGCTGCTGCGGCAGTACGGTGATGACCGTCGGCCACGTAGGTGTATGGAATGGCAGCAAACAAGGTCTCAATTCTGTTTACCAGTTTTTTATCGTTTATCACCCAGAAATGATGCCCTACCTCATCTTCCCCGGTAAAATCATACACAGGGGCATTATTTTTCACAAAATCGGCTACCACCTGGTCGATTTCGGCTACTGTCGGATAAGAAAAGAAAACGGGTTCCATGTTGGCATTGGTAATACGCACGTGTTTCATGCGGTCTTCTTCCTTATCGGGACGTGTGAGTTCGTGTTTTTTGATAACGTTGTTCAGGTAATCCTCCACGCTGGCACAACCCACGATTCCATATTGTGTTTTACCAAACATGGTTTGAGCATAAATATACAACGAGCTCTCTTCATCAGGCACCAGCCAGCCATTGTTTTTAAAGATTTCAAAATTGCTTTTTGCCTTATTGTATACTTCCTGACAATAGTGATCGGTGTTTTCAGGCAGGTCGATTTCAGGTTTTATAATGTGTAGCAACGAATACTTGTTGCCATCGGCTTCTACGCGGGCTTCATCCGAATTCAACACATCGTAAGGCCTGCTGGCCAGTTGTTTTACAATTTCCATTGGAGGGCGCAGACCCTTAAATGCTTTTAATACAGCCATATTCAGATAGTTTTAATGGTGATAAGATACAAAGAACTGATCATTAATCGTCTTCCAAAACGTCATCAAGGTCATTGCCATTTATATCATTACCCTCGTGGAAGGAGTTTCTTCTGCTGTTTTCACCCTTTCCATGGTAAGTGTAATTTCCTCCGGAATTTCCATTGGTGTTTCCGTTCGACCGTTGTAGCGATGAAATGAGGGCACCAATCATTTTGGTCATCTCCATCAGCTGGTTACGCGAATCTTCTTCGTACATATCTGAGATATTGTTTTGCTTCCGTGCCAACATGGTGAAAACAATGCATTCGCGAATGGCGCTTTTAGCCATTTTTAGATAAAACACAAACTGACTTTTGTTTCGAGCAGAACCTTCTGCAATAAAAAGAGCGATGTTGCGCGCAGAATCGTTGAACCTGAGTACAAACTCAGATTTGTCATGATCAGGAAACATGGAAGTTACTTCCTGAACCCAATTGATATAATCGAGCGATTTATGATAAATACGTAAATCCTCAAATCTAAAGAAGGTTCCGACTTTTTCAGATTTTTCTACTCTTTCCGGCTGGCTAAACATAGTAATTTAGTTTTGGTTGATAGTTAATAAATATACCATCAGAAGTAAGCGAGTTACTTCTGATGGGTTTCAAGTTTTTTGGCAAATGCACAAACGCTGGTATAATTAAAAGATGGCATCAGCGCTAGTTCACTTTAAAGGTGGTATCACCTCGCTTGATAAACCCGATGATTTGACGTGCGGCTGCGATACCGGCGTTGTTATTGGCTTCGGCGGTCTGGGCACCCATTTTCTTTGGTGTAAAGAAGCAGCGTTTACCAAATTTTTCCTTTAACAATGCTTGATTATCAGGGGCGATATCCGAGATATATTTAAACGAATCGGATGTTTCGAACCATTTCAGCAGACCCTCTTCGTCAATCACCTCTTTACGCGCTGTATTGACCAGGGTGGCTCCTTTTTTGGTTTTCGACAGGATTTCGTAGCCAATCGATTTTTTTGTGCTGGCATTGGCCGGAATGTGCAGACTGATATAATCGCAGGTTGAATATAAGTCATCTACCTGATCTACAACAGCAACGCCATCGGCTTCGATGGTCTCTTTGCTTACAAAAGGATCGAAGGCACAGACCTCCATTCCAAATCCTTTGGCGATGCGTGCCACATGTTTACCTACGTTGCCATAGGCATGAATTCCAAGCTTTTTTCCCAGTAATTCGGTTCCGGAAGTACCATCAAACTGATTTCTGGCCTGATATACCATCATGCCCAGAGCCAGTTCGGCCACTGCATTTGAATTTTGTCCGGGGGTGTTCATCACCACCACATTATGAGCGGCAGCTGCTTGCAGATCAACATTATCATAACCTGCTCCGGCACGAACCACAATTTTTAGTTTGGGTGCGGCATCCATCACTTCTTTGGTAATCAGGTCGCTGCGGATGATGATGGCATCCACATCAGCCACAGCATCAATCAATTGCTGAGCACTGGTATATTTTTCGAGAAAGAGACATTCAAATCCGGCTTCTTCAACAGTCATCCTGATTTGTTTTGCGGCTCCGGCGGCAAAAGGCTTGTCCGTTGCTACTAATACTTTCGTCATGTTAGTTAGTTTTAGATTTTTATAAATAAAACACCTCTATTTATTCAGCGATTCGAATTCTTTCATAGTATCAACAAGCGCCTGAACGCTTTCGATGGGCAATGCATTGTAAGTCGATGCGCGGAATCCACCTACCGAACGGTGACCTTTAATGCCGATCATGCCTTTGGAAGTGGCAAAATCAAAGAAAGCCTTTTCCTTGTCTTCGAAGCCATCGTTCATTACAAAGCAGATGTTCATCAGCGAACGGTCGTCGTCATTGGTAACGGTGGCTTTAAACATCGGGTTGCGATCGATTTCAGCGTAAAGCAACCCGGCTTTCTTGATGTTTACTTTCTGCATCTCAACAATGCCGCCATTGGCCTTAAGCCACTGAAGTGTTTGTAAAGCTGCAAAAATGGGCAATACAGGAGGTGTGTTGAACATACTTTCGGCTTCGATGTGTGTTTGGTAATTGAGCATGGTAGGAATCACCCTGTTTACCTTACCCAAAATATCATTGCGGATGATGACAAAAGTAACACCTGCAGGCGCCAGGTTTTTTTGTGCGCCGCCATAGATCATGGCATATTTCGACACATCAACAGGACGGCTGAAAATATCCGACGACATATCGGCCACCATTGGAATGGGAGAATCCATGTCGAACTTAATCTCGGTTCCGTAAATGGTATTGTTGGTGGTGATATGGAAATAATCTGCATCGACAGGGATTACAAATCCTTTTGGGATGTAGTTAAAATTCTTGTCTTCGGAGGAAGCAACCACGGCAACGTCACCCATCATTTTAGCCTCCTTGATGGCTTTCTTGGCCCACACGCCGGTGTTCAGATAGGCTGCTTTTTTGTTGAGCAGGTTGAAGGGAACCATGGCAAACTGTGTGCTGGCACCACCTCCCAAAAACAACACCGAATATCCCTCCGGAATTTGCAATAATTCCTTAAAAAGGGCCACGGCTTCATCTACAACAGCAATAAACTCCTTGCTGCGGTGTGATATCTCCATGATGGACAGGCCAGTACCAGCGAACTCATGAATAGCTTTTGCAGTATTTTCGATAGTGTATTCCGGTAAGATTGAAGGACCGGCATAGAAATTATGTATTTTCATTGATTCTGATTTTAAGGATTCAACATGATCGCAAAGATAAAAAGTTTTGAGTTGTTTTCGTTATTTTTTTAACTTAGAATGGTTCTAATTTCTGTGTTTACAGTGGTTTTCAGCTCATTTAATAAAGAAACAGCCTTATTTGTGTTAATTTAATAACAGATAAAACAATTTCAATTTAAAGTGAGAGGAATAAAACGTACTACTTTCGCTTGTCTAAACTGCAACCGTTTGATGAAACTCCGTATTTCGACTTCCATAATAGGTTATGAAGCCTTACTTTTGCTGGCCGCCATCATCTGGGGGTTGGCCTTTGTGGCCCAGCGGGCAGGCATGGAACACATAGGTCCGTTTACTTTTAATGGGATCAGGTTTTTGCTTGGAAGCTTTTCGCTGTTGCCGGTTATCTGGTGGTTGAAAAACGGAAACAAAAAAGAGTCGCTTCCTGACAACAACACAGGATTTTTATGGATCAGCGGATTGGTTTCAGGGATGGTACTTTTTATTGCGGCATCACTGCAACAAATGGGCATGGTAACCACTACAGCCGGAAACGGAGGTTTTATCACCAGCTTGTATGTTGTGATAGTACCACTGCTGGGGCTGGTTTTTAAACTTAAGGTTAACCTTGCCACGTGGGCAGGTGTGGTTTTGGCTGTTACCGGACTGTACCTGTTATCTGTTAAAACCGGATTTACTGCTCAAAAAGGTGATTTGTTGGTATTGGCCAGTGCGTTTTTCTTTGCCATCCACATGCTTGTGATAGGATATTATTCAAATAAAACGGATGTGCTCTGGCTGGCCGTCATTCAGTTTGCTGTCACCGGAATGCTCAGTATGGTAGTTGCCGTGTTCACCGAGACTTTTCAACCGGAGAAAATTCAACTGGCTGCTATTCCTATCCTTTACGGAGGACTGATGTCGGTTGGGGTGGCTTATACGTTGCAGATTATTGGACAGAAAAAGGCAATTCCGGCGCATGCCGCTATTATCCTAAGTCTCGAATCGCTGTTTGCAGCACTCGGTGGCTGGTTAATTCTAAATGAATTATTTACCGGTAAGCAAATGCTTGGAGGAACCCTGATGCTGGCAGGATTGATCCTCTCACAAATCACCTTTAAAAAACGACGGCCATTTGCTTTCTGAGCAAATGAATTACCCAACAGACTCTTTGACTTTGTGATTCCAATGCACTTCGTTTCTGGAATCACAGTCTCACTTATTCCAACACGTTGGTACCAATGATATATTTGGCTGTTTGAGGATAGAGCAGTTTTTCCAGAAGACGATAGGTGTAAGCCCATAATAAAAGTAAAAACCATCACTGAATCGCCGGGGAAACTAATGAATAATTCTTATGAGAAGGCTTAAGGTATAGTGTTTTATACCTGCCGACAGGCAGGAGGTGGTTCTTGCATGGGGACATCCTGCCAGGATTACAGCAAAAAGCTTAAATCGCTGCCTTCTGGATATTCCACAGGTTCTTTTCCAAAATTGAAAAGCCTGGCCGGTCGGCTGCCCATCAACTTAATGGTGTTTCCGTCCACCAATAGCAGGCTGGCTTCGCGCAAACCCAGCACCGTGGTTTTTTTGTTCACCACCAAAAATTCTTCAATACGCTGCTGACGGGTTTCCCCACCATGGCCTTCGGGGTTGGCATCCAGATAATGTGGATTAATCTGAAAAGGTATCAGGTTTAAACAGGAGAAACTCGCCGGTTGAACGATGGGCATGTCGTTGGTGGTCATCAAGGTCGGACAGGCCACATTCGATCCAGCACTCCATCCCATATAAGGGGTTCCTTTTTCTGCTTTCATTTTGATGGCATTCATAATTCCGGTCCGGTGCATTTCGGCCACCAGGTGGAAAGTATTTCCTCCGCCCACAGCGATGGCTTCGGCCTGTTCGATCATCATAACAGGATTGTTGGTTTGGTGCACCGATTCGGTTTCAAAACCAAGAGATTCCATCACACCTGCCACCCGTTCCAGGTAAACATCGTACGATTTGGTCAGACTTTCTGTATTCAATCCGACTCCGGCATAGGGTACAAAGGTTATTTTTTTGATTCCATGTGCCTGAAGAAAGTCGGCAATATACTTTTTGGGCCATTCCAGGTAAGGTTCGCCCACCATGGTTGAGTTGCTGATCAACAGAAGTTTTTGAGACATATTTAATTTTTTATCAATAAGAAAACTATGATTACATAACCATTAATTTTTTAAAATTTCCTCAAAAAGATCTGGTGAACAGGCTTCTTTTTAAGGAACCATAAAAATAGGCGAATTAACCAAAAGGAGCACTAAAGTATTCTGTTTTTTCGGTAAAATATTTTAAAATAGCTGAACCACTTATCGTTACCAGTATAATTATCCAATGCTTCATCAACCGGAATGTTGCTGATTTTGTCTTCTCTGGCCAAACCGGCTGCAATTTCGCCCATTTCATGGCGTAAATCGGATTTTTTGATGTTTTGCTTTTTAGCCAGCCATACATATTGCAATGCTTCCTTAAAGTTTCCCTGGTTCACATAATAATCGATGGTAGTAATGGTTAACAGCGATAAATTTTGTTCACCGACAAAGCTAAACAACGAAGGAATTGAAATCCCAAATTCATCCAGTTTGTTGACTGAAACATATTGTAACAACTTCACATACTGATCGATGGCCGCCTCATACCCATGTTGAAACAACAGGGTTTTCACTTTGTGGTTCCTGTCCAGATAAGTGATAATAGGCAGACAGGTTTGTTCAACCATCTTAAGGTCAGTTTCATTCAAATCACAATCTGAATACGCTGCTTTTAAGCCAGCGACGGTCTCAAATGCATTTTCAATGGCGGGAAAAGCCCTACTTTGCAAAGCAGCCCTGATCTCATTCACAGTAACATCAAGTTTTTGCTGTGCCTTTAGGCAAACCCGTTCTTCCAGTTCCTGATGTGCTGACGCTAGAAGCAGGGTGACCTTTGGGTTTTTCCCAGCCAGGTAAAGATGTTCAATGCTGTCGGCTTCTGCCAGTTTTTGCCTGGCTTCAGGCAGCCGCATGGCCCAAATGTAAAATTTGGCTTTTACAACCATCTGCTCAATGAGTGGAAAAGCCACACTGTCGGTTCGGTTATCGATCAGTTGGTGGGCCCCGGCAGGAAGCCAGTTGCCGATCTGGTTGGCCAGCACCAATTGTTCCAGGGCCACTGCGGGCTGGCCGGCCTTGAGCAGCAGTTCGCTTTGCTGCACATATATCTCAAAAAGCCTTTTGGCATGGAGGTATAACGGACTGTTTTGATCCGGGTGAAAATCAGCATGTTTTTTCAAAAACCCTGCTATGGAAGCAAGTTTCAGGCTTGCATCCGGATATTGATCCTCATTCAACATCCAATCCAAAACAGTCAACTGCTGGTTGAAATAACCATCACAACTCGCCAGGTAAGCCGAATCGATGGAACGGTACCAGGCTTTTCCGATACGTTCTGAGAGATTTAGGGTCTTGTCAAGCAGGTTTACCTTGTCGCCATAAGAAACAAGGGGTTCCCTGACTTCACTTAACAGTAATATCTCATGAAACATGGAAGGCAAAGCACTGTCTTGCTCAGGAACCGCGGCAAGAAAATCCCGGTTGTTATGTAACATCGCGTAAACCCGCTGAAGGTAGGTCTGCGACAGCACCTGATTGTTCGCCAAACCAGCCATGCGACTCACCTTAAGGTAAGAGGCTGCCACCCCATCGAAAGAGGATACATAAGCCACATTGAATTCCTGATTTGGCTTTATTTTAAAGGAATTATGAATAAAAGCCGCATTGCGAAGCATCAACAAGGCAACTACAAAATCATCTTCCGCATTCAGAAGGGAGGCTTCTTTAGCAAACAAATCAGAAATACACTCATAAATCTGATTTTCAGGAATCTGACTGCGCTCAGAAAAAAAATGCATTACCGATTTAAGAATGTCGGATTCAGAAGAAAGGGTCGGCACCGATGCCATTTGCACAAACGCCGTGGCCACGGATGGTTGAAAATCATCTGCCCACAGCAAATAGTTGGTACTTAATTCAACATATTTATTGCAGAGGTCAGTAATTTCATATTGACCGGCAATTTCGTTCTTTTTTAGGGCCTGGTTAAATAAAGTAGCCGCCCTGTTGACTAACCGTGCGATTTGGTCCATTGTTTTTAACACATCCACCGGATCGTATTTGTCCAGGTGTAAATCGCTGATGAAAGTTTCCTGCCCGAAATACCATTTTAAACGTTCCAGTTCGATGTGGTCGCGACTGGCGTTGGCAATGGAAAGCCGGTTTTCATTGGCATGCTTTTGATATCTATCTTTTATTGTGGTCAATAAAGCCCGGTATGAATAATAACGATCAACCAGTTCAATCCAGTGCATGGCTTTTGCAGCCTGATCACGCTTAAAGCTTAATTTGGCCTCTTGCACCTGTAAGTTCAACTCCCCTATCCTGTCTTTTACCCATTCGGAAATGTCCACTTTAACCGGTGTCCCATCCGCAGGACAGTTTACTGAAAGTGCTTTCCCCAGATTTCGACCGTTATACACCTGGATTTGAGCAGTTACCATCCCTGGCCATAGAATTGAATCGGCCATAAATCCGTTGAATTCTGTGTTGCCAGTGATAGCCCTTTTGAAAAAGGAAACCGACAGCAAAAACTCATCGTCGGAGTTTCTGTCCAGAACCAGTTTGAACACGCCAGACGCTTTGAGCTGAATTCGGTTTGGAGACAGGTTAAAGGAGGAAGCAAACCTGTTAAAAATTTGTCTTCCGCTGCTGTCGGCAGCCAGGCTTTGATAATTTAAGTCCTGCTTTACCTCAACCGTTCTTTGAAAAACCTGTGCCTTCATCCCGATTACGGAAAACACTGCCAGGTATAAAACAACGGTGAACTTCTTCATTCAAACAAAAATTTTGCGGCAAAGGTAGTTAACCAAGCATAGGGAAACAAAGCCAAACAAGGATTAATCATGTTAAAGTTGATTGCCGGCAATGACCCGGAATTGCAAAAAACCCTGATTGAAGTGCTACGAGCGATAAGCCTAAAATTATTAACTTTGCAGCCTAACCAACCAAAAACGAATGATTAGTTTAAATACTATTTCCTTCCCGTTACAAGATCCCATATTGATCATTAGTGTGATGATTATGGTTATCCTGTTGTCGCCCTTGTTACTTAAACGCATTATATAGGAAAAATGACAGATTTTTTTAATCACATAATGAAAGAATTTGAATTGCCATTAGGAAATCCTGTGCTAATATTTTCCTTGATTTTATTTATCATTCTGCTATCTCCCATTCTGCTGAGAAAATTAAATATTCCGGGAATTATTGGATTAATTATAGCTGGGGTAATAATTGGACCTCACGGATTTAACATTCTTGAAAAAAATTCTGCAGTTGACCTATTTTCAACAATTGGTCTGCTTTATATTATGTTCATTGCAGGTCTTGAACTGGATATGAATGAATTTAGAGCGAACCGCAATAAAAGTCTTTTGTTTGGATTTTTCACATTCATTTTTCCATTAAGTATTGGATTCTCTGTATTTTACTATCTACTGGATTATAATTTTAATACTTCATTATTAACTGCTAGTATGTTTGCTTCACATACGCTTATTGCTTATCCAATTATAAGCAAATTTGGGCTTTCAAAAAATCAAGCGGTTGCTATAACAGTTGGAGGAACTATTATTACAGATACAGCTGCTTTATTGTTACTTGCCGTTATTATAAGTAATAATCAAGGTAGCTTAAATCAGGAGTTTTGGATTAAGTTAGGCATTTCACTTCTGATTTTTTCAGCGATTATGTTTTTTCTGATTCCCAAAATAGCAAAATGGTTTTTCCGTAAGGTGGAAAGCGAAAAACATTCTCATTATATTTTTGTGCTGTCCGTTGTTTTCTTCGCAGCATTTTTGGCTCAAGTAGCAGGTGTTGAACCTATTATTGGCGCTTTTATTGCTGGATTAGCACTAAACAAATTGATTCCGCATTCTTCGGCATTGATGAACCGAATTGAGTTTATCGGAAATTCATTGTTCATCCCGTTTTTTCTTATTTCGGTTGGAATGATTGTTGACATGAGCGTAATTTTTAATGGTCCGGTAGCATTAATAATAGCTGTTGTTATGACAGCAGCTGCTATTTTCGGAAAATGGGTTGCGGCATTTGCTACGCAACTCGTATTCAGGTATTCAAAGGCACAACGCCAGCTTATTTTTGGTCTAAGCAATGCCCAAGCGGCTGCTACACTTGCTGCTGTTTTGATAGGTTATAAAGCAGGAATATTGGATAAAAATATTCTGAATGGCACAATCATTATGATTTTGATTACCTGTATAATAGCATCTTTTGCGACAGAAAAAGCCGCTAAAAAGATTGTTATTGAATCCGAAAATGATACAGATGGTCTTGTAAGATCAAATGGACTTCAAAATGAACACATTCTTTTGCCTATTGCAAATGTTACAAACATTGAGAAACTGTTAGAACTAGCTATTTTTATAAAGGACAAAAAATCAGCAAATCCTGTATCAATCCTTTCAGTGGTTGTTAATAATAATGAAGCAGAAATTAATATTCTGAAAGCAAGAAACAAACTTGAAGAGTTTGTAAAACAAGCATCTGCTACTGAAACAAAAGTAAATATCATCACAACAATTGACCATAATGCAGCAAGCGGCATAGCACGTATTTCGAGAGAAATTATGTCTGACATTATTGTTATGGGGTGGCCTCAACGTTCAGGTTTCATTGATAAATTAATTGGCGAGAAAATAATCAGTATATTGAATAGCACAGACAAGACGATTTTTATTTGTCATTTGGTGAAACCCTTAGTGCTACACAAAAGAATTGTTATTGCTGCACCACCGTTTACAGAACATGAAAACGGCTTTGGTTTATGGTTTGCCAAAATTGCAAAATTGGCTCAGGAGCTGAGTATTCCAATTCTTTTGTATTGCAATGAAGCAACTGAGAAAGCAGTTAAAAAGCTGTTCAAAAAAGCAAAATTTACCGCATCAATTACAGTTAAAATATTTACGGATTGGGAAGATTTTCTTGCGCTTTCAAGAAATATTTATGAAGAAGATTTGTTTGTACTGGTTTCTGCCCGAAAAGGTGCTTCGTCCCATTTAGGTGTACTTGATAACCTACCTGCTAAACTTGAAAAACACTTTGCAGTTAACAGCAAATTCGTAATCTATCCTCAGCAATACGCTGACAGCATAAGTAGTGGGCAGTACAACGATATTTCTACAGAATCTCTGAATAAAGGAATTGAGACAGTGCAGAGATTTGGCAAAGACATAGGTTCCATTTTTAAAAAGAAAGACATTGTATAATATACTCAAGTAACATGAATATCAACGCAGATTGTTCCCCTCACCTCTCATTGACGCCAATGGAAGTATATCATTTGGTAAGTCTATAATTATGATTTGTGAACAAAAAATCTGGCATATGATATTTCAATTCTGCTATTTCTTCCTTTAACTATTACCCTTTTGGTAACAAGTGTAAAAGACAGACAAACAGACAGAAACGATATAGATAAAATTGAAATAAGAAAGGTTTAGCTTTTTAACCGGGCAGTGCAAATTTGATGGAATTTATTTTATTTTTTTCTTGCCACCTGTAAAAGAAGAAAGAAACCCACCCACAAAATAGTACACCCGAACTTGCGCCTGCCTACCGGTAAACAAGTCAGGCGGGTTTACAAACCCCACAAGCCAACGGACAAACCAATTCCGAAAGCATTCAGGATGCAAAAGGGCTGTTTTTTACTAACGCTCGGCAGAAGTTTGTATTTTTACATTTTGAATATTTAAAAACAATATGAATATGTTTAAAGAAATACCTATTCATTTTATCTACATCTTACTTGGTGCTGGATTTATTGTGATTATACTTTTCACCTATTTAATATTAAGGCTTTCAAATTCTGAGAAAAAGAAAAAGGTGGCTGAATCAAAATTTCAAGAACTTGAAAACAGTGTCAATGCATTGCAACTTGAAAAACTTGAATCGAAACTAAATCCCCATCTTTTTAAAAACATCCTAAACTCAATTCAATCACACGCATACCAAACCTATTTTGCACTTGATAAACTGGCAAATGTTCTGGATTACATTTTGTATGATAGTCGAAAGAAATATGTTTCACCAAAAGAAGAAATAGAATTTGCTTTAAATCTGATAGAAATTAATAAAATTAAAGTTAGTCCGCTTTTTGAATTAAAGGTAAAAACCAAGATTAATGAATCAGAACCTCTTTATGAACAGAAACTATTAACTCCTCTAATTTCTATTGACCTCATTGAAAATGCTTTTAAGCATGCCGACTTACAAAGCCCTGATGCTTATATATCAATTGTTTTCGAGTTTAATGATAATGTTTTTTGCCTTAACGTAGCCAATAAAATATCTGCAAAAAGCCCGATGAAAAAAGAGAATAGCGGCTTAGGCTCTGAATTACTGGAACAAAGGCTTAAAATAATCTACAAGAACAATTTCAAACTTGATAAGTTTATTGAAGGCGATGTTTATATTAGTCACTTAAAAATTAATCTACTTGAACACAAAGCTCAAATGCTTGCTGCTCGATGATGAGCTAAAAGGTTTATCGTATCTTAAAATGCTATGTGAACAAATTCCTGAATTAGAGGTTGTAAAGGCTTTTAACAGTCCGTTAAAATTCTGCGCAGAACTGCCCAAGCTGGATTACGACCTATGTATTTTGGATATCGAAATGCCTGAAATGAACGGTTTGCAAGTTGCTAATTTACTAAATGGGTGCCCTGTAATTTTCACAACTGCTTACAAGGAATATGCCGCTGATGCCTTTGACCTTAATGCAGTAGATTATGTTCGTAAGCCCTTAACAAAAGAACGGCTTGAAAAGGCTGTGAAAAAAGCTTTAAGCCTGCACAATAATGCAAAAGAAACGAAAGAATTTTTTCATCTAAACACCAACAAAGGTAAAGCAATTCTGTTTTTTGATAAGATTGCCTACATCAAAACATCTGAAAACGATAGCCGCGACAAGGTTGCTCGATTATTTAACGGAGAAGAATTTGTTTTGAAAAACATCACATTTGATAAGCTGACCGACTTACTCCCTACCGCTGATTTTTGCAGAATAAACAAAAAGGAAATCCTTTCCATTAAAGCTGTTCAAGTGTTTTCATTTGATGAAATCACCTCAAATTTAATTTCAGACCAAGGAAAAAACATCAAACTTTCGTTAAGCGAGAATTACAGAAATGAGTTCTTACAGAAAGTCAAAATCTGACTCATTACATATTTTTTCAGGCTTGTTACATAATTGCTAATCTTTATTTCACTCCCGTTGACAGCATTAAAATAGTTCTGAATTTTACCCAAGAATTTAAAGGTAAATGAAGAATATTTTCATTGTAAAGTATTGCACTATGAAAAGAATCTTTAGCGGGCTATTTATTTTGCTCTGTATTCATTCAGGCTGTAATCAAGAGACAAAGTCTAAAAATCTATCCCTTGATTTTTTGGGTGAATGGCATTTGGATGAAGCCTCATCGTCCTACATAAATAGAGGCTGTTTCTCTCTGGAACTTGATGGTCCAATTGCCAGGTTTGAAATCACAAAGCATAAAACAAATTACTTGATCAGAATTAATAATAGCACAAATACTTCATGGCAATCTGCATTGTCCAAAAAATACATTAGTGGCAGTCAAATAATAAATACTTCTGATATCAGCAGGTTTTGTGGTGAACAAACAACGGTTCGGTTGATATTAAGGCTTGACCATGAATCCCGCGATAGAATAAAAGGAAGATTGGAAACATCCTGTACTCCGTGTCCTGATATAGATTTTGTAGCATATCGATTTACTAATACTAAACCATTAGATAAATGAAAAAATATTACGAATGGTCGACTCTATTTATTCAGCCTTGATACTGACGGCTATTATCAGTTTTCAATTAACAAAGTAATAATCTTACCAAACCAAAAAATATGGACAAAATTCCGACTTTTCAAAGCAGATTAAGAAAAAATATAGTTACAGTTCCCGAAGTAATCAATGAGTGTTCGGGGATTCGAATTTTTGGTCAGTTACTAAAATCTTTTTTATTCACAACAGACGTTGCAATTATTAGGAACACCAATGCAAATGCTATCATAGCGGTTTATCCATTTACACCTCAGCCACTAATTTCACATTCGCTTTTTTTAGCATCTGATAAGCCAATTCTTTGTGGTGTTGGCGGAGGAATAACAAATGGACACAGGTCTATTAACCTTGCCATTGATGCAGAATTTCAAGGTGCACTAGGTGTTGTTTTAAATAAGCCAGCATCAAATGACTTAATAAAACGACTTAAAGATAAAATTGATATACCTATCATTATAACAGTAGTTTCAGAGAATGAGGACTTTGAAGGGCGAATCAAAGCAGGCGTGGATATATTTAATGTTTCAGGTGCAGAAAAGACTTCGAATATCATTAAAATAATCAGAGAAATAAATAACGAAATTGCAATACTAGCTACAGGTGGAAAATCAGAGGAAACAATACGGCTGGCAATAAATTCTGGTGCAAATGCAATTTCTTATACGCCACCTACCATAGGAGAATTATTTAAGGACATTATGAAGAAATATAGAAATGAAGAATAATCAAATTCAGTAATGTTAATATTATAAAATATAGTTTTGTGACCACTATTTTAATACGTTAAAAATGAAAAAATTTAGAAATATTATCTTTTATATAGGAATTGTTGGTGGATTTTCGGCTTTAATGTATTGGATTGTTTTGCAGGGTTCAAATTTAGAAAATGGCCGAAAAATAATAATTCCGGAATCTGAAATTAGTCAATGGGGCGAGTTTGTTAATTCTTTCCTTCTCAATTTGGAACATCCGTTGGCTATATTATTGGCACAGATTGTCACCATTATATTTGTAGCCCGTCTTTTAGGTTGGTTGTGTACAAAAATAGGCCAACCAACGGTTATTGGTGAAATTGTTGCCGGTATAATCCTTGGGCCTTCTTTAATTGGTTTCTACTTTCCCGAATTTTCATCTGCACTATTTCCTGTCCATTCCTTGGGTAATCTAGAGTTTATAAGCCAGATTGGCCTAATCTTGTTTATGTTTATTGTGGGCATGGAGTTGGATTTAAAGGTACTTAAAAATAAAGCCCACGATGCGGTAGTTATCAGTCATGCAAGCATCATCATTCCGTTTGCCTTAGGTATGGGTTTAGCATACTTTATTTATGAATCGTTTGCACCGGATGGTGTTCTGTTTTCTTCTTTCGGATTGTTTTTGGGCATTTCAATGAGTGTAACCGCATTTCCGGTACTTGCCCGCATTACACAGGAACGGGGAATCCATAAAACCAGAATTGGAACAATTGTTATTACTTGTGCAGCAGCAGACGACATTACTGCATGGTCGTTATTGGCATTTATTATTGCTATTGTAAAAGCAGGTTCTTTTGTTAGTTCCATTTACACAATTTTTTTGGCATTAGGGTATGTGATTTTTATGATAAAGGTTGTTCGGCCTTTTCTAATGCGTGTGGGAAACCTTCATGCATCCAGAGAAAACTTGACCAAACCGATT
The DNA here is from genome assembly GCA_030690365.1 of Bacteroidales bacterium. Taxonomy (GTDB): domain Bacteria; phylum Bacteroidota; class Bacteroidia; order Bacteroidales; family F082; genus UBA6244. The sequence goes on along the minus strand of JAUYGX010000085.1, from coordinate 4,999 downwards.
GTCGCAATCTTTTTTCTTACCCTCATTCTATCGGCTTATGCTACTGAGGTAATCGGGATTCATGCATTGTTTGGTGCTTTTATGGCTGGTGCAATAATGCCCGATAATGCGAAATTCAGAAGTATTTTTATTGAGAAAGTCGAAGATGTCGCTTTGGTTCTCTTGTTGCCCTTGTTTTTTGTATTTACCGGTTTGCGTACTCAAATCGGATTGCTTGACGACCCATATCTGTGGAAAGTAACGGGGCTGATAATTGTTGTAGCTGTTACAGGTAAATTTATCGGCAGTGCATTGGCGGCAAAATATGTTGGTCAAAACTGGAAAGACAGTTTAACAATTGGCGCTTTGATGAATACCCGTGGTTTAATGGAATTGGTGATTTTAAACATAGGGTATGATTTAGGAGTTCTGACTCCCGAAATTTTTGCCATGATGGTTATTATGGCATTGGTTACAACCTTTATGACAGGTCCGGCTTTAGCATTTATAAACTGGGCTTTCAAAAGCCCAAAAACAGAAACCGAACTCGAGCTAAGTGCAATTAGTAAATTTAAAATATTGGTATCATTTGGCAATCCTGAAAGGGGCGTATCGTTACTGCGATTAGCAAACAGTCTGATTAGAAGGCTTAACGGAAGTGCTTCTGTTACCGTAATGCATTTATCTCCAAGCAAAGAACTGAATAGATATAATTTAGATAAATATGAAAAGGAAAGTTTTAACCCGGTAATTCAGGAATCACATAATCTCAATCAAAAAATCACAACCCTGTTTAAAGCATCGAATGATATTGAAAATGATATAGCTTCGGTGGCCAATAAAGGCGATTTTGATTTGCTGCTCGTCGGTATAGGTCAATCAATTTTTGAAGGAAGTTTATTAGGTAGGATATTTGGCTTAACTACAAAAATCATTAATCCCGATAGAATTATAAATCAAGTCACTGGAAAAGAGAATATCTTTAAAGATGCACCCTTTGATGAAAGAACCAATTTAATTATTTCAAAAAGCAATATCTCAGTTGGTGTTCTGATAGATAAAGACTTAAAGAGTGTTGACAAAGTTATTATTCCATTGTTTACTGAAAATGACGCATTCTTAATAAAACTGGCACAAAAATTAATTCATAATTCAGATGCTCAGATTACAATCGTAGATGTTAATGGACGAATAAAAAACAATATTGATGCGAAAGAATCGATAAAAGCAACTGAGCAAATTGCCCCAAATCATATTAATCTGATAAATGCGAACAGAATTGATTTAGATTCTCTTAGCCAACAGAGTTTAATGATAATAAGTATATTTGGATGGAAAAATTTGATTGATGAAAAAAGTGCTTGGCTTACTAAAATTCCTTCAACTTTAATAATTGACAATAAATCATAGCAAACACTAATCAAATCAATAATTAATAAAAACAGACGCACAGTTGCAAGCCCAACGGCCCGTTTGCAGGCGGGTGCCAATAATGCACGTATCGACAAAGAAAACAACAAACTCAGGCTTGCTCATTGTACCATTTCCTTTGGCATGACATAAAAATACAACTTCTCACCCACTTTGGAACCGATCTGGGCATCGGAATCAGGAAGATCGTTGCTCCTAATCCTGCACCCTTTTTTTGTATCGGAGGCACCAGCCTTGACCTTCTATGGATGACGGAAGGAAACATACTTCAATCCGGGAGTTCGTCGAATCTCTTCCGTACACAACTTGAAATCGAACTGAATAGCCCGGAGGCCATCACTCAACTGCTTGAAAAACCACTCGGAAATCACTTGATTTTGATTTTTGGTCACTACAGGAACCTGTTTGAAAACTATGATGAACTGTTTGTAAAACAGGCAAAACAGGTTAATGAAGACAGGTTTTTCCGGCAAACAAATGGACTTGGCTATTTGTTGAGGTGTTTATCCGAAAGGGACTTTGCAAGATGGCTTTTCAAGGGATTTGAATTGGAAAGCCATTTGCTTATCCTAACGTTACATCCTCAGACACAATCAATTAGCAATTTGGTATTATTTAGAGGCATTCGGATGAATAAAAATCCGTAAAATGGGTGACCTTTGCATAGGATTTAATAATTTTGACGCCTCAAAAAATATCAGTTTATAAAATCACTTTGTTTATGGGAAGAGCTTTTGAATACCGCAAAGCATCGAAGATGAAAAGATGGGGACAGATGTCACGGATATTCCCCCGCCTTGGAAAAATTATTACAATGGCAGCCAAAGAAGGCGGCCCTGATCCGGAATCAAACTCCAAATTGCGCAACGCCATCCAAAATGCCAAGGCCCACAACGTACCAAAGGACAACATTGATGCGGCCATTAAAAGAGCTGCGGGCAAAGATTCTGAAACCATTGTCGAAACCATTTATGAAGGCAAAGGGCCACATGGGATCCTGGTAGTAGTGGAATGTGCCACCGATAACACCACGCGTACAGTGGCCAACATGCGCAGCTATTTCAACAGAGCAGGCGGCGCTTTTGTCCCATCAGGGTCGCTGGACTTCATGTTTACCCGCAAGGCCGTGATCGAGTTTGACAAAACAGAGGGAATGGATATTGAAGAACTTGAGCTGGAATTGATTGATGCCGGACTGGAGGAAATTGATGAAGAAGGAGGTGTGGTGTATGCTTATGGCGAGTATACCCAATTTGGCTCGTTGATGAAAGCCATTGAAGACATGGGCATTCAGGTAAAAAAATCCAGCCTGCAGCGTTTTCCCAACTCGCCTGTCGAATTTAACGAAGAGCAAACTGAGGACATTGAAAAATTACTTGAAAAGATTGATAATGACGAAGACGTGCAAGCGGTTTTTACCAATATGGCTTAACGTTTCTTGTCCAACAACCGGGAGGCCAGATCGGGTCGCTTTAGCTTCATCAATCGTGTCTGAATAAGCTGTTTAAATTCTGGTTTGTACCAGAAGAAAAACATGTTCTGCGCTTTTTTCTCCTGAGCGGTTTTAGCCGAATAAACAGGTTTCATGTTGTCCGGATTAATCCCCGAATAATACATCACGGTTGCATTGGTCATTGGAGTTGGTGTAAAATCCTGAACCTGTTCAAGTTGAAAACCAGCGTCTTTAGTATCAACGGCCAGTTGGGCCATGTCGGCTTCGGTGCAACCCGGATGACTGGAGATGAAATAAGGAATAATCTGCTGTTTTAATCCGGCATCCTGCGAGGCCTTCATAAACTTCTTCTGGAACAGATCATATAAGGCAAATGGGGGTTTGCGCATGAGCGTTAGCACATCTTTGGCCGTATGTTCAGGCGCAATTTTTAATCGTCCTGACACATGCTTTTGAGCAATTGTCCGGATGTACTCGTCCATCGACTTTCCTCCATTTTTATTGCGCTCGGGCAACAGTAAATCGTAGCGGATGCCACTTCCAATGGTGACTTTTTTGATTCCGGGAACCTCGTCCACTTTTTTATACAAATCCAACATGGGCCCGTGATCGGCCTCCAGGTTGGTACAAACAGTTGGATAAATACAAGATGGACGCTTACACAAAGCACACTGTCCCAAATCCCTGCCTTGCATCTTGTACATATTTGCAGAGGGACCGCCCAAATCCGAAATATGGCCTTTAAAATCAGGTAACTGTGCTACTTTTTTCACTTCTTCAAGAATAGACCGTTCGGAGCGTGAGGAAATAAACTTGCCCTGGTGGGCAGAAATGGTACAAAAACTACATCCTCCGAAACATCCCCGGTGCATGTTGACCGAGAATTTAATCATTTCGTATGCAGGGATAGGCCCCTTGAATTTGTATTTAAAATGAGGAAGCCTGGTGTAAGGCAAATCGAAGGCAAAATCAATATCTTTTTCCTGTAGCCAGGGGATGGCAGGATTAATGACCACAAACTCGTCACCTGATTTTTGCACCAACCTTTTTGCATTCATGCGGTTCGACTCCACCTCTATTACCCTGAAATTTTTCGCGTAAGCCACTTTGTCTTCCAAACAGGTCTCATGCGAGTTCAACTCGAATGTCTCCCATTTTTTGTTTACTGGAATTTGATCCCGCGAACTCACCTTAAATACGGTTTGCTGAACCGTATTAATTTTATTAAACGGCACTCCTCGAAGCATCAAATCCACCACCTGCATCAGTGGTTTTTCGCCCATCCCATAAACAATTAAGTCCGCCTGGCTCATGACGATCATCGATGGCAACAACTTATTTTGCCAATAATCGTAGTGGGTCACCCTGCGCAACGAAGCCTCCACCCCACCAGCAATGATTGGCACATCGGGAAACAGGTTCTTAAGTATTTTTGAATAAACAATGGTAGGATAATCGGGCCTGAAACCAGCTTTATTTCCGGGGGTATAGGCATCGTTTGAGCGCAACCTTTTTCCCGCAGTATAATGATTTACCATCGAATCCATTACACCTGCCGAAACGCCAAAAAATAGCCGGGGTTTCCCCAACTTCTTAAAATCGCGCAAATCATCGCGCCAGTTTGGTTGAGGAACAATAGCCACTTTGAGCCCCATGCTTTCGAGCACACGACCGATGACCGGCATCCCGAATGATGGATGATCGATATAAGCATCACCGCTAAAAAGGATTACATCCAGCTCATCCCAGCCCCTTTCTTGTACTTCTTTGAGGGTAGTGGGCAGCCATTGCGGAAGGTCGGTAGGTTGCATAGTTGAGAATTAGTGAGTGCAAAGATAGTAAAGTTGGGAAGTAGGAAGTCAGAAGTCAGAAGTCGGACGATCAGCCCAAACCCAATCCAATGCACCGTGGCTTTAGCCCGGTGCATCAGCCCTTTAACCTTGGGTCCTTTCCGGGAAGTCCTGGTTCATTGATTTTCAACTCATTCACCCCAAGCCCTAAAGATACTGTGTCTAAATCCAATATATTCGTTCATTATTTTTATTTTTATTTTTCTACTTTTACCAAGCAAAAAGAAGGCTACTTTCAATTCGTTGAGCTGGAGCCTATCTACCAGGTGGGGGGTTATCCTCCACC
>JAUYGX010000084.1 GCA_030690365.1 Bacteroidales bacterium | reverse complement strand
ATGAGTTCCGGCTCGGGTAATCTCGGTCAATTGATTTCGCTCTTCATGTGTGAGAGTAACTTTGTAAGTGTTCATAGCTTTTTTTTTGCTAAGATACACTTTTTTTCAATTACGTCATATTATCTGTGACGTGACACTAGTATGTTAGGTTAGAAGCACCCAAATGTAATAATTATATGGATGTGAGCACTATCAAGTTCTGAAATTATTCCTCAAGAATACTCACAGCATGGTTTGTGGGGTTTATTTCCAGACCCCATCTGAGAAGTGCCTGTAAGTGTGATTCTGAAAAACGCGTTTTACCAAAAAAAGTGCGTTATTGCCGTTTCGTACCTATAAAACACACCCGAATGTTGCCGAGAGCATACTGTGGAGAGGGTTCGCACCCTTAAGTGTCCTGTCAAAAATGTCCTGTACATCTTAAGGAGAAAAGACAAAGTAGAGGGGACACTTCGTAGGTGATACGTCAGTAATGTAGGTGTGATACGGGATGTGTAGATTATGGCATTTGCAGGTACATCCGTATAAGTCGATCATGACGCATATGCCTGTATTGTACTACCCAATGTAATGTGACTCAATTATGTGAAAATAAACGTGCTTTTTTCAACCTTGTTTTTATCGCGTTTTTCTCTCGCAACAAGCACCACAGTAGGCTGTCGTGATGCCTAGGAGGTCAAAAGTAAATCAAGTTGGCTTGTTTCCATACGGAAGGAGTGATCCCACGCCCATCATTTGAGTACTCAGAAAGTTTTTTTATTCTCGCGTGTAGTTAATAGCCGCACAGTTGGTGCTGGAAAACGGAACTCCTCAGGGGTAGAAATTGTATCGTTGAAGTGACGATTTCACCTCATTCGCGAAAGTAATTCTGCTGCTCAGCGCGTAAAGGGCATGTGAACGTGATGTCTTGATTATTTTTATTGGAATCACGCCCTTGACCCGCTTCGCATCATCATTGAAAAGCGCTTACGAGTTGAAATCGGAAGGAGTGTGAAATTTTATAAATTTGAATTTTTATAAACCAGATATGTTCTTCTTTTATTGATCGACGAATTTTGGTACAAATGCACACTACATTGTCCGTTACATTGTACCGTTTGGTACAACCGGAAAATTGGATACTGTAGATCGCTGGGAATTAGCTTGGTAGTGTTGCTTCGGACGTGTACACTAACTGATTCAGAGTCAGACGTGTTGCCAGTTACACCATCAGGCAATGATGGGCGCAAAGGTAAAGTTTTTGATCAATATCGGTCAAGAATTATACTTGATTTTTTCAGAAAAAATTCCATGTTTATTATCGGCCAGATACTGAGTGTTATGCATTGCTCTTTGCCCAGTTGTCGCGCAATCCAACGGTGCGGTTAAAGATTAAATGTCCGGAATTGCTGCTCTTGTCGGCGCAAAAGTACCCAAGGCGTTGAAACTGGAATTTGTCGCCGGCCATGGCTTTTTGCAGCCAGGGTTCCAGCTTGGCCTTTGCGATCACTTTGAGTGAATCAGGATTGATAAATTCTTTAAAATCCGTTTCTTTATGTCCGGCCGGATCTTCATCCACGAAAAGACGGTCGTACAGCCTTACTTCAGCATCTATCGCATGTGGTGCCGACACCCAATGCAGGGTGCCTTTTACCTTGCGCTGCGATCCTGCTTCCCCGCTCTTAGATTCAGGGTCGTAGGTGCAATAAATTTCGGTAATGCGTCCGTTTTCATCTTTTTTAAAGTCTTCACATTTAATGATATATGCTCCTTTCAACCGGACTTCACGGTCAGGAGCCAGGCGGAAAAACTTCTTGGGGGCGTCTTCCAAAAAATCGTCCTGCTCGATGTATATTTCCCGGCTAAAGGGTACTTCGTGGCTGGCACTGTCGGGGTTCTCGGGATTGTCCACCAACATCATATTTTCTGTTTTGCCTTCGGGATAATTAGTAATGATCACCTTTAGCGGGTCGAGAACGGCCATCACACGATCGGTAATTTTGTTGAGGTGTTCGCGGACAGCAAATTCCAAAACGCCCATGTCGATCACATTGTCGCGTTTGGCCACACCGATGCGCTCGGCAAAATTGCGCAGCGATTCAGGTGTGTAGCCCCTTCGGCGAAGACCGGAAATGGTGGGCATCCGAGGATCGTCCCAACCGTTTACCAGACCTTTTTGCACCAGTTCGAGCAGTTTTCGTTTGCTCATCACTGTATAACTCAGGTTTAGGCGTGCAAATTCAATCTGTCGCGGACGGTAAGTGCTGTCGGTGATCTGATCTAAAAACCAGTCGTATAGAGGGCGGTGGATTTCAAATTCCAGCGTACACACCGAGTGGGTAATGCCTTCGATATAGTCGGATTGCCCGTGGGCATAATCGTACATGGGATAAATGCACCAATCGTTACCGGTGCGGTGATGTTCCTGGTGCAGGATTCGGTACATAATCGGGTCGCGCATGTGCATGTTGGGAGAGCTCATATCAATTTTCGCGCGGAGAATCATCTGTCCGTTTTTAAATTCGCCTGCCCGCATACGGCGAAATAAATCCAGGCTTTCGGTAATAGGTCTGTTGCGGTATGGACTTTCCGTTCCGGGTCGTGTAGGCACACCCCGCTGCTGGCTGATGAGTTCCTGAGGCTGTTCGTCTACATAAGCTTTACCTTGTTCAATAAGCATTTCGGCCCATTTGTACAGTTGCTCAAAATAGTCGGAGGCATAATAAGGGCTTTTATCCCATATAAAACCCAGCCATTGGATGTCTTCTTTGATGGAATCCACATATTCTATGTCTTCCTTTTCGGGATTAGTATCGTCGAAGCGAAGGTTGCAAAGCCCATTGTAGTCTTCGGCCAGTCCGAAGTTCAGGCAAATGGATTTGGCATGTCCAATGTGCAGATAACCATTTGGTTCAGGTGGAAAACGAAGGTGAACACGTCCTTCGTTTTTATGATTTTGCAAATCTTCTTCGATGATAGATTCGATAAAATTCAATGACTTTTTTTCGTTTTCAGGAAATTCCATGGTCGTGATTGCTAGCGGTTGAAAAACAGCTGCAAACTTAGTGAGAAAATAAATAGGAGCCTTCTTTTTGATGTATCAACCCAACTTGAAATAATTTTAGGTCGCAATGAAAAAAGTACCTGTGATTAAGGTTCTCAATTAACGGAAATGTAGTTTTCGGTAATTGTGCAGGATTTTCCGTTCCCAAACGTTAATATAATTTTAACTATATGAATATCAAATTTATAGTCACTGTTCACAACTGTACAAACCACGTTCAACGACGTACAGTTTATAATTGGAAGATGGGAATCAGATGGGTTCCGTATGGATATAACTATCATCAAATCAGTTAATAAATGTCCTTGGCATATGTTTGGTACAGTTGATACCGCAACCATTAATGTAAATTAAAAAACACAAGTCATGAAATCAAGAATCGCCACTTTACTTATGCTGTGTATGCTGTTTTCGGCCACAGTTTTTGCTAACGAACCTATTCCCGCCTCCAAAGCCACGAGAGATTCCGTGGTTGATTTGGTTAAGAAAAGCCTGATATATCCTGAATTTGCTATCAAGAATAAATTGGAATGTTGTGTTTTGGTAAGTATGATTATCCAGGATGACGGTACTTTAAAAGTAGATGCCTCAAACAGTCTTTCTCTCCAATTGCAAGATTATGTGATCAATACCATTGAAAACTTAAGGAATGATAATCTGGCTAAATCAAGCGGTCAAAGGGTATTGGTTAAGGTAAAATTTGAATTGATTGCCTAGGCCTCATTGCTTAACTACTTCCTTTCTAACTTCTGATATTCTATGGGGTTCTATATTCCTTATACATAAATATGACGGTGCGCTGCACCTTGATAAAATCTCATTCGTTATTCTACAAATATTGACGGTGCGCTGCACCTCATAGTAACCATGTTCTTATTAATAAGCCAATATCCATTGCCATGCGGCTTTAGCCCGTGGTGCTAAGCAAATTAAACATACTTTACTCACCGCCTCTACCCATGCCTGAGTTTCTTTAGCTCATGGCACTATGCAAATTCTCCTCAATATATCAAATACATTACCTCAATGAGACTGCGATTTCAGAAATAAAGTGAACAGAATTAAGAAACTGTCTAAATTTTGTTTTAAGGCTCCGTTAGGAGCCAAATATGGGTAGAATAATCACCTTGTTTGTTTATTTCGTCCGCCTGGGGCGGACGATACAATTACAGTTATATTCCGTTTTCTACCCATATACTTTCCCTACGGGTAAAATTTAGACGGTTTCTAAAAAGCCGAACTGATTTATCTCATTGACCAAGACCAGAATGACCTCATTTTCTCAAAAATTGAACCTTGAATCAGTTAATTGATCCCGATTGTTCAATACTTTTCCGGATACTTTATTTAAATGTTAAAAATTCGTTAACATATTGTAAATCAAAATTATAAAAGGTGTTCGCATGTGTACAAGTATGTTTCGGTATCGTACAGTTTTAAAACGACCATTTTGGTATCATTTTAAGGAAAAGCGCAAGTAATAGTCAGATAATCAAACTTAAAAAATCTTTGGCACGCGGTTAGCTAAGGCATTAACGCAACCATTAATGTAAACTTAAAAGAATAAAGTCATGAAATCAAGAATCGCAACCGTATTTATGCTGTGTTTGTTTATTGCAGCAACAGCCTTCGCCAGCGAACCGGTTCCTGCCTCCAAAGCAGTTAGAGCTTCAGTAGTTGATTTAGTTAAAAAGAAGATTAACTATCCTGAATTTGCCATTGAGCAGAAAACTCAATGTTGTGTAGTTGTCAGCATGATTATTCAGGATAACGGAACTTTGAAAGTAGATGCTTCCAATAGTTTATCACCTGAATTACAAAATTATGTGGTTAATGCCATCGAAAAGATACAAGATAAAAATTTGGCTGAATTTGCCGGACAAAAGGTACTGATCAATTTTAAATTTGAATTGATCTCCTAATACAATCGCAACTCCACATACTTTCAGGGCTTAGGCCTGTCTTTTAAAAACCGCTTGCATTGCAGGCGGTTTTTTTTGCTATGATTGTGGGATTGGTGGCCGGGCTGGCAGGGAGCTTATTCCGGATGATCATCCAACAAATGGACTTAATACGGGCACAATTATTTACTTCTGCCGGAACTGATGGCTTTATGGGATGGATACTCCCGGTGTTATTTTCTGTTACAGGGGTAATAGTCGCCATCCTGATGGTGCATTATTTTGCACCGGAAGCTGCCGGTAGCGGAGTACAGGAAATCGAAGGTGCTTTGGATGAGGTGCGACCCCTCAGGTGGAAACGCGTTCTGCCTGTAAAATTTATTGGTTCATTATTTAGTTTGGGCAGCGGTTTGTTGCTGGGCCGCGAAGGGCCTACCATTCAGATTGGTGCCTGTATCGGGAAAATGATCCGGGATATTTTCCACCTAAACGAAGACCATTCCAATCCTTTGATTTCTAAAGGTGCTGCCGCAGTATTGACCTACGCCTTTAACGCCCCCTTTTCGGGAATCATCTTTGTCAGGGAGGAAATGTATGGTCATTTTAAATTCAACTTCTTTTCGGCAGCCGCTATTATGGTGGCCTCAGCTACGGCCGATATTGTGGTGAGGTTGATTACCGGCGTTGACCCAGTGATCAGGATGATGGTTTTCGGACAGCAGGCCATCAACAATCTTTGGCTATTTGTGTTGTTGGGTTTGGTGTTCAGTCTGCTGGGATTTGCCTTTAACAAGTTGCTGATTCTGGCTTTGAATCTGTTCGACCGTGTAACATTTGCCCAACGAATATTGATTGGAGTAGGAGCAGGGATATTGATTGCTTTGGTGGGAATCTATTTGCCCGGGATTATCGGTGGAGGATACCGCACCATTTACGATGCCCTCAACGCATCGTTTACCTTAAAGGTGTTATTATTGATTTTTGTAGCCCGATTTTTCCTCACCATTTTTAGTTATGGAACAGGAGTTCCTGGCGGGATTTTTGCGCCCATGCTGGCATTGGGAGTGGTACTTGGCATGATGTACGGTGGTGTGATGCAGTACTTTTTTCCTGATCTGGTGGCCAACCCGGAAGTTTTTGCCGTTGCCGGGATGGCCGGGATTTTTGCTTCTACAGTAAGGGCACCGTTAACCGGAATTGCTCTGGCCATCGAAATGACCTCCAATTATGAACTCATTCTGCCGCTGTTGATTACCACAGCCGTGGCCTCTGTCATTACGGCACAGCTGGGGAATCAGCCCATTTATACCACCTTATTGAAACGTACTTTAACACACATCAAGCCTTTGGAAACCAAAGCAAAATCTCCGGATTTGTAGGTTATTTTCTACGGTTGTTCAACGTAATTATTGCTTCTGCTCAAACTCCTTATATTATGTAGGAGTTTACTTCAGGGACAAATAGCGTTGGTAATGACATTGAAATACTGAGAAACCGGATACTCAACACACTTCATGATTAAAAAGGCCTAATCGCGGAATTCTTTGGGTTTTTTCAATACAAAGTTCCTGGAGATATTAAATCCAAAATGGATATCCCCATTTAACCATTTTCCGGTGGTTTTTGGTATGAAATGCTCTTCAATAATGCCCTGGGAATTGGTGAAGAATAACTGAAAAACATGGCCTCCTGTTTCAATGTCTAAACCTACCGTCAATGAATTGTCGTAATCTTTGGCTGTTTGGGCCGACAAAACGTAATAATATTCCACATTCAAACTGATGCGTTTACTGAGTTTTGCCCTGCCACCTGCACCAACGGCGAATACATCGTTTTCGTCGGTGGATTTTTCAACCAGGTTGCGGTGAATATAGGTGGGGCTTAATTGAAGTGAAAGTGCTTTGCTCAGTTTACGTGCTATGAGCACCTGATTGGCGAACGACAATCTGGACGAAAAATAATTAGTCCTCACAGGGTCGGCCCATTTAAGGGTACTTAATGCAGCGTCTCCGAAATAGCTGATAGAAACAGGACTGTTTGCTTCACCGGTGCTTTGTCTGAGCAATTTTATTTTTACCGATCCATTCACCGTTTTTTCAAGTGTCGATCGGCCAACCCCCACTGCTAACCAATCGGTAATACCATATTGAAGTCCAAGCCGGGTGGTTGCCTGGTCGAGGCCAAAAAAGTCGTTGAACCCAATATTTCCCGGTCCGAAATGATGTTGCACATCGAAAATCAAATTCCCATTGGGTGGATTTTCAACCGACTGCCCCAGCGAAATCCGGGTAGATTTAAACGTTGCATAAGCGTATTCGGTGGCGGGTTTGGTATCGCCTATCATGTCCATTAAATTATCCTGAGCCGTCAACCGCAGTGTACTGGCACAAAATAAAAGTAAGAGTGTTGCAACAATCGTTTTCATTCTTTTGGTTTGTATTGATATTGGGGAATGATGATGAGTCAATGTATTAATTATTAAGTGGTTCGAGATTAACATCCACGGTAATCTGAATTTCCTCTGCAATTTTACCGGTCACTGCGCCGGGAATGCTGATGTTGTAATCGGCCAGTTTTACCATAAATACCGATTTGCCTTCAACGGCACCACTGGTAACTACAAAGGTGCCAGTTTCCATCACCGGTTTTGTTACCCCGTGTATGGTGAGCTTTCCTTCTATCATAGCCTCGTAAGTGGCTGGTTTGGTAAAGTTGATGTCATTGAGGTTGGTGATTTTTCCCACAAACGAAGCATTCGGAAACTGATCACTTTCTACATAGTTTTCGTTGAAATGCTCCTGCATCAGGGCTTTCTCAAAACTAAACGACTTCATCAATACTTTAAATACAAAGTCCCCTGATTTTATGTCAAGTGCCGAGTTCACCTGGTTGTTGTGGGCCTCGATTTTTTCCAATGGACCATCGGAATAAAAAGAGATGTGTCCGTTTTTAGTGATATAGCGCTGTGCTTGTCCAAACTGTGACAAGGCAAGCGTAAGCGTCAAGAGCATCAATAGTTTTTTCATGGCAGTATTATTGTTAGTGATTAATAATTGAACATTGTTCTAAAATAATGTCTGTGCCATTGTATCCGGCACAGAAACCCTTGATGGTAATAGGGTGATCGGGTGATAAGTCTTCAGTTTTATCGTTGTGCCAGGGAAGCAGGGTACAACGGATTCCTTCATCACCAAACATGCCCTGGTTAAAAACAAAAACTACCACCTTTAAACTATCCGCCGATTCAACCGCAGTTGGGTTTCCTATAAACTCAATAACAGCGCCGTCGTAATTTTTGTCTTCCGCATTCAATCCATTTACATAATGATTGTATAGGTTTTCGGCGGTTTCTGTAAAATCAGCAGTGGCATTTTCAATGTCGCGGTGGGGTTTGTTATAAACAAAAAACCAGGCATAGGTTCCTCCTAAAAGTCCCAGTGTTAATGCGATTATTATAAGGATTTTAAACTTTTTCATATTCGTGGATATTAGTTATTCGGCGTTCCCGCAGCTACCCAAATTTCGATCTTATTAATTGAACAATCATCTAGTTTGTTAGTATTTTGTGGCATTGGCGACCAACCTGATTCATGCCTGATGGCTCCCAATAAGCTCCCATTGTTAACCGCTGATACAATATGTTCGTAACTGTCGAGCTGAACATTTCCATTGGCCCCGAAACCCGTATGACAACCAGCACATTGAGCTGAAAGTATGGGGGAAACAGATTCTGAATAGGTTATATTGGCCGTGTCGCAAGAGCTATTTTGGGGATAAAGCGCTTCTTCGCTGTCGTAATAACATGCATTCATTAAAACCAGGATAATAAATGCGATTGTCAGAGTAGTTTTTCTTTTCATTTTAGTTATTTGTTGCACCGTTTTCAATCCAAATTTCAATTGTCCTGATTTCACAGCGGGTAAGGGGATCACTTCCTTTTGGCATGGGATAAAAACCCGGTTCACGATTAATTGCCCCCACTAAAACCCCATTCTCAATAAAGGCAGAGATCTGCGCAAAATTGCTAAGGTCCAGGTAATATGAGGGATTTGGGCCACTATGGCAAGTGAAGCAATATTGTTCTAAAATTGGAAGCACACTTGCTGTATAGGTCACATTTGTTGTATCGCAATAAGGCAGGTTTAAACATTTATTGTTCTTTGCTCCTTGTGAAATCCAGGTGAGAAGCAGGCTCTTTTGTAAGTCGGTCCACTGAGGCTTTGGTGATGGTGGCATGCGCTCATCAGAGCTATTCAATGCCTTATAAATGTCGCTCGAAGCAGGATTGCCCGGGTTGATCCCTCCTGTCCGCATAACGGAAAGGTAATCAACCAACACTACACCATTTTTTGCCGTACCTAAATTATGACATCCGGCGGTCCCACAGGTGGACGAAAGCATGGGCAGAACATCGTTTTGAAAATACACGGTATCTTCATAACACACATCACTAACAACAATGGTATCATCAATAATAGGATCAGGGTCGTGTTTACATCCTGAAAAAACAGCAAAAATTAGGAACAGGAAAAGTAATCCTCCTATTCTGATCGTTAACTCCCTCATAATTTAGAATGATTATTAATATGTGCAAATTAACGTCAATAAAATATACATGTTGCAACAAGGAAAATATTAACAAAATATTAACATCACGCCATTATTCCCCGAATTTGCAACCTATCAATCAAAAGTTTACAAATTGGGGAATATTTAAGACAATAAGAATGTCTAAACTGAAAATCTTAAAACTTTGAAATATGAATAATCGAATTTTATGGGTAACCACTTTGATGTTACTTTTCTCTTCCCTGTTGATCGGGCAGAATGCTCAAAGACAACAAACGCGCGAAGAAGTTAAAAATTATTTTAATGAACAGGTGAAGCCATTGCTAGTGGAGCAACAAAATATTTATGTACAATCGCTGTCTGCAAAGGAGAAGTCCCGGTTAGAGGAAATACAAACGACCTTTGGCAATAGCAGATTTTCACAGAATGGTAAACGTGGCAGAAACGGAAATGGGGGCACCTATAATTGTATTGCCCGGGCAGAAGAAATTACGGCCAATCATCCCGATCAAAACAAAGCGTATAGGCAGTTTATCGACGACCACAAATCCAAATGGGTGGAAGAAATAAAAGCTATTCATGAAAAAAACGGGGTCACTCAAATAAAAAATGCGGATGGGAATACAGGTCAGGAATTTTGGCTCGACCGGCTTGAAAATCCTGAGACCTTGTTGTTGATGAATTCTGACAGGCCCTTTCCGGGGTTTGGACAAGGTTCCGGACGAGGCATGGGTAGAAATGGAAACAGGGGAAATGGCGATTGCCGTAACATGGGATATGGCATGCGGTCGGGTGTTAATCCGATGATTAACAATGAAATGATCCCTATGGTTGCCAAAGAGCGGCTTGCGTTCGACATCCAGCTTTCCAATGCCGAAAAAGAAACCATTGATCTGGCCCGCCAAAAGATACAGGTGCGCAAGGCGATGTTTAAAGCCTGGAGAGAAAGCGAAGATTTTGTTCCCGGAGCACGTCGCGACGATCCCAACTTCGATGCCATGCGGGCCGATATGCAGGAAAGCATGCAGGCCGTGAGAAATATCGCCTTGAATCACAGTAGCGAAATCAGACAGTCGCTTGACGAAATCAGAGACCTGAATCCTGATATGGGTGATTGCCCAAAATACGGAATGAACAACCACCGCAAAGGCAGAGGTTTTAAAGGAAACCAGCGCGGACACGGCAACAAATGGAACACGCCCATGGGATTTCTGCTTTTCGATCCTGCAAACGCAGAGGAATCAGCTTCCGCAGATTTGGAAAATGAAGCTTTGATTTCGGTTTTCCCCAATCCTGTGAATGAAACAGGAACAGTGAAAATTGGAAATGCCAATGGACAAAATATAGAGGTGTTGCTGTTAAATCAGGATGGAAGCCAACACGAAAAACTATTTAGCGGGCAGGTAAACGACGATTTGTTTGAAGTAGCCATTCAGGCTTCCGGTTTGGACGAAGGCATTTATTTTGTTCAGGTTATTCTGGACGGTAAAACAACCACAAAAAAGATGGTTGTAAAAAGATAGTTTTTTGTTGATTTGTAATTATTTATCAGCAGTATTAATTTAATCCGCAAATCAACCTTTCCCTGAATTTTACCCCTTACCCTAAAGATACTGTGTCTAAATCCAATATATTCGTTCATTATTTTTATTTTTATTTTTCTACTTTTACCAAGCAAAAAGAAGGCTACTTTCAATTCGTTGAGCTGGAGCCTATCTACCAGGTGGGGGGTTATCCTCCACC